>NZ_CP171150.1:0-500253 GCF_044813085.1 Novosphingobium sp. BL-52-GroH | reverse complement strand
ACCCCATCCAATCATCATGATGACATCCCCCTGTTTCTTCATCCGGTCTGAGTGAGAGTTTTTCGGTAATGTGACCCTCGTGCTGAAGGAGCATGCCGTGAAGAAGAGTCGCTATACCGAAAGCAGATCGCCTACGCATTGAAGCAGGCAGAGACGGGCGCACCGGTAGCGGAAGGGATCCGCCGCATGGGACGCTGGGCAGATTCTCAAATCGACCAGACGTTGCCTCCCGAAATTTGCGGGCGAACGACAGCTTGCCGACCTAGTCCCAGCCATTCAAAGGCCTAAGCGGCTCAAAACTTGGCCGGCGGCGAGAAGGGTCGATCCGCATCGACGACGAACATGACGAGCTGGCTTAGTCTCGCGCGACCTGAACTGCTCAGTTGCATCACCATTTCGGCGCCATGGGCGTTGAGGGCTTCGCGCGGCCCGGCGGTTTCGACGCCGTGCCGGGTCCGCTGGGTGACTTCACCGTTCAGGACGTAGATCGCCTCGGCACCGGGATGGGTGTGGACCGGTGTCGCTGCACCGGTTGGGCCGCCGGCATGATTTATGCGCAACAGATAGGTCTTGGCACTCGGGACCGGGATTGGGCCGATCTCGGTCACCTTCGTGCCGCCCGGCGTCGCCCCGCCCTTTGCGCCCAGAGTGAAGAGCCAGTGCCGGCCATCGACCGAAGCTGCCAACGCATAGCTGTTCTTATGCACCAGCGCAGACGCTGCATCCGAGAAGGTTTCGATGCGCCAGTAGAGCGGACGTGCGGTTGCCAGATGCTCGACCCGCTGCTCGGCGACGGTCGTGATGAAGAATTTCGCATCGGTCGCGGGCGCGACGTCTGCTGGCTGAGCGATGACCACAGACCCGGTCAAGCTGGCCAGAAGAATGGCGCTCATGATGCGCAACATCATCATCTCCGAAGCGGTCCGCCAAGACTAATTCCAGCGACACCGAGCGACAAGTTTTTTACCAGGCTGGTCTGACCCGCTGGCCAACCCCAAATAGTGCGACATGACCAAGCTCCTTCTCGCAGGCGCAACGGGCCTGATCGGCTCGGCGGTGCTCAGGCAACTGCTCGACGACCCTCGCGTCGCGCAGGTGGTGGCGCCGACGCGGCGGCCACTTGCTCCGCACGGCAAGTTGATCAACCCGCTCACGACGATAGAGACCCTGCCGGCCGATTCAGACTGGTGGGACGTTGATGGCGCGATCTGCGCACTCGGCACGACACGGGCGCAGACGCCTTCGCCCGAGGCTTATCGCGTCATCGACCATGATTATCCGCTGAAGATCGCGACCCTGGTCCGCGAGCGCGGCGCCATCGCGTTCGCGCTGGTCTCATCAGCGGGTGCCAACCCGAAATCGTACTTCCGCTACGCCCGCATCAAAGGCGAGCTGGAAGACGCAATCACCAGTATAGGCTTCCCGTCGCTAACGATCGCACGTCCAGGCTTTCTCAGCGGCCAGCCGAGGGCAGAACGCGCAATGGAGCATGCGATGGTGACGCTGCTGCGTTTCGCCAGCCCCGTCCTGCCCGCCAGTGCCCGCATCAATCCGGCCGCAACGGTGGCCGCATTGTTGATCGAAGCGACGCTCGCCGGCGTCGCGGGCAAGCGGATAATCATTTCGGCCCAGATCGCCCGCGCTGCCGACCGGCCGCGCTGAACGCTGCTCCTTGCGGGGCAAGAGTAGTTTGCACGCGGCAACATCGCGCTCTGGTTTGTGGAGAAGGATCCAACGCGACCCGCAGCCAGAGGGCGAGCCGATGCGCCGTCCGGATCAAGATCGGGGAACGCGAAGGTCGGAGCGCAGGTTTACCCCTGAAAGGAGACCTTCATGCCCCGACGCGTCCTCATCACCGGCGCCAGCATCGCCGGCAATACCGCTGCGGCAGTGCTGGCGCGGGAAGGCTGCGAGGTCGTGGTGGTCGAACGGGCTCCGGCGTTTCGCGATGGCGGACAGAATATCGATGTGCGGGGAGTCGGGCGCGAGGTGATCCGTCGCCTCGAGCTGGAGGTGGCAGCACTAGAGCACGGGACCGGAGAGCAAGGCACCGTCTGGGTCAACGAGGACGGAAGCGAGGCGGCGAGATTTGCCGTTGGCGATACCGGCAGCGACGGTCCGACCGCGGAGATGGAAATCCTTCGCGGCGACCTCGCCCGACTGCTCTACGATCGTGCGAAGGGCAGCGCAGAGTATCGGTTCGACGATCGGATCGCTGCGATCGACGATGGCCCGAACGAAGCGCAGGTCACGTTTGCCAGCGGCACGACCGAGGCCTTTGATGTGGTCATCGTCGCCGAGGGGGTCGGGTCTCAAACGCGCGAGCTGGTGTTCAAGGGCGAGAATGATCCCCGCTGGATGGACATGACGATCGCCTATTTCACAATCCCGAGGATCGCGGGCGATGACCGGATGTGGCGCTGGTATAATGCGCCGGGCAGGCGCAGCGTATCGCTTCGACCCGACCGGCGCGGCACGACGCGGGCCATGCTGTCGATCTCCAAGGCACCCGAGGGCGAACAGGATTGGCATGTCGACCGGCAGAAGGCGTTTCTGCGCGACTGCTTCGCCGGAGCTGGCTGGGAGACGCCACGGATCCTCGCGGCGATGGATACGACCGACGATTTCTACTTCGACGTCCTGCGCCAGGTGCGGATGCCGCGCTGGTCTTCGGGGCATGTGGTTCTGACGGGCGATGCCGCCTGGTGCGCGACCCCGCTTGCCGGCATCGGCGCGACGCTCGCTGTCACGGGTGCCTACGTCCTGGCAGAGGAACTCGTACGGGGCGGCAGCGTCGAGGCGGCGCTAGAAGCCTATGAGACGCAGATGCGGCCGATGGTAGAAGATGGCCAAGGGGTGCCAAAAATCGCGCCGCGACTGATGCATCCCAAAAGCCGGCTTGGGATCAGTCTTCTTCATGGCGTTCTCGGCGTCGCCAGCTCGAACCTGATGCGGGATCTGGCCGCGAAGCTGTTCAGCAGCCCCGGTACGGAGGTCGATCTTTCGCGTTACGCGTGAACGCAGGGTGTCACGAATGCAGCGAACCGTCGCTCGCCAGGTGCGTGCGGCAGCCTTAAGCCCAGGTCGCGGCGAAAGCCGGCGATGCGTGAAAGCTCGCCGGTTGGGGCGAGACTGGCGGCGGGTCGCAGACGCCTTCCTCGATATAGCGCATCGCGGCCATCAGCCCGTTGCGGGAGAAAGGTTTGGGGATCACGCCATGCGCTCCGGCAAAATCCTCCGGTATTTTCGCCGAGTTAGCGGTCACGAAGACGATGAAAGTTCCCTGCCAGCGATCCTGGATCAGGCGTGAGACATCGAGCCCGCTTGTGCCGCGGGCGAGTTGGATGTCGACGAAGGCCAGATCGAACCGGCAGTCGTTCGGCAGATCCTCGACGTCGTACAGGGACGCGGCTTCGGCGACAACCTGATGGCCAGCGTCTTCGATCATGCTCTCGAGATCCATGGCCAGCAGTGCCTCATCTTCGACGATGAGGATGGAGAGCGGTGCCAAGGGGCGCATCAGTTGCTCTCCACTTCGAATTGGACATCGACCCGCGTGCCGGTCGCGCCGCTGATCCAGGTAACCTGCGCGCCCGCCTGCTTGGCAAGCCGACTGATCAGCGTGGTGCCCAGCCCTCCGGAGGGCGGCTTGCCGCCCGCAAAACCCGGTCCGTCGTCGGCGATGGTCAGCATGGCATCAGTGCCGTCACGGATGGCAAGAACCGACAGTTTGCCGCCCCTTCCGTCGGCGAACGCATGTTTGATGGCGTTGGTCAGGATCTCGTTGAGGACGAGGCCGAGAGCCGATGCCATCGCGGCCGGAATTTCAATACGATCAACGGTGATATCAGTGATGATGTCACGGCGCCCGCTCGACCCCACGACATCGGCGACAAGGTTCTCGCAGAACGCCCCGATATCGAAGCGCTCGATGTCGTCGCTCTGATAGAGCCGGCGGTGAACGGTCGCGAGCGCGTCGATGCGCTCGAGCATCGCTTCGAGCTTGGCCGAGACGGCGGGATCGGCGATGGTGCGGGCCTGAAGCCGCAGCAGTGATCCGATCATCGTGAGATTGTTTTTCACGCGGTGATCAACCTCGTGCAGCAGCAGCGTCTTGGCGTCGAGGGCTGCGGTCAAGTCGGCGGTGCGCTTTTCGACCTCGCGTTCGACGATCGCTTTCTGCTCGGCAATCGTGCGCTGCGCCTCGATACGATCGGTCACGTCGAGCTGCGAGGCAAAGAAGAACTGGATGTCGCCCGCCTTGTTGCGGACCGGGCTCAGATAAAGCGCATTCCAGAAGGTGGTGCCGTCCTTGCGATAGTTGAGGAGGTCGAGGTCGATCGGGTTGGCGGCGGCAATCGCATCGTGGATCCGGCGAACAGCAGCCCGGTCGGTGTCCGGTCCCTGGAGAAAGCGGCAGTTGCGCCCGATGATCTCCTCGCGCGCATAGCCAGTGAGCTTCTGGAAGGCCTCGTTGCAGAACACGATCGGATTGTCGGGTTTGGCGGGGTCGGTGATGACCATCGGCATGCGGGTCGCGCGCACCGCCGCGGCGAATGGATCGCCGGGCCCGGTCTCGTGGGCAACCTTGTCCGTCAGATGCCAGTCGTCACGCTCGTCCACATCCACTCCTTTCGCAGGAGCCGTGGTTCGCGGTCCGTGCGTCCGAGCATAACACGGCTCGCCCCAGCGCGTTCCCGAGCCGCCTGGGCATCAAGCAGCGCCAACGCCGACAGGCCCGCGGCCATACTCGGCATCGTCCGCTTCGCGATCGACGTAACTTGCACGCACGCCGATCGCGCTTGGAGGTGACGCTGCGTACCGCTATGGTCGCGTTATGTTCCGTTACCGTCCAGACCTCGCCCAGACTTCCGCAGTGGATCCCGCGGCCCCCTGCGATGCGACCACTGCCCCGGCTGCGCCATGGCCCCCCCCCGACCTCGTCGGACCCTGACGCTCCCGACTTCGTGTCGGTCGATGTCGAAACAGCCTGTGGCCGGGTCAGCAGTATCTGCCAGATCGGCATCGTCGGCTTCAAAGACGGGAAGATCGCCTTCGAATATGAGACGCTGATCGATCCCAGGGATTATTTCAGCAGCTTCAACACCCGCATTCACGGCATCACCGAGAATCATGTCATCGGCAAGCCGTGCTTCGGCGATCTGCACGAGGTGATCGACAAACATCTGGCGAGCCGCGTGACAGTGGCCCATTCCTATTTCGACAAGGGCGCGCTCACCGCCGCCTGCCGGGTCCATGACCGCAGGCCGATCGAGGCGAACTGGCTCGACAGCGTGCGGGTCGCCAAACGCGTCTGGCCGCAACTTGCCAGCCACCGGCTCAATGTCGTCTCAAAGCATCTCGGCATTCGCCTCAAACATCATGATGCGTTGAGCGACGCCCGCGCGGCCGGCCTGATCGTCGTCAAGGCCAGCGAAGAAGCGGGCATTCCTCTAGCGGGCTGGCTGACCGTTCCTAAGCGCGCTTCCGCCGAGCCGGCCCCCAAGCCCGCGCTCGACGGTCCGCTCGTCGGCCAGCGCGTCGCGATCCTGGGTGAGCCACGTCATGGCGAACTGGCCCATCGCATCGCCGCGATGGGCGGCCGGATCGTGACAGCGGTCGGCAAGACCACGACGATGCTCGTGGTCTGCGGGGACGAACCCTTCGGCTATATCCGCTACGACACGCAGTTCCGCCGCGCCCGTGAATTGCAGGATTTAGGGCACGCGATCGAAATCACGAGCACCGCCGCGCTCGGGGCACGCTACAGCGACCTCTGAGCCGTCGGACCTCGGCCAAGGGAACGCTCGCACGCGATTACGGGTTTTCGGATGCAACAGCCGGAGACGATGCGGTGATCCTCGCGCGATGAAACCTGAATCCCCAAGAACTGGCCGCCGTGTCAGGATGTGCACCGCCGCCGCGATGCTGGCGCTATGTCCATTGTTGGCCAGCTGCGATCGCAAGACGGACAGCGCGTCGGGCGGCAACATGCAAGGTTCGACGCGCACCGCTGACCGCTCGCCTGAGATCGAGGCCTATCTGAACCAGTTCAAAGCCGGCGATCGCGAGGCCTGTTTCAACGATCCTGCGCTGGTCGACGCATCGTTTACGGTACCTGAAGTGGCCGCCGGCCCGGTACCGCCGGCGCGCGTGATAGTCGCGATCGATGCGTCGGGCTCGATGGCGGGCCGGGTGTCGAGCCGCCAGAAGCTCGATCTCGCCAAATCTGCCGCGGCAGCATTCGTCGACGAATTGCCGGAGACAGCGGAAGCCGGCCTGCTGGTGTTCGGGCAGGCAGGTAACAACCGGGCAGATGGCAAGACGCAATCCTGCGCCGCGGTCGATCTGCCAGTGCAGATGACGCGCGATCGGGCCGCGCCTGTGCGCTCGGTCGCGACGATCCGGCCGGTGGGTTGGACCCCGCTCGCCGCAGCGCTCAAACGCGCCGAAGCGCTGCTCGCCGCGAACGGCCATCCCGGCGAGCAAATCATCTATGTCGTGTCCGATGGTCAGGAAACCTGTGGCGGTGATCCGGTCGCGGCGGCTCGATCGATCAACCGGGGATCGACCAAGGCGATCGTCAACATCATTGGCTTCGCGGTGCCGTCTGGCGAAGCGGCATCGCTGCAGGCGGTGGCTGCGGCCGGCGGCGGCAGCTTCGTCAATGCCGGGACCGATCGCGAGGTCGATGCGACCGTCGCTCGGATCCGCGAGGACGGGCGCAAGGCGAAGAACCGCCTGGCGCAGAGTGGCGCAGTCGCGCAAAACCGCATCGCAGCCTCGGGTGCAGCCGCCAAGGCGCGGATCTGTGCTGGCGGGCTCGTTGCAAACGAGCGCATCGCCGTCAGCGCCGACGTCGCGAAGAAGCGCATTGCGGGCAGAGATGTCGCTCTTGAGGAACGTGCCGAGAAAGTCCTGGCGGAGCGCCATGCCGCGCTCGAACGCCGGGCCGAGGCATTTGTGCGCGCGGCGGAAGCCAAGGGCCATCGGGCTAACGCGGCGATCGACGCGAAGGCAGCGAGAGCGCGGTGATAGCTACCGCCTTTCCAACCCCCTTTCCGAGGTGAACATTCGCCACGTCCTTCATCGGCGGTTCTCGACCGAGGCTGTGTAAAAACGCGAAGATATGTTAAGGTTTTCTCGGATTTGCGGGGGGCTTTGGGATGGGCCGGTTCGTTCAAGGGGAAGACCGCCGGCAGGATTTTTTGCTGCCAGCATCGCTTGATGACTACGTGTCCGAGGACAACCCGGTTCGGGTAGTTGAGGCCTTTATCGACGAGCTCGATTTCCACGCTTTGGGTTTTGCCGGAGCGACGCCTGCCGAGACCGGGCGCCCGGCCTACCATCCTTCGACGATGCTCAAGATCTACCTTTACGGCTATCTGAACAGGATCCAGTCCAGCCGGCGCCTGGAACGCGAGGCCCAGCGCAATGTCGAGCTCATGTGGCTCACCGGCCGACTGGCGCCGGACTTCAAGACGATCGCCAACTTTCGACGGGATAATGGTGCAGCAATCCGGGCGGTCTGCAGCCAGTTTGTGATGCTGTGCCGGCAGTTGAGCCTTTTCGGACAGGCAACCGTCGCGATCGATGGCAGCAAGTTCAAAGCGGTGAACAATCGGGATCGCAACTACACAGAACACAAAGCGACGAAGCGGATCGAACAGGTCGAGGCCAGCATCGAGCGCTACCTTGCCGCACTCGACCGTGCTGATCGTGAGACAAGCGACGTCCCGCAGGCACGGGTTGAGCAAATCCGGGAGAAGATCGCTGGCTTGCGCGGGCAGATGCGGTTCCTGAAGGAGATGGCCGCACAAGTCGAAGCGGCGCCCGATCATCAGGTATCGCTGACCGATCCGGATGCCAGGTCCATGAACAGCAGCGGTCGAGGTACTGGAATCGTCGGCTACAATTTGCAGGCAGCGGTGGATGCCGAACACCACCTCATTGTCGCGCATGAAGTGGTGAACGAGGGCAACGACCGGGCGCAACTCGCGCCAATGAGCCTGCTAGCCCAGGCAGCCATCGCCGAACCTGAAATCACCGTCCTGGCGGATCGCGGTTATATGAACGGAGCGCACGTACTGGATTGCGAAGGCACCGGCATTTTACCCTGCGTGCCCAGAACCGATACATCCGGCAAAGCTCAGCGCGGCTTATTCACCAAGGCTGACTTCGTGTACGATGCCGACCACGACCATTATACCTGCCCGGCAGGGGAACATCTGACCAAGGCGCGTGCACGGTCCGATCATCATGGCGACATTGATCACTACCGCAACCTGAGCGCCTGCCAGAGCTGCGTTCTACGACCGCGCTGCACCACTGAATATGTGAAGCGTGTCAAACGGTGGAAGCATGAGGCGGTCATCGATGCCATGCAAAAGCGGCTCGACCTGTTACCCAATGCGATGGGCATCCGTCGCCGGACTGTCGAGCATGTGTTCGGCACACTCAAGTCCTGGATGGGCAGCACGCATTTTCTGACGAAAACGCTCAAAAACGTCAGAACCGAGATGAGTTTGTGCGTGCTGGCCTACAATATGAAGCGGATGATCCAGATTATGGGCGTTCAGCCCCTCATCGCGGCGATCCGGACCTGACGCGTTCGCGCGAAAGCTGCGCTTTCCGCCAACGCGACCCCCAAAATCCATCTCCCGCGCAGTTCACCTCGCAAGCGTTTCTACACAACGTCGACCATCTCAGGCTGTTCCGGTGCGAACGCTGAAATGTTCGCTATCGCCGGAACTGGTCGCTCGTTTTTTGGACTGCCGCCGGGCGGCTTGGCGCCCATCCAAGCCACTCGACCGCAAAATTACGAAGCTTGGAACCGGACCGTCGGATTATGACGAGGCCTGGGACTTTACGGTCATTCGTTGGCCGCCGTCGAAAGGGCGGCTTACAGTCGAACTCCGGACGTTCTAAAAGAAAGCAGATGACTGGAGGAAGCGGGAGGGACGTTCCGGTTAGGGCCAGGCCACGTGACGTGACGCTATTTGTCGCATAAGCACGACAATCTATGGAATCACTACTGCGGCTGGCGAATGGCTCCTGATATTGATTTTTCGAAAATTCGTGCGGAACACGGCGATCAGAGAGAAGGCTTCGAAGAATTCTCCGCCCAGATTTTCCATCGTTACGCCGTAGCTGCGGGCTCGCGATATGAGCGGTATCGCGGTGCAGGTGGCGATGGCGGCGTCGAGGCGATCTGGCGCCTCCCCAGCGGGAAAGTCATAGGCCTTCAATCAAAATATTTCCTGCCATTGAAGGCAGGGCATCTCGCGCAACTCGAGAAATCGCTCGACACCGCGCTCGACAATCATCCGGATCTCGAAACTTATATCGTCACCCTGCCATTCGATCCCACACCAACGATCAAGGCGCGTTCCGGCGAAGGCCAGGCGGAGAAGCTCGAGACCTGGCGGAAAAGCCTGATCGAGCGTGCCGCCAAGCGCGGCGCGACGATAACGGTCGAGTGGTGGCATGCGAGCGAGTTGAAGTCGCGGCTTCTGGGAATGGACAATTCCGATGGCCGGATATTGTACTGGTTCGGCTCGCCAAACCTGAACATGGAGACGCTTGAGAGCGCCGCGACCGTAGCCGAAGGCGTCGCCGGGCCTCGATATTCGCCCCTTCTACGGGTCGGAAACGACGCCGGTAATACGATCAAGGCCTTCGGACTCGATCCGGGTTGGCCAGCGGTCCATGAGGGCTGGGGTGCGCGCTTGCGCAAGGCAGCTGGTGTCTGGAATGCTTTGTCACCCGAAGCGCATCCGGTTGAGTCAGCGCAGATATTGGCGGCCTTGAGGGATGCAAACCTTCGCTTTGCCGCTGTCGAGGATCTTTCCTTTAAGGAAGCCGACCGCGCAGCGCTGCAAAAGCTCGCCAGTCAAACGCTTCCTATAGCTCAGTCCCTCGAAGACGCGGTCAAAGACGCATTCGACAGCATGCACGGCGAGGAAAACGACAACATCCGTTGGCGGCAATGGCAGGCCTCCTTTCAGGCTGCATTCCCTGCGGCGGATCTCGATCGCGCTCGCGAAGCTTGCACGCTCCTTCGCGACATCCTCGCATTTGCAGAGAGCCCAGCTGCGATCGCGGCCGGAGCGGGCACTCTGCTTATGCGGGGGCCTGCCGGTATCGGGAAAACACACACCACGATCGATGCCACCAAAGAACGGATTGCTGCCGGACGCGGCGCGTTGGCCGTACTCGGGCAGGAAATAACGCACGGCCAAAACCTGTGGAGCGTGGTGGCAAGCAAGCTGGGCATCGGCCCGACGGTGAGCAAGTCCGAGATTCTCGGCGTGTTGGCCGCGTTCGCCGAAGGCACCGGTGCGCCGTTCCTGCTCTGTGTCGATGCAATCAACGAGACGCCTGATCGTCAGCAATGGCGATCCTGGCTCCCCCAACTCAAGGCCGATATCGCAGGACAGCCGATCAAGCTGCTCCTCACCTGCCGGGACATCTTCATCGAGGGTACGCTTGGCGCTGCAGCCGACGACCTACCCACCTTTACGCATGCGGGCTTTGCCGGCCGCGAATATGACGCTGCTTACGCCTTCGCTGCATTCTACAAGGTTGGCCCGCCCGCCGAAGTCGTCGCGCAACCCGAGTTCGCCAATCCGCTGTTCCTGCATCTGGTCTGCCGGGCGGCGGTGAATATGAAGTGGGATCGCATTCCAGGTGGCCAGATCAGCCTCACCAAGCTGATTGTGGCAATCCTCGACGGCGCGAACAGGAAGGCGGCCGAGCTGCTCGACTTCGACGTCCGCATCGAGAATCCGGTGAATGACGGCGCCATGGCCCTTGCTCAGGCGATGGGACAGAGAGGCGTGCGCCTTTTACCGTTGGCTGATGCCCAGACGATTCTGGCGGGCGTTCGGCCAGCGCAGGGCGCTTCGAGATCCTTGCTCAGGGCGATGGAAGAGGCCGACTTGGTATCGGTCGCGTCCGACAGTGGCGCCTCTTTCCTGCGGTTCGCCTTTGAGCGTCTGGGCGATGTGTTGATCGCGCAAGCGAGCATCGCCGACCAGAACAAGGCGACCGTGCGCGCACGGTTCCTTTCGGGAGACTTGGCGACGCTCGTTGCGACGCCCGACACGGTGTCCGAGAATGCAGGCCTCATCCAGGCCTATTCGATCGTCCTGCCCGAACTGCATGGCATCGAGATCGCCGACCTGCTCAGAGGAACTGCGACCCACCTGGAAGTGACGATGCTGGCACTGGGCATCCTCGCCTGGCGGGATCTCGCCAGTTTCACCAGCACGGCCTGGATACTGCATCACGGAAGATTCGTCGATCTCATTGATGTTCTCGAAAAGGTTCTCGCCGTCGCTGCGGTGCCCGGGCATCCGGTAAATGCAGAGTGGCTGGACTCGCGGCTCCGGAGCTATCAGCAACTCGACCGGGACGCCATGTGGACCTCGGCGCTGAAGCAGGCCTGGGAGCAAGGGGGAGCGGGCTACCAGCTCATCGGTATCGCGCGGGGTCAGGACCTGTCACACCTGTCGACGGAATCCGCCGTTCTTCTCGGTATTGCCCTGGCCTGGTTCACCGCCAGTGCCGACCTGCTCATTCGCGATGAGGCGTCGCAGGCACTGACACGCCTAATGGTCGCACAGCCGATATCGGGCGAACTGCTCCACTATTTCATCGAGTGCGACGATGATTTCATTCGCGAGCGCGTGCTGAATTCGGCGTATGGCGCGGGCCTGCTGATGCAGGATCCGGCCTATTGGGGCGAGATCGCCGACATCGTGTTCGGCAGCTTCTTCGCTTCGGGCATGCCGCCCGAGAATGTGCTGCTCCGAGATCTGGGGCGGCTCATCGTCGAGGAGGGCATTGCAGCAGGTACCATGGCGAGCACACCGGCTCCAGCATCGGTGCAGCCCCCCTATGCAAGCGCGTGGCCGCTTCAATTCACGTTTCCGGATTGGCTGGCGGTTGATGCCACGCATCCCGACCTGCCGGCGAACCTGAAACTGGGGAATCAGTGGCAGCCCGACTTCGCGCGCTACGTCGTCGAGCCTGCCGCGAAGGATTTCGGCCTTGCTGCCGCCGGATTGACGCTTGCGCACCTGAACCAGTGGATCGTCGAGCAGATCCTGACTCTTGGGTATGATGGCCCGAGCAAATTCGCGCTTGCGTATGATTGGAAGCTCATTGAGGAACATGGCCAGGAACGCGGCGTACCCAATCGCCATCGGCGCGTCAGCAAGAAGCATCAGTGGATATTCCTGGCGCGGCTACTGGGTCGGCTCCACGATCACGCCCCCCATAATCCGTCCTCATGGGGAACGCCTCGAAACCCTTGCGATTTGCAGGCAGTCGAGCTTCGCACGCTCGATCCGACCGACTTGGCGGACGATCTGACAGCGCCCCTCCCAGGCGTAAGCATCTCCGATTTTTTTATCGCGCCCTCCGTCCGACCAGAGGCTCGCAATCCTCAGGATTGGGCGGCCGAACTGTTCATTAACCGGGACATCGAACTGGTTGGCGAGAAGTGGTTGCTGCTGGCCGGCTATCAGATTTGGCGATATCAAGACGAGGTGAGCAAGCGTTATTTGATCGCACCCCGGCGCGTGGCGGCGATGCTAGTTCCCGATAGCGAGATGGCCGCGCTAAAGAAGTCCTTCACGTCGTCCATTCCAGACTCGGACATTCCCGAACTCCGCCAGTTATACCAAGGCGAATTTCTTGGAAGCGTCGCCCTGCATACACATTCTAGCCAATGGAAACTCGACGCTAAGTTCGGCATCCCAGCATCTGTGATCGTCAGTCACTTCGAAGACTCAGAGACTCCGGCACATTCGCTCTGGGTACCGGCTTCGGACCTTATCACCCATAATATCGCCAGGTGGGACGGTGCGCGTAGCTGGATGGATGCATCCGGCGAAGTGATTGCGGCACAGATCGGCCAGGGCGATGATGTCGCGCTGGTTTTCGACAAAGCGAGAGTGCTCGCATATCTGACGGCGACTCAGTCTCAGATCGTATGGGTCTTATTCGAGAATCGGCATGCTGCGATCGCATCCGAGCCTTTGGCTTCCAACGACCTGCGTCAAGCATGGTCTTGGAGCGGTAAAAGGCTAGCCAAACTCGCCGAAGAACAGGAGGACTTCATTGAGCTGGGCAAGGCCGAGGACACGAACAACGTAACGGATGACGATGATTAAGCTGGCGGAGCGCTCTTGCGTTGCGAATGACTGGTTTTGTCTGTCCTAGACGTTGCTGCTTCGTCATAGGAGCGGCGTATGTTGGTCGCGTGCCGACGGAAGCGGAACGCCGCGCCGTGGGACAAACTCGCCGTTCACGTTCATGGTCGAGAATGGCAAGGTTCATATCCAACACCCGCCATTCCCGGAGTTCCCAACGATCGGTCGCTGGTCTGAACCGCGCCGGGATTGCCGGAGGCCAGTTTTGTTAATTAGGCAGCCAGTGGGACGTCGTCCAGCATGGCATAGTAGTGTTGCTCGGCTTCGACTGGTGGAATGTTTCCGATCGGCTCGTCGATGAAATGCGGCGTCAGCTGATCGTCATCCCGGGTGCCAGTGTCGTCGAGCGGATGGCCGGTGAGGCGGCGATACGGTCTATAACGTTCTGAGGCATGCGCTGATCGTTTGTCTGACCTGCCGGCGTCGTTGAGCAGGGTCGTCGTTTCCGGGGAATGCTTCCTGCCGAATGCGCCGGACCAGAGAGCGGAGCGCCGCCCTATCTGGTCGCCGTTGTGCGCCGATGGCGGCAAGAAGCGCAGGATAAAACCAGCGCAGGGCCATTACTTGCCATCCCGTTCAAGCGTCTCCGAACCCAGATTTTTATTTCGGGACGTGAGCCACAAAAAGAGTGCGCCGAACAGCCCATATGCTGCGCACAGCCTGACAAAACCGCTGTGGGTCAGGCCGCTCAGCGAAACGATTGCCAGTAGCCCGAGAACAAGAAACGCAGCCCAATTGCTGTGGTGCAAGCGATTCGCCACACCTGACGCAAGGCAGCACATCAAGGCGACAGCCAGAAGGCTGCCGAAAACGGCACCAATGGCCTCAACCATTCCGGCAATCACGAACATAGGTCGTCCTTTCCAGCCTGACCCCGCTTAAGCTGCCATCCGGCAGCATCCTGCCCCCGAACATTTTATATCGTATCACGACATAAATATCAAGTGCCAGCTGTCGTCCTGGTTCCGCCGACATGCCGGGTCCGCTGCGTTTCCTCGACTCGAATCCTGTGTCGTGCCTTGAGCAAATCTTGGCGCGAGAGAATGCCGACAACCTTGCGACTATCGGGATCGACGATTGGGATGCGGCCGATGCCGGATTGAACGATAAGGTCGGCCACAATGCCGCTGGGGCTGTCGGGAAAGGCGGTAGGCTGTGAGGCATCAGAGAGGCTTTCGGCAAGGAGCGTCTCCTGATCACAACCCTCCACTTCCCATCGCAATACGTCGCTGCGTGAGACAAGCCCGACCAAGCGCCCGCTCTTATCAATGACGGGATAGCTGCGATGGCGAGCTTCCTTCTCGAAGAACCGGATGACCTCGCGTATCGGCATATCGCCAGCAAGCGTCTCCGGTTCAGCGGTCATCAAATCTCTCACCTGCAACAGATCCAATGCATCGACACTATATTCCTGGAGGATATGCCGCCCACGCCGCGCGATCTTCTCCGTCAGGATCGAACGGCGCATCAACAGGACGCTGATCGCGTAGGCTGAGACCGCGGCCGCGATACAGAACGGCAGCGCAGCGAACTGCCCGGTCAGCTCGGCCGCAAACAACGCGCCGGTTATAGGCGCGCGCATTGCGCCGCTCATGATGCCAGCCATGCCTATCATGGCCCAAAAACCCGGGTCTCCGGGCAGGAACTGTCCTATGAGGCAACCCAGCGCCCCGCCCAGGATCAAAAGCGGCGCTAGTACGCCGCCTGACGTTCCTGACCCCAACGCGATCAGCCAAACGAGCCCCTTCACCACCAGAAGCATGATGATGGCGCGCATTCCCAGGCTATCGCCCAGCAAGGCATGGATATTGCCGTAGCCCGCGCCCAACACTTGAGGCTCGACCAAGCCGCCTAGCCCGACCGCGATCGAACCCAATGCAGGCCACCACATCCAATGCAGTGGCAGATGATGGAACCCGTCCTCGATCCAATAGAGTGCCTTTGAAAGCAAGGTCGCTTGCAAGCCAAGAAGCAGGCCGATACCCAATGCATACGCCAGCGACCATGATCCGGTTGGAAGCGCGAGATGGGCCGCGAACATCGGACCATTGCCAATGAGCAGCGGTCGCCATGTGAAGGAAACGAGGACCGCAAGGACGACCGGCACGAAGCTGCGCGGCTTCCACTCGAACAACAGCACCTCGATCGCCAGCAATATGGCGGCGAGAGGTGTGCCGAATATCGCAGTCATTCCCGCCGCTGCGCCGGCAACGAGCAATGTCTTGCGCTCTGCTGCGCTCAGGTGGAAGCATTGCGCAAATAGAGAACCAATTGCCCCCCCCGTCATGATGATCGGTCCTTCAGCGCCGAAGGGGCCGCCGCTCCCGATGGAAATCGCGGACGATACGGGTTTGAGAATTGCCACCTTCATCGACAGTCGGCTTTCACCGAATAATATCGTCTCGATCGCTTCGGGTATCCCGTGTCCGCGAATCTTTTCCGAGCCGAAGCGCGCCATCAGTCCGACAATCACGCTGCCAATCATCGGGATGACAAGGACAGCCATCCCGAGGGCATTGTCCGCCATGTCAACTTCCGCGAACGACAGGCGGCCGAACCAGAACAGGTTCGTCGCCAGCGCGATCAGCTTCAGGAGCACCCATGCACTTGCTGCGCCACCACTCCCAACGAACAGTGCCATGGCGGCCAACATGATCATGCGCCGATCCGCGCTATGGTCGCCCAGCCTGACAGCCTCGGCAGAACAGGAGGCTTCCCGAATCATACAAAATCCCTCTTTGAAGAAGTAGCTTGGGGCAGCTATATCGCATTGCGATATATTTCAACACGGAGGTGCTATGGAAACGAAAGAAGCAGAGTTGGATGATGCCGATTATGCCGCGCTGGCGGATTTGCGGTTTGCCTTGCGGAAATTTCAGGCTTTCAGCGACGAACGGGCAACGCAAGAGGGCCTAACGCCCCAACAGCATCAGGCCCTTCTGGCGCTACGCGCTGCCCCCATTGATGATGCTACAGTCGGATTCGTTGCACGGCGCTTGCTGTTGAAGCCGCATAGCGCAACGGGCTTGATTGATCGGTTAGAGAAGCAGGGATACGTAACCAGACATTCGAACGACGATGACCGGCGCCGTGCCCAATTGCGGCTGACGCCCCAAGCTTCTGAGATTTTGTCGAAACTCTCGTGCGCCCACAGGGACGAAATTCGGCGGCTCGGCCCCCTGCTCACGGAAATGTTGGCCCGCTTCGTTTGAAATGTGAGATGTCAACCGAATGGCGGCGGACGTCGAGAACCCGTGCGGTCCTGTCGCCGGCCGGGGACGCTAAAGCCGAACTCGCGCGCTCAAGCGGGTCGCTTCTACCTCGGCTTGGGGCCATTATTCTTACCAGGAAGGACGTGAAACGCCCCGAATACACAATCACAATCCGGCTCGCCAAGCATCACCAAGATGGGGCGGTGACGACGGGCCGGATCTTTGAAAGTCAGTCAGCCGATGCAATCGGCAAGCTTTTTTTAAGCCGCTAAGAGTTCGTCAGCGGGCCCGAAGAACTCATAGTGGATGCGGCTCGATGGAACGCCTGCGAGCGAGAGAGCGGAAACCGCGTGGCGCAAGAACGGGCGCGGACCGCAGATGTAATAGTCGGCATCGGCAACCAGTGTGTTGGATACGAGCCATGCGTCGGTAATGATCCCGGCGACGTCGTAATCCTGCCCGGCGATCTCGCCCGCGATCGGCGTCTGGTGGAAGTCGACAACGTTGACGTTTGCGGTCTTCGCCGCCAGCGCACGGACATGATCGCGCATTGCGTGCGTGCTTCGATCGTGCGTGCCGTGGACATAGTGAATAGGCACGTCGCTGCCGCCCGCGACCAAGGCTTCGAGCATCGCCACCATCGGCGTCAAGCCAACGCCGCCCGACAGCAGCACGATGGGGCGATCCGGGGCGCCGTCCAAAAAAAACTCCCCTGCGGGCGCCGCCACCTTGAGGATGGTGCCTGGCTTCGCGTTGTCGTGAAGCCAACCCGAGACGAGCCCGTGGGGCTCGCGCTTGACTGAGATGCGATAGCTTTCGCCGTTGGATGCCGATGAAATCGAATAATTGCGTTTGATCGACGGATGGCCGGGGATCTCGATCCAGAAGGTCAGATATTGGCCGGGCTTGTGTGTCATCACCGGCCCCCCATCGGCGGGACGCAGAACGAACGACGTGATGACGCTGCTTTCCGGGATGACCTTCTCGATCCGGAAGTCTCGCCACCCGTTCCAGCCCCCCGTAGCGTGCTGTTGGTCGTGATAGATGCGATCTTCGCGTGCGATCAGGATGTTGGCGAGGAACCAGTAGGCTTCGCCCCAAGCCGCGAGAATTTCTTCGGTTGCGGCGTCGCCGAGGACCGCCTTGATCGCGCCAAGCAGGGCGTCGGCGACATAGGGATAATGCTCGCGGAGGATCTGAAGCCCGACATGCTTCTGCGCGATGCGCTCCACCGCCGGCGCCAGTGCGCCGAGATTATCGATGTTGCTGGCATAGGCGAGGATCGCCGCAGTCAGCGCGCGGGGCTGCGAGCCGGCGTCGCCGTGGTGCGACTGGTTGAACAGGTCGCGGATTGCCGGATTCTCGAACATGCGCCCATACATTTCGCGCACGATGTCGAGGCCGTGCGCCTCGAGCGCGGGAACGGTGGCTTTGACGAGCGCGATGGTCTCGTCGCTGAGTGTCTGCGACATCAACGTCTCCTGTAGCTAAGAATTTGCGGGAGCGGGAAGGAGGGTTCAGCCATCCGGCGGCTGATCGTAGAAATCGACCTGCATCCTGACCTTGCCTAGCGGTGTTACGAAATGGGTTTGCTCGGGCTCGACGACGCCGGGATTGCCGGGGCTAAGAATCTTTTCGGAGGCGGGCTCGGCATAGGTGAGATTAAGTTCGCCCTCGATTACGCGGATAAGACCCCAGACCCCCGCTTTGGTTTGGTGGAAGCCGCGCAAGGCTGCAGGTATGCTGGTCTCGTCGAAAACAGGTGCCGAGCGGTAGGGAGTCGGCGCGGTCATGACAGTTGCCCCACCGCGCTCGCAGTCGTCTTGTGGCTTCCTGCGGCAACCGACATCGCCGGTCCGTCCAATCGGAAGAACATCGCCAGTTGCAAGCTTTCGGCGATACGCGCCGCTTTGGCCTGCAACGCTGCTGCGGCGGCGGGCGGCATCAGGGCATTGGTCGTTTCCGTCCAAAGGGCGAGCCAACGATTGAAGAGGGCCGGAGTGATCCGGCCGCTGTGCTTCATATGCGCCGGGACTGGCTGGCCTTTGTAACGACCCGTTGTCAGCATAACCGAGGACCAGAAGGCCGCCAGTTTATTTAGGTGGTTCGGCCAATTGTCTATCGCGTCGTTAAAGATCGGCCCCAGGTCGGCATCGTCGCGGACACGAGCATAGAAGGCATGCACAAGCTGCCCCAGCTTCTCTTCATTGATCTGCGCCACTGTGTCCACGACTCAGGCTCCAATCATGTATTCCTTATGCATCTATCGCTGTGCGTTGAAATATGCAATCTAAATGCATATTATCTGAGTGAGCCATGAAGCGGGCTACCCGGAGCGTATGAAACTGACCCTGTTCACCGACTATTCGATGCGTGTGCTGCTCTATCTCGGCGCGCGCGACCAAAGGCTGTGCTCGATTGGTGAGGTTGCGAAAGCCTATGGGATCTCGCAAAACCATCTGATGAAGGTTGTCAACGAGTTGGTCCGCAGCGGCTATATCGAAAGCGTGCGCGGCCGCTTTGGTGGCATCCGGCTCGGCAAGCCGCCCAATGCGATTAACCTCGGTACGCTTGTGCGGCATACCGAAGAGGGGTTCGATTTGGTCGATTGCGGAAGCTGTGTCATCGCCCCGGCTTGCGGCTTGACCGGAGTATTAAAGGAAGCCTTGGGTGCCTTCCTTGGTGTTCTAGACAGCTACACACTTGCTGATCTGCTCGCCCGGCAACCGGGTTTTGCTGCGATGTTTCCACTCGTGTCTGAGCCGGCAGAACACAGAGCCAAAATCTGAAAACTATTGCTCCACTGCTTCGCTTCGCCGCATCCCCGGATCCGTCCTGCCAATGCGTTTGTGTGCGAGGTTGCAGATTGATGTGGGAGCTTGCGCTTTGGCCCGCGTACCTGCTGACCAGGATCTGTTTCGAAAAGGGTCAAAGGCATCGGCCATGCCGAACTGCGTGTTTCGGAAAGTCCCCAGACATCGATTCCGGTAAGTCGCGGACAGTGATTTCGGAAAGGCCCGGACAGTTTACGCGGCGCGGAGGCGCGCCGGTGCCGCTGTTTCATGCGATCGGCGCCCAGGGGCAGTTCCCGATGGATGCGATGACTGATTGCTCGGTTATGAACGCATCGAGCTTGGCCGGTGAAAGATAGAGTGTTACGTTTGATTGATGACCGGATCGATCATCGAGCGAGCGGCACGAGCGCTCGCGCAGTCAGCTAGCGGGCATGATGACTGGGATTCCCTGGACCCCAAGCATCAAGAAGCGATCGAGCGTGATGTGCGCGCAGTATTCCATGCCATCCGCGAACCCACCGACGCAATGGCACTCGCGGGCGGCGAGGTAATCCGCAACATCGCCCTTGTCGAAACCGCGGTGGACCGTCGAGGCGACGCTGCGAGCACTTGGCGCTTCATGGTCGCTGCCGCAATGGACGAGCGATGAGGCGGTCCCTGATCCGAAATTGAAGTGGGGGCCTGACCGTAACGACCGCATAATTGGCGGAAGGTACGCCCGTTATTGCCTGCTGGGAGGAACAGACGTGAAAGCAATCCACGATAGCATCATAGGCCCTTTCACGATCGAGGAGGATATCGCGCTCTATGGTACCATCACTGGTGCCGCGACCTTGCGCAGCGGTTTTCGGCTCATTCTCCACGGAACGATTGCTGGCAGCCTAACCGTGGAACGAGGATCCCGGGCAATTATCCATGGCACCGTCGCTGGACGCATCTTCAATGACGGAGGCCGCGTGGAGCTTTTCGGCATGGCGGATGGTGTCGCCAATAGCTCGGCGGATGCGGTTACGGTCATCGACGCATGCGCCCATGTCAGGGGGCGGGCATAAGTGATGATCTGATCCCGGAAAACTGGATCGCTTTGAGTTAGAGTTTTTCGCCGTAAACTCCCTTGGCTGGGAGGAGCGAAGGACGATGAAGGCATCGAGATTCTCAGACGCGCAGAAGGCGTTCATTCTGAAGCAGGGAGCCGAAGGCATTCCCGTGGCAGACATCTGCCGCAGGGCCGGGATCAGCCAGGCGACCTACTTCAACTGGAAGAAGAAATACGACGGCATGCTGCCGCCGGACATGCGCCGGTTGAAGCAGCTCGAGGACGAGAACACGAAGCTGCGCAAGCTCGTGGCGGACCTCTCGCTCGACAAGGAGATGCTGCAGGATGTCATCCGCCGAAAACTGTGAGGCCTGCTCGTAAACGCGAGCTGGCCGGTGGTGGCGTTGTAATTGTTGTCGGTCTCGTCACGGCGGATCATCTGGCCGTCGCCGTTGGTGCGGAACACGATGCTGCGCGGCCGCCCGTCGCCGACATAGGCGTTGGTCAGCACGCCCTGGCCATCGAGGGTGAAGGTAGTCGTATAGGTCGTGCTCTTCGACGTGTCGGGCTTGTAGGTGATCGCGCTCTGCACCGCGCTGTCCCACCATTGATAGGCATTCACCGTGCTCGAGCTGTTCTGATAGCTGCTGTTCTTGTAGTTGGCGGTCGTCACCGTGCCGACCGCCCCGAGCAGATATTCCCCGGTCCCCGAGAGCGTGTATGTGTAGGTGCTGCTCGTCCCGTAGATCACATTGTCGTAGCGCTTGGTGGTCGTATATTCCGTCAGCAGCGCGCCGTTCGCGGCATAGGTCGCGGTTTTGGAGTAGACCGCACCCGTCACGCCGGACTGATAGTCGCTCTGGGCGGTCTGGCGGCCCATCAGGTCGTAGCCGAAGGTCGAGTTGGTGAAGCCGCCTGTCGTCGGCGCCGCGGGGATCGTGGCGGGCGGCGTCGATACGCCGGTGCCGTAATCATAGTTTTCGGACGCCAGGTCGCCTTGCGTGGTGCGGATCGCGGTGATCCGGCCCGCGCCGTCATAATCGTACATCTCGCGGCTTTCCTGGTAATAGCCGGGGACGTAGATGCCGAAATAATAGGAGTAGGAGCCGGGCATGTAGTCGGTGCGGATCGCCGCGGTCCGCTGCCCCGTCAGGTCATAGACATAGTCGCTGCTCGGCGTCGCGGCGCCATAGCTGTAGGTGCTGGCCCGAACGATCGTCGTGCCCGCCGCGCCTGCTGCTCCGGACAGCACGACGCGATCGGTGACGAGGCGGTTCATGCTGTCATAGCGATACCAGTAGGTATCGGTAGTGGTCGATGCCACGCCGCCGTTGAGGTTCAGGACGGCGTGGGTGCTGACCGTGCTGCGGACGTTTCCGGCCGCGTCATACGTGTTCGTGATACTCGCTGCCGGCGTATCGGTCGAACCCAATCGATACGCGACTAACTCTCACTGTGAATTACAGAATTAAGCGAACTCCGCTAATTGCCCCTCAACGCGAGAGACTAATTCTTCAGCCTCACGAAGAGGAAAATCCATCCCCTTGTCATGAAAGAAATGGAACGCCGCGGCATTCGCCATCCTAAGCCCCTTTACGATAGGCGCGCGCAAATCCCGAGCATTGATAATCGCTTGTGGCATGGAAATCTCTACCACAAGACCTTTATCTTTCTTCCCAAAATGGCCCAATCGTGTGCCCTCAAAGTCTGGCTCGCCGAGAGATCCAGCAATAATGAAGATTGGATTGACCCAAGGGGTTGTGCCATCAGCATAATTTCTAGGGCGAAGCTGATTTATTGTCGCGCTAGCCTTATCCAGAGCAGCTCGAATTCTAGAGTTGCGATGCTCTGGGCCGCGATAATGTTCACCCGTTGCAATCATTTGCCTTCCCTGCCCTCTCAAGTCGGCAGCCGAACCCGCGTGTGGAATGTTACCATGCGGTAGCTTGGTCAATTATACAATGCCGATCTCAAATAGTTCTGTATTGTGCTGGATTCGACGTTAATAAACGGACCAGATTTGTTCTCGATTTTCAGTATGCCGTGCTTGGGCGAAGATATACTCAAAACATCATCGTCAAGGCCGGTGCCGTTACCTTCCTTTCCAACACATTCGAAAAATTTTTCCCCGAGCCACATCGTTGAACCGACAGCTTCGATATATCCGTCTCGCATAATCCAGCGACCGGGATTGCTCGACGTGTCTACTATCATTTGGTCAAGAGGAGCGGGAAGGCCATTCGACACCAAGGGAAGCTGGTCAACTGATTTCCCCGCTGCCTCAAATTCAAGGGGATCTGATGCATTCTGCCAGTAATCATACTCCGCATCCGATACCCAAGCCTCAACAAAGCTCGGTTCACTCAGAAATGGCTCCACCCAAACGTCCCAAGACCGAGCCGCTCCGGACTCCTCCTCTTCAATAAGAACAAACCCTTGGTTCAGCGACGGAACGAATCCAGCCGTTAGCGTCCGCGCTCGTGGTGTAATTTCTGGTGTAGATTGAGGTGATCGCATCGGGTGGGGCATGCCCCACCCGATGCGATTTCGATCTCGGTGGCCACCGGGCTCATCGGTAAGGTGGAGTTACCACACTTCACACGCCCACCGAGGAGTTGATCCCGATGACCGACGACAGACTACCGCTTGCCGAGCTGATGGCGAAGACCGGAGATGGAGATTTCCTGCGCACGATCGCCGAGAGCGTATTGCAGATCATCATGGAGGCCGACGTCGACGGCCTCGTCGGCGCTAGCCGACACGAGCGCTCCGGCGACCGGACGACCTGGCGGAACGGCTACCGCGACCGCAGCCTCGATACCCGGCTCGGCACGCTCAACCTGAAGATTCCCAAGCTGCGGACCGGCGCCTACTTTCCCGGCTTTCTGGAGCCGAGGAAGACCGTGGAGAAGGCGCTGGTCGCGGTGATCCAGGAAGCGTGGATTGCCGGCGTCAGCACCCGACGCGTCGACGAGCTGGTGCAGGCGATGGGCATGACCGGCATCTCCAAGTCCTCGGTGTCCAAGCTGTGCAAGGATATCGACGAACGCGTCCATGCCTTCCTTAAGCGACCCCTCGCCGGTGAGTGGCCCTATCTCTGGCTCGATGCCACCTACCTCAAGGTGCGCGAGGGCGGGCGGATCGTCAGTGTCGCCGCGATAATAGCCGTTGCCGTCAACATCGAGGGCAAGCGCGAAATCGTCGGCCTGCACATTGGCCCCTCCGAAGCCGAACCGTTCTGGTCGAGCTTCCTCAAGGACCTCGCCCGGCGCGGCCTGAGCGGCGTTAAGCTGGTCATCTCCGATGCGCACGAGGGCCTCAAGGCAGCGATCACCCGCGTGTTCAGCGCTACCTGGCAGCGCTGCCGCGTTCACTTTATGCGCAATGCCCTGGCTTACGTGCCCAAGGGCCAGAACACCGTGGTCGCCGCTGCCATCCGCCAGGTCTTTCTCCAGCCCGATCATGCCGCCGCAACGCAGGTCTGGCGCCAGGTCGCCGACCAGTTGCGAGCCCGCTGGCCAAAGCTTGGCGCTTGCATGGACGACGCCGAGCACGACGTCCTCGCCTACATGACATTCCCCGAGCAGCACCGGGTCAAATTGCATTCGACCAACCCGCTGGAGCGCCTGAACAAGGAGGTGAAGCGTCGCGCCGACGTTGTCGGCATCTTCCCGAACGAGGATAGCATCATTCGCCTCGTCGGCGCTGTCCTGCTCGAGCAGAATGACGAATACCAGCTCCAGCACCGCTACATGCAGATCGAGGGCATGGCCGCCCTTGCCACACCAATGATCGAGGAGGTCCAGCCGCTACAGATTACACCCAAGGCCGCCTGAAAATGCAGCCCGCTGGCCACACCCAATTTTACACCACATTGACGGACGCGACCAATCCAGCCTGAACTTTAAGACTGCCTAAAAATACGCTTGCGCCCCAATTTCCTCGATGAATTACGAAATCCTGAAATTCAGATATTGAAAAAATCTTCCCATCCCCCCGCTGGAACTCAAGTGGCATATCAAGGGTCTTCGCGGATTGGGCAATATGGTCGATGATAACTTTAAATTCTATTCCCCGATTTGCATGTATTTCACGAACTTTGTCGCCCGAAAAATTGCGCTCGGTGCCTTCGATCGCGAAGGTTCCTAATACGATTTTGAGCTTTTCTAATCGGGCGTTCATTTGAATTCCTTAATAACGACCGTTACGTTATTATCGCGTCCGAACTGAATCAGCGACCGCGCTGCCGATGCTCCGCCAGGTTGGACTCGAAGATCAAGAATCATGTTTGCACGAGATCCATTGACTGTCGCGCCTCTGCTTCCGAGATCTGCTATGTGATCCTCCATTCGCGTCATCCAGCACGAATGACCTGCCCCCCGGCGGTCCCTCGGTCATAACGAGAGTCTTGCGGTTGAATATTCCGGCACGCTCGCCTGCACAAGCGCGTCGGGCGTGATGCTATCGTCCTGCACGAACGTCCGACGCGCTTGTGCAGGCGTTCGATTTCCCAACCATGAGTGGGGCCGAACATGGGACAAATCCGTCATTCCCAACAACCTGCGGCAACGGCAGCTTCTGCTGGAAGCGGCCATTGCCACCCCGATCGATTGCCGGCGCGGAACGCGTAATTGTGGGGCGATTCGCCCCGACCCTTTACCTCGCCACCAACCGGGCAGCTATCGGGAAAGTGCGCTGGCTTTTGGGGTCGGGAACGCGGACGTTCGCTGGATCGCATGATCGAGGTCCGCTAGGGTCAGAGGCGGACTGGTGCCGGACGGATCAGGCAGGAAAATGAATTCCGCACAATTTGTTACCGTCGGGGTCACGAAAATAGGCCAGTTCGATGGTGCCCATGGAGGCAGTTTCGCGCGGTCCGGGCGGAGCTTCGATCGAGGTCCCGCCAGCGGCAACGGCGGTATCGTGAAGCTGCTTCACCTGCTCGGGCGAGTCGCAGGAAAAGGCGACGGTGCTGCCGTTGGCGACGCTTGCCGGTTCGTCATTGATCGGCTGGCTGACGATGAAGTTGGTCCCGTTGCCGTTATTGTAGATCAGACGTGTATGGCCGCTGTCGGCGATGTTCTTCGTCCCTTCCCCTGCACCCAAGGTGGCGAGCACCGTGTCGTAGAAGCGCTTGGACCGTTCAATGTCGTTCGATCCGACCATGGAGTGAAAAAGCACGCATACTCTCCTGAAGGCTGATCGACTTCCGATCGCCATTAGCGATCTCACCTAACAGGCACATGATCCGCAGTCACCCCCGAGCCCTCGGAATGTCCGCTACTGGGGCGGCTGCCGACCGTCGGTTTCATGAGGATCGATCGGCAGCTCCCGTCAAATCCGGACGTTCGCGTCCCGTTTAGCGAACGGCGAAATCTGGACTGCCGCCGGGTGCTACCGCCGGATTTTGGGACTTTTCTGCCGCTCCCTCGCGACTTTGCGACCGGCAGGTCCGGCCAACAGCGGTCATTCGGGACCCGCCAGAAAGCGACCGCAGGATCACAGAGATGGGCCGAGAGCGGATTAGCAGCTTTCGGGTGATCCGTGGTTGTATGCGGACGTTGTCGGAGGACGCCTCGAGATGGCGGCTGCTAGGGCTGACGAGCTACGTGACGATTATTCCTTGACAACTCGCGCTCAATACTTTGCCATGGCTATACTAGGCGGGGGACTCCTTATGGCGTCGATGGCAGATGTTCTTCCTCACCCCCCCGGGTTAGCGGCGCAGCAGGACGTCTGGGAACCGAGCCACCGGCCTCAATTCGTCCTGCTGTTTCCAACGCATTTGGCGAGCGATCAGGTCCATGTCGCCGAACGGCTTGTCATGCTCGCCGCTGCGCTCGAACGCGCGCCTAGGGCATCAGACCTTCTGCTGTGCATAGCCGTCCAGTATCGGGATGCTGCGTCGCGAGCTGCTGCGGTGGAGTTCGCCAGCCGACTTGAAGACGCGGTGAGGCTTAGCGGTCTGCATGTTGTAAAAGTTGCGCTGGAGTCCCGCCTCAAGGTCGACTCGATCAACTGGGCGTGGGCAAGCATCGCAAGGGATCGTGCAACTTGGCTGGGCTGGATCGACGACGACGTGCATGTCGAGCCAGGGGGTGTGACCGCACTGATCAACGCGTGCGAAGCCGCGCCACTCGATGTCGTAGCCGTGGGGTTGAACAAGCGGGCGCAAACCCGACCGACGCTTACTTCCCGAATCCTCAAAGAACGGCGGGAGGCGCTAGGAGCTTTGCGGTATCCCCATGGCTGCTGTGTCTGCGTTAGGAGTTCCGCAGGCCTGCTTCCGATCCCGCGCGACGTCTCCGATGACGGCTGGATTGCAGCGAAGCTTGTGACCCTCGATCCGGCCGATCCGTTTTCAAGGGCGATCGTCCTTAAAGAACCGCGCGTATGCTATTGGACCTGCCCAGATTTCCGCACCCAGCTCGTCCGCATCCGACGCATCTATATCGACAGCTACATCATCCTGCTGAAGCACTTGTCTCCGGAGCATCGCAAGGTCTTTATGGAGCAGGTTCTGTTCCGGCGAAGGTCAGGGATGACAGTCAAGCAGGTACTCCTCTGGCCAATCAGCCAGGGCGTGCCCCGGCTTATGTGGCTGAGCCTCGGGGCCAGTATCTGGGCTCGTGCGCGTCTGAACAGACCAATGAAGTGGCCGGCATGGAGCTGATGAACCAGAAGCTCCAGAACGCAGCGTGTAGCCTGGATCGTCATGGCTACTGCTGCATCAACGCGGCCATACCGCATACTGCAGTCCGGGAGCTAGTCGGTCTGCTCGTGCCGCTCGCAAAACGCGAGCTTCGACCTCCTCTCAGAATAGACCTTCGCCACATTTCATCACCATCAACCTCTCCCATCTATCAGTTGAATAGACCGTCCGAGATCAATCCACACATCAAGGCAAGCGCGGCATTTCAAGAGATCAGGAATATGCTCGAAATGATGCACCTAAGCTGCCATTTTGTATCAGATGCACTAATCTTAAAAGATGGTCCACATGCGCCGGCGACCCCGTGGCACCAAGACGTTGCCTACGACACGGGACCTTCAGACCCAAGGGGAGGCCTCACCGTCTGGGTTCCGCTTGATGCTGCCGACCGCGTGACAGGCGGCCTGCGCTATCTAGTGGACTCTCACCGGGACGGCCTAGTGCGACATCTTACGGCCGAGGCGACCAAGGTTCGCTATATTGCAGATGACACGATGCCATCCTCTACGGTGCATGAAACGACATCTCGCCCCGGTGACCTCTGCATTCACTGGCGAACGACAGTTCACGGTAGCGCGGAAGTTCGGGGCTCACACTCCAGGTTGGCTTGGAGTCTCGGGTTTGAACTTCGCCCATGAGGTTGTCGGACGCAGAGCGCCGTTGTCTTGAGCGTTTGGGCATGGACGCCGCTCAGCTTTTAGCTGACCTGTGTTCGGCTGCGGAGCCGGGTATCACGACCGCAGAGCTCGACACGTTGTTCCGGCAATGCGCGCCGAAGTTCGATCTCACTTCCGCAGTCTTCGGCTATCGCGGCTTTCCCCGGCACATCGTCACGTCTCTCAACAGCACGCTGTCAGGCGGTGTTCCGAGTACCCGGCAAATCCTCAAGGACGGAGATCTGCTGACCGTCGACATTGCCGTAGAGCGGCGCGGGCAGATGGTGGATCTCGCCCACAGCATCGCTGTCGGGAGATCTCACCCTCGTCACCAAAGCTTGCTCGTGGCGAGTGCAACTGCCGTCTTGGCAGCAGTCTCGGCCGTAAGGCCGGGCGTTCCTACCACAGCTGTGGCCGCAGCGGTCGAGGCAGCTATTGGTCCTAGTGGGGCAGTCGTTTGCAATGGGCTCGAAGGGCATGACATCGGGGCTCGCCTTCATGGAGGAGTTCGAATTCCGCACTCCAAGTTTGATAAATGCCCCGAGGCGCGTTTCGCTCCGGGCATGATTGTTGCTGTCGAACCGGTCATAAAGTTCGGCTCGCGAGACGCGCAGGTCGGGGGGGATGGCTACAGCTGGCGCGCCGCCGATGGCGAGGCAGGCGCCTACTTCGAGCGAACCGTTCTAGTCACGGAAGATGGTGCCATCGACTTGACCGCACCTGCGCGAGCGAGCTGAACGTGCATGTAGGTGTGCTTTACATGCAAAGTTGGGGATACGCCGGGAACACCGTGTGGGCCAGACGCGTGGCTGCCTGGCTGGAGCGCAGCGGGAACGCGACTGTCCATCTGATCGCGGCGGACCAGCCAGGGAGCGTCCTCGGCGATGCCGGAGTTCGATTGGCGCGGCTGAAGCGTACTTTGCGCACGCCGGACATGCTCAGAGCCGCCTATCGCGACTGGGCAGAGGAGCTCTGGACTGACTTCGGGTGCCTCTGGAATGATGTGTTGATCAGTGGCACCGCGGAGAAGGCCGTCGGCGAGATCAAGGCTCAGCTCGATGGTCTTTCCTGCGAGGTACTCTTGGGAATGAAGGGACTCCTCTCTCAGCTGCTGTGTGTGACGAACCCACAGTGGAGTGCGCATCGCGCCCCTCAAATCTGCAACTTCGTATCCAACCCTGGGCTCCTCCAATTCATGATTCACCGGCCGCAGCAGGCGATCACTCACCTGACGCCCTTCCCTCGGTGGGCGCTCGATGTGCGCACAGCGCTCGGGCCCTACGCCGACGTGAGGCTGCTCTCTTTCGATCAGCTTGTCGCCAGCCGACGCAAAGCACTGGCGCCCACATGTTCCCCGGATGCCGTGCCGACCCTGCTAATCTACGCAAACAATGAGTCCGACGGCTGGCTGGACCTACTGCGAACCATGCTCTCGATGCGCATACGGGTCCAGATATTCTTCATCGCCGTTCGCGATGAACAACTCGCCGAGCGCGCCAGACAGCTCGCGAATGCCAGACCAGACGTGAGGGTCCTTACTTGGCTGACCGAACGGGAGGCCGACGCAGTTCTGTCGAAGGCGGAACTGAGCGATCGCTCGGTGGCGGTCACCAAATGCGGTCCGGGGACGCTGCTCTTCCTCAGTCAGTACAGGCTCTCGATCGTTGCTGTGGACAGTGGGCTGCCTCCGGAAGACTGGGTGCTCCGGTCGCTTACCAGCTGCGACGGGCGTTCCACAGTCGCAACTCCGCTGGACGCCGCCCCGGTTGTACGTAGCCTCTTGGATAAGGTCGCAGCGGCGCCGATTCGGATCCCGTCACTTCTTGGCCTTAAAAGCGACGATAACCTGGGAGTGCCGACGTGGAGATATCCGTGAATGTCGATGAAGCCTCAAAGGAAGAATTTGCGCTTTGGCGCGAACACGTCCGGAGCCATTCGTCAGCCGAGATCGAACGCGTTCTGCGGGGGGCAGGATCTGCCGACGGGCTTGTTCAGTACGCGCTTGGACGCGAGGGGACGTTCGCCTGGAGCGCGTTCGCAAGCTGGTTCGTGCGCGGCCACCCTGCAGCGGACATGATCGCATGCTGCGTCGCACTTCACATGGTCGGGATCAAACTGCTTGATGACTTGGCGGATGAGGACTCGCCATTTCCACCGCAGGATCTGCTCTGCGGTGCACGACTCGGGGAGTGGGCAGCCATTTGCGCGGCCTCGCTTGCGGGAGGACAGGCGGCCGCTGTCGCGATGTTCGCCGACATGGCGCCGGTTTGGTGCGCGTTCAGCGGTGAACCATTAGGAGAGAAGCCCGACACTCTGGGCTCCTGGCTTGCCCTCGCGTCCGCCAAGGCGGCGGACTTGCTCCAAGCCTACGTCTCTTTTGCCGTTCGGCTTGCCGGTGAGCGGTCGCCCTCCGAAGCGGTCACCACCCTAGCACGCAATCTCGGCCTCATGCTGATGGTTCGCGATGACCTGCGCGATTTCCACGAAAAGGCCGAGAGGAGTGGGAACCTCTGGCATATCCTGCAGCAGGACTGCCGGTGTCTCGCTGCTGCTCTGGGTCCTGTTCACCAGATGGCACTCCAAGCAAATGCCGCGGCGGGCGTAGAACTGGAATGGCTGGTGAACGAAATTGCCGCCGACATAGAACTCCGCGCTGCCCTCTCAACTAGTACTTGACTCGCAGTGGGCGACGTGAACTAATGCTCACGGAACCGCGCGACCAACGATCGCGCGCCAATCGTGGAGACTGATATGCACGGCTGCGCAGTTGGATCAGATCAGTACGAGAAGGACGTCAAGAAGGTTCTCGAGCGCTGGCGCATTCACCCCGACTATGCAGTCTTCTGCAATGATGTCTACCAAGACATGCTGCACAAGATCGAACGTTTCCAAGCGGAGCAGAACTCCGTGATAGAAAAGGAAGGTCAGTCAGAGGCTACGGGCATTTCTCGCGGCGAATCGGCCGAGCTTCTGATCGCGTTCTTGACCCACACGAAGGAGCAAATGAGGAACTTTCTCAACGAGCGTGCAAAGAAGTAGACGCTTCTTGTTGCGAGCGACTAACGTTCGCAATGCTCCGGCGCGTAGCTGCGCGGGAGGTCTTGTGACTGATGCCACTTGAATATCTCGAGGAGCTAGCGTTCGTACGCAGTTCGGCATCTAGCATGTTCAATGGGCGGCAGCTTAAGGAGCTGCAAAGCTATGAAGACAGGCAAGAACTGACGCGCAACGCAGGCGACTATCCCTCCAGACTTTTCTTGATCATCAAGGCCACCCGGCTGTGCAACCTTCGATGCTCCTATTGCCGTGCCTGGAGGGAGGGTCGCGATCAGGTCCTGGCTTTCTCGCATCTGCTCAGTGTCATCGCCCAAGCGATGAGACTGCCGGGAATCCGTGACCTGCACATTGTCTGGCACGGCGGCGAAACCACTCTCCTCTCGCGACGGTACTTCGAACGCGCAATCTGGCTGCAGGAGCATTTCCGGATTGATGATCGGAAGGTCGGTCATGCCATTCAGTCCAATGCGACCCGCATAGATGAGCACTGGGCACGGTTTTTCCGTGCGACCGGCTTTTCGGTGGGCGTCAGCCTTGATGTCGACGCCGAGAGCCACGACCGCTCGCGGCAGTTTCCGGGTGGCGTCGGCAGTTATGCTGCAACCAAGGCGGGGCTTGAGGCACTCGCGGCCGCGGGAGTTCCTCATGGCCTATTGGCTGTCATCGATGCAAGCATGATAAAGGCTGGTGCGGCATCCCTTCTGGAAAACCTGAGCGCTCACGGCGTTCGGAGTGTGGGGCTTCTAAACGCGCTACCTTCAAACGAAAGCGTCGACGGTCAATCTTATCTCGATTGGGAGAGCTACGTTTCGTTCCTACGGCAGGTGTTCGCGAAATGGCACTCGAATCCCGGCAACCTTTCACTCCGGGAGCTTGAGTCTCTCTTCAACATAGTGAAAGGATCTGGATCTCGCCTATGCATCTATCAGGGAGGATGCATGGGTCAGTATCTTACGATCGAGCCAGACGGCCGAGTGTCGGCTTGCGACAAGTACGTCGGCGATCCAACTCACCACTTTGGTGACCTTTGCAGCGAGTCACTCTTCAGCATTCTCACCGTCAGTGCCGGGTTAAAGCGTGCACGTGAGGAAGCGGCTGAGGTCCTGAAACGGTTCTCCGGCTGCGCCAACTTTGCCTATTGTCGGGGCGGATGTCCTCACGACGCCCGCCTGAATACGCGCTTCGGCAACCCAGGCGCACAGTGCTGCGGGCTCAGCCCCCTAATCGACGACATGCATCACGCCGCCAGCAAGGAGAGAGACAATGGCAGAGATTACGATCGATCGCGACGCATACGAGAAGCTGAAGTCGGGTGACGGGCAGCCGTTCAGTGGAGATTCCAAACTAGCGACCTTCCTCGCCCACAAGTTCGAGGAAGGCGAAGCGGCTCAGCGGTCCAAGTCTGCGGACGAGGCGAGCTGGGTCTATAACATCTGGACCTATAGCTGGTAGGGAGCGCACCTGCGCCTCTCAGGCGGGCGCGCGCAAAACAAGCACTGCGCCGCTTTGGTCGCCTCGGCCAATCTAAGTTGGAACGGGTTCGGGGGCGTGATCACCAGGAACTGATCTCGGAAGGTCCGACCTGCGGCAATATTGCGGAGTCCGCTCCCGGCCGCCAGGAAGTTGATTGCGTCCACTGCTGAAAATTAGCTGCCGCGGTGTTCACCGAACCGATGCGATAGCATCGGAGGATTGAACCAGTTGCTAACCTGCGGTCGGCTTTCCGAACTGGATCGACCTAGGTCCCAATGTAGATCATCGCGTTCGCCTATGTTGGTCTGTTGGTCAGATGAACGGACGGCAGCAATCGGGATCTCCTGACAGCTCGGTGATGGCCGGGATCGGGGCGCCTTCCCCATAGTCCGCTTCGCGGCGTTTGGCGGCAGCTTCTGCCATTAGCGAACGTTCGGGGTGGCTGATCTGAACGACGTGTGTTGGTCGGCACCCGCCTCGCGCGAGCGTCGGCTATCCCCGCACCCCGGCTCCAAACCGGATGGTCGCCTACCGGCCCGTCGAAGACCTCGCGAATGAGGAAGCGGCCGGTTTGCACCTGGGAGCGTAAAATTGGGTGCTGACCGACCGGGAAGGGCCAGCTATGGTGGGCAAGACCTCGAACAAACCAATCGTTCAGGAAATCGATCGCGATAGCCACCTTTCCCTTTCCACGACACTGCACGGCGCCGTTCGGAACATCCGGTGCTGAGTTGAAAGCCGCTCTTCGGACCAAGGCCCGCGAATGACGAGATGTCACAACCCCGGCCATTGTAGCGCTCACGTAAGGCGGTGAAAGAAATAGCCGAAGGGCAGCGCCTCGCCTGAGACGCCGCTTTCCGCGGTTTATCCGTTCAGCTTGTCCTTAACCCCCTTAGCGGGCGTGAAAGCGAGTTTGCGGGCCGCCTTGATCGTCATCGCTTCGCCGGTGGCAGGATTACGCCCTTCACGCTCGGGCGTATCCTTGACTTTGAACTTGCCGAAGCCGTTGAGCGAAATTTCCTCGCCTTTGGCAGCTGCGTCCGCGATTGCCTCAAATACAGCGTCAACCACCTTGCGCGCATCCGCCTTGGTGAGGACAGCATCGCTGGCGATCGCTTCGGCCAGATCATTGTTGTTCATAGCAGTTCCTTCATCAATGGGCGGGAGGCCTTAGGGCAACGCGGCGATATCAGTCACGCCTCGGGTCCCGTTTCGCGACCACCGGGTCCGCAGGCCGAAAACTCAGCCAGCGTCGTTCGTGGCCGCCTTCGGCGAGCGCGCCATGCCGGGCTTGTCGGCCTGCACGGGCTTGGAGGATGTTTCTCCCGTCGCAGTGGGGGCACCCTTTTCGGACGTAGCCTGCCCCTTGCCAAACAGCCCCAGCTTGCCGCGCGGTTTGTCTGCCGGCTTGGGAGCGGGTGCCGACGCGGCCGGCGGCGCGGCCGCAGCGATAGGAGCCGGCATGGCGGCAACGGCCTCAGGCTTTGTGCCCTTCGTCGCTGCACGCTTTTTTGCAGTGGCTGCCGCGCTGCTCGAGCCGGAATTCGAGCCGCTCTTAGGCTTGGCGTTCGCCTTGGAAGCGATTGGCTTGACGGATGTCGCCTTGGCGGTCTCCGGGGCGGTAACAACGGGCACATCACTAGTTTTAGCCGGCTCAGGAGCCGCATTCCGCTTCGCCTTCGCTACGGATCCCCCCAATTTCGTGGGCGCGTCCTTGGAGCCTGGCGATGTGACCGCGGAGGTGTCGCCTGATAGTGGCTTGCTCTCGGCAGCAGGCCCGGAGCTCGCCGCCAACGTGACCGCCGCGAGCGACTTCTGGTTGTCGTGGGAAACGGCAGGTTTCCGGCGATTTCCGAGACCGATCTGCTCGGCGATGGCGCGGCGCTTGGCCGCGAAGTCCGGGGCGACCATCGGATAGTTCGCAGGCAGTTTGTACCGCTCGCGATAGGTTTCCGGGGTCAAGCCGTTCGCGGCCAGGTGCCGCTTGAGCGTCTTGTACGGCTTGCCGTCGATGAGGCTAAGGAGATGCGCACTCGACGACTGGCTCTTGCGGATCGACACCGCCGGTGTGAAGGTCTCTTCGTCGACTACCGGCTCGGGCTTCGTATCTTCCGACAGTGCAAGACGGGTGTCACGGATCAGTCGCGGCAGATCCTCGGACCCGACAGTGTTATTGGCGAGATAGGCGCTGAGCAATTCTACGGTCAGTGCTGTGAGGTCGGCGGGGTTTTCGGTGTCAGCCATAGTAGAGAATGCTCCTGCAGCGCTTTATGGATCTGGACGTTGCAACACGCTGCTTGTCACGCCAGATGCAATTATACACAAGGGAAAAAGTGCCGGTTCCAACGAGCTTGAATGTATCGAGTCTTTGCAGGAATATTCAAGACGAGCGGGTTGCTGAGCGATACGCCTCCGTATCGCACCGCCTGACCGCAAATGCGTTCCGACGAATTCGCAGGCATCCTCTCCCAAAACTCCTAAAGCCGTCCTTCGGGTCGGCTTCTTTATCGCCCATTCCTTTAACAGAGAAAGTCGAACTGTCCGGTTCGCCGATGATCATCGAGCGATCCACTGCCTATCCGCAAGTTTTTCGCCCTTTCTCCGCCAAGTTATCAACACCCTGCCCGGTTCCGGCAAGTGCCCTTCAGGCCATCAACGCGACGGCGTGCAGGACCAAGCGAAAGCAGACGACCGGTTCGTGTTCGTCGCGATCGCACGCCATGCATCGGGCAAACCCTCGCGCTCGGTCTGCTCCTTCCATAAGCGCTCTCAAGGGTCGAGTAATCACCTCAAATGCCGAGGGACCCCGCTCGCCGCGGATGATGTAGATAGCGGCCAATGCTTGTGATCATAGCCCGGTCCATGAACTTTCCGATCACAGCCACGATCCGCAAGGGATCGAACGCGGCACGCAATGGTTCGTAACGACCTCGATGCCAAGGGCGCCGTAATCCGCGGGCGCCTATGAGACAGTGGCAGCGATGATATCGGCTGCCCTGCAGGATATGCAGAACCAACCTCCAGCCTTACCGGGGGAACAAAGGTCTGACATCCCCCCGATCGTAGGGTGTGGAACTCAGCCGGAACCATTCGCCCGGTGTCTCCTTGATAGTACCGAAGGAGACAATCGCATGATTGGCAAAATTATCGGAGCACTCGCCGGCAGCCAAGCCTCAAAGCACGTCCAAGGCCTCAATGGAACGGGCGGTGCACTTCTTGGTGCCGCCGCGCCGACGCTGCTGCGCCGGCTTAGTCCGATGTCCCTGCTTGCCATGGCCGCTGGGGGATATGCCTGCAAAAAATACTCAGATCGCCGCGAGGCGGAAAAACTGCGGCGTGCACGCCCCAGCGGCTTCGCCGAGCCTACCCGCACCCAGGCCTGAACGCACGGCGCGGTGCCCTCAGGTCATAGAGCCCCTTGGGCACCGCGCTTCCCTGCTCACCGTTTCAGCCCAGCTTTTTCATCAAGCGGCCGGCTGCCCCATGCTCGGCCGCCAGGTTGCGATTGTAAGCGAGCGGCATGCGCGGGCTTTTCCAACGCAAAGCATCCATGATCCCAGCAAGATCCTCGCCGCTGGCGAACAGGTCCTGGTTGAGCCCGACACGCGTGGAATGGCCGCTGATCCGCTTCAGCAAATGCTCGAGATCGTCCTTCGTGAGATCCGGCAAAGCGCCCTGATCGAAAGCCCGTCGGATAATCGCCCGCCAGATCGGCCCGATCGAGCCCGGATGCAGAGCGGCCTCGCCGAAACTGTATTCGGTGCGCGCCGGGACTGCGGGCTTGGGCAACGTTTTGCGCATGCCCCAAATCTCCCGCCCCGATATCGTCGTCAGGTCACGCCCGGGCACCCGGGCCCGCACCTTGTAGCGCCGCACGATCACCCGGCGGAATAATGGCCCGGTGGCGATGCTGGCCGCCGCGGCCCACGCTGCCACCGCGCGCACGATCCTCGGGCTGAGGAACGCGGTGGCCCCCTCCCCTTCGCTGTCGCCTTTGCTCCGCGCGATGGTCAGCAGCCGTGCATCGGGATCGGTGGCAGGCATGATGTCCTCCATCGTAACCGCGACCAGTTCGCTGGCGCGCAGACCTGTGTCGTAGGCCAGACTGAGGAGCGCGCGATCGCGAAGGCCCATAGGCTCATCGTCGCAGCTTTCGAGCATCGCGCGCAGGTTGAGCCCCCTCGCCGGATCGCGCTCGATGTCCGAAACGGGCCCCTTGAAGCGCAGCGGCGCCGCCTGGCGCTGGGCCACGCCTTTGTCGCGCCGGATCGCCGCCAGGGTCAGCTTGACCAGCGGCGCGGTGGTCGGATCGACGAGGCTAAGCAACTGGTGCAGCCGGGCGATCGAGGCTTTGTAACGCGCCAGCGAGGCGGGCCTGGCCCCCTGCCCGCTCGTGCACCGAGATAATCGGTCACGTCTTGCGGCGTCGCCGGCAGCGTGATCCGGCGATGCTGCCGGCACCACAGATCAAAGGCCGACCAATCGGACCGCAAAGCGGCGAGTGTGTGCTTTGACGAAGCAACCTGGAACGCGGCGATCAAGCCGCTGTCCACGGTCACCGGCGCCGCGGCGCGCAGCGTTGTGATGATAGGCACGAGGTCAGCGCCGTGACGAGAGGCGGCCGGCAGGCTCAGATCGTCCATGGCGTCCTTTCCATCTGGTGTTTTCCGCTCGGGTCACCGGCGCCTTCGCGGCCGATTGTGCAAGTGGGTAGCGGGTCTCCCATGCGCCGCCACGGACCCGCCACCTCCGGCCGAGGCCGGTTTGGAGCTGTCAGTTAAAGAATACGGGCGGACGAGAAAATGGCAGAAAAGCTTGGGTCACGTGTAAGAATACCTCCGGACGTTCGACCTGAAGGCGCGGTTCAGCTACAAAACGACCGGACCCGGCAACACGAGTCCCTGGCAAAAATCGGGGATAGGTCATGGCCGAAGCTGGCACTGCCCTCACGACGGTTGATCCTTCACAATGGCGTACAGCTTGCGAGCGCGAGCCGGTAATTCGCGCTCTTGCCGCGGAACCTCGGCTTGGCCACAAAGCGATTGCAGAGGCTGGCTCGACGCTGGGCCTCAGCCGGTCCCGCATCTACGAGCTTCTGGCGAGATACCGGGAAAATCCGGTAACCAGCTCATTGGTCGATCATCACGACGGTTTCCCCAAAGGCCGGTCTCGCCTACATTCCGAGATCGACCGCCTGATCGATGCCGAGATAGCGAAATTCTATCTCAGCCGGCCAAAGCCGACTCTCGCACAGCTGGTTCGGCAGATACGCTATACGTGCCTTGAGCAGAACCTCCGACCTCCAGCGCGGCAAACGGTTCTACTTAGGGTCGATGCGTTGGAACGGGAACACCTTATCAAAGCCCGAGATGGCGCCAAGGCTGCAGCAGATCGCTTCCGTCCAGTCACGGTCACCTACGAGGCGGAGTATCCGCTTCAGGTCGTGCAGATGGATCACACGCTTGTCGACATCATCATCGTCGACGAGTACTTCCGGAAGCCACTGGGTCGACCAACTCTGACCCTGCAGATCGACGTTGCCACACGCGTAATCCCGGGCTTCTACATTTCGCTGGAGAAACCATCGGCGACCTCGGTGGGCATGGCGATCCGCCACGCGGTTTTACCCAAAGATCGTTGGCTGACCGAACGCGAATTGACGTTCGCATGGCCAATCTTCGGCCTCCCCGACATCCTCCACCTCGATAACGCCTCGGAATTCCATTCGCGCGCGCTCTCACGCGGCTGCCAGCAATTCGGAATTGACCTTCATTGCCGTCCTCCACGTACTCCGCACTTTGGCGGGCACATTGAGCGTCTGATAGGCACTACCATCGGCGAAGTGCATCTTCTTCCCGGGACCACCTTCTCCAACATCCAAGACAAGGGAGACTACGACGCAGAGGGCGAGGCCTGCATGACCCTCAAGGACTTCGAGCGGTGGTTCGCTCTTCAAGTGGGCATCTATCACGGTACTATTCACCGAGCTCTCGGCGTTCCGCCGATGACCGCGTGGCGCGACGACCAGACAAACCGCACTGTGCCACTTAGGCTGCCGGCTGACCAAGAACGCTTTTTGCTCGACTTCCTTCCATTCGAAATGCGCCGGGTTCGGCGCGACGGCATCAAGCTCTTCCATTTGGTCTACTGGCATGGCGCTTTGACCACATTGGTGGCGAACAGCGTCCATAAACTCCCCATCAAATACAACCCGCTCAACCTTTCGGCGGTTTATCTCGAACTGCCCGGCGGCGAGCATGTGATTGTTCCCCTCCGCGATAAGCGCCGTCCTGCGATCTCGAAGTTCGAGCACGACTATGCCCTGAGAGCGCTTCGGGAGCGCGGGCGCGGCGCGGTCGACGAGCAGATGCTGTTCGAGATGGTGAGCACACAGCGTAGTATCGTGCTCGCCGCCGTGACGAAAACCCGAGGCGCTCGACGAACGACCCAGCGCCTCGTCGATGCGCTCATCCGCGGCGAGCCGCCTACGGTTCACATCGAGGCTCGAGAAGCTAACGAACAACTCGCAGCACCAAATCTCGACGGGCCAGTCGTCCCGCTCCCCATCGAGGAACGGTCATGAGCATGCTCTACGGTCATCTCTTCCCGGCTTACCGCGAGTATGCCGAACTGACTGATGATGCCCGGGTCGACTGGCTTCGGCGCGACCGTTGGATTTCGTTGCCACAGGCTGAAGCCGCGCTCTGTCACCTCGAGGACCTGGTAATCTATCCACCACGAGGGCGAATGCCCTGCCTGTTATTGTTTGGTTCCACCGGGATGGGCAAGACCGAGATCGTCAGCCGCTTCTCCAAGCTTCATGCGCCCCAGTTCGATACAAGGACCGGGCTTAGCAAGATGTCAGTGCTCCTGGTGCAGATGCCGCCGGAGCCGACGGAGGATCAATTTTACACCGAGTTGCTGACCGCGCTCAATTGCGTCGAGCTTAGCTCCCTGTCCGTGCGATCGATGCGGGCGGAAGCGAGGCACTTGCTTGCCGAAGTCGAAACCAAGGTGCTTGTCCTGGACGAAATCGATAAGATGCTCGCAGGCACGCCGCGCCAGCAGCGGTTGTTCCTCAATACAATCCGTTTTCTGACGAATGACCTCAAAGTTCCGATTGTCTGCGCAGGCACCGAGGACGCGCGCATGGCCGTCCTGACCGATCCGAACCTTGCTGATCGGTTCGGAGCGTTCGAGTTGATGCCATGGTGCAACGATCACGCCCTGCGCCAGCTCCTTGCGAGCTTTTCTGGTCTGCTGCCCCTCAGACGACCTTCGCAGCTCGACACCGTCGAAGCGCGGCAACGTTTACTGGCCCTCACCCAAGGCGTGACCGGCCGAATATTCAGGCTCATTGAGGCGGCTGCCGTCGCGGCAATTCGCGATGGCCGCGAGATGCTCGACGCAGCAAGCTTCGACGCAAAGGACGTAACACTTCCTCTCGTCTCCATGTACGCTTCGGCAGGCAAGCGAAAGGCAATCGGCCGAGCGATCCTATGACTTTCGTGGAGCCATTCCCGGATGAGCTTCTCAGTTCTTGGCTGCCTCGCATGCAACCCAATCGGAATACTATGAACGAGCCTTTGCTTCGGGCCTATCGAAACAGCGCTGGCCACTGGCGTCATCCGGACGTCCACCCGACCAGATCGATGATCGCTGAACTTGCCACAAACATCGGCATTGCGCCGACCCAGATTGCCAAACTCGGCCTCTGCTATCGGTATCCCAGGATCGACCCAAACTTTGTGGCCTGGCGCTACGTTCCATCCGATTATCTTGGTCGGTACTGCGAGCCCGCTCTTTCCCTGCGGATTACCTGGTGCAGCCGTTGCCTCGCCGAGGACTATGCTGGCGGCCGCGCCGCCTATGTCCGCGCCGACTGGGCTATGGCTGCGGGAGGCTTTTGTTCCCGACACCAGGTCGCGTCCGTCAATGTGGTGTAAAATTGGGTGTGGCCAGCGGGCTGCATTTTCAGGCGGCCTTGGGTGTAATCTGTAGCGGCTGGACCTCCTCGATCATTGGTGTGGCAAGGGCGGCCATGCCCTCGATCTGCATGTAGCGGTGCTGGAGCTGGTATTCGTCATTCTGCTCGAGCAGGACAGCGCCGACGAGGCGAATGATGCTATCCTCGTTCGGGAAGATGCCGACAACGTCGGCGCGACGCTTCACCTCCTTGTTCAGGCGCTCCAGCGGGTTGGTCGAATGCAATTTGACCCGGTGCTGCTCGGGGAATGTCATGTAGGCGAGGACGTCGTGCTCGGCGTCGTCCATGCAAGCGCCAAGCTTTGGCCAGCGGGCTCGCAACTGGTCGGCGACCTGGCGCCAGACCTGCGTTGCGGCGGCATGATCGGGCTGGAGAAAGACCTGGCGGATGGCAGCGGCGACCACGGTGTTCTGGCCCTTGGGCACGTAAGCCAGGGCATTGCGCATAAAGTGAACGCGGCAGCGCTGCCAGGTAGCGCTGAACACGCGGGTGATCGCTGCCTTGAGGCCCTCGTGCGCATCGGAGATGACCAGCTTAACGCCGCTCAGGCCGCGCCGGGCGAGGTCCTTGAGGAAGCTCGACCAGAACGGTTCGGCTTCGGAGGGGCCAATGTGCAGGCCGACGATTTCGCGCTTGCCCTCGATGTTGACGGCAACGGCTATTATCGCGGCGACACTGACGATCCGCCCGCCCTCGCGCACCTTGAGGTAGGTGGCATCGAGCCAGAGATAGGGCCACTCACCGGCGAGGGGTCGCTTAAGGAAGGCATGGACGCGTTCGTCGATATCCTTGCACAGCTTGGACACCGAGGACTTGGAGATGCCGGTCATGCCCATCGCCTGCACCAGCTCGTCGACGCGTCGGGTGCTGACGCCGGCAATCCACGCTTCCTGGATCACCGCGACCAGCGCCTTCTCCACGGTCTTCCTCGGCTCCAGAAAGCCGGGAAAGTAGGCGCCGGTCCGCAGCTTGGGAATCTTCAGGTTGAGCGTGCCGAGCCGGGTATCGAGGCTGCGGTCGCGGTAGCCGTTCCGCCAGGTCGTCCGGTCGCCGGAGCGCTCGTGTCGGCTAGCGCCGACGAGGCCGTCGACGTCGGCCTCCATGATGATCTGCAATACGCTCTCGGCGATCGTGCGCAGGAAATCTCCATCTCCGGTCTTCGCCATCAGCTCGGCAAGCGGTAGTCTGTCGTCGGTCATCGGGATCAACTCCTCGGTGGGCGTGTGAAGTGTGGTAACTCCACCTTACCGATGAGCCCGGTGGCCACCGAGATCGAAATCGCATCGGGTGGGGCATGCCCCACCCGATGCGATCACCTCAATCTACACCAGAAATTACACCACGAGCGCGGACGCTAACCGACACCACTGGCCGCTCGTCGACCGATGCGGCACTTGCGGAGGTGCCCATTGGGCGATGAAGCGGTCATCGCAAGGGCCGCCGAGGATGTGCTGCGCCCGCTGCCGTCGGGGTCTCGAACGGGCAAATCCTAGGGCGCTTGAACTCGAGCCAGCGGCGCATTCGCTTTGGAAAATGATCGCAGGTTTCGAAGCCGCGCTGCGCGATGCCCTCACAGGAAAAGTGCCGGACCAATTCCGCTTCAACGACACCACAGCCCCTCAGCTGCTCGACGAAACCTCCACAATCTGCCTTCTCCTAGCGAGGGCTCGCAGGCGCGCAGGGCTACGTGATGAACTTTTCGATCGCTTTGCCACGCCCGCGCTCACACTCGAAGACGCCTGCCCAGACGAACCGTCCTGTGAAATGCCACTCGCGCTTGCTAGCCCGTCCCTGCGCCGTTGTCTGATTGCGATATGCGCCGCAATGCTCGATGCAGATTATGGCGCAACGGAACTCTGTCAGGGCAAGTTGGTTGTCGACATATGGTCGCGGACGGTCGGTAGCATGGCGCTCAAGCATTTTATTCAAGATCGTCTGGCTTGCTCGTCGACACTGAAAAGAAAGTTGGAAGCAGCGCGCCACCGGAATGAAAAACTTGATCGGATATTATCTTTACGAAACGCGTCGAATACCTATAAATCTCTGTTCAAATCCGCCGTCTAATTATCCGTGTGCGACATCCATGTTTATCGATAGCTTGATTCTGGAAGACGGATTGCGACCAACTTGCGCCGCTCCGATGCCATTGCGGGAATGACAGATTACGCCGGAATCTGTCATCGCGGAATCCGAGCCGCTGGGAAGTTGGCATCTGATGCACGCGTTTCAGAGCGATTGGGTAGGCGCACACTTCTCCCGTTTTAAGCAGCAGGCATTCCACGAAGGGGATGACGCCGCGATCACCGCACCGCGCGGATCTCGCTGGCCACCACTTCGCTTGCGCCTCGGCCGATCGACCACAGGCGGCGTTTCGCCTGGGGGTCCCAGTCGATCGCTTGGCCAGGCGTGGCGATGCCGATTGTGTCCACCAATTCGAGCCGTGAGCCTGCCTCGGGCAACTTCAGCGCGTAGACCTCCGGGCGATCATGGCCGGTTGCGTAGATCAATCCGTCGTCGCCCCAGCTAAGGCCCGAGCAGCTCTTGGGCGCCATGCGCGCCAGCACAGCCTCGGGGAAGGCCCAGCTGGCTTCGGCGCGGAACTGATCGTCCATGCGCACCAGCACGGTATAGCGATAGTCGCGCCCCGGATCGCCGCCCTTGCCTTCGTAATTGGCGAAGACCGCCCACCACTTGCCCCCATGGCGGTCCATTACCGTCAGCGAACCTGGCCCGAAACCGAGGCTGACGCTACGGATGTGCTTCAGTGTGCGGGTGTCGAACACCTCGACCGCGCTGGTCTGCGGCACCGCCGGATAATTGGAGGCGGCGCAGACCAGTTCTGCGCCGACCACCGTGCAGCTGTTCATGTGCGGGTACAGCCGCCGCTCGCCCTGCCACTGCGCCACCTTCTCGCCCGTGGCGATCCGGTATCTGCCGATGCGGTCGTTGTCGATCGCATAGAGGTAGGTGCCGTCCGATGCCGCCCCCTGATGCGCTTCGGCGGCGTTCAGGCGCAGCGAAACCGGGGAGGGCGGCGGCGAGGGGGCGTCGCTGGCACCAGCGACCGGCGCGGCGGCGAGCAGCAGCAGGGCGGCGATCATCACAGCTTCATCGACGCGCCGAGGTAGAACGTGCGGCCATAGCGCTCGATCTGCGAGACCCAGTCGCGCACTCCGCCCTGGTACTGGCGGGTCGGCTCGTCGGTCAGATTCTGGGCCTCCACGAAAACGCGGAAGTTGCGTGTCAGGTCCACGCCGATCTTGGCATCGAGGCGGCGCAGGTCGTCGTTGAAGTTGTCGGTGAGGCGCGTGTCGCCCGCCGCGATCAGCGCGCGGCCGGTGTGGTGGTAGGCGACCGACGCCTCGACCGGGCCCTTTTGATAGAACAGCTGCGCGCCCCACAGCAGCTTCGACTGCTCGGGGAAGCCGATGCTGCCGCCGTTCGGCAGGCGCAGGCTGGCGTCGATCAGCGTGAGGTTGAGGTTGACGCCGAGGCCCGAGAGCAGGCCGGGCAGGAAGGTGAGCTGCTGCTGGTAGCTCGCCTCGAGCCCGGTGATGTCGCCCTTCTCGGCGTTCTGGGTCTGGCTGAAGTTGATGCGGTCGTAGTCCACCCCGCCGAAGCTGCCGCCGTTGATGGTATAGCTCTGCGTGAAGATCGGGTTGCGGATGAACTTGGCGAAGGCGCCCACGCTGAGAACGCCGCCGGGGGCGAAATACCACTCCGCCGTCATGTCCAGCGCATCGGCGACGTAGGGCTTGAGCGCAGGGTTGCCGGTGCTGACGTTCAGCTCACCGTCGCCCTCGGACGAGACCTCGCCGCCTGGCGAGAGGTCGGAATACTGCGGGCGTCCGACGCTGCGCGAATAGGCGACGCGGAACACGGTGTCGTCGCTCGGCGTGACGCGCACGATGAGGCTAGGGAGCCAGTCGGTGTAGCTGCGGTCCGCGCTGGCGGGGGTGACGGTGTCGCCTTCCAGGAGATAGCCGGTGATGCCCAGTTCGGTGCGCTCGACGCGCAGGCCGCCGGTGACCGCGATGGAACCGAAGTCGAGGTTTACCATGCCGTATCCGGCGAAGACGTTCTCATCGAGCGAGAAGTCTCCCAGCGTGTCGTTGGCCAGCGAGGTCGCGGTGTCGAGCACGAACTGCGGCCCGCCCAGCTTGCCCTCGGTATAGGCGCGGATCAGGTCTTCGTCGATCGCGGGGCTGAGGAAATACTCGTGTCCGTTCCCGAGATCGACGTTCACGCTATCGCCGGAAAGGCCGGCGAGGGTGAACCTGTTGGCGGCGGTGCCCCGGCCGTAGACCATGTTCGAGCTGTCGAAACGCTTGTCGGTCCAGCGCGCGTTGGCGCCCAGCTTCACGAAGCTGTTCTCGCCGATCGAGGGCAGCTTGCCGGTGAGGTCGGCGCGGGCTTGCCAGGTCTTCTCGAGGCCGTATTCGGCCTGCGCGGAATATTGGCGGAAGCCCATGCCGGAGGGGGCGAGGTAGCCGCCGGGCGGCACCGCGCTGAACAGCTTGTCGGTGAAGTCGACCTCCACCGCTCCGGGATTGCCGCGGAACTGCCACAGCTCGTTCGGCTCGATCACCTCGTTGCGAGTATGCGCGGCGCCGAAGTCGAGCTTCCAGTTGTCGGCGAACTCGGTGCTCCCACCCGCCATGAACGAGAGGACCGACTTCTCCTTGTACTCGGTGCGCAGGTCCGAGCGCTGCTCGCTGGTGGAGGCGAGGCCGGTCTGGCCGTTCGCGTCCCACGCGATGTTCGAAAAGTCGAGGCGCAGGCGTTGGCGGTATTCGTCCTCGGTGAACTTCGAATAGACGCCGCGCACGTAAAGCTCGGTGCCGCCGCTGCGCCAGTCGAGCGAGCCGGCCGCGCCGATGCGCTCGCGCTTCAGGCGGTAGTCGGTATACTTGATGTTAATCGGCACGGCCCCGCGCACGGCACTCTCATCGGGCGCCCAGTCGTCTGGGTAGATGCCGTAGCTGGTGTAGGTGCGGTCGGAATAGCTGGCGCCAAGCAGGATGCCGAACTGCTCGTCGGCCCCGAAGCGTCCGCCCACCGTGATGTCGCCCTTGACCGGCTGGCTGCCCTTGCGCAGTTCCTGGTAGCCGACCTGCGCATTGGCCTGGACCACGAACGGCCGGTCGAAGTCGAACGCGGTCTGGGTGACGAGGTTGACGGTGGCGCCGATGCCCTGGCCGGTGAGGTCGGCGGTCTTGACCTTGGCGACCTCGACCCGGTTGAGCAGCTGGCCCGAAAGGATGTCGAGCGGCAGGGCGCGGGTGTTGCCGTCGGGGTTGCCGATCTCGAAGCCGTTCAGCGTATAGCCGTTGAGCGAGGAGGGCACGCCGCGCACCGCGACGTAGCGGCCTTCGCCCTGGTCGTACTGGACGCCGACACCGGGCAGGCGTTCGACCGCCTCGGCCACGTTCTTGTCGGGCAGCTGGCCGATGTCGTCCGATGCCGTCACGTCGACGAGGCCGAGCGAGGCTCGCTTCGCATCGATCGAGCGCTGCTGCTGCGCACGCTGGCCGGAGACGACGATCTCGCCGTTGTCCTCGACCGGCGCATCTGCGGTGGACTGGGCCTGGGCGGAGCCCGCGATGGCGAGCGCGACAAGGCTAATCGAACAGTAGAGCACGCGTGTCATGAAAAAGCCCCCTCATTTCCTGGAGGGGCGATTAGGTCGGCTGTGCTACGCTAATGTGTCATTCCGGCGGCTATTTTCAGGGAGACCGCCGCCGCAATCTCCCGGCAAGGTTCGCTCATCGAGCCACTCAGCACCACTATACGGGCGAAGGTCGGCCTCTGCCGGAAAAACAGTCCTTCTGGACTGTGCGAACGCATCGGCGAATGGCATCTGTGGACACCCCTTCGGATGCAAGCAGTAAATGGGGTACCGGCACGTAGTCGATGCTGCCATCTGTCCGGCCTCGATGTTCAGCGTTTTCGCTGCGGGCCAGTATGGGAGTTCGCGGACTGGATCCATTTCAGCTAAGCGCGCTTGGTTAGCGCTCTGCCATTCACTGGTTCTTCCAGCCCCGTCTCGCCGACCGTTGTGCCATACCCTCCTTCGACCGCCTACGTCCCCGACGCCTCTGTCCCCGGCGCGTTTGGGTATCAGTGAAGGTGCGATCACCGTGCTTGGATAGCCCATCGATGTAATCTGCCTGTATAGCCCGTAGCCAGTCGGTCCCGCCTCTTAGCAGAAATGCAATTGCTGATGCCGGCTTGCGAGGCGCTGCACCATTCGCCGCATCGCTTCGGGGGTAGCAGCCAGCTCACCCAGATAGCGCACCTCGCCTCCGCGCTCCCCATCCACCACAGCGACGGCATTCCGTGCTTTTGCGACATCGATACCGACGAAGACTTCTGTAGAATGTTCCACGGCTCGTCCTCCTGTGATGAGGATCAACTCGGCCCGTCCGAGGAACCCTCGGATGCGCAGTGTAGGGCGAGCCGCTCAAGGCGCGCAGACGGACATACGGTCTTACCCGGCTGGTCCAGCGCCGCCTCGACTGCACGCCGCTCGATGTGATCAACTGGCGCATGGCACTCGAAGCGCGCCGATTGCTGCGATACACCCATGCCAGCGTAACGCAGGTTTCGGAGCAGCTCGGCTTCTCCGATCCGTCGCATTTCACGCGCTTTTACTTCCGGATTACCGGCAATAGACCGGCCAGCGAACGGCTGTAGCTTGCCGTCCCGCCGGCCAAAGTCAGACGATCCCGGCGCCCAGCCCTACGACCTTGCGTTCTTGCGCTTTGCGCACGCGCCACTGGCTCGTGCGGTAGACGTCCAGCACGTCGATCGCCCCGCCCGCTTCCAGGCGTGCTTGTGCAAGGATCGGCGTCACATCGACCGTGTAAGCCCGGCGTAGCGCCTGGAATGCCATCATCGTATCGTTGCAATCCTGCGCGGCGTGCAGCGCGTCGCGGTCCACCAACGTCGCCTTGGCATAGCACTGGGCAATGGCTTCCGCCGAAGACAGCATCGATTCGATCGGGTCGGTCACATTGTGCGACTGGTCGATCATGTAGCTGGGGTTGAAACCGTCTCGCGGATGCAGTTCGGCCTCGACCAGTTCGTTGAACACCAGGAACAGCTGATGCGGGTTGACGGATCCGGAATCCAAGTCGTCGTCGCCGTACTTGCTGTCGTTGAAGTGGAAACCACCAAGCTTGCCGAAGCGGTGGAGCCGGGCGACGATCTGCTCGATATTCACGTTGGGCGCGTGGTGGCCGAGATCGACGAGGCACTTAGCCTTGGGCCCCAGCTCGCGCGCGGCGAGGATAGACGAGCCCCAGTCCGAGATGACGGTGGAATAGAACGCGGGCTCGAACATCTTGTGCTCAAGCAGCATCCGCCAATCATCCGGAAGGGCGGCGTAGACCTGCGCGGCCGCTTCCAGATAGCGGTCGAGGCTGCGGGCCAAGTCTTGCTGGCCCGGAAAGTTGGTGCCATCGCCGACCCACACGGTGAGGTCGGTCGAACCGAGCATACGGCCGATCTCGATGCACTCGATGTTGTGTTCGACCGCCTGTTGGCGCGTGGCTTCAAGCGTCGAGGACAGCGAGCCGGTGTTGTAGCTGTGCGCTTGCCCATGCTGATCCTGAAACGTGTTGGAGTTTACCGCATCGAAGCCGAGTCCCAGTTCGGCTGCCTGCTCGCGAAGCGCGGGATAATCGCTGACCTTGTCCCATGGAAAATGCGGCGAAACGCGCGGGGTCAGCCGCGAGAGCTGGTTGATGACGGCACAATCCTCCAGCTTTTCGTGAATGTTCGTAGGCTCGCCGGGAATCGGGAATTTGGCGAAGCGGGTGCCGCCTCGGCCCGCACCCCATGTCGGAACAGCGACCGAGAACCCGGCAACCTTGTCCTTGATCGCATCGATGTCGATCCCGGTGCGTGACAGCTTGCGGCCGAGCGCCTCGAAGTCTTCCGCCAAAGCAGCCTCGCGGGCGGCATTATGCTCGGCGATCAGGTCGGCGGAAATCGGCAGTTTGTTCATCGTCATCCACTCCTCGCTCGCCCTATCGGGTGAATGCCTGCGCGTTGCCCGCATCGACATTGATCATGTTGCCGGTCGATTTTGCCGACATGTCCGAGCCCAACCAATAAACGGCCTCGGCGATGTCCTCTGGCAGCACATCGCGCTTGAGCATCGATCGGTTGCGATAGTGCTCCTCGAGCTCCGCACCGGCATCAATGCCGTGCGTTCCAGCGCGTTCTTTGCGCCAGTCCCCGTCCCAGATCTTGCTTCCTTTGATGACTGCATCGGGGTTGACGGTGTTGACGCGGATCCCGGTGGGGGCGCCTTCGAGCGCGAGGCACCGGGCAAGGTGGTTCGCAGCCGCCTTGGCGCTGGCATAGGCCGACGCGCCCGCCGCCGCCGCGACCGCATTCTTCGAGCCGATGAAGACCACTGAAGAACCGCCTTGCTCCTTCATCCGGCTGAGCAGAGGCCAGGCGTGCTTGGCGGTGAGGAAATATCCCTGTGCCAGCACGTCGTAGTTGCGGTTCCACAGCTCGAGCGTGGTGTCCTCGATCACGGCCGAGCTGGCGATCCCGGCATTGGCCACCAGAATGTCGAGACCGCCGAATTCCCGAGCGCATTCGGCAAAGGCGGTTGCGACTTGTGCCTCGTCGGTAACATCGCAGACGGTGCAGCGCACCACATCCTTCCCGAACTGCGCGCCGAACCCGGCGCGGACTTCCTCGAGCGCAGCGGCGTCGCGGTCCGCCAGCATGACGCAGGCGCCTTCGCGCAGCAAACGCGCGGCGCTCGCCGCGCCGATACCGCCTGCGCCGCCCGTCACAAGCGCGATCTTTCCGACCAGCTGCTTGGGCGCCGGCATCCCCTGGAGCTTGGCTTCCTCGAGCAGCCAGTACTCGATGTCGAAGGCTTCCTGTTCGTCGAGCGCAATGTAATCGCCAATCGCTTCGGCGCCGCGCATCACGTTGATCGCGTTGCCGTAAAATTCTCCGGCAAGCCGCGCGGTGGTCTTGTCGGTGGCGAAGGTTATCCGACCCACTCCGGGCACCAGCACGACGACCGGGTTGGAATCGCGCATGGCCGGCGAATTGCCTCGCTTGCAGCGTTGGTAGTAGGCGCCGTACATCGCACGGTATTCAGCGATCTTTTCCGCGAGGTAGTCGTCGTCGCGCAGTCGTGCCGGATCAAGCGTCAAAGGTGCGATCTTGGTTCGCAGAAAATGATCGGGACACGAAGTGCCGAGCCTGGCGAGCCGCTCGAAATCGGCAGAGCCGATAAACTCCAGCGCCTCGGCGTCGTCTGAATAATGGCCCAGCTTGGTCCGCGCGCCGGTCATGAAGCCACGCAGGCGGGGCATCAGGTCGGCGGCAATGGTCGCGCGGTCCGGATTGGGCGCCATAACCTGCCCGCCGAACGCAGGTTTGCCGGCCAGCCTGGCATTGAGGTATTTGGCCGCGGCGGCAATCAGTTCGATTGTATGTTCGTAGCAAGTCTTGGAGCTATCCGCCCAGCAGATGATTCCATGGCCGGCCAGCATGACGCCCTCGACGCCGGGATTGGCCGCGACGTAATCGCGCAGCAGCACGCCCAGCGTGTAGCCCGGACGCTTCCATCCCAGCCAGCCAATCTTGCCACCCCAGATTTCCTGCGTCGCCGCTTCGCCACCCGAGGAAGCGGCGAGCGCGATGATCGCGTCGGGGTGGACATGGTCAACATGGGCGTAGGGCAGCAAGGAGTGCAGCGGCGTGTCTATCGAGGCAGCGCGGCCGTTGAGGTTAAAGGTGCAATGCGGCAGGTAGCCGACCATCTTGTCGTCATCGTCGGGGCCGGCGTAGTACTGCTGCAGCCCGAGCAGCTTGTCCTGATATAGCGTGGCGAAGCCGTCGAGCTTCATCGATCCGATATCGCCTCCCGAACCCTTGACCCACATCACTTCGACGCTTTCCCCGGTCAGCGGATCGGTCTCGGTGAGCTTGGCGGAGGTGTTGCCGCCCCCGAAATTGGTCACGGTCAAGTCGCTGCCGAGCAGGTTGGACCGGTAAAGCAGCAGCTCGGCTGGCGAAAGCGTTGCAGCGACCGAGTCGTCCCACCGGCTCGACGGCACGGCAAAAGGCAGGGCCGCGGCAGAAAATGGCGATCGCGCGTACATGGTATCCCTCTTGGCCGAACATGCGGTTTGAACCGCTCGCGCAGGCTAATAACAATTTTAGTGGAAACGATCAATATTGATTGATAGTGATCGTTTGAGAGGGCGCGGAGACGGGAGAGTCACGCTTGAAAACGGGCGCAGCCATAGTGATCGATCTGGGCAAGACCCTGAGCAAGGTAACGCTCTGGGACAAGGCCGGCCGTCTGCTAAACCGACAGGTTCGGCGTAATGCGCCCGTCGTGATCGGCGCGGCACGACATCTCGACGCCGAAGGAATTGCCGCCTGGCTCGTCCGTGCGCTGGCGGCCTATGCCGGCCACCCTGTTCGTACCATCGTCCCGGTCGGACACGGTGCTGGCGTAGCGATCCTGCGGGGCGGCAAGCTGGCAGCGATGCCGCTCGATTACGAATTGCCGATCCCCACAGCCGTCATGGCGCGCTACCGGGCGCAGCGCGATCCGTTCGCGGTGACGGGTTCGCCCGCATTGCCGGGCGGACTCAACATCGGCAGCCAGATGTGGTGGCTTGAGCAAGGTAACCCGGCCGCATTTGACAGTGCAACCCTGTTGCCTTGGGCGCAGTACTGGGCGTGGTTCCTGACCGGCAATGCGGTCAGCGAAGTGACTAGCATGGGCTGTCATTCGGACCTGTGGGTGCCTGCCACCGGCTCTTTTTCGCCGATGGCTGAACGGCTGGGCTGGGCCGACCGCTTTGCGCCCATCGCCCGCTCCGGTGATGTCGTGGGCACCCTGCGGCCGGCAATCGCCAGGCAGACCGGCCTGCCTGCCAGCGTCGAGGTGCTCGCCGGGCTGCATGATTCCAACGCCGCGCTCCACGCCGCGCGCGGGTTCGCCGAAATTGCCGACAACGAGGCGACTGTGCTGTCCACCGGCACATGGTTCATCGCGATGCGCCGGCCGGCTTCGGATGCCTGCGCGCTCGTCCTGCCGGAGGACCGCGACTGCCTAGTCAACGTCGACCTCGAAGGCCGCGCGGTGCCGTCGGCCCGATTCATGGGCGGGCGCGAAATCGAGAGCGTGATCGAACTCGACACCCGCCGGATCGACATCAAGCCCGACCAGCCCGCGCTCGTCGCCGCCGTCCCGAGGCTGCTGGCAGGGGGCACGATGATGCTGCCGACCCTCGCCCCCGGGTGCGGACCATTTCCACATGGCGCCAACGTGTGGCGCGCCGAGCCGGCTGATTGGTATGCCCGCCGCGCCGCGATGTGTCTTTATGCCGCGCTGGTCGCCGACACCTCGCTTGACCTCATCGGCGCGTGCGAGACGCTGCTGGTCGAGGGGCGCTTTGGCGAGGCCGAAGTATTCGTCCGCGCACTCGCCGCGCTGCGACCCGGCACACGCGTCATGACCGCCGATGCGCACAATGATGTTTCGTTCGGCGCGCTGCGACTGATCGATCCCACGCTCAGGCCCGCCGGTGATCTGCGAACGATCGAACCACTGGACGGCGACCTGCAGGCATACCGCGACCGCTGGCGCACCGAGATAGCGTCGCAGGAGACTGCCTCATGATCATCGCCAACATCGCGGATTTCCGCGAGGCCGCGCGCCGCCGCCTGCCGCGTTTCCTATTCGAATACATGGACGGCGGCTCCTATGCCGAGGTCACCTTGCGGCGTAATGTCGAGGACCTGGCCAATATTGCCCTGCGTCAGCGGGTATTGCGCGATGTGTCGGGCATCGACCTGTCGGTGGAACTGTTCGGCCAGCGCCAGAGCCTGCCGGTCGCGCTCGCTCCGATCGGGCTGGCCGGGCTTAATGCCCGCCGCGGCGAAGTGCAGGCGGTACGCGCGGCAAACAAGGCCCGTATCCCATTCACCCTGTCGACCGTTTCGGCCTGTCCGCTAGGCGAAGTCGCGGCGGCGGTAAGCAGTCCGTTCTGGTTCCAGCTGTACATGATCCGTGACCGCGGGTTCATGAAGGACCTGCTGGCTCAGGCGACCGCCGCTGGCTGCTCGGCTTTGGTTTTTACAGTCGACATGCCAGTGCCGGGCACCCGCTACCGCGACTATCGGACCGGCCTTGCCGGGGCGCCCGGGCTCAAGGGCGCGGCGTGGCGCGCGACGCAAGCCTTGTCCAGACCGGTCTGGGCATGGGACGTCGGGCTGATGGGCCGCCCCCACCATCTCGGCAATGTCGCGCCGGTGCTGCAGGGCAAAACCGGGATCGAGGACTTCTTCGCGTGGATGCGAAGCAATTTTGATCCGGCGATCTCGTGGCACGACCTTGAATTCATCCGCGCGGAGTGGAGCGGGCCGCTGATAATCAAGGGCATCCTCGACCCTGAGGACGCAAAGGAAGCCGCGGCGTCAGGAGCGAACGGGATAGTAGTCTCGAACCACGGCGGCCGCCAACTCGACGGGGTTCTGTCAACCGCGCGCGCCCTTTCCCCGATTGCCGATGCGGTCGGCGACCGGCTGACCGTGCTGGCCGACGGTGGCGTGCGTTCAGGGCTCGACGTAGTGCGCCTGCTCGCGCTGGGCGCGAAGGGCGTGCTGCTGGGACGGGCATGGTCTTATGCACTGGCCGCCGGCGGCGAGGCCGGAATAACGAAAATGCTGGGGCTGATCGAGGCCGAAATGCGCGTCGCGATGGCGCTGACCGGCACGACACGGATCGATCAGATCGACAGGACGATTTTGGTGGGAGAGTACTGAAATGACCACAGCTACCGGTGAAGAGGACCATTGGCGGGACACGATCCTCGCCGGTCTCGCCAACTACATCGATTCAGGCTCGATCGTCGCTGGGTCGGTGGCGCTGGCGCTGTGGAAGAATATCTACGGTCTTTCCGACAGCTTCATCGGCCTGATTGCTGCCTTCAGTGCCAATGCCATTTCCGCCGGAATCGGAGCGTTCATCGGCGGCTGGCTGTGTGACCGTCTGGGCCGGAAGAAGATCTACCAGTACGACATGCTGTTCTACGCGTTCGGCATGCTGTTCCTGATCTTCGCCAGCGCGGCGTGGATGATCATCGCTGGGTTCCTGCTGGTCGGCCTGGCGGTCGGCGCCGACATTCCGGCGAGTTGGTCGCTGATCGCCGAACAGGCCCCCGATACCAGGCGCGGCGCCCATTCCGGCGTAGCGCAGGTGCTGTGGTACCTCGGTCCGGTCATCGTGCTGGGCGCGGCCTATTTCCTCAAGCCATTTGGCATCGACGGCATTCGCTGGCTGTTCATCCACCTTGCCATCCTCGCCCTCGGCCTCACATTCCTGCGCAGCCGGATGAGGGAATCGCAGCGCTGGGAGGAAAGCCAGGCTGCGCGCGCCGACCGGCCCGCCGGGATCGACTGGCACGAACTGTTCAGCGCCAACTACCTCAAGTCAATGCTCTATCTGATCTGCATGTACGGCCTGTGGAACCTGTGGGCCGGTTATAACGGCTTTTTTACGCCGTACCTGATCCAGCAGAACCACCTGCCGGTCTGGGCCGAGACCGTGGTCCCCGCCAGTTACTTTGCCATCGGCATCGTTTCGATCCTGACCATCTTCATGACCCTGTCCGACCGAGTCAACCAGCGCACCATGTTCGGCATTTCGGCGATCCTCCACATCGGCGGGATGATGATGCTGGCGGTGCTCCCGTTCACCCTGCCGGTCGTCATTGTCCACATCCTGATCATGGGGATCGCCGGCGGTTTCGGCGCTCAAAGCTTTTTCCAGCTGTGGAGCGCGGAGTTGTTCCCCACCTCGATCCGCTCCACCGCGCAAGGCGTCACCTTTGCCGTCGTGCGGATCGGTCTGGGCGTCTGGAGCCTGGCCGTGCCCACATTGGCCTCGGCTGACTTCAAGACGCTGGCTTGGATTCTGACCGGGTTCCTGGTCGCTTCAGGGCTGATCGGGTACGTCTGGGCGCCGCGCAATGAGGGCAAATCGCTTGAACAACTGCAGGTGGAGCGGCAAGCAGCGGCATGATCCGATTGTCGAAAGGGGTTTGCCACGATGCATGCAGCTGAACGCGAACGGCTGATCATCAATGCGATGCGGCCTTCCGGGTTCGTATCCTACCGCGAACTCGAGGCGCTGCTGGAAGCTTCCCCCGCAACGATCCGGCGCGATCTTTCCCGCCTTGAGGAGGAAGGGCAGATCGTCCGCGTCCACGGCGGCGCAAAGCTGGTCGGCGACGAGAACGACGCCAAGGGATCACCACTACGCTTGGCGGGCACTCCGTTCGAACAATCGATCACGCAGAACCTGGCGGCCAAGCAGGCCATCGGCAAGGCCGCGGCGGCGCTATGCCAGCCCGGCGAAGGCATCATGATCGACGGGGGCACAACCACACTGCAGATGTGCGCGCATCTGGCCGAACTCAACCTGCAGGTGCTCACGAATTCGCTGCACATCGTCAATGCGCTGCTCCCGCAACCCGGTACGCGCATCCTGGTTCCCTCCGGCGCGGTATTTCGTGAACAGAACATCATCCTGGCCGCCGCCGGCGAGGAATCGATGCCACGCTTTCACGCGCCTAAATTGTTCATGGGCGCGGCCGCGGTCGGGCCGCTGGGCGTAATGCAGCAGGACGTTGTCCTCGTCGCCGCGGAACGCCGCCTGATGGACCGCGCTGAACAGGTCATCCTGCTGGCGGATTCCACCAAGTTCCAGTCATCATCGGGCACGATCGTCTGCGGCCTTGGTGAGGTGGATATCGTGATCACGGATCAAGCCATCACCGCCGATGCTGCTGCGGTGGTCAAATCTGCGGGCGTTCACCTTATCATTGCAAAATAAACAGGCGCCATCACGCAGAGTCATTTCACCCACTTCCGAACCGCCAGTGCCCTTGTCGGCAAAGTCGATCCCGCCCGAAGCGTGAATGCCCGACATGTTCGGCGCCACGGTCGAGATGTTGATCACGCCCGCCGATGCGCCTTGGCCGAACAGCGTGCCCTGCGTGCCGCGGAGCACTTCAACCTGACCCAGATCGAACAGGACCGGGAAGGTGAGGTTGCCCTGCGGCACCTGATCGATGACGAAGGCCAGCGACGGCGAAACCGTTGCGTTACCAATGCCGGTGCCAAAGCCGCGCAGGCGGGCGCCGCCGTTGACTTCCCCGCCGTTGGTCTGGCTGATTTCAAGCTCAGGCGTCACGCGCTGCAGATCGGTGATCGTGCGGACCTGATCCCGGTTGAGCTGGGCGGAAGTAGCCACCGCAACGGCAGAGGCACTTCGATCAGGCTTTCTTCACGCTTGCGCGCGGTCATGATGATTTCGTTCGAACGGTCGTTGGCAGCACCAGACTCGTCGGCCTGCTGATGTAAATATGCAGTCCGTCCGCCTAAGCACTTAAAATATAAGTGCTTTCAGAAAGGCTCATTCAACCGGCCCAGCGCGCCTTCCAGCAGTTCGGCAAACCGTTGGGGCGAGCCGTGGTTAAGCTGCAACTGCCCCAGTGACACGCTGGTTTCGATAACGTCGCGGCATCGCTCGAAGCGCCGTTCTTCGTAAGCGGCCAGTCCGGCGGCCACGCTATCGGCCCGGGCCAGCTCCTCGGCCAGCACGATGCCGCTTTCCACCGCCATGCCAGCGCCTGAAGCCAGATGCGGGGTCGTCGCGTGGACGGCATCGCCCACAAGGACGATGCGCCCGTTCGACCACGGTCGCGGCTGCAACGCGGCTGCCAGCGGCCGGTAATTGATCCAGTCTTCCGGCGTCATGTTGTCGCGGATCCAGCCAGCGTGTCCGCCGAAATCAGCGAGCTGCGCCTTGAGCGTCACGAATAGTTCTTCGTCCGTGAAATGCTGTTCCCGCGACTGGTGCGGCGTCAGCATCCACATGTAGATCGCGTCCGGCCCGCAAATGGTGATGCCGCACGGATTGTCGTGGCCGAGGTAGAACTCGCCCATTTCCAGCGTCGGCGGCCTGCGGATCGAAATCCGCCAGCAACCCTGCCCAGTGGGCACCGCCGGCGCCATGTGCGGGAACGCCAGTTCCCGCAAGCCGGAAAACACGCTGTCCGCGCCAACGACCAGATCATACGATCCGGTCGAGCCATCCGAATACGTCACGTTGACCTTCGGACCAGCCTGCTCCAACGCAGTCACCGTCAGGCCCAGCCGCACCGGAATGCCCAGCTCCCGGACCCGGCTCTGCATAATGCGGTGGAGCACCGGGCGCATGATCCCGCCGGTCGCCGGCAAGCCTTCCTCGATCACCGGCTCGTCCAGATCACGAATGTGAGTTCCGTCGAACCGCAGCAACCGCGCCTTATTGGTAATCGCCCCGCTAGATTTGATTGCGTCCAGCATGCCCAGTCGCCGATAGGCGCGCAGTGTCGGCCCCGTAATCGTGATCCCCGCGCCGTAGACGCGCCAGTCCGGATCAATGTCGACCAGTTGGACGACCAGACCCCGTTCGCACAGGCTGATGGCCGTTGCCATCCCGCCGATCCCGCCCCCGACGACAAGCGCCGTTTCCATGCTCGTTATGTTTTCCGCAGTCATGGCGCTGCATCTAAGCAGGGCGAAGCGAGAGGCAAATTCGAAAGACGGATAAGCAGCCATCCACGGAATGGGTGCGACCTGCGCCGGCGCCGCCGTTATTGGATCGACCACAACCAAGCCGGACAAAGCAGGGGAACCAATCGATGCGCGTTGTCATAACCGGTGCGGGCGGGTTCGTCGGGCGCCTGATCTTGGCCCGCTTGCTGGCCCGCGGCGATAGCGTCGCGGCGCTCGATACCGCGCCCGGCAGCATCCCCCGCCGGGGCTGACGTGTTCGCCGGAGACTTTGCAGATCCGGCGATCCGCGCGGCTGCGCTGGCCGGCGCGCGCAACCCGTGCCTGCGGTCGTCTATGCCAGTTCGATCGCGGTGTTCGGCGATCCGCTACCGGCCATGGTTGACGATGCCTCCCCACTCTCGCCCAAGCTCATCTACGGCGGTCACAAGGCGATGATGGAAGATGCGGTCGCGCTGAATTCCAACCGCGGCCTGATCCACGGGGTAACGCTGCGCCTGCCCGGCATCCTCGCCCGGCCCAAAGGGCCCTCGGGCATGAAGTCGGCGTTCATGTCGAACCTGTTTCATGCGCTGAAAGCCGGTGATCCGTTCACCTGCCCGGTTTCGGCCCACGGCACGACCTGGGCGGAATCGGTGTCGCGCTGCGCTGACAACTTCTTGCTGGACTTGGCCATCGACAGTGCCCTGCTGCCGCCAACCCGTGCAGTCACCCTGCCCGCCCAGCTGATCACGATGGGGGATCTGGCGGCCGAAGTGGCCCGCCAGTGCGGCGTCGATCCCGCGTTGGCAACCTACCGTCCGGATGCGGAATTGGAAGCTGCGTTCGCAGCTCAACCACCCGTGTTAACCCTCGCGGCGGAGCATGCGGGATTTGCACATGATGGCAATCTTGCTACACTCGTCGCCAAGGCCTTCGCAACTCTCGACGAAGGCTGACGGGAGATGTCGATGCGGTTCCAGAAACTGGACATGAATCTGCTGGTCGCACTGGATGCGCTGCTGACCGAACGCAGCGTGTCCCTGGCGGCAGACCGGCTATGCCTGTCCCAATCCGCCACTTCCAGCGCGCTGGGCCGGTTGCGCGATTACTTCGGTGACGAGCTGATGATGGTCCGCGGGCGCCAGATGGTGCTGACCGCGCGGGCCGAGGGCCTGATCGAACCTGTCCGTTCCGTGCTGGAGCAAGTCCGCACGACGATCGCGGTTGAGCCGCAATTCAACCCGGCATCGAGCGAGCGGCAGATCCGGCTGATGGCCTCGGATTATTCGACCGAAGTGCTGATGTCCAAGGTCCTGCACGAGTTCGAGACCGACGCCCCCGGCATCCGATTCGAAATCCAGCCGATGAACGACATGCCGATGGATTCGCTTGAGCGAAACCAGATCGACTTGCTGCTCACCATCAACTTCGCTGTATCGCCAGATCATCCCAGCCAGATCCTGTTCGAGGACGATCACGTGGTGGTCGGTTGGGACGGCAATCCGGCAATGCAGCAGGAGATGACCCGCAATCTTTACTTCGAACTTGGCCACGTCACGTCGCGCTTCGGCAAGCAGCGCATTCCTGCCTTCGAAGACGCGTTCATGCGCCTCCAGAAGCAGTCGCGCCGGGTAGAGGTGGTTGCCCCTTCCTTCATGTCGGTACCGGGCCTGATTATCGGCACCCGGCGGATCGCCACGATGCACCGGCGGCTAGCAACCCGGCTGGCACGCATCCTGCCGATCGCCATTCGCGAACTGCCGTTCGACGTCCCGCCAATTCGCGAAGTGCTGCAATGGCACATCGCGAACAACAACGACGCCGGTCTGCGCTGGGTGATCGAACGTATTGCGGCCCTAGCGCACGAAAAGGAACCGGCGGACACCAGCAAGGTCGTCGCGCTCGACCCGATGATCCGGCAAGCCGTACAAAGTGAACTGTCCGGCAATTACCGCAACCGCTCGCGCGATCTGGGCTAGCTTCGCGGCCGCAAATCCATGCGGCCCGGCCATGAAATTCCCCGGATCAATAGCTGGCATGCGATAACATGCGTTTTCGCAAAGCTCCCGTTGCTGCGATAGATCACGCAGTATCTGGGGAGAATTCATGAGCATTCTTGGCGTCGAAAGCGTGATCTTCGGGGTCACCGACCTGGCTGAGCACACGCGGTTCTGGACCGATTTCGGCCTGCCGCTTGAACAGGCCGGGGCTGACGAAGCCGTGTTCCGGCTGGCGTCTGGCAGCCGCGTGGTGCTGCTCCGGCATGGCGATGCGCGCCTTCCCTCCCCTGATCCGTTCCCCGGTGATGGGCTGAAGGAAACCGTCTGGGGGGTCGACACCGCGTCCAATCTTGAGCGGATGGCCGCCAGCCTGGGCGGCGAGGTTGCCGTTACCCGCGATGCCGACGGCACCGTGCGCTGCACCTGCCCCGACGGCCAGCCAATCGCCCTGCGCGTCTGGGCCAAGCAACCGTTCGTCAGCGAGGCCAGCCCGGTGAACACGCCCGGCGCCCATCCGCGCTTCAATCAACACCGGATCTGGCGCAGCAAGGCTATCGCCAAGACCATCAACCACGTCGTATTTTTCTCACCCGACTATGTCGGCAGCTTCGAATTCTACGAACGGCACCTTGGCTTTCGTTACACCGATCACTCGAAGGGCACCGGGATTTTCGCCCGCGCGGGAGGTGCTTACGAGCATCACTCGATCTTCTGGGTTAACTGCGATTTGCCGATCGCGCCCGATCACTTCAAGTTCATGCACATTGCGTTCGGCATGGACGATATCGACGAGGTCATGCTCGGCGCGAACATCATGGAAGCCAAGGGCTGGAAGAACGCGAGCATGAACAGCTCCGGCGGCATTTCCCGCCACCGGATCTCCAGCGCGATCTACTACTACTGCGACATGCCGGGGAAAGCGGGTGAGGCTGAATATCACGCCGATACCGACTATGTGGACGATAACTGGATCCCGCGCGCGTGGGATTTCCGCTTCGGTTCGCTGCTGTGGTCGAACAACGCCCCGTCAATCTTCCGCGGCAACGATATTCCGTGGGAGATGACCTTCGATGCGGATCGCGCCAGCTTTGCGCCTTTCCGCAAGCGCCAGCCGGGCAAGCTGGCCGTCGGTGGCAAGCTGGCGGAAATTACCGGAGCAGACGAGCACGCGATCTAACCAACGGCAGCCCGCCCCGCCTGCGTCATTTCCCGAACAAGCGCAATAGCGTTATTGACACGCCGATGCCGGGCGGCGGCGTCGGAAGGGGCGGGTCTCACACGCATGAACAACAAGGGACCAGATTCGATGCAGCTGAAGCGCGCAAACGGGCGCTGATCTTGCATGCGCGGCAGCAGATCACCCAGTTCGGCTTTCACAACGCAAGTCTGAATGAAGTGATCCGGCTGGCTGGTGGCTCCAAGGCTACGGTGACCAAGTACTTCGGCAACCGCGACGGCCTGTTCGCGGCTGCGCTGGCGCAAAGCGTGCACGATGGCATGGCCGAGCTTGACCTTGAATTGCCGTTAAACGCCGGCTCACTGCTGGCCGGCGTCCGCATCCTCACGCGCGTCCTGCTATCGTTTCACCTGTCGCCGCAGGCCATCGCGACCTATCGCGGCATTATCGCCAGCAGCGGTTCGGGCAACAGCCGGGCCAGCCTGTTTTATCACAGCGGCCATCTCGTCGTGGTTCCCGAAGTGGCCCGGTATCTTGAACGCTGGCGCGGCCGCGGCATTGGCCCCGCCGTCGATCTTGCCGCCGAAGGAGGGCGCCTCACGCACCTGATCCGCAGCGATCTCTACGAACGGGCACTGCTAGGGCTCCAGCCGCTTCCCGTGCCGCAAGCTGAACTAGAACGATTTGCAGATGCCGCCGCGCACTTGTTCGTCAGCAGCATTGCTCAACGAGACAATTGATCCGCCCACCGGATTTGGGTACCAGTGGTACATCAACCAGCGCACATCGCGCTGATACAGACCAGCCAGCGATATGGGAGCGGCGGATGACCTATCTGATGAATGCATGGTATGCGGCCGCGTGGGATTCCGAAGTGGTCGAAGGCACCGTTTTCTCACGCCGCATTCTGGGCCGGCCACTGGTGATCTTCCGCAAGGAAGACGGCCAACTTGGCGTCCTCGACGGGGTCTGCCCGCATCGCTTCGCTCCGCTCGCCCGCGGTCGCGTTATCGGCGATGCCATCCAGTGCGGCTATCACGGGCTGACTTTCGACGGCACGGGCACCTGCATCAAAAGCCCGTTCGGCTCGCCTCCCAAGACCATGTCGGTCAGGGCCTATCCGGTTGAAGAACGCTACAGCATGATCTGGGTCTGGCCGGGCGATCCTGAACTGGCGGATCCCGCGCTGGTGCCAGATTTCAGCTTCCAGGATCCGGACAGGTTTTACGTTGGCCAAGGATATCTCAACGTCAAGGCTGGCTATGAACTTGAAATCGAGAACATTCTCGATCTCAGCCACATCGAATTTCTCCATGCCGATACACTGGGCAGCGGCAAAGTCTCAACGGGAAAATACGAAGCCAAGCAGGCCGGCGAGGTTGTCTGGTCGAACCGTGACGTAATCGGCGAAGTGATGACCGATCAGCTGAGCATCAACATGGGGTTCGAGCCCGGGACCGCAGTCGATCGCTGGATTCACGTCAAGTGGACTGCACCGGCCAATATGGCGCTTTACTCGGGCGCGGTACGGACTGGCCGACCCAAGGAAGAAGGCAATGAGTTTGTCGGCGCTCACATTTTCACGCCAGAGACCGAGCACAGCTCGCATTACTGGTATTCGTCGAACATTCCCAAGGACCTGGGACCCGAAGGCCGCGAAATCGCCAACCGCAAGGTCAATTACCTCAAGCTGCCCTTTGAAACCGAGGACAAGCTTATGCTCGAGGACCAGCAGGCCAACATCGGCAACCGAACGCTCGGTGCGCTCAAGCTGGGCTGGCTGCCAGGCGACGCAGCCGGCGCGCTGGCCCGCAAGATCCTCAAGCAGAAAATCGAGGCGGAGCGCGCAACACTTTCTGTACCAGCCTGACCATCGGCGAGGATAGTTATGTCCAAGGTCATGAAATTCCGCTGATCAGTTGACTATTCCTCCCAGCGGATTAGCATAATCGAACCCGAAAACTCACGAATTCAAGTGAGCGCAAGGGGAGACCGCGTTCGACTTCGACGATCACAATCGCGAGGCATGAGCCTAAGCCACGATCCCGCACCGCAACCGGCCCCGCCCCCACGGCACGGGTTGGCTGGGCGGGCAACCAACCCCGAAAGAGAGAGACCCATGCGATCCATCATCCTGTCCTGTATGCTTCTGGCCACTGCGCCGATAGCCGCCGCGACCGCAATCGCCGCTGCAGCGGAATCCCCGGTTCCAGCCGGTCGCTATGTCATGGACCGCGACCACAAGAAGATCACCTGGGGCGTCGACCATTTAGGCTTTTCAACCTTCACCGGCCGGTTCACCCGGTTCGACGGCACCTTGACGCTTGATCCGGCCAAGCCCGCCAACAGCAGCGTCAACGTGACCATCGACATGTCCAGCCTGGCGTCCGACAACGACAAGCTTGATGGCGAACTGAAGGGTGCATCGTGGTTCGATGCCGCGCAGTTTCCTACCGCGACCTTTGCTTCGACCAAGGTCACGATGGTTGATGCCAAGCACGCCAAGGTAACCGGCAATCTCACGCTGCATGGCGTGACCAAGCCAGTCACACTTGACGTCACCCTGCACGGTGCCGGGATGCATCCGATGATGAAAGTTTCGACCGTCGGTTTCGACGCTACCGGCACGATCAAGCGCTCGGATTTCGGCGTTGCGACGTTCCTGCCGATGATCGGCGACGACATCGCGCTGACTATCAGCGCGGAATTTCAGCTCGCCAAGTAAAGGAATGACCGCCGGCTCCGGCCGGCGGTCAACTCCCCGGGGTTACTTCATGCGGCGCGCGGTCACTGCGATCGTCAGCGTGATCGGTCGGCCCACCCACGATCCCGACGGATCAGAACGGGCGCCCAGCCCAGCGGCGATGCGGTCCACCTTGGTCGTGCCGTTCATCACCGCCATATTGCCCGTGATGCGCAGCGTGAACGGCAGCTTGACCGGAATTGCCTTGCCCTTGATGGTCAGCTCGCCGTCCGCGACATAGCGTCCTGGCCCCGCAGCGGTGATCCGCTTGGTCACGAAGGTAGCGCGCGGGAATCGAGCGGTGTCGAACCATTCGCCGCCGGTGAGCGTCGTGTCCTTGAAGGGGTCGCCAGTCGCCGCACTTGCGGTTGAAATCGTGACGCTCGCGCTCGAATGCGCCAGGTCAGCCGGATCGAACCGGATCGCCGCCTGCCACTGGCTGAAGCGGCCGGTGAAGCCCTTTCCGGTGTAGGTGCCACCAAAGCCGATATTGCTGGACGCAGCCACCGGCGCCCACACCGGCGGCGCGGCCAGCGCGGGAACACTCAAAAACGGCAACACGGCGGCAAGCGCGGGAATAAACTTCACTCTGAGCTCTCCATCTGGGCCGCGCGCGGGGAAATCAACGGTAGCATCCCCGCGAGCACAAAATCGCGGTCAACGAAATGGTGTTTGAGGGCAGCCGCGATATGCAGGCCAAGCAACCCGACCGTTGATACTGCAAGTATCGAATGCGCGGTCATCGAGGTTTCCGCAGCCCATGCTCGAAACGCCTCGGACGCCTCCGCCAGACCCGGCAGATGTGGCCATTCGAACAGGCCGAACCACAGAGTCGGCACCTCGAACGGCGCGTTGATCAGGGTGTTCCAGCCGGTCGAAACATAGAGCCAGCCAGTCAGCGGCATCGCAATCATGATCAGGTAGAACAGCACGTGCGTGACCCGCGCCGCAGCGCGCTCCCACCCCGGCATGCCCGTCGGAAGTGCCGGCGGGCGGTGTGTCAAACGCCACAGCAGCCGAAGAACCGACAGCACCAAGATGGTCAGCCCCACCGACTTGTGCAGTTGGTACGCTTTGAACGATTGTTCCACATAAGCCGGATCGGTCACGTGGCTCGTCATCCACCAGCCCAGCGGAATCATCGCGATGATGGCCGCGGCAATCAGCCAATGCAGCAATATCGCGACGGAGCGATATCGGGGGGTGGGTGTCGTGCTCACGACTGCTCGATCCTTGTGCGCATCACGCGGTGACCAGCGTAACAGCCTTCACGTCAGCAATATGGCAAACGGCATCGCCGCAACTGTTAGCCATTTTGTCCGCGATGAGGTCTGGCAGCGCTTGCTGCGTTCCGATCCGGAACTTGAGCGTCCGCGTTTCAGTCAGACGACCGCATTCACGCATGGCCCGAAGCGCCTGATTGAGGTTCAGGTTAACCGCAATGGTCGAATGAACCATGTTCGGACACAGTATCGAGCCGACGTGATGCGCGCTGGAGGGTGTCAGCTCGCGGGTATCCGATGGCGGGTCGAGGAACACGTGCAGCACAGCACCTGAAGCATGATGCGCAAAATCCAGTTCGACATTCGCCACGAGCGAGGCCGGCGCCGCCTGATAGCTGCATGTCTGGGTCAGCCCGGACGGTACGGCGACCGTGCAGGTTGCAGCCTGGATCGTGCTGATGGCGGGATTGCGAACTTCAGCTGCGAAACGCTGCGGCGCAATCTTTGACTCTGGCGCCAAAGCGACCAGTTCCTCGGCCGTGCCAGGCTGATAGTCATAGTCGAATTCGCCGGGCCATATGTAATCTGCACAGGTGGTCTTTTTTGATGGGGCCCCCTTCTCGTCAATAAAGAACAGGAATTTCTCCTTGGCCCAGGTCTTGTAGTTCGACTGGCCCTCGCTGGATTCCGTCTTGTATCCTTCGGGCAGGATCGGGCCACCGATAGCAGCCTGCTTGCGGACCCACACGTCCCACAATCTGTCGAGGTTGGTGTGATGGAGATAGAAGATCGGGTCGGTCGGGGACATGTTCCCTTGCAGAAAGCCGCCGGGACCAGACCCCATCGGCGCGCCCAGGGGGCCATCTTCGGGCCGTGCTTCCCGCATCAGACCACCCACCACGCCGTGGATGAAATCGTGAGGCTGAGTCTCAAGCAATCCCTTGCTGACCCCGCGATGATGGTTCGATCCCTTGGCGCTGCCAAAAGATTCGAAATCATTTGGGCCAAGCGCCGCCAGCACCGTCTGCCGTGAGGTGGCCTTGCGCACGATCGCGTCAAAGTCAGGCTTTGCACGGGTAAGTCCGCGGGTATGGTTGCGATCGAAAAACCATTTGGATGCTGGCGATTCACCAAGATCGAACCAGAAATCGGCAGGGAACCTATAACCGCGCTGCAGCAGATGCCCGTATTGCGTGTCATGGTCAAAAAGACCGTCCGGCTTTTTCGAGGCCTTCCAGCACGGAAGTCCTGCAACTGTCTTTTCGAATTTGTGCTTGAATTCTTCAAAGCTGCCCAGAAAGGCGGGATGGCTGGGATCAAGAACGTCGTCGAAGAGAGCGTCGGGAATTCGCGGCGTCACGCTCCAGTCCCAGTAGGGAAAGGCAAAATACGGATCGCCGCTCAGGTCACGGACGATGCGTTCGACCATGCCGACAAAACCACGATGCCACGGCAGCAGCCACCAGTTGCCATGTGGACAGTCCATGGCATGGATCATCACGACCCGGTACCAGTTGCGCGGATCAGAAGGCGGCAGCGCGAGCATCGCCCGGATGCCCTTCTTGTAGCTCTCAAGGACACGGGCAGGCGTCGCCGGGTCGTCAACCCGCAAGCGGTGCCAGCGTGCGGGTTTGGTCGGAGGGAGCTGTGTGGGCGAAGCGACCGCCGCAGGTGCGGTTGGCGTGGCGGAAATTGCGCTGCTGACCATTCCGATTGCGACTGCACCAGTCGCTGCACCGAAAAGCGCCTTGCGCCGGGACATCGGCAGCACTTGATCAAGCTCAGTCACTTCCTGACTTCCTTCCCCTGGTTGTTTTTGAGGACCCGAACGCCGTCCAGCAGCACGTGATGTTGGTCGCTCGACATTTCGAGAACCGCTGATGACACAGCTTCTCTCACGCGCGACCGAACCCGCCGCTCAAACACCAAAAATTCCGCTATTCGGAATGTTATTTCATTGAATAATTTATTGGCATGGACTGCGCTTCATCGCAAGCTGAAAGTTGCTCCGAAACCCCGCAATCCCGCTGTTCCTGGCAAATCCGGCAAGCGATCGCGTCGCGCAGAGAATGCGGCGCTCTGCGCTGCGTGTCCACGACCAGCTTCAGCGGAGTGCAGCGACTGCATCGTCCTTAGGGCGATGCCGCTTGACCGCTTCGTGATTGGTCGAATCGTGGCCCATGTAAACGCCGCGGTCCCATGATCGCTTCAGCGGGTCGGCCACCGTCAACTCCATTTCGCCGATCCCGTGAATTTTAATCCGCACGGTCTCGCCATCCTGCAGGAAACCTAATCCCTCATGATTGGTACCGGTAAACAGGACATCGCCGGAATTGAGCGTCATGATCCGGCTGGCAAACTCGACGATCTCGGGCACCCGGTGCTCCATATCGTCGGTGTTGAAATTATGCCGCAATTCGCCATTGTTCCAGAACTGCACGTGAAGGTCGTTCGGCTCGGGGATCTCATCGACAGTCACGATGCACGGGCCCAGCGGCGCAAACGTGTCGAACGACTTGCCCAGCCAGCTCCCTTTCTTCCAGGTGATGCGGCCTTCACCGCGGGCGGTCACGTCGATCCCGCAGGTGTAGCCGAACACCGCATCACGCCAATTTTCCTGTGAGACCTTCTTCGCCGGCCCCTTGATCACCACGACCAGTTCAGCCTCGTGCATGAACGCCCAAGGCTCGTCAAAATCGGGCAGCTCGATGGTGTCGCCCGGTCCGACCACCGCATCCGGGTTTTTCATGAACATGTTGAGCGGGCGAGCTTCGCGCTGCGCGTGCTCCCAGTAGTTCGCGATGCAGTTCAGAATCTTGCCTGGCCGGGGCAACGGCGGCAACAGCCGCACCTTGTCCAGTGGCAGCGCCTTGCCAGTTTGCGCCAACGCTTCAAGCGCCGGGCGCAGATCGTCGAAACCATCGATCACTGCGGTCATGATCGCTTGATCGCTCGCGCCGGCCGGCTGCAGATCGCCGAAAGGGATGACCCCGGCTTCGGTCAACAGTCCGGCCTGGGCCCGGCCATCGCGCTCGGCGAATAGTGCGAGTTTCATTGCTCTTCCCGTCCTTGTTCCGCGGCGCTCTTATCCAGAAACCGGACTTCCGGCCGCGTTTATCCGTTGAGTGGAGATTTTCTCCGGTGTTTGCCGGCTGGGCGGTCGCGAGTCAATATCACGCCCGGGTTTTGGCGCAGCTCCCTGGATTTTCAAACGAAACGCGGTGTATTTGCAGCCACATCTCCGCTTCGACGGCGAAGAGCTTCGCCGAACAGGCGATAAATTGGCGCCGATCCTGCCCTTCCACTGCATCACCGTTGGTTGACCCGAAATTATGTTCCGCTATACGGAAGATCGGGCCGCGCCATCAGCGGCCATCTGGTGAGGACATACAGATGAAGCCGGACGGACAATCCGATACGCTGAAGCGCGGGCCGCTCAGCGGGGTTCGGGTGATTGATTTTACCACTTTCCTGTCCGGACCCTATTGCACGCAGATTCTTGGCGATCTCGGTGCCGAGGTGATCAAGATCGAACCGTTCGACGGTGACAGCAGCCGGTCGATCCCGCCGCATTTCGTCGGCGATGACAGCGCCTATTACTTGTCGACCAATCGCAACAAGCGCAGCATCGCCCTGAACCTGAAGATCCCGGCCGCTGTCGAAGTCGCGCGGTCACTGATTGCGACGGCCGATGTGGTGGTGGAAAATTTCCGTCCCGGCATCTGCAAGAAGCTGGGGCTGGACGGGCATGGCATGCGCGCGCAGCAGCCTTCGCTCATCTGGGCAGCCATCAGCGGTTTCGGCCAGGAAGGCCCCTGGCGCAATAATCCCGCCTACGACATGATCGTCCAGGCGCTCTCCGGCGTGATGAGCCTCACGGGTGAGGTGGACCGGCCCTCGGTGCGGCTCGGCATCCCGGCCGGCGATATCATCGCCGGGATGTACGCCGCGATTGCGATCAATGCGGCACTGGCTGATCGGGCGCGCACCGGAACCGGCGCAATGATCGATATTTCGATGCTCGATGGCCAGCTGTCCATGCTATCCTATCAGGGCCAGTATCACCTGGTCTCTGGCACCCTGCCCGGCCCGCAGGCTGCCCAGCACGATTCCATCCCGACCTACCGCTCGTTCACCGCGGGCGACCACCGCGAACTGGTGGTGACGGCCAATACCCAGCGCATGTGGGTGGAGCTGTGCAATGTGCTGGGCCTGCCGGACCTGCCGGATCGTCCCGAGTTCAAGACCGGCGGTGACCGGCTGACCAACAAGGACGCGCTGTGGATGTTGCTGGAACCCGCGTTCCTTGCCCGCGATGCCGCCGCCTGGGCCGCAGCCCTGTCAGAGCGTGGCGTACCGGCGGCGTTGATCAAGGACGTATCCGAAGCAATCGCAGACGCGCGTGATTACGGCCGCAACATGATCGTGCCGCTTACTCACGCTGATGGCCGCGCGATCGAGATGGTCAGCACCCCGATCAAGATCGAAGGCGTCACTCCGCCGCTCGCCTTTCCGCCGACGCTGTCGGAAGATGCGGATACTTATCTGACCGAAAGCCTGGGCATGGATGCAGCAGCAATCGCAGAACTGCGCCGTACCGGGGCTTTGCTGACGGTGCCGGGACAGGCAAACTGATCTTCCGAGGAGACGCCACGATGTACCTGCGGACTTCGCACATGTCGCCGTTCGGACGGAAAATCCGGATGGCCCTGCACCATGTCGGCCTTGGCGAGGTGCCGGTCCACAATACCAATTTCCTCGATCCGGCCGATCCCTTGCGGACGGAAAACCCGCTCGGCAAAATGCCGGTGCTCACCCTCGACGATGGCCGCCATGTCTACGACAGCCGGGTCATCATCCAGTACCTGGATCTGTTGGTCCCGGGCAAATTACTGCCGGCCGATCCTGATCGACGCATTGCCGTCCTCAAGCGCGAGGCACTCTGCGACGGAATTTGCGATGCCGGCGTGCTGATCGTGATGGAAGGCCGGATGCGGCCGGCGGATAAAAGCCACCAGCCGTGGATCGATCATCAGCGCGCCAAGCTGGTGCGTGGCTTTGCCGCCATTGCCGCCGATCTGCCCTATCCCGAAACGATCGATGCGGGCACCATCGCGCTCGCAGCCATGCTCGCGTGGGTCGAAATTCGCAAACCCGCTGATTGGACGGATGGCCATCCAGAATTCCGCGAATGGCTAGATCGTTTCGCCGCGGCGATGCCGGCTTTCGCGCTGACTGCCCCGCACGTCTAGATAAATCAAGGTATTGCCATGTCACGCCTCAATGCCACGCACGATTCCGCCCGCACCAGCTGGGTCGCCTCCGCCAAAACCCCCGGTACGGACTTCCCGGTACAGAACCTGCCGCACGGGGTGTTCAGCACCGCCGGGCTAAGACCGCGCGGCGGCGTTGCCATAGGTGACATGATCCTGGATGTGGCTGCCGCGCTTGATACTGGCCTCTTCCCCGCCGCTGTCGCCGACATCGCGCGCGCGGCGGCCGAGCCCACGCTCAATCGGCTGGCGGACATGGGCCGCGATGCCGCCACCCGGCTGCGCCTCGCCCTGTTCGAAATCCTGGCCGAGGACGGCGCTCATGCCGCTGCCGCAAAGGCCCAAGCCGGCGCGATTCTCGTACCGATGGCCGGCGCAACCCTGCACTTGCCCGTCGCGATTGGCTCATTCACCGATTTTATGACATCGGTCCATCACGTCACAGCCGCCCGCCGGTCGCGCCCCGCCCGCCCGCTTAATGACAATTTCCTGCACTTGCCGGTTGCCTACAACAGCCGCGCCACCTCGATCACCATTGACGGCATACCGTTCGAACGGCCCTACGGCCAGCGGCGCGAAGCCGATGGAACGGTGGTCTACGCCCCCACAGCTCAACTGGATTTCGAAGTCGAGTTCGGCGCCATCGTCGGCCGGGGGAACTCGCTGGGATCGCGTGTGGCACTGGATGAGGCTGACGATCACATCTTTGGCTATGTCCTCGTCAACGATTGGTCGGCCCGCGACACGCAGATCTGGGAACAGCGCCTCGGGCCGTTCCTCGGCAAGGCCTTCCGGACGACGATCTCGCCGTGGATCGTCACCGCCGATGCGCTGGAACCGTTCCGCTGCCCGGCCCCGCCACGCGAAGCGGATCAGCCCCAGCCCCTGCCCTATCTCGATAGCGACACCCATCAAAAATCAGGCGGTCTCGATATCTCGCTGGACGCATTTCTGACGACCTCAGCCATGCGGGCGGCAGGCGCCCAACCGGCGCAGATTGTCGCCAGCCGCCTGCTCGACTGCGCGTGGACCATCCCGCAAATGCTCACCCACCACACCTCGGGCGGGTGCAATCTTCAGCCCGGCGATTTGTTGTCGAGCGGCACAGTTTCGGGCCCCAGCGACGAATCGGCCGCGTGCATGTTTGAAATCACCGCCGGCACGCTACCCATCGATCTGCCGAACGGTGAACAGCGCAACTGGCTGGAGGACGGCGACGAATTCGTCATCACCGGCCGAGCCGAGCACGACGGTTATGTCAGCATCGGCTTCGGCCGGTGCGGCGCGGAAATACTGCCAGCCGCCTGATTCCCGTTCAGCGCAGGGGAACCAGCTTCCCGGCATTGCCCAGGATCGTCTCGATCTGATCCGCGGGCAGGTCGCTGCCGCGGATATGGTCGAACGTCTGGCAGTAACTCTCATGGTGCAACAACACCGGAAAGTCGCTGCCGGTCACTATCTGGCTTGCGCCAAATGCCTCGACCGCAGCGATCAGTGCCGCTCGTGAGCCCCAGCCCACGGTGTCGTAATAAAACCGGCGGGCCGTGACGCTGGGCTTCTCGGCGAGGTCCTGCTGGGGCATCTGCCCGTCCAGCCTATTCAGCAGCATCGGCAGTATCCCGCCAAAATGCGGCACGATGAAGCGGATATTGGGAAATCGTTCCGGGATCCGCGCTGCCATCAGATGCAGCACCACCATGCTGTCTTCCAGCGAGGCGCCAGCGCAAACCGTCAGGCCCCATTCGTTGACGTGGGGCGAATCGATGCCCGTCTGGCACGGGTGCAGAAACACAACCGCGCCGCGGCGATCGAGTTCGGCATAGACCGGGTCGAACTTCGCATCGGCGACGCTACCGCCAAGGCAAAAGCAGCCGATGACGATGCCGCGCCCGCCCAGCTCATCCAGGCCGCGACGCAGTTCGTCCAGGGACTCGGCGATGTGCGGCAGCGGCAGCGAAATCCACAGATCCAGCCGCTCGGGATACTCCGCATGCAGGGCCGCATAGGCATCGTTGATCTGGCGGCACGCCGCCACGCCTTCGGTCACATCGTCTGAATAGGGCGCGTTGGTGGGCGACAGGATCTGCATCGCTACCCCCGCCTCGTCCATCATGGCAAACCGTTCGGCCATCGTCACGCGCTCGGGTTGGCCAGTGAAGCGGTCCTTGTATGATCCGCCAAGCGTCTTTGATCGGACCAGATAGTCCGCGGGAGTATGGTGCGCGTGAACGTCTACTATCATGGCCTCTCCTGCCTCAACTTGCAATTATTAACTTCACCATGAATTACGCGTTTGGCGTCCGCAAGGAAACTCGTTTATCGCCGTTACGCCCGTCAAATTGCGTGGCGGCGCGCTTTTCATTTCCGCCGTTTCAGGCCATGTCGCAAAGTCTGAACAGAAAGCCCAGCCTTGCCGACCACCGCAAAAGTACCCCGCCGCAAGCCCGCGAAACCCGGCACCGTTGCCGCCCCGAGCAGCCGACTGGCTGGTCGCCCGGCCGCCGGCGGGGGCGATGCCGTTGGTGCGGCAACCTTGGTTGATGCGGTGTGCGATCTGCTCCGCACCGTCTCGCCGGACAGAATCACCCGCGCCGCGGTCGCGCGCCATGCCGGTGTCAATCCGGCGCTGATCAACTATCATTTCAAGGACCAGTCTAGCTTGCTGCGGGCCGCAGCCCGCGGCCTGCTGGCGCGCTTCCAGGATGAAGTCGCCCGCCCCCTCGCCCGGATCGAAAGCGCCGAGGAACGCCTTCGCGCGCGGATCGAAGGGTTCCTTCGATTTCAGATCGCCTACCCGTTCTTTCACCGCCTGGTTACCGAGGAAGTGCTCAGCGCCCAGACACCCGAGGCTGGCGAATTGCTTGCGGAAATGTCGCGGCGGGGCGTGGCCGATTACCGCGCCATCCTGCTTGCGGGCGAAGATGCAGGCACCATGCGCCATGTCGATCCGGTGCTGCTCTACCTCACCATCGTCGGCATGGTCGAACAGGCCGCCATCGGCCGGCCGATCTTGATGGCCGCGGGACACCCGCTGGCGACAGCCGATGAATATGCGAAGCGCTTCGCCGATTTCATCAGCGATCTGCTGCTAGGCGGGCTACGCTCGGACGGAACTCAGCGCAGCGGGGAATAGGGTCGCGGCAACCACAGGTCACCTTCCTGATATGCGAACAGCGGATCGATCCGCGCGCCCAGCGCCTGAAACCGCGCGTCGCTACCCATCCGTTCCCGCCGCCGGTGGCGTTCGCCATCGCTGCTGTAGGCAAACAGCAGCAGGACGCGGTTGGCCGGCCCGGTATCGGCCGTGAAATAGCACACCGGCCGCTCGGCAAACTCGTTGATCAGGTCGCAGCCTTCAGTGGCCAGCAAGTCCAGCACTTGCGGCAACATGCCGGGATGCGCCGTATAGCTCCGCAGATCGAACACCATGCCGTCCGGAACAGCGCCGGCCAGCCAGGTGCGGTCGGTCAACTGCTCGAAGTCATTCAACGCTGAAAACGCCGTCGCGCGCAGGATCGTGTTGCTTTGCTCGACAATCGCCTGGCTCGCCCCGCGAACGAACGACAGCCACTCCGGATCGCCGCGCAGCCCGCGGCGGCATTCGTCCCGGTGGTCCGCATCGCGGTAGGCGAACAACTGCAGCGTCCGGTTCTGCAGCCCGCTGCGCGCGGTCAGCACCCCGACAGTAGTCCCCAGATGGCGGGACGTGATGGGATAGCCAACCTCGTCATAACTTCGCAGGAACGCACCGAATTGCGACGGGACATAGCGATAGACGCGCATGTCGATGATCATCCCGAGTCCCCTCAATGCTCCGTCCGAAACCGGGTTAAAGCGGCGCCGCCACCGTTTCCAGCATCTTCACGCGCAAGCTTGCGTGATCGGCAGCGGGATCGCGCGTCATCTCCCAATTGCCTACCTGGATCGAAGCCTCCCAGATGAACTTGCACCGCTCGTACCGCCGTTCCATGAACTGGTTCAGCATGTCCTCCACGGGCAGATCCGTCATGGCGAGTTCGGCGAACACCACGGCATCCTCAACCGCCTGCGCCGCGCCCTGCCCCATGTGCGGCGTAGTGGCGTGGGCGGAATCGCCCATAAGCAACACGCGGCCGCGGTACCACGGTGCCGGCATCAGCAAAGCTTCGAGCGGCCGATAGACCACCTGCGAGCTGTCGGTAATATACTTGTCGCGCGCTTCGCCAACATAGCCGCCGAACCCGGCCAACCGTTCACGGAACAACTCTGCCAGGCGCTCGGGCGGCATCTGCGGATTGCCCTTCTCCTCGCGGACCATAAGGATGTACATCGTGTCCGGGGTCAGCGGGACGAAGCCGGCCTTGCCGCCATCGCCGGAATAAAGCGCCGCCACATCAAGGCCTTCAGGCCGCGGCACGTTATAGCGCCACACGCCCTGTCCGGTGAACTCGGGCTTGTACTGTGGGCCGAACACGCTGGCGCGGACTTTGGAATAAACCCCGTCGCAGCCCAGCACCACGTCGTAGTCGCGCTCCGTACCATCGGTAAATGTTACGTGTACATGATCGCCGCGCTGGTCGATCTCGGTAAACGTCACGCCCAGCCGGATGTCGGTCGTGGTTTCATGCACCGCTTCGGTCAGCACCTTATGCAATGCCGGACGGCCCATGCCCAGATCGGACGGATATTCATCGCCGGCGATCCGCGGCCCCTGCACGTGCTTCAGGCACTTGCCGTCGGCGTCGCACATCTCGACTCCGCGATAGGGGAAGCCGGCGGCGACAAGTTTGTTGGCGAGGCCCAGTTCCTTCATCGCGCGGATCAGGTTGGCCTGCACGATAATGCCAACATGATAGACGGTGAACTTCGTGTTGATCTCAACCAAGTCGACAGCAATGCCGCGCCGGCTGAGCGCGATTGCCGCGGAAAGGCCGCCGATGCCGCCGCCAACGACCAGAACCTTTTTCAGCGCCATGACGTTCTCTTCCCGCTATTTATACGTGTTCCAGCGGCGGCAATTTCGTCGGGATCACCCCGGTGGCCGACCACATCGCCGAATTTTCGCGGCTGAATTCCAGCTCGCGCGGCACCCAGTTCTCGTCGACATGATCGACGTCGCAGGTGAATTCCAACTGGCCGCCCAGCGGGCTCTTGAAATACCAGAAGTAGTTGGAGCCCAGCTTGTGCCGTCCCGGCCCCCAGTGCGTTTCCCAACCCTTTTCGGACATCCGCATTCCGCCCAGCATCACCTCGTGAAAATCCGTCACATAGAACGCCACGTGGTTCAGGCCGGACTTCTCCTTCTGCACGGTGAAGACGCTGTGGTGTTCGCGCGCAATGCTGGTGCGCAGGAACGCGCCGGTGTTGCGGAAGGAATCCGATACGATGAAGCCCAGCCGCTCGACATAAAACGCCCGCGCCTTGGGCTCATCAGCACAGTCGAACACCACATGGGCAATCCCGCGGGGCCGCACGCGCTGGGCAAATTCCACCCGTTCGTTGACCGGACGCTGAAAATGCCCCGGCACGTTCGCGGCTGGCAACGGCTCCGCCTGCGACTGCTTGGTGGCCAGCCGGAACGCGATGGCCACGCCATTGTCGTCGCGCGTCTGTAGCAATCCATCAACCAGCGCAGTGTCGCGGTCCTTGCCCAGTTCAGCGGCGATCAGATCAAGCGTTTCGCTGTCCTGCACGCCCCAGATCACCTGGCGCAGCGTTGGCCCGGGAATGTCAATGGCCGGCAGGCTGGGATCGTCAAGCCGCTTGATCTGCACGGAAGAACCATCAAGCGCGGTCAGCACCGGCGCAGATGCCGCCGAACTCGGCACAAGATCGAGCCCGAAATCCTGGCAGCAACGGACGCATTCCGCGATATCCTCGACCCCGAAGACGAGCGCTTCCACACCTACGATTCGCATCTGATCTCTCCTTGCCGCCCAGTTTATTCACGCATGCGTTAATTTGCAAGCGCGAGGTTCCCTAAAGGGCGAAAGATCTCAGGCGATAATAAGCCGCTAGGTACGCGGCAGCGGCGGTGTAACCCCGGCCGGCAGGGGTACCGCATGGGCCACCAGCGTCATCGCGACATTGCTGTAATGGCCGACCAGCACCGTCAATTCCACCAACTGGCGCGTGCCGATCAGTTTGCGCAGCCGCGCATGCACGTCGTCCGAAACGGAACGCTTTTGCAGCAGTTCGCGGACATAGGCATAGGTCGCTGCCTCGTCGGCTTCGGCAAATTGCGGACGCTTGCCGTCACGGATAGCATCGATTGCCTGCCGTGAGATCCCGGCTGAAACCGCCTTGCCTTCGTGCGCCCACCACTCGAACTGCGAACTCCAGTCGCGCGCCACGATTAGGATAGCCAGTTCCCACAGCCGCTTGGGCAAGGCGCTCGCCTCCAGTGCGATCAGCAGCCGTGACCATGCCAGCGCAACTTCGGGCGTATCGATCAAGGCAATGCGCGGGCCGATGGGCGCGCCGAAAAAGGCCATCGCCTGATCGAAGACAGCCACCTGCTCGGCGGTCATGTCAGCCCGGTCCGGCAGCGGCAGCCGGGAATGTGTCGCGTTGGTATGGCTCATGGTCAAATTACCCGGGACAAATGAGAGTCAGTCTGGCGCCGCAGTGGCATCGAATGCCGGAACGGCAGCTCGGAACGCGTCAAGCCATGCGACCAGACCGGGATACGTTTCGCGCCACTCAACCGGCTTGCGCCAATCAAGATAGCCCAGCATGCACGCCAGGCTGATGGCACCGATGTCTATGGGCGCGATGTCCGGAAGCGCCCGCTCGAACGCCGCCAGCCCGCGCTCCACCTTGCCGCGTTGATGGTCCAGCCACTTCTGGCTCAGATGCTCAACCGGATGGAACATCCGCTCCGATCCCATCAGGACCGCCGCGTCGGCAATGCCGTCCGCCAGGGCCTGTTGGCGCAAGGCCGCGATCCGTGCCGCCGGGACAACCGGGATCAGGCGGGTCGCACCGAACAGATCGATATATTCAAGGATCACCGGGCTATCGAATACCGTTTCGCCATTGGCCAGGAGCAGGCACGGCATCTTGCCAACGGGATTGTCCCTGCGGATCGGGTCGGCCGCATCGAGGGGCGAAGCAGCCACTTCCTCCACCTGGCCATCCAGCCCGGCCAGTCGCAGTGCAATCCGCACCTTGCGGCCAAATGGCGAAGTTGGCGTCGCCCGCAGCAGGACCGGCGGTGCCAGATCGGTGATGAGTGCCCCCGAACCGGGCTCAGACATCGGGCGCGCCGAGGCTGCGCGAGAGAGCCCGCGCCGCGTCGGTTACCAGCTTGCCGAATTCGGCCACCCGGTTGATCGGAATGCGCTCCTTGGGCGAAGTCATGCAGATTGAGCCAATCACGCCGTTCAGGCCGAACACGGGTGCGGCCACCCCGCGCGCGCCCGCCAGCTTTTCGCCCTCGCTGACACTGAAGCCAGCCTGACGGCAGCGTTCCAATTCTTCCAGCAGCTGCTCCAGCGTCGGCGGTGCCATCCCGCTTTGCGCTTGGTCCACTTCCTGCGCCAGAGCGCGCTCGATGATCGGCTCGGGCAGATAGGCGAGGATCGCCTTGCCCGACGCTCCCCACACCAGCGACAGCGGGACGTGCATCTGGATTCGGTACTGGAGGGGATGGCCCCCTTCCGCCCGTACCTCGAACGACATCGCAGTCGTCCCAGGCTGATAGATGCCGAACAGCACGGTTTCCCCGGTCTGGTCCGACAGCTTCGCGATCTCGCGCTTGGCGACATCGTTCATCATCGTGAGCGAGGTCACCTGCGCCGAAATGCGGTGGAGTTCGGGCCCGACCATATAGCGGTGCGCCCGCGCATCCCATTCGACGACCCCTTCGGACCGCAGCAGGTGCAGCAACCGGTGGATCGTGGGAATCGGCAGCGAGAGCTTCTGGGCCAGTTCGCCCACGCCCACGTTGTCACGCGCCGCGGCGATCGCCGCGATCAACCGGATAATCCGGTGCACGGTACCTGTGCCCGCCGCGGCGGAGCGGCTTCTCACAGCCGGACTGTCGGCCCGTTTGGCTGCTGATTGCTTGACCAATTCCATCACCCTCAATTGGCGCGTTCAAAGATGTGAATCGCGCAGGCCCCGTGATCCAGACCGGCAATCCCGCCGCCCGTCACGTGGGTCAGGGCCGTTCGTACCCCTTCAATCTGGCGCGCGCCAGCTTGATCCGTCAACTGCCAAAACGCCTCCACCGCTTGCGCCACGCCGCTGGCGCCCACCGGATGACCCTTGGCGATGAGCCCGCCGCTGGGGTTCACAACCACCGATCCACCAAATGTCGACGCTCCGGAATGCAGGAAAGGCACTGCCTCGCCCACCGGGCACAGGCCAAGGGCTTCGTAATAGACCAGTTCGGCGATGGTGAAGGCATCGTGCAATTCGACCATACCGATGTCTTCGGCGCCCATCCCCGCCTGCTCATAGGCATCGCGCGCCGAATGAAAGGTGATCTCCGGGCGCAGCATATCGCGGAATCCCGCGGTGACCTGACCGGAATGCAGCACCGAGGCGCGGATTCGCGCAGCCGGTGCGGGCGCCCGCCGGCGCACGGCATCCGAAACCAGCACCACAGCCGCCGCGCCGTCGCCGGTCGGGCAGCACTGGAACAAGGTCAGCGGCTCGGCGATTGGCCGCGAGGCCAGCACCTGCTCGACCGTGACTTCCTTCCTCATCTGCGCATAGGGGTTCAGCGCGCCGTGGCGTCGAGCCTTGACCGCAACGCTGGCCAGATCTTCCGGCTTGGTACCCCGCTCATGGATGTGGCGCTTGGCCCGCATCGCATAGAGCGCCGGCATCACCATGCCCTGCTGCACTTCGATATCCTCTGCCACCAGCGGCAGGGTGCCGCCGCCAAACTGAGTCAGCTTGTCCACGCCGATCACCAGTACGATTTCGTGCTCGCCCGTCTCGATGGAGCGGAAGCCGGACTGGATGGCAGTGGCACCGCCCGAACAGGCGTTGTCGACGTTGATGACCGGGATGCCGCCGATGCCGACTTCACGGGCGATCCGCTGGCCAGTCAGCATGCCGCCAAACGCATGGCCGCAATAAATCGCCTGAACTTCCTTTAACGCCACGCCGGCGGTCCGGCACGCTTCCAGCAACGCGGGAACCGCCAGCCCGCTGTACGAGCTTTCCTGGTACTTCCCCATCGGGATCATCGCCGCGCCGGCAATATATGCCTCGGTCATGCCAGCTTCTCCTGTCCACGCGGAACGAAGGCAAAGCCCTCGTCCGTTGTTGTCAGCGTTACCGCCATGTCCGGCACCAGATCCTCGCCCAGCACCGACGCCAGCAGGCGCACGCCTTCGGCCAGATCGACGTAGCCAATAGTATAAGGCACCGCCCGGCTCGACGAGACGTGCACCGTGGTGAACGTATAGAGCGAGCCGTTCGGGCCCAGCAGACGCTCGGCCACGTCGCGGCTGCCGCAGTTCAGGCAAACCTCGCGGCGCGGAAAACACGCCGTCCCGCACGCTGCGCAGACGCTGCCGATCAGGCGCGTTCCCGCGCCTTCGTCACGCAAGTGCGATTGGTCCGCGATGATATCCCGCAGCGGCGCCACTTCCGGGCCGGGCTCGGCCCCGAGGCCTGGTTGGGGAGGAGTCATGCGGTAAACTATCCTTTCACGCAAAGCCGAACCCGTCTTCACCGAAATCTTGTTTCGCCCAGCGGATTCGGCTCCCATTATACAAACCCGCTCATTCCTTCAAGGAAGGCGGTGCAACATTGATCACCATGTCCGGCAATAGCTGTTTCAGCTCGTCGGTAAATTCGCCGTCGATCAGGATGAACAGCATCCTGCAGTCTTGCTCCGAACGATTTTCCCACGCGTGATCGGTCCCGCGCTGGATCAGCACATCGCCGGCCCGCATCAGCGTTTCGCTATCGTCCAGCACCGCGTAAATCTCGCCGGACAGGCAAACCGCGTAATCGATTGTCCGGGTACGGTGCATATGCGACGAGCGGCCATCGGCCCGCTGCGCCATATGGCGATGATTGCCCGGATGGACATCGATGATCCGCATGATCGTGCCCTCCGATGGAGGCGGCAACTGCAGCCGACGATCGTTGGGTTCCTTGGGCTCAACCGCCGAAATCGGCGTCGGCGAGCCAGCGGTGTTCCACAACTCGAAATAGGTGACACGCGGATTGCTCGCGCTGTTGAACTGCGGCGATGGGCCATCTTCCAGGAAGATCGATTTCCCCGCACTGTCGTGGCCGGTAACAATTCGGCGTACTGTCTTGGTCAATATTCCAACTCCTTACGTAGTGCCCAGCGCAGCCGCTTCCGGCTCGGCTTCGGGCGGCGCCTTGGCGGGCGCGGTGTCGGCGTTTGCCGCGGTAAAGCGGTAGGCTGGCAGCAGCGCGAGCGAGGCCGCGCTGATCAGCAGGAAGCCCTCGAATATGAACAGCATCAGGTCATAGGAACCGGTTCGGTCATAGGCGATGCCCATCAGCAGCGGCCCGGTGCCCGACGCCGCGTTGGCCCCGGCATAGATCAACCCATACAGCGCCCCGAAAGAGCGCAGCCCGAAGATCCGGGTGACCAGATAGGCAATCACCGACAGTTCCGCGCCCTGCCCGACCCCCAGGCACACCGCGCCGAGCAGCACCAGCTTGCTCGCTGCGGCGAAGTGGATGATGACCACGCCGGTTAGCCCGGTCAGGAAAAACAGCACGGAAACCTTGGGCGTATTGATCCGGTCGAGCAGGAACCCCGCCGAAATCTGCCCGATGATCGCCCCAACCGCGACCAGAGAAAGCGCGCCGGCCGCCAGCCCGCGATCGACCCCGCGATCAAGCAGTAGCGGGAACATGTGGACCAGCACGCCGTAAAACGCATTGCAGGCCAGGAACAGCGTCAGGGCCAATTGCCAAAACGGGGCCGAGCGCAGCGCTTGGGCTCGTTCGATGCCTTTCAGCACCGGCGCGGCCGCCTCGCCGGCAGCCGGCTGCGCCGCGCTGGCCGGCTTGCCCCGCTCACGCAGAAACAATGCCGACAGCGTAAAGCAGATTACGACGATGCCGCTAGCCACCATGTAGTAACCGGCGCGCCAGCCATAATGAGTGATCACGTAGTTGTAGATTGGCGGCATGATGGCATACCCCAGCCCCGATCCCACGGCCGCAACCAGCGCCATCACCCGCCCGCGGTACTTGCTGAACCACTGCGAGATGATCTTGTTGTAGCCCACTGGCCCTTGCGCGCCGGCTGCCAGCCCGATCAACAGGTACGCAGCAAAGAAATGCCAGGTCTTGGTGCTGAAGATCGCAATGCCCAGGAACGACAGCCCGAACAGCAAAGTGGACGGCAGCATCACGTTGCGCACGCCGAACTGGTCCATCGCCCGGCCGAAGAACGGTGCCGAGACGGCCGCGGCCCATGCCGCGATCATCGGCACCGCCGAAAACATCGTGCGGCTCCAGCCCATCTCGTTCGAGACCGAGGTCAGGAGCAGTCCGATTCCGGCCACCAGCATCGGTCCGGGCCCGAAGAACACGCCCGACACGCACGCGATTACGACCGGGATGGACCGCTTGTTCAATTCTGCCGCTTGTTCCATCATCCCGTCCCCTAGACAGCGCTTATCGCATAGCGAATGCTTTATTTCAGCTGGCGATAACTGATCCGTTGGGGCGGCGCAACGCACTTTGTAGACACGCCCGCCGCACACGCTGTGCAGCGATGTGCTCTCACCCCTTTGCCATTTGGCGCCGATGTCGTCGCTCAACCGTCTGTTCAACCGCCCCAGGGTCGCTTGCACCTGATTTCACCTCGCGGGATCACACCCCGGATCAACACGCTACATCTTCCACCAGCCGCTGTCCGGATGCCACGGCAGCGGCAACAATCTCTCTTGTTGCGGAAGCCGACCTGTGGCAGGTTGACAAAGTCAGAATAGCATTCCGCTCAGCGGATGGTAATGGGAGCGGAGGGATTCGCCGCGCCACCAGCATCGGTGGTGATCGGCACCGGGTTTCGGCGCGAATGGTAAGGGAGCGATTTTCGCTGACTGCTCCGCCTCCCCGCGATGCTCTATAATGACGCTGAATTTGGGTCGTCCGACGCTGGGCAGCTTGCCCGGCGATTTATTGCATGAGGAGCGAACTGGAATGGAAAAGACGGACCCCCACGGGCACTCCGCCGACCCGCATGATGATTTTGGCGATTTCCATCGGGACTTGCCGTTGATGCTGCCCCGCCGCGCCTTGTTCGGCTTTGGCGCGGTCGCTGGTGCAACCGCGCTGTTCCCCGGCCTGGCATCGGCCGCCGGCAAGGTCGTGAACGCCTGCGTGGTCAGTCCTAGCGAAACGCAGGGCCCGTTTCCTGCCGACGGATCTGTCATGGCGATCGGCGACACCACGCCTACGCGGGCAGCGGAGATGGCCAAAACCGCGCCCAATATCCTCGTCCAGTCCGGCCTCGTCAGGACCGATCTGACGCGCAGCTTCGGCGATTTCAAGGGCACTGCCGAAGGCGTGCCGTTCCGCCTCAAGCTCAAGATCACCGATGCCTACGATTGTGTCGGCCTGAAGAACAAGTTCGTTTATCTGTGGCTGGCCGATGCGCACGGCACCTACTCTGTCTACAATCACCCGGACCAGAACTGGCTGCGCGGCGCCGGCATCACCGATCAGAACGGCGAGATCACCTTCGACATGGTTGTCCCCGGTTGCTACCCCGGCCGCTATCCGCACATTCACGTGCAGGTCTTCGAAAACCAGGACTGGGCGACGTCGGGCCGCAACGCTCTGCTGACGTCGCAGTTCATCGTCCCTGAGTGGGTTTGCCGGCAGGTTTACGGTTTGCCGCTGTACAAGGGCAGTCCGGAACACATGGCCAAAACATCGGTCAACTGGGATGGCGTGTTCCGCTACAGTTCGCCCGCCGAAGTGGCGATGCAGACACCTGTTGTCACTGGCGACCGCCGCGCCGGTTACGTCGGTGAGGTCCGGGTCGGCCTGTGGCGCGCGCCGGGAGATCGGTCGCGGGTCAAACCGATCCCGTACGATTACGGCGCAGGCCCTAACCAGCGCGGCCTGAGGAACGGCAAGCCGGTGAAGTGACCTGTACCCAGGGCGCGCCGCGATGGCCGCGCCCTGATCAGTTTTGGCCGCGGCTCGCTACTCCCCACGCCTGGCCGCATGAAGATTGAGGCAATTCCCATGAGCAGCCAAAAATCCGGCGAACAGCGGCGCACTGTCCTTGGCCTCGGGTTATGCGCTGCGGCAGCAGCCACCTTCCCCGCCGCGGCCGTTGCCGCGCCCCGGCGCCGCGCCGCGGTCCGGCCAGCAACGTCCCGCAGCGGATGGGTCAAGGCCAACGGCCAGTCGGTCCGCTACGAAACGACCGGCAGCGGTCCCGCCGTCATCCTGCTGCACGAAATCGGCATGGCCCTGCAGTCATGGGACCTCGTCCTGCCGCAACTGCCCGCCGGGCACCAATATATCCGCTACGATCTGCGCGGGTTCGGCCTGTCGCAGAAAATTGACGCCCCCGTTTCGTTTGACGATCTTGTCGCCGATCTGGCCGGCCTCCTCGATGCGCTGCGCCTTGCCGGGCCAGTGACCTTGGTCGGCTGCGCACTCGGTGGTGCGATCGCGCTGGCCTTTGCGGCGACGTATCCCACCCGCGTCGCCGGGATAGTCTCGCTCGCCCCCGCCGCCGGGCCGCGCGGCCGCGGTGCGGCCATGCTCGCCCAGGCCGATCTGGTTGAACGCACCAAGATGAGCGAGATGGGCCCGCGCATGGCGGAAAAGCAGTTTGCCGCCCCCGACGCCAACCCGGCCGGGCGGCAGATTTTCGAAGGGCTCCAGATCAGCAACGATCCGCGCAGCGCTGCGGCGCTGGTCCGCGCCATTGCCAGCGTCAATTTTGATCCGATTCCGGCCAAGGTTCGCGCGTCCACCCTGTTCGTCGCGGCCGGGCATGACAGTGATTCCCAGCAAACCATTGATCGCTTGGCCGCCGGAATGCGTTCGGTCCGCGTCACTTCGCTACCCTGCGGCCACTTCATGCCGGTCGAAATGCCAGATCAGGTCGCCGCACTGATCACCGCGTTCCTGCGCCGCAACCGCTGAGAGACGCCGCCATGCCCATCAATCCTGCCCGTCGCCGCTTCATCAAGTTTGGCGCGGTAGCGACAACTTTGTTGTCTGCCGCCGCGCCGGCCGCCACGCTGGCCCGCTCAGTGGCTGCAGCGAAGAACGGCGCCGGAACCGATGGATACGTCGATGTCGGCGTCATGCTGCGCTACCACCTGTCGCGCCGCGCCGGGCCGCCGATGGTTCTCCTGCACGAAATGGGCATGAACCACGAAGCCTGGGCCGATGTCGCCGCCGGGCTGGAACGCGATCACACCGTCCTGCGCTATGATTTGCGCGGGTTCGGCCGCTCGGAAAAATTCACCGGCAGCGTCACCTTCGACGATCATATCAACGATTTGACCGCGCTGCTTGCCGCAACCGGATTGACCGGGCCGGTCGTGCTCGTCGGTGCCGCGCTGGGCGGCGCGCTGGCGCTCAAATTCGCCGTTGCCCACCCGGGCAAGGTCCGTGCCGTTGTGGCGCTCAGCCCGGCGTTGGGGGCGGTTTCAGGCAAGCCTGCCACGGCCAATCCCTCGGCTGACGCGATGGTCAGGGACGGCCCGCGGGCATGGGTCATGCCGCGCATGGCCGATCCCGAATTTGACAAGATGAAGATCAATCCCCGCCGGTTCGCCGATTTTGTCGGCTGGAACCTGGCCAACGATCCACATTCGTGGGCTGCCACGATGCGCATGGTCAGCGCGGCGACGTTTGCCGATGTTTACGGCCAGGTCCGCTGCCCGGTGCTAATGGTCGGCGCGGGCGGCTTTCAGGGCCGGCCGGTTGCCTCGATTCAGGCGGCAGCCGCGCAAATCCCGCGCGGTGAATTTCTGCTGCTCAACGCCGGGCATTTCATGGCCTACGATTCGCCCGAACTGGTGGTGCCGGCGATTCGCAAATACATGTCCCGCGTCTAGCAGAACCGCCGGCCCGCAAACGTCAGGCCCGTCGCCGTGCCCAAAACGCCAATAGCTCGCGGTTGAATACCCGCGGCTGCTCCCAGTGCGCGGAATGCCCCGCTTCTGCAATTACCGTAAGTTCACCGCGCCGGGTTGCCCCGGCCAGAATGCGGCCCAGCGGCGGTGGGGCATAAAGATCGGCATCGCCGTAAACGTAATGCACCGGCATGGTCAGTCGGTCCAGGTCCGCCAGCCGCGGGCCGGGAGGGCCCGGCGGCGCAATCGGGACCGGCGCGGCGCCGTCACTCTTGGTCGTCACCGCCTCCGCACCGCTATGGTTGGCCGCTTCGATGTCCAGCCACAGCTTCACCCCCGCCGGATTGGCGGCACGGTAGGACGGCGAAAGCTCCTTCAATTCCGGCGGCAGCTTGCCAAAGCTTGGCGGCAGGAGCGCGCGGGTCATCGTGACCAGCTCGGGATCGCTCAAGGCGCCCAGGCTGCAACTGATTGTCAGGCTCCGCAGCCGGTCTGGGTGCTTCAGGGCATAGCGCAGGGCATAGATGCCACCCGCCGCCGTCCCGACCAGATGCAACCGGCGCAGCCCCAGCCCGTCGATGAACCGTTCAAGGTCTTCCTCCGCGCTCTGCGGCTGGCCAACCGGCGCGGGCGATGAGCCGGCCGCACCTCGCCGCGAAAACGAAATGACCCGGTATCCGGCCCGCGCCAGCGCCGGCACCTGATAGGCCCAGCTCCGGTCGGATCCGGTAGCGGCGTGCAGCAGCAAAACCACCGGTTTGTCGCCGCCCGTATCCCAGTACGTCAGCGTGCCGCCGTCCGGCAGCCTGAACGAAGATCGCGGCGCGGTAATCGCCGGCGGCGGCCCTTCAGTCGGAATTCCGTCCGGCAGTATAAACCTTTCACGCAAAGCGCGGGCAGGTACGGTTCGCGCCAGCACCGGCGCGGCAGCCCCCGCCAACCCTAGGGCCATCGTCATCCGGCGTGACCAAGTCATGCAAATCTCCCGTTCCGGCAGCCATTTACCCGGCTACCGCAATTACCTGGCCTTGGTGCAACACCCTGCCCGGCACCGCAAGATGCGTTTGCCCTTCAGTCCAACGAAATTGCATTTCGCTTGCCGTAAAGGCCTCAGCCGGATGACAGCGCGGCCAGCAGCAACCGGGCGGCCGGGCCGTGAAAACGGTTAGCGCGCATCCCGACAACCAATTGCAGCGTTGGCGGCCCCGGCGCTCCATCCCAGCTCAACGCCTCCAGCCTGACAAGTCGGCCCTGTACCAGATCGGCGGCGACTAGATGCTCCGGCATGCTGCCCCACCCCAATCCTGCCAACAGCAGGTCGCGCTTTACAGCATAGTCGGTGACGTACCAGCGGTTGACCGCAACCACGCCCTGGTCCGCGCCCGCGTCCTGCGCTGCCCGGCGGGTGACGACGATCTGCAAATGGTCTGCCAGCGTTTCCGGTGCGATCGGGGCCGTGGCGGCAGCCAGCGGGTGATCGCGCGCCGTCACGGCGATCAGTTTCACCCGCGTACACGGCGCCCGCGTGAACCAGGCCGGCAGATCGGGGCGATTGAGCATCACCGCCAAATCGACAGTCCCTGCATCAATGCTGCGAAGCGCGGTCACCGCAGCATCGGTCGTGATGCGCAACTGCACCGATGGGTACTGCGTCCGCAATTCGGCCAAGGCCGCAACCAGCGCCATCGGCGGCATCGAGTCGGGCAGGATCAGCCGCACTTCGGATTCCACCCCCGCCGTCATCGCGCGGGCGTGGGCGCGATACCGGTCAAGGTCGGTAAGGATGCGGCGCGCATGCGGCAACAACGCCTGCCCCGCATCGGTCAACCGCGGGCGATACTGCGATCGGTCGAACAACGCGGTGCCGCTCTGCTCTTCCAGCTTCTGCACGGCGTAGGTGATGGCTGACTGCGCCCGCCCCATCCGCCGCGCCGCCGCCGCAAAGCTACCTTCGTCCACCACGGCGGCGAAAGTGGCAAACTGGTCAAGCGTCAGGGCATCCATCATGTTCAGATTATACGAACATCATCCCCAAAACTATCCTGCTTTTTTCGGCAGTGTTTCGCCCCAAGATTACCGCTGTCAACAATGGAGGAATAACCATGTCCAACACTACGCCAGCCCCCCGCGGGCTCAATATAGGTCTTTGGATCGTGCAGGTTCTAGTCGCTGCGCCGTTCATCCTGTTCGGTTCGATGAAGCTGTTCAAGCAGATCGAAACGCTCAGCGCTTCGATGGCGTGGACAGGCACTTTCCCGGAAGCCGTGGTGCGCCTGATCGGCATCATCGATATCGCTGGCGGTCTTGGCCTGCTGCTCCCCGGCATTACCGGCATCAAGCCCGATCTGACCCGCATTGCTGCAATCGGCTCGCTGGTGCTGCAGGTCTGCGCGGCCCTCTTCCACCTGTCGCGCGGTGAAGGCGGTATGCTGCCGATCAACGGCTTCTTCATCGTTCTGCTCATCTTCATTCTCTGGGGCCGCGCCCGCGCCCCGCTCGAGGCACGCTAAGGAACTGATCCAATGACCGTGACGCAACCTGCCATTTTCATCTCGCACGGCGGTGGGCCGTGCTTCTCCATGGAAGTACCCGGCGATCCATTCCGGGGCTTGCGGACTTATCTGGAAGGGCTGATCGACAGCCTGCCGCAACGCCCGCGCGCGATTCTGATGATCTCCGCGCACTGGGATGAGGATGTCGTCACGGTCGGATCGACCGCCACGCCCGACATGATCTACGATTACTACGGCTTTCCCCCCCACACCTATCACATCCGCCACGATGCGGCCGGTGACCCCTCATTGGCGGCCGAAGTGATTGAGCGTCTGCGCGGCGCCGGGATCATGGTTGCGGAAAATGCGCAACGCGGCTTCGATCACGGGACGTTCGTGCCGATGATGATAATCGATCCGCCCGCCGGCATTCCGATCGTGACGTTGTCCCTGCGCCGCGATCTTGATCCCGCCGCCCATATCGCCGTGGGCAAGGCGCTCGCCCCGCTCCGCGCTGAAAACGTGCTCATCCTTGGCAGCGGCAACAGCTTCCACAACCTCAGCACGTTCATGAACGGGCAGGACGCGCAATCATCCGCGTTCGATAGCTGGCTCACCGAAGCCATGCTGGATCCGGCCACCCGCGAAACCGCGCTGGCTGAGTGGGACCAGGCCCCCGGCGCCCGCGCCTCGCATCCGGAACCCGATCATCTGCTGCCGCTGATGGTCATCGCCGGGGCGGCTTCCGGCGAACCGGCCACTGTCGATTTCCACGGCAAACTGCTCGGCAAGACGATCAGCGGCTATCGCCTCGGCTAACCGTTCAGCCTGATAGCTGCACAAAAAATCCCGCGCTCCGACGTTCGGAGCGCGGGATTTTTGCCGTCAACGCTCAGGCGGCGTTGAGGATGGCGCCGTGCGGGTCGAGCACGAACTTCTCCGCCGCACCCTTGTCGAAGGTATCGTACCCGCTGGCAGCGTCTTCCAGCGAGATTACCTTGGCGTTGACGATATCGGCAATCGGCAACCGGTCGTGCAGGATCGCCATCATCAACTGGCGGTTGTACTTCAGCACCGGGGTCTGCCCGGTATGGAACGATTGCGCCTTGGCCCAGCCCAGCCCGAAGCGCAGCGACAGGCTGCCCTTCTTCGCCGCCGGGTCGACCGCGCCGGGATCTTCGGTCACGTACAGCCCGGGAATGCCGATCGAACCGGCCGCGCGGGTGATCTCCATCATCTGGTTGAGCACAATGGCCGGCTGCTCGCTGCCAGCATGGCCCATCGCCTCAAAGCCGACTGCGTCGATTGCAGCGTCCACTTCGTTGCTGCCGGTGATCTGGGCAATCATGTCGCCCAGCCGGTCGCTGGCCGACAGGTCGACCGGTTCGAACCCGACGTTCTTGGCGTGCGCCAGCCGTTCCTGATTGAAATCACCGATCATCACGACCGCCGCACCAAGGATACGGGCCGAGGCTGCCGCAGCCAGGCCAACGGGGCCAGCGCCGGCAACGTACACCACCGAACCCACGCCAACGCCGGCCCGGACCGCGCCATGAAAGCCAGTGGGCAGAATATCGGAAAGCATGGTCAGGTCGCGAATCTTCGCCATCGCCCGGTCGCGGTCGGGCAGCTTCAGCAGGTTGAAGTCGGCATAAGGCACGGTCACATACTTGGCCTGTCCCCCGATCCAGCCACCCATGTCGACATAGCCGTAAGCACCGCCAGCCCGCGCCGGATTTACCGTCAGGCACACGCCGGTGTCCTGCGATTTGCAGGTGCGGCAACGTCCGCAGGCCACGTTGAACGGAACCGAGACGATATCGCCGATTTCCAGCATCTCGACGTCGATGCCCTTTTCGATCACTTCACCGGTGATCTCGTGGCCTAGCACCAGCCCGGCCGGAGCGGTGGTCCGCCCGCGCACCATGTGCTGGTCCGAACCGCAGATGTTGGTCGAAAGCACCTTCAGGATAACGCCATGCTCGATCCGGCGCCCGTCGGGGGCTGCCAGCTTTGCATCGGCAATATTCTGCACTTCGACCTTGCCGGGCCCCAGATACACCACGCCTCTGTTGCTGCTCATCACGCTCTCCCATTGTCTTGCTTGAACTGCCCGTTGTCAGGCTAGCCGTGTCCATTGCCGGACTTGCGGCAGCGCACGCGGCCCTGCGCCGCACGTCCAGTTGAGCAGCGCTGCCATCACGATGCAAGAGGACCAACAAAAAAATGCGCTGCATAGTCCGCACAGCGGAATTATTGCGGTTGAGATCCGCTTTCATTTGCTCGAAATGGCTGAAATCCATGGTTCTCGGGAATTGCAATTTCGAGATTTGATTTCTGAATAGTGATCTCCCGACCAAATCGATTGGACAACCGCATGAGGGCTGACAAACATCGCGAAACCACTTGATCGCCAGCCGCTTCAGTCACGAAAGCGGCGGTTGCCAAAGCGCCACAGGATGCATGCAGTGCGCCGACCGAACCTTGTTCGCGGACGGCTCCACGCAGCAATGGGAGACGGATTTGCTGAATTGGTCCCGCCGAAACGTTCTCGCGGCCGGCGCCGCTTCCGCGCTCGCCGCCAACGCGGTCGCCGCGTCGACCGTCCAGGCTGCCGCCGGAAAGGCGGCCACTGGCAAGGGTCCGTTCCCTGCCTCGTTCCTATGGGGCGCCGCCACCGCCGGCCATCAGGTCGAAGGGCAGAACGTGAATTCCGACATCTGGCTGCTTGAACACGTCAAGCCGTCGCTCTTTCAGGAATCGTCGGGCGATGGCTGCGCCAGCCTGCAACGGTGGGAAGAAGATCTCGATATTGTCCGCTCGCTCGGCCTCAACACCTATCGCTTCTCGCTCGAATGGGCGCGGATCGAACCGGCCGAGGGTGAGTTTTCTGCCGTCATGCTCGATCATTACAAGCGAGTCATAGCTGGCTGCCGCGATCGCGGGCTTGTCCCACTGGTCACCTTCAACCACTTCACCGCTCCGCGCTGGTTCGCCGCGCAGGGCGGCTGGGAAGTTGCCACAGCCCCTGCCAAATTCACCCGCTTCTGCGACAAGGCCGCCCGTTACCTCGCGGCGGACATCGGCTACGCCACCACGTTGAACGAGCCCAACCTGCTGCGCATGCTTGACTGGCTGCCGCTGCCGTTTCCGCCGAGCATGAAGGAAATGCAGGCGGCAATGCTCAAGGAAGCCGCGCGCCAGTGCGGCTCCGATCGTTTCTCGGCCGCCAACTGCGGCAATGCCGACGCCATGCTGGCCCCGATGATCGCGGGCCACAAGGCCGCGGTCGCGGCGATCAAGTCTGCCAACCCTTCGCTCCCGGTCGGGGTGTCGCTGGCCATCTCGGACGATCAGCCGATCGGCAAGAACAGCCGCCGCGATGCCAAGCGGCGTGAAGTCTATGGCGAATGGCTGCAGGCGGCCAGGGAAACCTGCGATTTCATCGGTGTCCAGACCTACAGCCGCTCCCTGATTGACAGTTCCAAGGCCCTGCCCCCACCCAAGGGCGCGACGGTTTCGCAAATGGGTGAAGAGTACTACCCCGCTGCGATTGAGGGCACGATCCGCTATGCCCATGCTGCCACTGGACTGCCGGTGATGGTGACGGAAAACGGCGTCGCCACAACCGACGATGCGATGCGTGCAGCCTTCATTCCCGAAGCCATTGCCGCCGTTGGCCGCGCCATGGCCGGCGGGGTGCCGGTTCTCGGCTACGTCCACTGGTCGCTGCTCGACAATTTCGAATGGCTGTTCGGCTACACGCCGAAATTTGGGTTGGTCGCGGTCGATCGCACCACGATGAAGCGGACGATAAAGCCCAGCGCGCGGATCTACGGGGCCATTGCCGCCGCCGGCGGCCTGACCCAAGCACAGTTGAAGGGATAAGATCATGGCGCTCAGCCTCCGCGCCTCCGCGACTTTCGTCGGCTTGGCCCTCATAACCGGCACCGCTGCCTTCGGGCAGGCCGGTCCGCCGGTCCTGACCCCAGCGCCGCGGCAGAAGGCCATTCGCGACGATCTGATCAGCAAGGCGGCCACCGATCCGCACGGGGTCTCGGTCGGCCACATTCGTAAGGGCCCCACCTCGATCGTCCAGATGGTCGTCCGCGTCCGCACCGGCGAGGCCGAGGAGCACCAGCTCTGGGCCGACGAGATTACCGTGCGCGAAGGGGAAGTCGATCTGATCACCGGCGGCACCATGGTCGGGCGTTACGCCATGCCGGGACGGCCTGGCGAATTCCGCGGCACCGAACTGGTCGGCGACACCACCACCACCCGCCTGCGACCGGGCGATTTCGTCGAGATTCCGGCTGGCACCTACCACTGGATGAAAGTCGTCGGCTCGTCGCCAACGGCCAGCTTCGTCATCAAGATCAGAAAACCGGTGGAAAATTGATCGCGCCCTGCCCCCGTCCCCGCCCCCGCCTGTCTCAGCATGCGCTGCCCGCCGATTGGCGGATATCGGAGTATAGCCGTTGTCCAATTCCATTACCGGGGACCGTCGCTCGGTTCTGAAATTTGCCGCCAGCGCCGCGGCGGCGGTTTCATTGCCTTCGTTCGTTTCGCCAACCCTGGCCAGACCGCTACGCCCGGGACCGTCCGGCAGCCCTGCTGCGATTGATTTCGCGCGGCGCGAAATTGCCGCCGCGGCCGCGCGCCGCCAGCTGCCCGCGCCCCCGGTACGCTTTGTAGTTGCCCCGGGGATGGCGCCCGAATCCTACCGCATCAGCCGAGCCGCCAACGGCTTGCTGGTCACTGCCAGCGATCCTGCCGGCGCGATGTATGGCGGTCTCGACATTTCCGAACACCTCGCCATCGCCACAAACCCGGCCGCGTTTTCGCTCGCCGATGACCGGCTGCACCAGCCGCATGTCGCCGAGCGCGGGATCAAGTTCAACATTCCGCTCGATCTGCGCACGCCCAGCCTGTCCGATGGCGGCACCAACGCGCAGGCGAACATCCCCGAAGTGTGGGACCTCCAATTCTGGGCCGCCTATTTCGATCACATGGCCCGCTACCGTTACAACGTGCTGTCGCTGTGGAATTCCCACCCGTTCCCCTCGATGATCCGCGTGCCCGAATACCCCGACGTGGCGCTGGATGATGTGTGGCGCACGCGTCAGCCGATGGGCCCCGTTGCCCTCAACGGCATGGGAAAGAACAACGTTCCCTCAGCGTTCCTCGCCAACCACGAGGTTGTCAAGCGGATCACCATCGATCAGAAGATCGCATTCTGGCGCACGGTCATGCAGATGGCGCACGATCGCGGCATCGATATTTACATCTTCGCGTGGAACGTCTTCACCTACGGCGCCGAAGGCAAGCACGGCATCGACAACAACATGTCGAACCCCGCAACGATCGCCTACATGCGCGCCAGCGTGCGCGAATTGATCCGGACCTACCCCTTGCTGCGCGGCATCGGCATCACCGCCGGCGAAAACATGGTCCCCAACAACCCCGATTTCACGCCCGAGGCCTGGCTGTGGGCCACGTATGGCGAAGGCGTGCGCGATGCGATCCAGCGCGAACCCCACCGCGATTTCCGCCTGATCCACCGCTTCCACATGACCGCCAAGGGCGAGATCGAAAAGAACTGGAGCAAGTTTCCCGGCTATCCGGCCAGCTTCACCTTCAGCTACAAATACTCGGTCGCGCACATGTATTCGTCGCCCCGGCCGACGTTCATCAACGCTATCCTGCCGCACATGGCGGGTTCGAAAACTTGGCTGACGGTCCGTAACGACGATTTCTATTCGTTCCACTGGGGCGACCCCGATTTTGCCCGCGAATACGTCCTCAACATGCCCCCGCCCGAAACCCTCTCTGGGTTCTACATGGGGCCGGACGGCTACGTATGGGGGCGCGATTTTCTGGATCGCGATTTCGATGGCTCAAGGGGCCAGAAACGCCCGCTGGTGCTGGCCAAACAGTGGTACGGCTTCATGCTTTGGGGCCGGCTTTCTTACGATCCCGCGTTGACCAACACGCACTTCCAGCGCGTGCTGGGCGCCCGCTTTCCCGAAGTTGACGCCGGCGATCTGTTCACCGCCTCCACGGCGGCATCGCAGGTCATCCCCTTGATCACGCGGTTTTTCTGGCACGATATCGATATCGCCTGGCTGCCCGAGGCGAACGCCTACAACGACAAGGCACCGCGCAGTTTCGCCGATATCCAGAAGGCGATCCGCTGCGGCGAAGGCCCCGGCTGCGGCGATCTTGGCCGCAGCGCATTCTATACCGTGGCCGATGTGATGGCCGGCGCGGCCATGCCCGGCGAAGGCATCCTCAGCATCCGCCAGTGGCGCACCAACCTGCGCGGCCGCTTGCCAATGCGCGGCCAAACCCCGCTCGATATCGCCGCCGCGCTCGCGGACGATGCCCATACCGCGATCCACCTCGCCGGCAAGATGCGGGCCGCCGCCGCCGGCAATGCCGAATTGCGCTCGACCTTGGCCGACTACGAGGCAATGGGGCAGCTGGGGCTGTATTACAGCGAAAAGATCCTCGCCGCGGCCCACCTCGCGCTGTTCGACGACGGATCTTCCGAGCCCGAGCAGGAACGGCAGCTCGCACTTGCGCATCTCGACAGGGCGCTTGCCGCCTGGCGCGCCTATGCCGCCATTCGTGATGCCCAGTACGTGCCCGCCTTCTACAGCCGGATCGGCTGGATCGATCTCACCGCGCTGACCGAAGGCGCCGCCGCTGATCTTGCCATCGCGCGCGATTGGAAACCGGGTTCTCTCAGCGCGGAGCCCGACGGGCCGCCCGCCAAGAAATAGCCGCCTTCGCCGCCGCCGCACCAGATATTTTCCAGGAGTACTACATCAATGAACGCACTGCGCACCAGCAAGCGAACCCTGGCCGACGTCGCGGCGGTCGCTGCGCTCATGCTGGGAACGTCGGCCATGGCCGACCCGCTTGACGATGGGTTCCGCGATCCGCCGCAGTCGGCGCGCCCGCGCGTGTGGTGGCACTGGCTCAACGGCAACATCACCGCGGACGGCATCCAGAAGGACATCGAATGGATGTCACGCATGGGCATTGGCGGATTGCAGAATTTCGACGTGCATGTCGGCACGCCGCAAGTGGTGGACCAACGCATCGCATACATGACGCCGGAGTGGCAGACGGCCTTCCACCGTGCCGCCGCGCTCGCCGATCAGCACAAGCTCGAACTGACGATCGCCGCCTCACCCGGCTGGAGCGAAACCGGCGGACCGTGGGTCGATCCGCAGGACGCGATGAAAAAATACGCGTGGAGCGAGACTGACCTGATCGGGGGCAAGCGCTTCAAGGGCAAGCTCAATACCCCGCCGGCCATCACCGGGCCGTTCCAGAACTTGCCCAAGCAGGACGACGGATTGGGCATGATGCGCGGCTCGGGCAAGACTCCGCCCAACATCTACAGCGATACTGCCGTCGTCGCGTACCGCGTGCAGGACGAAGCGCCGCTGGCCTCATTCACAGCCCGCACCGCCGATGGCACCGCCATCGCGCCCGCCGCACTGGTCGACGCCGATATCACCTCGGTTGCCAAAGTGCCCTATGGCACCGCCGAACAGCCGGGCACGATCCTGCTGGATTATGCCAGGCCGCAAACCGTCCGCTCGGCCAGCATGCTGATCACCGGTGCCGGGCCAGGCCTGGTTCCCCGGCTCGAGGCCAGCGACAATGGCCAGACCTGGCGGCCCATTGCCGAGATCGAGGTCCGCCCCGTTCCCACCACCATCAGCTTCGCGCCGGTCACTGCGCGGTATTTCCGGCTGGTGCTGACGCGCACGAGTCTCTCCACGCCGGATAACCGCGAGGCTCTGCCCGGCGCCGTCACCATATCGTTCGATCCCAAGCCGCGCAGGACGGTCGATGTCGGCCTGCTCAGGCTGACCGCCGACACCCGGATCAACGAGTTCGAGGCCAAGGCCGGTTTTGCCATGGTCGATGATTACTACACGCTTGAGCGCAAGTCCGGGGGCGAGACCCCCGGCATCGACCCCGCTGCGGTAATCGATCTCACCGCGCGGCTCGGCCCCGACGGCCAGCTCGACTGGACCCCGCCCCCCGGCCGCTGGCGGGTGCTGCGCATGGGGTGGAGCTTGATCGGCCGGATCAACCATCCCGCAGTCGAGGAAGGGACCGGGCTCGAAATCGACAAGTACGATGCTGCTGCCGCGCGGCGCTACATGGAACACTACCTGGGCATGTACACTGTCGCGACCGGTGCCGATCTGATCGGCGCGCGCGGGCTACAGGCCGTGCTGACCGACAGTACCGAGGTCGGGCCCTCCAACTGGACGCCGCAGATTCTCGCCCAGTTCCGCCGCCTGCGCGGCTACGATCCGCTGCCGTGGCTGCCCACGCTGTCGGGCGTGATCGTCGGCTCGCAGCGCCAGAGCGACGCGTTCCTGTATGATTTCCGCCGTACCCTCAGCGAGCTGACGTCCAGCGAACACTACGGCACCGTTGCCAAGGTCGCGCACGAACACGGCCTCAAGGTCTACGGCGAGGCGCTGGAAGGCGGCCGGCCATCGCTCGGTGACGATATGGCCATGCGCCAGCACACCGATATCCCGATGGCGGCGGTCTGGTCGTTTAATCCGGCCCGCGGCCCGCGAACCGTGGTGCTGGCCGATATGAAGGGTGCGGCCTCGATCGCGCACCTCTACGGCCAGAATTTGGTCGCGGCGGAATCGCTGACGTCCTCGTTCCATCCCTGGGCTTACGGTCCGGGCGATCTCAAGCCGATGATCGATCTGGCGTTCGCGATGGGCGTGAACCGCCCGGTCATCCACACCTCGGTCCACCAGCCGCTTGACAGCAAGGTGCCCGGCTTCTCGCTCTCGTTCTTCGGCCAGTATTTCAACCGGCTCGATACCTGGGCACCAATGGCCAAGCCGTGGGTCGATTACCTCGCCCGCACGGCCTTCATGCTCCAGCAAGGCCGCGACAGTGCCGATATCGCCTATTTCTACGGCGAGGAAGCGCCGCTGACCGGCCTCTACAAGTCCAGCCCGATGTCCGATGTGCCGCGCGGCCACGCATACGACTTCATCAATGCGCCGGCCCTGCTCGACCTGCTCAAGGTGGACGACGGCGATCTGGTGACGGAAAGCGGTGCCCGCTACCGCCTGCTCTATCTTGGCGGCAGCAGCAGCAAGATGACCCTGCCCGCGCTCCAGCGCATCGCCGCGCTGGCTGACGCCGGGGCCACCATCGTCGGCGAAGCGCCTGTCGCCTCGCCGGGCCTGCAGGGTGACCCCGCCCGATATGCCGCGCTGGTCAGCCGGCTATGGCCCGCTGGCAGCGCCACCACGGCGGTCGGCAAGGGCCGCGTCGTCGCCACCCGCGACGCCGCCAGCGCGCTGAGCGCGCTCGGGATCCGGCCCGACTTCGCCTATGCCGGGCCGGATCAGAACGCCAATGTCCTGTTCGTGCATCGCAAGCTGCCAGGCGGCGATGCCTATTACCTGACGAACCGGGAAGATCGCGCGCTGAACCTGGAAGCACGCTTCCGCATCACGGGCCGTGTACCGGAAATCTGGCGCGCCGATACCGGCCAGACCGAGGCGGTTTCGTACCGGGTTGAAGATGGCGTCACCGTGGTCCCGCTGCCCATGTTGCCCCACGATGCCTTCTTTGTGGTGTTTCGCCAGCCAGCCACGGCCGCAGCTGGCACCGTCACCAAGCCAGCCCTGCAAACCGTTGGCACGCTCTCGGGCGGATGGGACGTTGCGTTTCAACCGGATCGCGGCGCGCCGGCCAGCATTCACCTGCCGACACTCACCCCACTGAACGAAAATGCCGATGCGGGCGTGCGCTATTTTTCGGGGACAGCCACCTACCGCACCACCTTTACCTCGCCAAAGGGCGTCCGCCGCGGTGCTCCGTTGTGGCTGGATCTGGGCAAAGTGGGCGTAGTCGCCGAAGTCAGTGTCAACGGCAAGCTGGTCGGCACCGCGTGGAAAGCACCGTACCGCCTCGACATCGGCAGCGCCGTCCGCCCGGGGAAGAACCAGCTTGAGGTGCGCGTGGCCAACCTCTGGGTCAACCGCCTGATCGGCGATGCCCAGCCCGGCGCGGCGAAGATCACCTTCACGACCTTGCCGACCTACCGGGCCGATGCTCCCTTGCCTGTTTCAGGGCTGGTTGGACCAGTCACACTGATCGCGCCGCCCGCAAAATAGCGCTCCCCCGGGATCGGCACCCACCTCCGATCCCGGCGATCGACTCGTGCCAACACATTAGTCATATAATACCATTTTTGTTGCAATGCCGCCTCGCCCTGTTAGTGCTTGCACGCTGGCAAACAGCCTCGATGCGGCTTTTTTTCGGCCATTCAGCCTCTCACCGTCGGCGGCTGGATCAAAAGGATTAAGCCTGTGAAGCGATCTTTCAAAATCAAGCTTTCAGGTTGGCTTGCAGCCAGCCTTGCGGTGCCCTTGTTCGCCATGTCCCCCGCCGCAGCCTCGGCTCGCCCGTTTGCTGCCCCGGCGCTCGATTGCGCGATGGCGAAGGTGCCCTTTTCCACCCATCTGCCGCTGTCCGATCTGCTGGCAAGCCCTGCCGCTCGCGCGGTGCTGGACCAAGAAGCGCCCAATCTCATCTCCGACGTCACCCGCAATTTCGGCGGCGGCGATTTTCCGCCTGGCTTTGGCAACATCCTTGATGTGGGCTGGCTGCTGCGCGGCAATCCCGATGAAGCGGCAATCACCAAGCGCCTCAACCGCAGGCTCGCCGTCCTCCCGGTCACCCGCGCCGTCAGCCTCGCGCGGTGCGCTCGCTATGACGTTACGCCCGCCAATCTTCCGGCTAAAATTGATCAGCCCGCGATCCTCGTGTTCGAAAAGGTCAACGGCTTCCTTGATCGTCCCTCGTTCGACGCCGCGCATACCGCGCTCACCGAGATCGCAAAGTCTCACGGCTGGACGCTGGTGTTCAGCGACAAGCCTGCCGTGTTCAATCCGCGCGATCTGAAGCGATTCCGCGCGGTCGTCTGGAACAACATCAGCGGCGATGCCCTCACCCTCACCCAGCGCGCGGCGTTCCGCCGGTGGATCGAACAGGGCGGCGGGTACGTTGGCATCCACGGTGCCGGCGGCGATCCGGTATGGTTCTGGGACTGGTATGCCGATACACTCGTCGGTGCCCGCTTCGCGGGGCACCCCAACACGCCGCATTACCAGAACGCCACCGTCCGCGTCGAACCCGGCAATCACCCCGCCGTGCGCGGCCTCCCGTCCAACTGGCAGATGTCGGAGGAATGGTATTCGTTCGAACGCAGCCCCCGCGCTGGCGGCGCGCGCGTCCTCGCCACTCTGGATGAAAGCACATACCAGCCGATCGGCATGAACGGCGCCTCCATCGCAATGGGCGATCACCCCATCTCGTGGACCCGCTGCATCGCTAACGGTCGCTCATTCTACACCGCCATAGGCCATATGCCGGAAGCGTACAGCGAACCGAACAGCCGCAAGCTGCTTGATCAGGGCATAGCGTGGGCGGCCGGCCTCACCTCGCACACCTGCCGCAACGGCGGCGAACTCATCAAGGATTGATCTGCCCCATGTTCGTGCATGTATTCCTGTTCAAATGGCTGCCCGGCGTTACCGAAGCGCAGATCGACCGCGCGATTGCGGAAATCTATGCGCTGAAGGACGCCATTCCCGGCATCGATTCGGTTGAGGTTGGCCGCAACGTCTCGCCCAATGCCCGGGGTTATGGGCTGGGTGGGGTGATGCGCTTTGCCGATGCCGCAACATACGCGAACTACGCCGATCACCCGGCCCACCAGGAACTGCTCAAGTTCCTGGTCCCGCTGATCGAGGCGGTCGAGGTTGATTTCCACGCTTGAATAACGCCGCGCCCAAGCGCGGGAATGCACTGGAGGGATGATTGATGCGGCGTTTGCGCATGGGCATGATCGGCGGCGGGCCGGGCTCTTTTATCGGCGGGGTCCACCGCCTTGCCGCGGAAATGGACCGCCGGATCGAACTCGTGGCCGGTGCCTTCAGCAGCGATCCGGCCCGCAGCCGCGCGGCGGGGGAATCGTACCGGATTGATCCGGCCCGCGCCTATGACTCATATCAGGAAATGTTCGCGGCAGAACGGTTGCGCGATGATCCGATCGATTTCGTCGCGGTCGTAACCCCCAACCACCTCCACTTGCCAGCCACCGCCGCTGCGCTGGCCGCCAGCTTCCCGGTCATGTCGGACAAACCGATGACCGCAACCTTGGACGAAGCGCGGGAACTCGCCGCTCTGGTGCAGGCAACTGGTGTCACCTACCGCCTTACCTACACCTACACCGGCTATCCGCTGGTGCGCGAAATGCGCCAGTTGATCGCCAGCGGAGCGCTCGGCGCGATCCGCAAGGTCGTGGTCGAATACGCGCAAGGCTGGCTGGCCGAACCGCTCGAACGCGCGGGCAACAAACAGGCCGAATGGCGCGCTGACCCGGCCCAGTCCGGCTTGGGCGGCTGCATCGGCGATATCGGGGTCCACGCCTTCAATCTCGCCGAATTCGTCACCGGCCAGCGCGTCACCCGCATTTGCGCCGATCTCAACAGCATGGTGACTGGTCGCCGCCTCGACGATGATTGCAACGTCCTGCTGCGTTTCGCCAACGGCGCGCCCGGCGTGCTCATCGCCTCCCAGATCTCCGTGGGTGAACGCAACGGCCTGCGCCTGCGGGTTTACGGTGAAACCGGCGCCGTCCACTGGCAGCAGGAAAACCCCAACACCCTCACCATCGACACCATCGATGGCCGAACCGAAGTCCGCCATGCCGCCAGCGGCCTGCTCGGCGCCGATGCGCTCGCCGTCACCCGGGTGCCCACCGGCCACCCCGAAGGTTACCTCGAAGCCTTCGCCAACCTCTATGCCGATTTCGCCGCGCTGCTGGCCGGCGAGACCACCGCCCCGCTCCTCCCCGATGCCGCCGAAGGCCTGCGCGCCATGGGCTTCATCTCGACTGCGGTCACCAGCAACGCCGCGGGCGGCGGATGGACCGACCTGGCGCTCTGATAAGGAACCTCGCGATGAAAACGATCAAGGGCCCCGCCATCTTTCTCGCCCAGTTCGCAGGCGATGCCGCGCCATTCAGCTCGCTTGATGCCATCGCCGGCTGGGCGGCCGGCCTCGGCTTCAAAGGCGTGCAGATCCCCACCTGGGACGGCCGCATGTTCGATCTCGCCAAGGCCGCAGGCAGCCAGGCCTATTGCGATGATATCCGCGCCGTGCTCGATCGCCACGGCCTCGTCCCGACCGAACTGTCCACCCACCTGCAAGGCCAGCTGGTCGCCGTCCATCCGGCCTACGACCTACCGTTCGATGGTTTCGCCGTCCCCGAAGTGCGCGGCAACCCGGCCGCGCGGCAGGCTTGGGCGGTGGAGCAGGTGACCCTCGCGGCCAAGGCTTCCGCAAATCTCGGTCTCGCGACAGCGGTCACGTTCTCCGGTGCGCTCGCCTGGCCCTACTTCTATCCTTGGCCGCAGCGGCCGGCCGGTCTGGTCGAGGAAGCCTTTACCGAACTTGCCCGCCGCTGGACCCCGATCCTCAACGCCTACGATGCTGCGGGGATCGATCTGGCCTACGAAATCCATCCCGGCGAAGATCTCCACGACGGCGCCACTTTCGAATGCTTCCTCGAAGCGGTGGGCGGTCATGCGCGCGCCAATATCCTCTATGATCCCAGCCACATGGTCCTGCAGCAGATGGATTATTTGGCCTTCATCGATCTCTATCATGAGCGGATCAAGGCGTTCCACGTCAAGGATGCCGAGTTCCGGCCCAGCGGCCGCTCGGGCGTTTACGGCGGCTATCAGGGCTGGATCGATCGACCCGGCCGGTTCCGCTCGCTGGGCGATGGGCAGATCGATTTCAAAGCGATCTTCGCGAAGCTTGCCGCCTATGATTTCGCCGGTTGGGCCGTGCTCGAATGGGAGTGCGCGCTGAAGCACCCCGAGGACGGTGCGCGCGAAGGCGCGCCCTTCATTCGCGATCACATCATCCGCGTCACCGAAACCAGCTTCGATGATTTTGCCGACAGCGGCACCGATCATGCCGCTAACCGCGCCATGCTCGGTCTTTAAGAGGAATTCTCCATGCGTACCGCTTTGAAGGCGCTTGCCGCCGGAACCATTCTCGCATCGTCGCTGGTGGCGACCGCCCATGGCGAGGCGGCCCCCACCGCTCCTGCCCCCGCCGAACCTGCCCCCGAGGCACCTGCCCCCTCGCCGACAATGTCTATCGATACCCCCACCGGCGATATCTTCCGTTCGCCCGAAGCCACTGCCGTAGTGGCGCGCTACAGCCCGGAACTCGTCGCGGATAAACTGGTGCGCGCCAATCCGATGGTGTCGATCCGGTTCGTTCAACACTTCTTTCCCAACCTCACCGACGCCGCAATGAAGGAACTCAACGCCGAACTCGGCAAGTTCGCCGCTCCGCCGCCCGATCTCAGCGGCCCGCTGGGTGACCCCGCGTTCAAACCGCAAAAGCTGGTGCTGGCCAAGGTGCCCAAGCCCACTGGTCCGCGCACCGCGCTGTTCAACCGGCGCGACCTCGTTGGCTGGGACGTCTGGCTGGGTCCCAAGCAGCAGAACGTGATCACCGCCGGCGTCGCGGCGCAACGGCCGATCGGGCTAAACAAGGACACCTACGGCATCTTCACGGTCCGCTCGCTCGATGGCGGGCCGGTGATCCGCGCCGATGGCAGCATCTGGGGCACCCTGACCACCAAGCGCGAATTCGCGAATTACCACCTCCACCTGGAGTATAAATGGGGCGAAAAGCGCACCCCGGCGGATAATCCCAAGCCCCGCAATAACGGTGTGCTTTACCACTCGTACGGCCCGTTCGGCGCCCTAACGGACACGTGGATGAATTCGGTCGAACTCGAAATGGTCCCCGGTCAGGTCGGCGGGCTCAACCCGGCCGGCCTGGGCGTGAACTTCCGCACCTCGGTGGGCCGTGACATGTCCCTGCCCAGCCAGACCAAACGCCACTACATGTTCAATGGCCGCGATGTGAACATCGGCCTTGCCGGGTTCGAGTTCGTCCAGCAGGCCGGTGATCCTGAAAGCGCCATCGGCACCTGGAACAGCATCGATCTCTACGTCGTCGGCGATAGCGCGGTGCACGTGGTCAATGGCACGCCGGTCATGGCGGTACACGGTATCCGGTCGAACCCCGAAGGGGCCGTGCTCGACCGCGGCAAGATCCAGCTGCAAAGCGAAGGAGCGGAAACCTTCTTCCGCAACGTCACGATCGAACCGATCAAACGCTTGCCCGAAATCCGCGTGGCCAAATAGCCCGCAGGGCGAACCTCAGACCGACCAGTCGAGCGTCAGCGACTGGTCGTACCCGCGCACCTCACCGGCCCCCAGCATCGCCATCGGCAGATCGGCATGCTGGGTGGCCGGCTCGATCCCCAGTGCATAGATGCCGGGCTCGAACGCCTGCCATTTGTACAGCACCGGCAGCTGTTCCGCCCGATAGCGCAGCACCGCCGCCAGCCCCAGCTCAGGATTGCGCACGGTCACCGCCACACCGCCATCCATCCCGGCGGCAGGGTCATACGACTGGACCTGTTCCCCATACCCATCAACCGGCCCGCTGGCCGTCATCGGCGTGGCGCCCGGAATGGCGATCCGAGTCCCCTCGGCCAGCAGCGGCCAGCCGAAATTCCAGTGATACAGCAAGCCGTGCGGCGTCGGCCGGCTGCCGCGATTTTCCACCCGGTCCGCCACCCGCAAGGCGCTGCCGAACAACGGCAGCTCGATCCGCCGGATCAGCGCCAGGTGCTCACCGAACACCATGTGCTGGACCTGTTCGCCTTCTGCCCATACCACGCGTCCGGCGGCCGTCTCGGCAATCCCGTACCCGCGCAGCGTGGCCGGCAGGAATGCTGCCCGCCCGTGCATCGGATGCACCACCTCGGGCCGTACCGGATAACCGAAACCCGCCGCGCTTTCCCGGCTGGTCTTGCCGAAATGATCCAGCCCGCACGTCGCCAGCGCGCCCGAGAACGAGCGCAGGAACCCGCACTGATCGTCCTCGGCATGTTCGTGCAGCGCGGGCGAGCGCAGGTGCCCGGGCGATGCCCAGCCAACCGCCACGCCCCGGCTCGTGATCTCGGAGATTTCGAACCCACGGTCCACCGCGATCCGCACACTCAGGTCGGGCCCCGCCACCAGGTCCAGCACCCGCGTGCCCCGCGCGGCACCGTCCAGCCCTTGCAGCAATGTTGCGCCGTGCCCGGCTCCGCCATGCCGTCCGTGTCGCGCCAGCCAGGCTCTGCCGTAATCGTTCAAGGGAAACCTCGCGCACTGGAATGCTGCAGCTGTGCTGCGGGAAAATTCAGTCGTCCTGTTCGATATGCGGCCAGTTGGGCCGCGTAAAAGCGCCCCCGTCCACCCACAGCGTTTGCCCGGTCACGAACGACGCGGCCGGGCTGGCGAAGAAAAGCACCACGCCGACCACATCCTCGGGATTGCCCGGCCGGCGCAGCGGCGTGATGGGAGACCAGATCGCCGTATGATCGGGATCGTCACGCAACGTCCGCTCGGTGGCGATCGCACCCGGCGCGACGCAGTTCACTGTGATCCCGTTCGGCCCCAGTTCCACCGCGGCCACCTTGGTGAACTGCTCGATCCCGCCCTTGGACGCGGTGTAATCGACCAGCCGGGGGAACCCCAGCTTGTTGCAGCCCGAGCCGATATTGATGATGGAACCGCCGCGTCCGCCCTCGATCATCCACCGCGCCGCCGCCTGCGTGTTGAGGAAGCAGCCCTTCAGGTTCGTCCGGATGACGTTGTCCCAGCTTTCCTCGGAAAGGTCGACCAGCTTGGCATGGGTCTGGATGCCGGCGTTGTTCACCAGCACGTGCGGCGCTGCGGGATGCCATTTGGTGGCAGCGGCGAAAAACGCGTCGACCTGCGCTTTGACGCCCACATCGCACTCGATCCCCAGCACGGCCTCGCCCAGTTCGGCGGTCAGGCTTGCGGCCGCTTCCGGCGCGCCGCGATAGCTGAACGCCACCGCATAACCTTCCCCGACAAAGCGGGTCACCAGATGGCGGCCAATCCCGGTATTGCCCCCGGTGATGATCGCAAGCGGCTTGGTCACAGGCTCCACCCTCCGTCGATGATGATGTTGGTGCCGGTCATATACGATGCCTCGTCCGACGCGAGCAACACTGCGCTCCCGGCGATCTCGTCGGAGGTCGCCAGCCGGCCCATCGGCTGCCGCGCGACGAACGCCTTGCGCCCCGCCACCTCGTCGCCGGTCGCGAGGATGCGCTCCTGCAAGGACGGTGTCTCCACCGTGCCGGGGCTGATCGCGTTGCAGCGAATGCCATGCTCCAGGTAATCGCGCGCCACCGACATCGTCAGCCCAAGCACCGCCGCCTTGCTGGTGCCATAGGCGAACCGGTTGGGCGCGGATTTGATCGAAGACACGATCGACGCAATGTTGACGATGGAGCCGGCTTTGCGCGCAATCATCGCCGGCAGAAACGCCCCCGTGACGATCATCATCGACCGAACGTTGATCGTGATGCTGCGGTCGAAATCCTCCAGTGCGCAATCCAGCAGCGACCCGTTAACAACATACCCCACACAGTTGACCAGTACCGAAACTTCGGGATGTGCCGCAGCAGCAGCCGCAACAGCCGCCGGATCGCACGCATCCATAACCACACAGGTCAGCGCGGGATGGCTCGGCATTTCACCAAACCGCAAGTCCGCGCCGATCACGGCCGCGCCCTCCGCCAGGAACTGCTCCGTAATCGCGCGGCCAATCCCTTGCGCCGCGCCGGTCACAAAACACGTCTTGCCTTTAAGCCGGTCCATCTCTCACCCTGTCGTTGCGTCTGGTCTACCTTCGTGCAGCATGGCGCACGGCAGGCTATCCCCCCGGACTATCAGCCCCGCCGTGATAATCAATGAAAATGCTATTATATGATAATTTGATGAGCCTGAAATGGAATCACGCGTGAACCCCGCCGCACCTGCCCAATCAACCGTGAAAGTCATCGCCCGCCCGCAGCATGACCAGCTCGGCGAAGGCGTCTGTTGGTCGCCCCGGCTGGGCGCGGTGCTGTGGGTGGATATCATCGGCAAGGGACTGTTCCGCTATGACGTCGCCAGCCAGCACGTCGACCACTGGCCCCTGCCCGAAGCGACCGGTTGGATCATCGAACGCCGCCGGCGCGACGATTTCATCATCGGCATGAAAAGTGGCTTTGCCCGCCTGTCGCTCGATCCGTTTCAAATCGAACACATCGTTTCGCCCGAACCTGATCGTCCCGGCAACCGTCTCAACGATGCCAAGGTCGATCCGGCCGGGCGCATCTGGGCAGGCACGATGGATGCCAGCGAGGCCACGGTCTGCGGCGCACTCTACCGGCTCGATCCGGATTTCAACTGCTCGCGGCACGATGATGGTTACACAGTCACCAATCGCCCCACTTTCAGCGCCGATGGCCATACGCTCTACCACACCGACAGCGTGCGGCGCATCGTCAGCGCGTTCGATCTCTCCGCCGATGGCACATTGTCTAACAAGCGCACCTTCCTCACTTTCACCGACGACCAGGGCTACCCCGACGGGATGACCACCGATGCCGAAGGCGGCATCTGGATCGCGCACTGGGCAGGCGGCCGGGTTAGCCGGTTCTTGTCCGATGGAACGCTGGACCGGTCGATCGCGCTGCCCGCCTCGCAGATCACCAACTGCGCATTCGGCGGGCCAAACCTTGACCGGCTGTTCGTCACCTCGGCAGCCAAGGGCCTCGACGATGAGCCGCTGGCCGGAAGCCTGTTCGAAGTTGATCCCGGCGTTCGGGGGCTCCCGCCGATACCCTTCGCGGGCTAGGCATCACGCCGCAACGGCCCGCGCCGCGCCCACCGGAAAACGGCCGCACAGCCGCGCAAAGTGCAGCACGCAGACATAGCTTAGCAGTGGCAGCACGAACGCGATCCTGATCCCGAAACGGTCCGCCACCACGCCCTGCAGAACCGGCAGCAAGGCCCCGCCGGCAATCGCCATGATCAGCAGCGCCGATCCCCGCGCGGTCAACTTGCCCAGTCCCTCGATCGCCAACGTGAAGATCGTCGGAAACATGATCGAATTCATCAGGCCGACCAGCACGACCGACCACAGCGCCACCCATCCGGTGGTCAGGATCGTCGTCGCCAGCAGCGCGCCCGCGCCAATGGCCACGACTGCCAGCACCCGGGCCGGGGCGATCTCGCGCATCACTCCCGCGCCGATGAAACGCCCGGTCATCGCTCTGCCCCAGAACAGTGTGACATAGATCGCCGCATCCGCGTGCGAGATCACCACCACGCTGGGCGAGGTCAGGTAGTTGATCAGGAAGCTGCCAACCGAAATCTCGGCCCCTACGTAGAAGAAGATCGCGCCCAGCCCCCAGACTGGCCGGGGATGGTGCCATACGCCTGCCGCGCCCAGTTCCTGCCGTTCCGGCTTGGTTGAATGTCGGGCAGGCGCCACACGAAGATCACCAGCGCCAGCACCGCCAGGAACAGCGCAATCCCCATATAGGGCGCGCGCACCGCCAGGACATCCTGCATGCGCTCCGCCATCGTCAGCACCGCGCCGCCGTCCGTCGCGGTGCCGGACGCCGATTGCGACAGGATGAGCAGCCGCCGAACAGGGGCCGCACCGTGGTCCCGGCGGAATTCAGCACCTGCACGAGGTTGAGCCGGCTCGACGCCGTTTCCGGCGGACCCAGTAGCGCGACATAGGGATTGGCTGCCACCTGCAGCGAAGTGATCCCGGTCGCCAGCACGAACAGCGCGCTCAAGAACACGGCGTAGGAGGCGGTGTTGGCCGCCGGCACGAACATCGCGGCGCCGATCCCTGTAACCAGCAACCCGACCGCAATCGTGTTCTTGTAACCCAGCCATTCCAGCACCTTCGCCGCCGGCAGCGAAATCACGAAGGCCGTGCCGAAGAACACGAACTGGATCATCAACCTCTGGGTATATAATTCAGCTCGAACCCCGCCTTCAGGTGCGGGATCAGAATGTCGTTCAGGACCGTGATGAAGGCCCACATGAAAAACACCGTCGCCAAGATGGCGAGCGCGGCGTGGTGCTTGCCGCCAAGGGCTTCCGGCCCGTCCGGCGCTGGTGCTGACACGATGGCCATCTGCTTTCCCTACCCAAGTTTCGGCGGCTTGTCCGGGCGTTCACCGCACGATCCCGGTTGACCCTCAAAGGATAAGTAATATAATATGAAATAGAACAAAATCTTCCAAAGCCTGAAAGACAGTTGATGAAACTTCTCCGCTACGGTCCTCGAGGCCTTGAAAAGCCTGCCATTCTCGATGCTGACGGCGGCATCCGCGACTTGTCGGGTCATGTGGCCAGCATCACCCCCGACCTGCTTTCGCCCGCCGGCCTCGCCCGGCTCGCGGCGATCGACGTGGCGGTCCTGCCGCTCGTCACCGGCAGCCCGCGCATCGGCGTTCCGGTTGATGGCATTGGCAAGTTCATCGCCATCGGGCTCAACTATGCCGATCACGCGGCCGAATCGAACCTGGCGATCCCGTCGGAACCGGTCGTGTTCATGAAGGCCATCAGTTGCCTCAACGGCCCGGACGATGAAGTCATGCTCGCCAAGGGCTCGGTCAAGTCCGACTGGGAAGTCGAACTCGGCTTCGTCATCGGCAGCACCGCCCGCAACGTGACCGAGGACGCCGCGCTCGATCACGTCGCCGGTTACGTCCTGGTGAATGATGTGTCCGAACGCTATTACCAGCTCGAATGCGGCACCCAGTGGGACAAGGGCAAGGGCTGCGACACCTATGGCCCGGTCGGCCCGTGGCTCGTCACCGCTGACGAAGTGGCGGACCCGCAGGATCTGAACATGTGGCTCGACCTCAATGGCGTGCGCACCCAGACCGGCAACACCCGCACCATGATCTTCACCGTCAGCCAGATCATTGCCTACCTCAGCAAGTTCGTGACGCTGTATCCCGGCGATGTCGTCTGCACCGGCACGCCCCCGGGCGTGGGCATGGGAATGAAGCCGCCGCTCTACCTCAAGGCCGGCGACACCATGCGCCTCGGCATCAACGGCCTTGGCGAACAGACCCAGGTCGTCGTGCCCTACCGCGATCTTGGCGATGAGGTGTCCACGGCATGACCTTTGCCGGGCGTTTCACCGATAGATGCGCCGTCATTACCGGCGGCGCTTCGGGCGTCGGGCTCGACGTGGCCCGGCGCATTGTCGCAGAGGGCGGCCGCGTTGCCCTGTGGGACTGCAACGAGGCCACGCTCGCGGCTACCGGGGCGCTTCTGCCCGACGCCGTGCTGGTGCCGGTCGACGTAACCGACTGGTCCGCCGTGGCCGCCGCCGCGCAGACCACGTTCGACGCCTTTGGGCGGATCGATGTGCTGGTTGCCGGCGCCGGGATCACCGGACCGAACGAGACCGTGGCCGACTATCCGGTCAAAGATTGGGCGCTGGTCAACAACGTCAACCTGATCGGAATCTTCCACAGCTGCCGCGCGGTGGTGCCGTTCATGCAGCGCGCCGATTACGGCCGTATCGTCACGATCAGCTCGGTCGCCGGGAAGGAAGGCAATCCCAAGGCCTCGGCCTATTCGGCCGCCAAGGCCGGCGTGATCGCGTTGACCAAGTCGCTCGGCAAGGAACTGGCCACCACCGGCATCCGCGCCAACACCGTCACGCCGGCGGTGTTCCGCACGCCGCTGCTCGATCAGATGGGACAGGAGTTCAAGGACTACATGCTGTCCAAGATCCCGATGGGCCGGTTCGGCGAATCGGAGGAAATCGCCGCGCTGATCTGCTGGCTGTGCAGCGAAGAAGCATCGTTCAGCACCGCCGCCGTGTTTGACGCCTCGGGCGGCCGCTCGACCTACTGACTGCCCGCCGCCACGGTCGCCGCCAATGCGGCGGGCATGGCGCCGCCGGTCGCCCAGTCCAGTAGCTGCGCGATATGCACCACCGGCCGCGCCTGCGCCCGGCCGATCTGCACGATGCAGCCAATGTTGCCGGTCACGATCACGTCCGGTTCCAGGGCGCCCAGATTGGCCACCTTGCGCGCAGCCAACTGATCCGCCAGCTCCGGCTGCAGGATATTGTAAACCCCAGCGGAACCGCAGCACAGATGCGCCTCGGCCGGAATGCGCACGGCAAACCCGGCCTCTTCCAGCAGTTGCACCGGCGGGGTCTTAATCTTCTGGCCATGTTGCAGCGAACACGCCGCGTGATATCCCACGATCTCGCCGCGCGGCTGCGCCACCGGCGGCAGCCCGATGCGCGCGATCCACTCCGTTATGTCGCAAGTCCGCGCAGAAACCCGCGCCGCGCGCTCGGCATAGTCCGGATCGTCCGCCAGCATATGGCCGTAATCGCGGATAACCGTGCCGCAGCCCGAAGCCGTGATGATGATAGCGTCAAGGTCGCCCGCCTTGCTCCACCCGTCGACCACGCGGCGCGCCATCGCCAGCGCCTCCGCTTCGCGGCCCATGTGGTGCGACAGCGCCCCGCAGCAACCTTCGTGCGGCACCCGCACCACCTCGCAGCCGGCACGTGCCAACAGCCGTGCCGTGGCGGCCTGAATTTCCGGATCGACCACCGGCTCGACACAGCCTTGCGCCATGCCAACCCGGTAGCGCGTCGGCGACGTCGCTGCGGGATCCGCGGCACCCGCCCGGCTACGCCGCTCACCCATCCGGACCATCACGCCCAGCGGCCGCAGCGCCGGCACGGCATCGAACAGGTCCGCGAACGGACGCGCGATTGCCGCCAGCACCAGCGCCGCCCGCAGCCGGCCGGGATAGGGCAACACCCCTGCCAGCAGTGAACGCAGCGCCCGCTCCGCCACGGGCCGGCGGTAGTTGTCGGCAATGTAGACCCGCGCCTTGTCGATCACCCGGCGGTAGCTGACGCCCGATGGACAGGTCGTCTCGCACGCCAGGCATGACAGGCAGCGGTCGACATGCTTCACCACGTGCGCCGATGGTAGTGCCTGTTGCTCCAACATGCCCTTGGCCAGATAGATGCGCCCGCGCGGACTATCCAGTTCATCGCCGCGCAGTACGTATGTCGGGCAGGTCGCGGTGCAAAACCCGCAGTGCACGCAAGACCGGATGGCCTGCGCCGCGTCCGCCGTCGCTGGCTCTGCCAACTGCTCGGGAAGAAACCGCGTCTGCATCCTAAGCCGCTCCAGCCATATTGATTCCGGGGTTGAGTTTGCCCTGCGGATCGAATGCCAGCTTTACCCGCGCGTTCAGCGCGGCAAGCGCACCGCCACCCTCCGCCGCCACCGCCGGGCCATTCACGCGAACCGGCCTTGCGTGACCGCCGAACGAGCGTGCAATCCCTGCCACATCCGGCGCGGCCGGTCCCTCGACCCAGATCAACCCACCGCCCCAATCGTAAACCCTTCGCCCGCCCAGCGCAGCGCCCGCATCGGCTCCCGCTGCCGGCGGCACGATCACCCGCCACAGCGGTTGCGTCGGATCGCTCCACCCGAAGCTCGCCAGCCGCGCCCACCAGTCACGGCTCTCGCTCCCGGCGATGATCGTGCCCGGGCCAAATCCGGCCAGCGCCCGCCCCAGCGCCGCGATCCGCGCCACCACCGATGGTGCAAACCCTTCAATCCGCAGCGCCGCAACCCCGTCCATCAGCGCCGCACCCGAAACCGATGCCGGCAGGCTCAACGCCTGCCCCATCGCCGCAACCGCGCGCGCTTCGTCCAGCCCGGACAACAGCAGCGTCTGTTCCGCCTTTGCTGCTGGCAGCACCCGCAGCGTAATCTCGGTCAACACGGCCAGCGTGCCCCACGATCCTGCCAGCAGCTTGGGCAGGTCATAGCCGGTCACGTTCTTGACGACCTTGCCCCCGCCCTTGAACGCTTCGCCCTGGCCCGATACGGCCTCGAACCCCAACACATGGTCGCGCGCCGCGCCCGCGCTAACCCGGCGCGAACCGCTGACATTGGCCGCTACGATGCCGCCAATGGTGCTTGCCCCCGCCGCGCGCCCGAACAGCGGCCCGTGATCGAATGGTTCGAACGCCAGCATCTGGCCGCGCGCCGCCAGCACCTGCTCCACTTCGGCCAGCAGCGTCCCGGCGCGCACCGTGATGATCAGTTCATCGGGGTCGTGATCGATAATCCCGGCCATGCCCCGCATATCGAGTGCCGTCAGGTCAGGCGCCTCGCGCCACATGTCCTGCTTGGATCGGCCGCCATGAATGTTCAGCCCGGCCGATCCGGCCACGGCATCGATCACCTCGTCCACGGTTGTTGGCTGAACCATTGTCAGAACCGCGGCAGTTCGGGGTGCGGGAGGGCGCCGTCATGCACATGCATCCGGCCCAGTTCCGCGCAACGGTGCAGCGTGGGAAACATCTTGCCCGGATTGAGCAGCAGCCCCGGATCGAACGCACATTTCACCCGCTGCTGGTGCGCAAGGTCAACCTCGCTGAACATCGCCGGCATCAGGTCGCGCTTCTCCACGCCCACGCCGTGTTCGCCGGTCAGCACCCCGCCCAGCGCAACGCACAGCAGCAGGATTTCCTCGCCGATGGCTTCGGCTCGGGCCAGTTCTCCCGGCACGTTCGCATCGTACAGGATCATCGGGTGCAAGTTGCCATCCCCGGCATGAAAGACGTTGGCCACGCGCAAGCCGTGCGACTGGGCAATCTGCGCCATCGCCGTCAGCATTTCAGGCAGCTTGCGACGCGGTATCGTACCGTCCACACAGTAGTAATCCGGTGAAATCCGGCCGATCGCCGGAAATGCGGCCTTGCGCCCTGCCCAGAACGAAAGGCGCTCGTCCTCGCTGTTCGAAATGCGCGACGTCGTCGCCCCGTTGGCCAGCGAGATCTCCGCGATGAGATCGGTCAGGTAATCGCACTCGGCCGCCGGGCCGTCCACTTCCACGATCAGCAGCGCCTCCACATCGCGCGGATAGCCGATGTTCAGGAAATCCTCGGCGGCATTGATCGCCGGCTTATCCATCAGTTCCATGCCCGCTGGAATGATTCCGGCCGCCATCACTTCCGCCACGCAGCGCGCCGCCGCTTCCACCGATCCGAACCCAATCAGCACCGCCCGCGCACCTTCCGGGATTGGCAGCAGGCGCAACGTTGCCTCGGTCACCACCCCCAGCAGCCCCTCGGACCCGATCACCGTGCCCAGCAGATCGAGCCCGTCTGCTTCCAGTGCCTTGCCGGCAATCCGCACGACCTCGCCCGTCATCAGGACAATCTCCAGGCCCAGGACATTGTGCGCGGTCATGCCGTATTTCAGGCAGTGCACCCCGCCGCTGTTCTCGGCCACGTTGCCGCCGATGGTGCACGCAATCTGGCTGGACGGGTCAGGTGCGTAATAGAGCCCACGCGCCGCCACCGTCTGCGATACCGCCAGGTTGGTCACCCCCGGCTGCACCACAGCCACCCGGTTGGGATAGTCCAGCTCCAATATGCGGTTCAGCCTGGTCAAGACCAGCAGGATGCCGTCGGCCAGCGGCAGCGCCCCGCCCGATAGCGAAGTCCCGGCGCCGCGCGGCACCACCTTCACATCGTTGGCATTGCACCAGCGCAAGACCGCCGCCACCTGCGCCGTATTCTCCGGCAGCACGACCAGCATCGGCACCTGAGCATAGGCGGTCAGCCCGTCGGATTCGAAAGGTTGCAACTCGTCCGCATGGTCGATCACGCCCTCGCCCGGAACGATGGCACGCATCGCCTGCGCAATCTCGTGGCGGCGCGATAGCACGGCAGCATCGGGGGCGGGCATGCAGACGGACATCAAGTCAAACCCAGGTCAGTGATTGTCGCGCGGAACGCCGAATGTCTGGTCGATCCGCTGGAAAGATTCGGCCCCTTCCAGGATCGCCCCGGTGCTGAGCTGGCCCACGCGTGACCGCTGGATCGCCTGCCACGGCGTCTGCGAGGCAGGACAGGCATACCCGCCGGCCGCTTCGAGCGCGGCCCGCCGGTCCGCCAATGCGGCATCATCCAGCAGCACATCCACCCGGCCCGCGATCAGGTCCACCCGCAACCGGTCCCCGGTCCGCAGCAGCGCCAGGTTGCCGCCTGCAGCCGCCTCCGGCGATGCGTTGAGGATCGAGGGCGAGCCCGAAGTGCCGGATTGCCGGCCGTCGCCGATGCACGGCAGAGCCGATACCCCCTGCCGAATCAGGTAATCCGGCGGCTGCATGTTCACCACTTCAGCGGCACCCGGATAGCCGATCGGGCCGGTTCCGCGCATGATCAGGATATCCTCGGCGGTAATCCCCAACGCGGGATCGTTGATCCGCGCGTGATAGTCCTCCGGCCCGTCGAACACGATGGCGCGCCCTTCGAACGCGTCCGGGTCGCCGGGGGAAGAGAGGTACCGCTCGCGAAACTCAGGCGAAATCACGCTGGTCTTCATGATCGCGGAATCGAACAGGTTGCCACGCAGCACCAGGAACCCGGCTTTCTGCATTATCGGCTGGCCGAATTCGCGGATCATTTCGGGCAGCACGATCGGTACGTCGCGGCAATTCTCGCCGATGGTCCGCCCGTTCGCGGTCAGCGCGGTTTCATCGATCAGCCCCGCCCCGATCAGTTGCCCCACCACCGCAGGCACGCCGCCGGCATGGTGAAAGTCCTCGCCCAGATACTCGCCGGCTGGCTGCATGTTCACCAGCAAGGGCACGTCGTGGCCCTGTGCCTGCCAGTCCTCCAGCACCAGTTCCACCCCCATCTGCCGCGCGATTGCGGCCAGATGGATCGGCGCATTGGTCGATCCGCCCAGCGCGGAATTGACGACGATGGCGTTCAGGAACGCCGCCCGCGTCATGATCTGCGATGGCCGCAGATCTTCCTTGACCATTTCGACGATTCGCTTGCCCGTCGCATAAGCCATCTGCCCGCGCTCACGGTAGGGCGCGGGGATCGCCGCCGAACCTGGCAACTGCATTCCCAGCGCTTCCGCCAGCGAATTCATCGTCGTGGCGGTGCCCATCGTGTTGCAGAACCCGGTCGACGGATTGGACGAGGCGACCAGTTCGAGGAAGCCGGCATAATCGATCTCGCCGGCCGCCATCATCTGCCTGGCCTGCCACACGATCGTGCCGGAACCCGTACGCCGGCCCTTGTACCAGCCATTGAGCATCGGCCCGACCGACAGCGCGATCGCGGGAATATCCACCGTCGCGGCCGCCATCAGGCACGCAGGTGTGGTCTTGTCGCAACCGATGGTCAGCACTACGCCATCCAGCGGATAGCCGTAGAGCGATTCCACCAGGCTCAGGTACGCCAGGTTGCGATCAAGCGCGGCGGTCGGCCGCTTGCCGGTTTCCTGGATCGGGTGAATCGGAAATTCCATCGCGATTCCGCCAGCTTCGCGGATGCCTTCGCGCACCCGCTTGGCCAGTTCGATGTGGTGGCGGTTGCACGGCGTCAGGTCGCTGCCGGTCTGCGCGATGCCGATGATCGGCTTGCCCGATTGCAGTTCCTCGCGGGTCAGCCCGTAATTGAGATACCACCCCAGATACAGCGCGGTCATATCCGGGTTGGCGGGGTTATCGAACCACGCGCGCGATCGGAGGTTGGGTCTCTCGCTCATGCGTTTTTCGTCACGGCGGCGGTGATCCGGGCGGTGCCAAGGTCGATCACCCACAGCATCGCGGCGGCGGCGGCCTCAACGTCGCCGGCCTCGATCGCGTCGACAATCGCCTCGTGCTGGTCGAGGCTGGCGTTCAGCACATCCGGCTCCTCGACCGCGGAATTCAGCGTGAACGAGGCGTTCAGCGCCGCTTCGATAATCGTCGCGATGGACCGCATCAGGGGGTTCCCCGATGCCGCGCCAACCGCCCGGTGCAAGGCCAGGTCGGCGACGGCGAAACTCTTCGCGGTGTGCCCCGGCGCCCGCATCGCGGCAATCGCCTCGCGCAGCGCGGTGATGTCTTCAGCGGTGCGCCGCCTCGCCGCCAACGCGGCAGCGTGCGGTTCGATTGCGCGCCGAATTTCAGCCAGATCGTCGCGGAACTTCGCGTCATATCCCACCGCCAGTTTCCACGACAGCACATCGGCATCGAAATAGCTCCAGTGCGCCGATGGCAACACCTTGGTCCCCACCCGCGTCTTTGACACCACCAGCCCCTTGGCCGTCAGCGTCTTCAGCACCTCACGCAGCACCGTCCGCGATACGCCGAAGCGCGCCAGCAACGTTGCCTCGCTCGGCAGCAATTCGCCCTCGCCGATCGAGCCCGACAGGATGTCCATGCCGATCGCGCGGGCAATATGCAGGTGCGTCGATGGCCAAATTTCTGTAGGTACCGGCGCGCTGTCGCTGTCTTTCTTGCTGGCGTTCGCTGTCACTTGCGGTGCATCCTGATACTGGCCCGCCCCGGATCCAAGCGAACTCTAAAAAGCATATTATATTAACAATGGAGCCGCGCAATTCCAATCTGACGGCCGCAATGCCAGCCCATTACTTTGCGAACACCTCTGGCACCGTCCGGATCGGCACGATCCGGATGTCCCGGAAGAAGATTTCCGCCCCTTCCGACTGCAACTGGATCCGTCCCCGCGTCAGCGGGCGAACCGCGCCGTCCGGCCCCTTCAGCGTCAGGTTCGACAGTGCCATCACCGGCACACCGTTGACCACGTGAACCGCTCTGTCGCCCGCCACGTAAAGGTCGAGCCGGTTCCATTCGCCCACCGGTCGTTCGGGCTTGGTTGCCGAATCCACCATGGTCGGCATCCGCAGAGCCGCCAGCTTGCCGCCGCGCATGTAGCGATAGGGCCCGCCGCCGAACATGCTCTTGCCGGGATAAGTGCCGATCTCCACGCTTGCGCCTAGTTCGCGGCCAACCGGCAGCATCATCCCGGTCATTCCCTCGGCCACCTCGAACTCGATCGCGCTCATCCAGGTCCCGGCAAAGGCACCGGCCGGCCCGTAGGAATGGTACAGCACGCCGCTGTTGGGCAGTACGCCCGGCTTGTGATCACGGGCAAACTTGAACGACAGGCTGAGGTGGTAATTTTCGTATTCACGCCGCGTGGTGATGGCGCCCCAGATGCGTCCCGACACCCGGATCGCCGGGCCGCCGTCCACTTCGACGACCTTGAACACATCGCCGATCCCGGCCTGCCCGATGGGTTGGTCGTCGGGTCCGGCCGGCTGCAACCCTCCGCCGGGATAGCCCAGCCACGGCGTGAACGCCGCCAAGTCGCGGCCGTCGAACAGTACCACCGGTTTGCCGGCTGGCTTCGGCAGCTTGCCCAGCACCAACCGCTGCGCCAGGGCTGCGGGCACATCGTCGATCACCTGCGGTGGCGGAAAGTCCTTGAAAAACGATGGCACCGCCGGTGCCTGCGCGGCCGCAAGCGATCCCACGCCGCCCAGCACTACCGCCGCCATCAGGCCGATCTTGGAAAAACTCATTGTGTCCATCCCACCCCTAGGCACCCTGCCCGGTCAGTTTGCGCCAGTTTGTGATATTATAGTATTTATCTAGAGCCAGGACACAACTTGTCAATGCGCCGCACCCCACCCAAAAAGACGTATGTTCAGCGCGGGCGAGCCCCGTCCGACCCCACCGTCCGCCGGATGAAGGCCGTCGTCACGCGCAGCGCCTCCAGCGTCGCCGCTCGCGTTTCGGCCAGCGTCTTGCCGTTGAACCCATGATTCACGCCGGGAATGAACGCCGTTTCCACCGGCACCCCTGCCGCGCGCAATTCGCAGGCCATACGGTCGGTCTGGGCCGATGGAACCAAGGTATCCGCCAATCCGTGGATCAACAGCATCGGCGGATCGCTCCGGTCGACATAGCTGGTCGGGCTCGCCTCGCGCCCTTTGTCGGCGCACCAACCGGTGCAGCCCAGAAACGTCGCCGTCAAGTCGGCCAGCGGTCCCGACGGGCTGGCGGCATGCAGTTCGGCAAAATCGAAGATACCGTACCAGGCAACCACGCCCTGCACGCAATCGGATTGTGCAGGGCCTGTGCTGGCCGGCTTGCCCAACCGCCGCTCCGGATCGGGCGCAAACACAGCCTCGCCGCATGTTGTCCCTGCCAACGCAGCCAGTTGCCCGCCGGCCGATGCGCCCCACACCACCACTCGCTCAGGGTCGATGCCGTATTGCGGGGCGGCGCCGCGCAGGTACTGCACCGCTGATTTGACGTCCTTCAACGCGCCCGGAAACGGCGCCTCCCCGCTCAATCGATAGTCCATCGACGCCACGACATAACCCTGCCGGGCCAACCCCGCCAACGCGGCCGGAAAATCCGCAAACGCCCCGGATGCCCGGGCATTGCCCACCGACCAGCCGCCGCCATGAACAAACAGGATCAGCGGCAGCCGGCGCTTCCGCGTGGCCCCGGCATGCGCATAGACATCCAGCTTCAGCGGGCGGTATCCTGCCAGCGTCCGATAGACCACATCCGGAGTCGTGACGATGCCGCCCGGATAGGCGCGCAACGGGCGTGGCGGATTGTCCCCGTCGGGGTGCTCGGCAATCGCCGGGCCGCCCGGCTGGGCGGTCGCCGGCAGACCGCCCAGCAGCAGTGCACCGGCAAGCGCGAGCCCGGCCGGGATGGCCCACCATGTTCGCAGGCGTTTACCCATGCGGGATCATTCCCGGGGCGACATACTGCTGAAACAGCACCAGCAATCCCAGCAACAGGGCCAGGATGACGCTGTGCTTGAATGTCCGCGCCAGAACCGTGCCCTCCAGCCCCTTCTCGCCGCTCGTGGCGCAACCGGTGGCGATGTTCTGGGGCGAGATCATCTTGCCCATCACCCCGCCGGACGAATTGGTCGCTGCCATCAGCACGGGGTGAAGCCCCAGCTGGTTTGCTGCCACCACCTGCAAGTTGCCGAACAGGGCGTTGCCCGAGGTATCGCTGCCGGTCATGAACACCGCCACCCAGCCCAGGAATGCCGATAGCAAAGGGAAAAATATCCCGACCGAGGCAACACCCAGTCCCAGCGTATAGGTCAGCCCGGAATAGTTCATCAGATAGGCCATGCCGATGATCGCCATCACCGTCAGGATCGCCAGGCGGATCTGCACCCAGGTTGTCCTCACGGCCTTGAAATAGGCCGCCACGCCAAGCCGCACCGAAACCGCGGTTATCACGCCGGCCAGCAGGATCGCGGTGCCAGTGGCCAGCGGCTGGAAATCCCACAAGGCGGCATAAGGCTTGCCGTACAGCGTCACGAAGACGGCGTCATGCAGGCCGGGCCATTCGATCTTGATATCGCCGAACTTGGCAAACCTGAGGGTGGACCAGACGATCACGACCGCCGAAATGACCACCCAGGGAATCCAGCCCTGCCACAACGGAACTTCGCTGATTGCGACCTCGGATTGCTTGTCGACCAGGAACTCGTCGTCCCGCGCGGGCTGCCATACCCTCAGGAACAGGATGCTCGACAGCAGGGATGTCAGCGCCGAACCGACATCGGTCAACTCGTAGCTGATGTAGTTGGACGTCACGAACTGCGCGGCGGCAAACGATCCGCCGGCCACCAGCAGCAATGGCCAGATCGCCTTGACCGAACGCCAGCCGCCATAGATCGCAATGGCGTAAAACGGCAGCAGCAGCGCAAAAAACGGCAACTGACGGCCGATCATCGCGCCCAGTACGGTATCGGACAACCCGGTCACCGCACCCAGCGTGGTCACCGGCGCGCCCAGCGCGCCGAACGCCACCGGCGCGGTGTTGAACATCACCGTGAACACGATCGCCTGGACCGGGGGAAACCCCAGCGCGATCAACAGCGCGCTCGTGATGGCGACCGGGGTCCCAAATCCGGCCACGCCCTCCAGCAATGCACCGAAGCAGAACCCGATGATCACCAGCACCACACGGCGATCATCCGGCAGGTGCAGGATCACCCAGCGCCGGAACGCGTCGAACCGGCCCGAAGCGACTGCTATATTATACAGCACCAGCGCGTTGAACACGATCCACATCACCGGCCACAGCGCAAAGGTCGATCCGGCCATTGTGGCGTTCAGGGCCAGCCCCATCGGCATCTTCCATATCAACAGGGCGATCAGCATCGTCACGGTGAGACCGGCCAGCGATGCTTGCCACGCAGGGCGGCGGGCCACACCCAACAGGATCAGGACCACGGCGACCGGAATCGCCGCAACCAGAAACGATCCAAGCAAACTCCCGCCTACTGGCGTAAGCAATTGATGAAACACTGCAAACACTCCGCACCGGTATCACTCAGGATAATTTGGGGGGCTGAACAGCTGAGCCGCGCGCTTTATGCGCCGCGGCCCGAATTGCTCAATCACGGCTGAGGTAAGGCTTAGCCCAGCCAAGCCCCGCAACCGTATCGCCCAGCGGGCGATATTCGCACCCGATCCATCCGGCGTAACCCAGCCGGTCGATCTCGCTGAGCAGCCAGTCGAACCGGATTTCGCCGGTGCCGGGCTCGTTCCGTCCGGGATTGTCGGCCAGCTGGATATGCGCGATCTGCGGCAATAGCCGCGCGATCGAGCGGGCCAGATCGCCCTCCATGATCTGCATGTGATAGATATCGTACTGCAATCGCAGGTTGGGCCGTCCGCACGCCTCCAGCACCGCCAATGCCTGCGCTGTTCCGTTCAGGAAGTATCCGGGTATATCGACCCGGGTGTTGATCGGCTCGATGATCACCGTCATGTCGCAGGCAGCGGCGGCATCTGCGGCAAACATGAGATTGTCCAAGTAAGTATGGTGCGCTGCTGTCTCAGCACCTGCCGGCGGCATGCCGGCCATCGCGTGGATCATCGTGCAGCCGGTGGTGCCGGCATAATCCAGCGCGCGCTGCACGCCGCCCCGAAACTCGCCGTCGCGCCCCGGAACCGCCGCCAGACCGCGATCCCCCCCGGCCCAGTCGCCCGCCGGCGAATTCAGCAGCACATGGCGCAGTCCGTTGGCGTCCAGCCGGGCACGCACCTGCTCGGCGGGCACATCATAGGAAAACATGTACTCGATCGCGGCGAACCCGGCCTTGGCGGCGGCGTCAATCCGATCGAGAAACGGTAGGTCCTGAAACATCATGGACAGGTTGGCGGCAAGTTTGACCATCGGATCGTCCTTGGTTGAAGGCATTGTGACAAATGCCGCGCAGCCGGGCCCAGCCGGATCGCGCGGCGCAATTTCAGGCGCCCAGTTCGTGCCCGGCCAGCAGTTCCAGTGCCTTCACCAGCGCGGAATGATCCCAGTCGAACCCGCCGTGCGCCACGCAGGCGCTGAACAGCGATTGCGCGTTGCCAGTATTGGGCAAGGCCACGCCCAGCGCCCGACCTTCCGCAAGCGCCAGGCTCAGGTCCTTCTGGTGCAATCCGATTCGGAAGCCGGGATCGAAGGTGCGTTTGATCATCCGTTCGCCGTGCACCTCCAGGATGCGTGACGATGCAAATCCACCCATCAGCGCCTGCCTGACCTTGGCCGGATCCGCGCCGGCTTTTGAGGCATAGACCAGTGCTTCGGCCACGGCCTCGATGTTCAGCGCCACAATGATCTGGTTGGCCACCTTGGTGATCTGGCCCGATCCGGCGGGGCCGATCAGGGTGATATTCTTGCCCATCAGTTCGAACAGCGGGCGCACCCGTTCGAACGCCGCTTCTTCGCCACCAACCATGATCGTCAATGAAGCGGCTTTCGCGCCCACTTCACCGCCCGAAACCGGCGCATCCAGGTAGTCGCAGCCTTGCGCCGCCAGCCGCGCGGCGAATTGCTTGGTCTGCTGCGGACTGATCGAGCTCATGTCGATCACGGTTTTGCCTGCCGAAAGCCCCGCCGCGACGCCGGCCGGACCGAACAGCACCGCCTCCACGTCGGGCGTGTCGGGCAGCATCAGGATCACGATCTCGCTGCCCGCAGCCACTTCAGCCGCCGTTCCGCACACTTTGGCACCCCCCGCAACGATCTCGTCCGGCAGCGACTTGCGCTCAACGACCAGCAGATCATGGCCGGCAGCCTGGAGGTGCCCCGCCATCGGACGGCCCATGATCCCAAGGCCTATAAATCCTATCTTCATTACGCCCTCCAGTAACGTTATATATAAATATATAATCAAATTAAACTAATCGGCGATCCCTATAACTACATCCATGACGTTAGTGCCGGTACTCCCGGTTACAAACACATCATTTATGCTATCAAGAAAATTATACGAGTCGTTCCGAACGACAAATTCGTGAATTCTGCAGCCCTTGGACTCAGCACGCTGCACGGTTGACCCATCAACAAAGCCGCCTGCTGCAGTCGTCGGACCATCCGTGCCATCGGTCCCCGCCGCGAGCGCCGCCACGTTGTCCACCCCCTCCAGTTCCTCCGCGATGACCAGCGAGAACTCCTGGTTGCGCCCGCCTTGCCCCGATCCGGTCACCACCAGCGTCGTCTCGCCGCCCGCCAGGAACACCGTAGGCCGCCCACCACCCGCAGCCGCACGCTCTCGCATCGCCGCGCCGAACTGCCGTGCGGCCGCATGGGTATCGCCAGCCATCCGCCGATCCAGCACGACCACCTCGTACCCCAGCGCCTCGGCCCGCGCGGTCATCGCATCCAGCGCGGTGTCGATGTCCGCCAGCACGATGTGCTCCGGCGAGGTCCGCTCCGCCGCGCGCGTTGATCCGCCTTCGCTGGGGCACGCGATGACTGCGGGAGGCACTTGCTCCAGCCCGCCATACCGTTGCAGGATCGTCACGCAGGCGGATGGCGTCAACTCATCGGGTGAGGACGGGCCCGAGCCGATCAGCCGCTTGTCGCCGTCTGGGATGTCCGAGATCGACAGCGTGATCAGCCGCGCCTCCCCGATCTGATCCAGCAATCGCCCGCCTTTAACCTTGGAAATGTGGCGCCGCACGGTGTTGATCTCCTGGATGGAAGCGCCGCACCGCAACAGGAATTCGGTGGTCGCGGCCTTGTCCTCCAACGTCAGCCCATCGGCCGGCGCAACCAGCAACGCCGATGCGCCGCCGGTCAGCAACAGGAACACGCGGTCGTTGGGCCCAAGGCCTTCCACAGTGCCGAGCAGCCGCCGGGTCGCCGCAACGCCCGCCGCATCCGGAACGGGATGCCCGGCCTCCAGCACCTGAATGCGATCCAGATCCTCGCCGTGGCCATACTTCACGATAACGCAGCCGCCATCGATCCGCTCACCCAGCACCTGCTGCAGCCCGAGCGCCAGGGAAGCCGCAGCCTTGCCGGCACCAATCACGATGACGCGGCCATCGTCTGGCAAATCGAACCTCACGGTCCGGCCGCCATCGCGATACGTCCAGACACCCCCCTCCAGCCGCGATCGTTCTGCAATCAGCCGGTCGCCCCGCACCGCATTGATCGCGGCATAGAACAACTCTGCTAGGCGATCACGATTACGCGCCAAGCTCAACGGCCAAGTCCTTCACTGAATAGCTCGCCCGGCGTGCGCCGCCCGGACCATCGCATCTGCCGGTACGGCGCGGACGTTTGATGACCAAACGCAGGTTGGCCCGTGGTCTCGGTCACGCGTGAAGGCGTCACAAATGCATGGTATGGTTGGATGCAATCGAGCCGAACGTGGCTGCCGCGGCAGTGCGCAGATAAGCTCGCCGGTCGTTGGGAAATCTCGACAAGCCCGTGCACGGAAACTGCTGCGACAGAACGCAGCATGTTCATTTTGCACCGGGGATGGACCGACAGCAATCCGAACGCCCCTCCTGCGGTTCAGGAGGGGCGCTCGTTTTATCATCAGTAGCTGAAGCTGAGCGACAGGCCGACCACTCGGGCGGTAATGCCCGCAGCGGGCCAGGCGCGAACGCTGCCGTCGTCGCCGCCGAAGAAGTCACCCGCCAAGTAACCGAGCGGCTCGCGCTGCTTGGTCAGGTTGCGAGCAAAAAGCGCAGCACTCCACTTGCCGTCCGCGTTACGGATGCCGATCCCGCCGTTGACCAGCGCGTGCGACGGATAGCGATAGCGCGGATCGCCATATTGACCTAGCAGCACGCTGCTTTTCCACACCACATTGGTGTTCAGGAACACTTCAACCGACTCCGTTACGGGTTGCGTGAATTCACCCGAGAACGTGATCTTGTGCTTGGGCGCATTCAGGAACTGCGTTCCGGCGAGGCTGATCTTGTCATTGCCGAAGAACCCTGCGGGGAACTTCACAACATTGAACTGATAGCCCGCGTTGACTGAAAGGTTGGAAAAAACCTGACCGAACACGCCGACTTCAAAACCCTTGGACACGACCTTGTCAATGTTCTGCGGCGCAGAAACCAGCGCGCCCGTCGCATTAATCGCAAAGGACTGGGTCTGGAAGTTCTTGACCTTGCTGTAGAACGCATTGCCTGAAATCTGTAGACGCCCAACCTCGAACTTGGCGCCCAGTTCGAAAGCGTCGGCCAGTTCAGGCTTGAGCACGACAACGGGGTCTGTCGCGATGGTCGGTACGACGACTGCCGGCGGCTTATAACCCCGCGAGTACGAACCGAAGAGGGTTGTACCGGCATTGGGCTTGAAGCTGAGGCCAATTCGGCCTGACAGATTGGTGTCGCTGATATCGACAGAGCGCGTCGCCACAAAAGTGTTCACGCCGACGCCAGTCTCGTTCTTATAATCCGAGAACCGCAGACCACCGAACAGGTCCAACCGATCGGTAAGCGAAACAGTCGCATCCGTAAATGCGGCAAGCGTCCGGTTAGTGGTGTCTTCATAGCCCAGCGAGGTCGGCACGACACAAAATGTCCCGGCGTTGTTGCAAACGCCGAAGCCGGTTCGCTCGCCCGGCAAGTTGCTGCCGAACCCAACGCTGCGGTCGATGGGAGTGGTTTCAAGATTGAAGCGCGAATAAAGACCGCCAAACACGACATCGAGACCTTCGCCCTGATACGACAGGCGCAGTTCCTGGCTGAACTGGTTGGACTTGTCCTGATTGTTTTCATCGCGCGCGGCAATGTCGGGACGGCGCGAGAAGTCCACTGTGCGTGTTTCACGCCGCAGCTTGCGATACGCGGAGACCGAAGTCAGAGTCAGCGCGTCAGAAAGCTCGAAATCGATAACCCCCGAAACACCACCGGCGGTGTTGACCAGTTTCGCCTGATCCGCTTCGCAGTAGAACTCAACGCGGGTCGAAATGCGCGGCATGTTGCAGCCCGTCGGATCGAGGAAGGCCGCCAGCGAACCGGGATTCGTAGGGGTCGTTGCGACGGTATAAAAGTTCCACCCCTCAGAATTCTGCTTGGCATATTCGCCACTCAGATTGATCGTTACAGTGTCGCTAGGCTTGATGAGGGCGCGCAGGCGAAGACCCAGTTCCTTGATTTCATTGTCGCGTCCAAGCATCGTGTTACGCTGCAGACCGCGTTCACGCTTGAACTGCGAGGCCAAGCGGATCGCCACCTTCTCACCAAACGGCAGGTTGAATCCACCACGCAGAGTCATTTCACCCACTTCCGAACCGCCAGTGCCCTTGTCGGCAAAGTCGATCCCGCCCGAAGCGTGAATGCCCGACATGTTCGGCGCCACGGTCGAGATGTTGATCACGCCCGCCGATGCGCCTTGGCCGAACAGCGTGCCCTGCGGGCCGCGCAGCACTTCAACCTGACCCAGATCGAACAGGACCGGGAAGGTGAGGTTGCCCTGCGGCACCTGATCGATGACGAAGGCCACCGACGGCGAAACCGTTGCGTTACCAATGCCGGTGCCAAGGCCGCGCAGGCGGGCGCCGCCGTTGACTTCCCCGCCGTTGGTCTGGCTGATTTCAAGCGCAGGCGTCACGCGCTGCAGATCGGTGATCGTGCGGACCTGATCCCGGTTGAGCTGGGCGGAAGTAGCCACTGTAACCGGCAGAGGCACGTCGATCAGGCTTTCTTCACGCTTGCGCGCGGTCACAATGATTTCGTCCGAACGGTCGTTGGCAGCACCAGCCTCGCGGGCCTGCTGTGCAAATGCCGGCACGCAGAAGGCTGTCAATGCCACCGATCCTAGAAATGCGATCTTGCGAAGATTTTGCATCGTTCTCCCCCTTGGTTTGGTTTTAGCGGTTTCAGGCGGTTTTTCCGCGCCGATTGTGAGCTAACCTTGCCCGTCCGCTCTTCGGATGTTCAATCTCATTCTGTGAATGCGAATACATCCATGGCACGGATAAGATATCGCTTGTCGATGTTTGAATTCCGTTAAACGGAATTTCCCTAAAGCCATATCCGAACGGCTTCGCATGGAAATGGACGAAACGAATTTCCGCAGAGTGGGCAAGAATGGCGGAAATGCTGCGCGAAATCGCAGTCGGTTGCGAGGCAGCGTCGAACCCCCGGGGGCGTTAGGCATAGAAACGGCGCGAGCGGCCGAGCCGCCCCCCCATCGTTTCACCCTGCCCAGACCGTCAAAACAAGTGTTGCGCCGATACAATACCTGCTTCGTATTGAGAAAATTGCCTGGATTCTCCGCGGAGATTTGGGCCCTCAACAGGCCATCAGAAGACGGTAGAAACGTGTTCCACTTCCGGTGGTGCCGTGAAGAACGGGCTCGCCAACGCGCGCCACGCCTGGAAGTCGGCCGATTCCCGGAAATCGATGGAGTGTGCCTCGACAGTGGTCCACCCCACGACCAGCCGATAGCGCTCCGGGTATTCGATTGAGCGCTGCAGTCCCAGCGAAATGAAGCCCTTTGCAGCCTCGAAAAGCGGACGCGCCGACGCTACGGCAGCCTCGAAATCAGCCACACGAAAAGGATCTATCGTCAAATGGCGATTTCGTAAATCATGTCAGTCCTCTCAGAGCTTCGGGTTTGCGCTATTCCATCTGACGGTCAGTTCGATCCCCTGCCCGATCGGCAGGAGTACGGACTGCAAGTCGCTCCGCGCACGAACGGCTTCGCGATAAACGCGGACCTCGGGGCGGGCCATTTCCGGCGCGATCATATTGTCGGCCGCGATCACGGCTTCGTCGCCAAGCTTGGGATAGAGCGCTTCGAAGCAGGGCAGATAGAGCTCTTTCCAGATATCCAGCAGCGCGAAGTCGAACGTGCCGGGATCCGCCTGAACCATGGCCACCGCATCGCCGCAGCGGAATTCGACATGCTCGGCCAAACCCGCATCGGTCAGCATTGTGCGGGCGAATTCCTGCTTGTAACCGGCCAGTTCCATCGTCACGACACGCGCGCCGACGGCGCGGGCGGCATCGGCTAGAAACAACGTTGAATAGCCGTAACTGGTGCCCAGTTCCAGGATGCGGCGCGGGCGCCGCGCCAGGATCAGGCTGTGCAGAAAGCGCCCGACCTCAACCCCGACCGGCAGCAAGAATTCGTCCCGGATAGCAAACCCGGCAGACCCCATGCTGGCCATCCGCGCCGCGTCCGCCGCCTCGCGTTCCCGGTAGCGGGCGAATACCGCACTGACTTCAGGCTGATCGAACATCATGAGTCTTTTTCTGCACGAACTCGATCAGATTGCCCGCGCAATCGCGAATAAAACAGCCCTGCCCGAAGGCTTCGCGCACAACGAGCGCCACGTCGGCCTGCTTCGCCGCCATTTCATTCAGAAACGCATCGAGATCATCGATCTGGAACGCCACGTGCTTGTTGCCGTGGGTCAGCAGATCGTTCACCGGATGGCGACGGCCTTCCGGCAAGGCGGCGGCCCCGGCGACTTCGAACAATTCGAAACGGAGATCACCACTGCGAACCATTGCCGCATCGGCAGCAGCGGCTTCGATCCGGAACCTGCGTTCCAGATGGAAGCCAAGCACGCGGCTGTACCACTCGATCGACTCATCAAGGTCGGGCACGCTGACGCCGCCATGGTGAAACGTGAGTTCAGGCATCCTGTACCTGTTCACGCTTGATTAGCGTTTCGAGCATGCGGCGCGCGCGCGTGCCGCCTTGATCGATGCCCAGCGAAAGCGGCTTTTCCTGCCAGAAGTCTTTGCCGCGCACATTCTTGTATGCCGCCTCGATGATCGGCTTGTCTTCCTTGTCGAAGGCCTCGCCGAACAACTGCTTGAGGAAACCGTCCACCTCGGGCGAATCAGTATCGTGATCCCGGCTGGATGACCAGAAATAGTGGGTTTCGTGATCGTTGGCCGGGGTGAGAATGTGGGCGAACGGAACCGCAAATCCGGCTTCACGCGGCTCGCCGTGCGGGCAGGCGCCCACAAACAGGCGCATTGTAGCCGGAGCATACCACTGCATGTCGAACCAGTGATCGACAATGGCATCCTCGGCCACCCGGCCCTGGGCCATCGACGGCGGAGGAATGTTCGGCATCCACCAGTTGGAATGCAGCGTGTCGCCTTCCTGGATTACCTCGTGCTTGCCGGCGAAGATCACGCCATCACCCGCGAACGTTCCTTTGTGGACGAACTCGATATGGCTGAGGTCCATCAGGTTGTCAGTGCCGTATTCGTAGTTGGCCTGCATCAGGGTGTACCCCGTGACAGTCCGCCAATTCGGGGCATCGGGCACGAAGGGGAACGGCGGAATGAGGCTGGGGTCCGCTTCCTCAGGCTTGCCACCCCACATCCACACGATCTCGTCGCGCTTTTCCACGGCAAACGTGGTGATGTTCGCCCCGACCGGGATCTTGTCCGAGAACGGGTTGTGGACGCAGTGCCCATCGGGCGCAAACGTCAGGCCGTGATAACCGCACACGAGATTGTCGCCCTTGCGGGTCCCGCACGAGAGCGGTGCGAAACGGTGCGGGCAGCGATCGACAATCGCGTTCAGTTTGCCGCTTTCGAGCCGGTAGAAGTACATCGGCCGGCCCAGGATTTCGCGGGTCAGACCATTTTCGCCGATCTCATTGGCCCATGCCGCCATGTACCAGCAATGTTTCAGATACCGTTCCATCACTTCATCTCCGCAAAAGTCTCGGCGCACCAGTCAGCAATATAATCGCGCATGCCGGTGCCGTTATCGGCGCCACAGTGCTCCACTTCGAAATCGGCCTTGGTGAATATGCGCAGGGTCCGCTTCGGGCTGTTGACGGCCTGATCGTAGCTCATCTGTGCGTTAAACGCCGGAATCTGGCGGTCGTTTTCGCCGTGGGTGATCAGGAAGGGAACCTTGATTTTTTCAACTTCACCGTTGAGGTTCACCTGATCGGCGTAGGCGAGAAACGACTCCCGATCATCGAAGCCGAACACCCACATCACGTGATCCCAATAATGCGGGACGGGATTCTCACCTTCGTTCTTGAGCCGGTCGCGCTGACGTTCACCCCAGACGTGGTTGGCGCCCATCACGGCGCACAGCGCATAGCGCGGATCATTCGCGGCGATACGCGGCGCATGATAGCCGCCAAAAGATAGCCCGAAAATTCCGATCTTGGACGCGATCACATCGCTGCGGCTGAGCAGGTAATCGAACGCCGGGGTGCCCCAGCGTTCGCCGTCGTAAATCGCCGGCAAGTTGCGTTTGCGGATCGCTTCACCCGTGCCGGGCTGATCGACGAACAGGGTGTTCATGCCCCGCTCCAGATTGGCCAGTCCGTGCCCGGCCATGTTGACCTGTTCCTTCATGGAATCGAGGCCGTTGACCGACACCAGCGCCGGCCGCGGCGTACCCGAACCATCGTGAACGAAAATCGCCGGATAAGCGCTGCCCTCATACGGGATCTCGACATAATCGACATGCAGGCCGCGTAGTTCCGAGCCTTTGCGGTAGAGTTCCAGGCCCTTGTCGTAAGCGGCCCAGCGGGGAGCATAGTCTCGGCTTTGCAGGCGTTCGGCGGCAAGATAATAGCCCGCAGCGCGCAGGAACTTGGCTCCCGCCGAAAGGCTATAGCCCGCCGCTTCGTCGGCGGCGGCATTGGCTGCGACCTGATCGGCCACCGCGATCCAGCTTTCGAACAGTTGGGCCGAACCTGCGTCCGCCCCCTGGCGAGCGGCCTCGCGCACCGGGCGGCAGACTTCATCCAGTTCGCCATGGTTGCCGCCGCAGATCAGCGCAAGATTGATCCCCAGGTTCCACACGTAGTTGCCGGGAAATGGCTCAAACATACCGCGATTCCTTCAATTTCAAACGCCGCACCCGGTGCGGCTCGGGCCCGCTGGCCCGGGCGAACTATCTCAGTCGGCGGCCCAACCGCCAACCACGACAAGGCTAGTACCGGTCATCAGCGCGGACGCGTCGCTGGCCAGAAACAACACCGCGCCCATCAGGTCCTCGACCTGGCCAATGCGGCCCAACTTGATCTTGCTCAGCACACTGGCCTTGAAGTTGGCATTGTCGAACATGGGCTTGGTCATCGGCGTTTCGATTAACGTGGGCGCGATCGTGTTTGAGCGGATACCGTGGGCGGCAAGATCCAGCGCAAAGCTTTTGTTCAGACCGTCGAGCGCCCATTTGCTGGCGCAGTACAAGCTGCGATTGGGGCCGCCGACGTGCCCCATCTGGCTTCCCATGTGGATCAGGCTGCCCGCCCCCCCTGCCGCGATCATCCGCCCGGCGCAGGCCGGCGCCACGAAGAAGGCCGATTTGAGGTTGAGACCGAGCACCGCATCGTAATCGGCCTCGGTCACATCCCACATCGGCATGGGCCGATTGGTGCCCGCATTGTTCACCAGCACGTCAAAGGCCGGACGCTCGGCAAAGAAATGGGCGACCGCGGCCAGATCGGAAACGTCGAGTACCGCCGCCTGCGCGCCGTGCCCGATCTGCGCCGCCGCGATCTCAATCTCGCTGGCGGTCCGCGCAACCGGTGTGACTTCCGCGCCAGCCTGAGCCAACGCCGCGGCAGCGGCCAGGCCGATCCCCCGGCCAGCCCCCGTCACCACCGCCCGGCGGCCGTCGAGGCGAAAGCTTGGGGTTTGCGGCAGCGTCAGGCTCATACGCGGGTGAGTTCCGACGGTTCGGCCTGCCCGGCATAGGGCACGTTACGGTGGCCATAACGCCGCACCCGGATGTTGGCCTGTTCTCCGTGTCCGGCAAACCCTTCCAACGCGCACAGCCGGCTGCAGTATTCACCGATCAGGGTCGAGGCTTCATCGGCCATCACCTTCTGGTACGTGCACGTCTTGATGAACTTGCCCACCCACAGGCCGCCGGTATAGCGAGCGGCCTTTTTGGTCGGCAGCGTGTGGTTCGTACCGATCACCTTGTCACCGTATGATACGTTGGTCCGCGCACCCAGAAACAGCGCGCCATAATTGGTCATTTTGTTCAGGAAGTAGTCGGGATCGGCGGTCATCACCTGCACATGTTCGCTGGCGATCTCATCAGCGATGCGGACCATTTCCTCGTAGCTTTCGGCCACGATCACTTCGCCGAAGTTCTCCCACGCCTTGCGCGCATGCTCCGCCGTCGGCAGGATTTCCAACAGCCGATCGATTTCGACCATTGTGGCGCGGGCGAACTTTTCGCTGTTCGTCAACAGCACGCCGGGGCTGTCCGGGCCATGCTCGACCTGGCCGAGGATGTCGGTGGCGGCCAATTCGGGGTCGCAGCCGATCTCATCAGCGATGATCAGGGTTTCGGTCGGCCCGGCAAACAGGTCGATCCCGACGCGGCCAAACAGCTGGCGCTTGGCCTCCGCCACGAAAGCGTTGCCGGGGCCGACGATGATGTCGACTGGATCGATGCTCTGCGTGCCAAGCGCCATCGCGCCAACCGCCTGCATCCCGCCCAAGGCGTAAATAGCGTCCGCGCCGGCCATCGCCTGTGCCGCAACGATCGCGCGGGCCGGCTGGCCCTTGAACGGCGGAGCGCAAGTGATCACGCGGGGCACGCCGGCAACCTTGGCGGTGATCACCGACATGTGCGCCGAAGCCAGCAGCGGATATTTGCCGCCGGGTACATAGCAGCCAGCGGAATTGAGCGGCAGGTTACGGTGGCCAAGAATGACGCCAGGCAAGGTCTCGACCTCGACATCGGTCATGCTGGCGCGCTGGATCCGTGCGAAGTTCCGAACCTGCGTCTGCGCGAACTCGATGTCCTTGCGCTCCTGCGGGGTCAGGCTTTCGACACAGGCGTCGATCTCGTCCTGGCTGAGGCGGTAGTCCTCGCGGTCCCAGCCATCGAACTTGTTGGACAGTTCGCGTACCGCCACGTCGCCGCGTTTCTCGATATCGGCCAGGGTGGCTTCGACAATATCGCGCACCTTGCGGTCCGCATCGGCCTTCGCTTCGGCGGTGGCGCCGCGCTTCAACCAGAATGCCATGGTAACTCCCGAGTTCTACGCCAGATTGATCGCGCCCCTGCCATGCGGACCGGGTTCTGGACCATCGCATAGTATCGATGGCCTGCTATCGATCAAATGCCGTTGCTGGGACCGGGAGCCAGCGGTCGCGGACGTCCACCCGCGATCGGAGAGGACCAGGATGCGCCTTGCTACGCTTAAAGATGGCACCAAAGACGGGCAATTGGTGGTCGTCTCGCCCGACGGAACGTCCTTTGCCGAAGCTCCCGTCCGGACAATGCAGGAAGCGTTGGAGCGGTGGGATGATACTGCCCCGCAGCTGACAGCCATTTCCAGCTTTCCCGAAACAATCGATCCGACGCAGCTCGCCGCGCCGCTGCCCCGTGCGTGGCAGTGGCTCGATGGGTCCGCGTTTGCCAGCCACGGCGCGCTGATGGACAAGGTGATCGGGATCGAACCGATCAAAACCGGCCTGCCGCTTATGTATCAAGGCACGTCCGACAAGTTTTACGGCCCGACCGACGATGTCCGCATGGCCAGCGAAACGCTCGGCATCGACTTCGAGGGCGAGTTTGGGGTGATCGTGGACGCCGTCCCGATGGGGGTCTCGCCAGAACTGGCCGAGGCACACATCAAGTTGATCGTCCAGATCAACGACTGGTCGCTCCGCGCGCTGGCCGGACCTGAAATGAAGACCGGGTTTGGGTGGGTTCAGGCCAAGCCGCCCTGCAGCATGGCCCCGTTCGCCATCACTCCCGATGAACTGGGCAGCGCGTGGCGCAACGGCCGCGTCTGCCTCGATCTCGTGGTGGACTGAAATGGGCAACGCTTTGGCGCCGCCAATGGCGAACCGATGGGCCATTCCTTTGCCGAACTGGTAGCCCACGCCGCCCGCACGCGTGATCTGGTGGCCGGCACGGTGATCGGCTCAGGCACCGTTTCGAACGAAAATTTCCGCGAAATCGGCAGTTCCTGCATCGCCGAGCGGCGCGGTATCGAGATCGTCGACGAGGGCGCGCCAAAAACCGAATTCATGCGCTTTGGCGACCGGGTGCGGATGGAAGCCGTAACGCCTGACGGACAGGCACCGTTCGGCGCGATCGATCAGCGAGTAGTGTCGGCATGATCCTGACGCTGGAGCAGGCATTGCTGATCGCCCGCCAGACCTTGAGCGAGGGCGCAGCGCGCGGCTTCCTGCCGCTGGAAGCCAATCGCGACCGCCTGTTCGTCGCCCCCGCCCCCGGCCTGCTCTGGGCTCGGATGCACGCCGCACAGGAATTTGGCATCGGCCCCGCCGAGCCCGAAGCCATGGGTGCAACGTCCGGCTTTACCGCCATGGTCCGGCTAGTACCAGAAATGAAGCGGCGCGGCATCCGGGTCCTGCCCGGCGGTGACTACGGCTTTCCTTACAACGTGATCGGGCACAATGCCCGCGACCTCCAGATTTTCGTCGAACACTTCGGGTTCACCCCGGCCGAAACGCTGCGGGCCGCAACTCTTGAGGGCGGTGAACTGATGGGCATGCAGGTGGGCCGGATTGCCCCGGGTTGGCTGGCCGACCTGCTGCTCGTCGACGGCGATCCCATGACTGATATTACCGTTCTGCAAGATACGGCCCGGATATGCGGCGTAATGCAGGGCGGCCGCTGGCATAGATTGGAGCATTCATGACCGACCTGAGCGATTCCGGGCTGCCGCCCGTCCAGCGCGTTGTCACCGGACACGAAGCTAACGGACGCGCCGTATTCAAGTCGGAAGACGTCGAACCGACCCGGATGATCCCGACCGGTGACGCCGCGTTCCTGCTGGTGTGGACCACCGCAACCGTCCCAGCCGACAACAACGACGAAACCGATGGACGTCTGCGCGAAGCTGGGCTCACGATCAATCAGGGTTCGGTTATCCGCATCGTGGATATGCTACCGGGTAAGGAAAGCCCGATGCACCGCACGAACAGCATCGACTACGGCATCGTCATGTCCGGCGAGATCGAGCTTGAACTGGATGATGGCTGCAAGCGGACCGTGCACGAGGGCGGGATCATCATCCAGCGCGGCACCAATCACATGTGGCGCAACACCAGCGACAAACCGTGCCGCATGGCATTCATCCTGATCGAGGCGCCGGCATATCTCCACAACGGCGTGCCGCTTCCGGAGGACAAGCCGGAGGACCAGCACTGAGCCTGTTCGGCCTCTCGGGCAAATCCGCGCTGGTGACCGGATCGACGCGCGGGATCGGCCGGGCGATCGCCGAAGGGCTGATCGCGCAAGGCGCGCGTGTCGTTATTTCGAGCGAGGACGCCGCTGACACGGCCCGGGTCGTCGACGAACTTAGCATTCCGGGCATCGCCGCCGACGCAACGTCCGACAATGATCTTGCGGAGCTGGCGCAACAGGCCCGCACCGCTCTCGGCGGGATCGACATTCTGGTCTGCAACGCCGGCATCACCAGGGCAGCCCGGCCCCTTCGCGGGTATCGACCTGGATGATTATGCCCGCGTCATGCACCTCAACCTGCGCAGCCAGGTAGTGCTGTGCAACCATATCCTGCCTCTCATGGCCGCCCGCGGAGGTGGTCCGGTGATCTGATTTCCAGCATTTCAGGACTTCGCGGCAACGGACGGATCAGTGCCTATGCGCTGGCCAAGGCCGGGTTGGACAACTGGCCCGCAATTTTGCGGTGGAATGGGGGCCCAGCGGCGTCCGTGCCAACGCCATTTCGCCCGGTTTCATCGCAACGGATTTATCGGCGCCGATACTGGCCGACGAACGTTTCATGGCCCGGAGAATGGCAATGACCCCGCTTCGGCGCCCCGGAACCCCGCAGGAAATTGCCGGTGCGGCGGTGTTTCTTGCCTCCCCAGCGGGGGCATTCGTGACCGGGCAGAACCTTGTGGTCGATGGCGGCACCCTGATTACGGATGGGTACTGACGTCCGACAAGCCCGCCAGCGGCGGCTGCCACCGTTCAACAAAACGTCGAAATTGCTGCGGCCACAGCCTCTGGCGCTTGCCATGCCATGAGATGACCGGCCCGTGCGATTACCTTGAGCTGAGCGTAGGGCGCGCCTCCCAGCATCGCGCGGGTTTGCTCGGGCGAACGAATATCGGCATCGCCCGCCAGCACCAGAATTGGCATGGCCAAACCGGCCAGGCTTGCTTCGCCCGCCGCAAAGGCGCGGTTGGCTAAGGCGAAACCAACCGGGTCGCAGGCCAGGAACCGCATGCGATAGGTCTCGAACCACTCATCCCGGATTGCAGCAGGATACATTCGATCCATGGCCGCATCGACGATCGTGCGCATCCCTTCAGCCTGAACAGCATCGGCCCGGCCCAGCGCATTATCGCGTGCTGACGGCTCAACGATGAGTGCCGGTGCGCACAAGACAAGGCTTTTCACCCGTTCGGGGAATTTCTGTGCAAAGGCGGCCGCAACCGCGCTGCTGCCAGCCGCGGCAACGAGGGTTACTGGTCCCGTCCATTCCGCTTCTGCCAGGATCCGGGCAAGATCATCGACCAGATCAATCGTGCCGTGTTGAGCGCGTACTTTTTCGGACATGCCGAACCCGCGCTGGTCGCATGCCAGCAGTTCGAAACGCGATGCCAGCAGGGGCCCGGCTCGGTCCCAGCTGCGACTGGAACCACCAATCTCGTGCAGCAAAACCAGCCCGCCAGTCCCGGAGCCGCTGGTCTCATAATGAAGCGTGGGATTTCCATCGGCCCATGGCACTGATCGAAATTCCTATGTCCCGTAGACGGGGGTCACGCCAGGAACTCAAGCACCGCGCTGTTGAAGGCTTCGCTGGCTTCGATATTGCTGAGGTGGGCAGCATCGAGAATGACGGCCTTGGCGCCCGGTATGCGCCCCGCCAAGCCCTCGATCACTTCGGGAAGCGGGCCCTGATCATGGGTTGCGCCGATCAGGAGGATCAGCACGGCGATGCCGCCCACGCTGTGACGCAAATCAAGATCACGGATGGCGGCGGTGCAGCCCAGATAGCCTTCGAGGCTGGTCGCCATGAAAGCCGAGTGGATAGCCTCGACCAGCGCCGGGTTTGCCGCGGCAAAGTCCGGCGTGAACCAGCGCGAGATGGTTCCGCCCGCCACAGCCGCCAGGCCGCCTTCCGCTGCCGCCTGCAATCGGCCGGACCACGCCGGCGCACCGCCCGCGAACGGCGCACCATTGGCGAGTACAAGCCGTTTGAGCCGGTGCGGCGCATTTATCGCCAACCAGAACCCAGTCATCGCCCCAAGCGACACGCCGCAGAAATCAAACTGCTGCCATCCCAGCGCATCGGCCACAGCCAGAGCATCGCGGCCCAGGCGCTCAATCGAATAATCCCCCGCCGGTCCATCCGATTTGCCGTGACCGCGGATATCGTAGCGCGCAATGCTGAACCTGTCCGACCAAGCCGGCAGCTGCCGTTCCCACATCGACAGATCGGTACCCAGCGAATTGGACAATAGCAGGTGCTCACCGTCCTGGGCGCCATCGACACGGACGTTGAGGGTGACGGCATCATCGGTAACGGCAGAGGTGGTCACGCAGCTGATCCTTGTGATTGATGGAACGAAGGCCGCCAGCGGTACGGCCGCCGGCAAATTGATTCGGTCAGACATGCCGCATCGGCAAAAGGCATGGTCAGAAGTTTACCTTCACTCGCGCGCCAAACGTACGCGGCTGCCCGATCGCGGCGGCAGAGGTGCGACTGGCGCCCGATGCCGGCGCAATCGAGCTCAGGTTCGACGCGACAGTGTACACCACCTTGTCGGTGATGTTGCTGACAAATCCTTGCACCGACCAGCGATTGTTCGGCGCGGTATAGGCCAGGTCGGCGTCGAGCAGGGCATAGCCTCTCTGGCGGAAATTGGGACTGGAGTAGTTGATGCTCAGGTATTGCAGCGACTGGGCCTTGACCGTCGCGCCGACCGTCACATCCCCGCCACTCGACAGATCGAAACGGTGGGAATAGCGAGCATTGCCGCTCCACTTCGGAGCCCGCATCAGGGGCCTGTCCGAGCAGTTTTCAAAAATCTGGCCCGGCAAGGTCGCTGGTCCGTTGCTGACGCAGCCATCGGCCAGCACCGCGCCGGCCGGCGAACCGCCCAACGTCGCATAGATGAATCGGTCATAGTTCGTGTGCAGGTATTCACCGGAGGCTGAGAATGTGTCGTTGTCGGTCGGCCGCCAGGCAATATCGGCGCTGAGCCCGTAGATTGTCGATTGACCGGCGTTACGGGTCACGAACGAGGTCTGCCCGGTGGAATCGGAGCCCAGAAACGAGACCTGCTGATCCTTGTACTTCCAGAAGAAGCCTTCGAGGTTGAGCGTCAGCTTGCTGCCGAAGAACCGGTTCTTGAGGCCGACGGTATAAGCGGTCACGTGCTCGGGCCCATAGGTATCGGCGTCGGTCGCATCGAACCCGCCGGTCTTGAAACCCTTGCTGACGGTGGCGAAGGCCATGTTGTCCGGCGTGATGTCGAATTCAGCGCCGGCCTTCCAGGTTACCGCGTTGTCTGTGAATTTCTGCTTGAGCGCGAGGATGGTCGCCGGGCCGCGGACACCCGCCGTCGATGTGTAGCTGGTGATGGCGCCCGACCGGTCGCGCGCTTCGTCCGTATAGCGAATGCCGCCGATGACCCGGAATGTGTCCATCAGGCTGACGGTCGCTTCGCCGAAAACCGCTGATGCCTGGGTGTCGAACGAAGTCCAATCCTGGTACTGCTCAAGTCCGGTGAAAGTCGTCGCGTTGCGCTGGTCGGTGTACGCGTGGATCTCGAGATCCTCCTTGAACGTGTACCCACCAATGACCCATTTGACAGGTCCGTTATCGCCGCCAAGACGCGCCTCGAGGCTTTTCTGCTTTGAAACGTCGTAGTCGGTGAACAGGTAATCGGTCCCCGCGAAATAGTCGGTCTTGTTGTAACGATAAGCCGGAATCACGGTCAAAGTGATGTCGGAGCCGAGGTCCGCATTCAGTTCGGCTGAAAACCCGCGGCTGTCGATCACGTTTCGACTGGGATAGCGGACCTTGAGCAGGGGGAACGCCGACGGCGTGATCCGGGGGTCCTGCGGTCCGGTGTACGCGTCACCGAACAGCGCCGGCCGGAACACCCGATTAAAACCCAGCCCGCGCACGTTGGCGAAGTCCGTGTTGATCAGCAGCGAAATTCCAGAAGCTGGCTTCCACAATGCCCGGAACCGGCCGGCAACCGATTTGTCGTCGTTGCTGCCATCGCTCAGATAACCATCGCGTGTGGTTGCCTGCACCGCCGTGCGGATGGCCAGCGTATCCGATACCGGAACGTTAACGATCGCCTGACCGCGGAACAGGTGATAGTTCCCGACTTCCCCTGAAACACTTCCGCTTACCCCGTCAAAGTTGGGGGCGTTGCTGATGATATTGATCGCACCGCCTGACGAATTGCGGCCGTAAAGTGTACCTTGCGGCCCCCGCAGGACTTCGACCCGCGCAACGTCGAAGAACAGTGGACCGAATGCGGTGCTCCGCGCGGTGTAGACACCGTCAAGGTTCAGCGAAACCGAGGCTTGAGTGTAGGGATTGGCCGCTGGATCGCCGACCCCGCGGATGAACACCTGCACCTGGGCGCCGGTGTAAGTGATCTTGAGGCCGGGCACGACGCCGTTCAGGCTTTGCGAATCCACGACCCCGCGTGTCGCCAGAGTGTCACCGCTGACCGCGGCGATCGAAAGCGAAGCCTTCTGCAAGCTTTCCGAACGCCGCTGCGCTGTCACGATTATTTCGCCGGCGGCAACACTGCCATCGTCCTGGGCTTCAACCGAAGTGCTTCCGCTTTGCCCGTCGGCCGCCTGAGCAGCGCTTGCCCCCATCAGTGCCCATACGACTGCGCTTGAAGTCAAAATTCGGTCGCGCATGCAGTCTCTCCCATAATTCCATTATACGGAATCTCTTATCGTTTTTAGGAAAATGCCTCACCAAGGGTTTCAATGCAAGTGCATTGCGGGCGAAATCAGCGATGGATGGGATCGGAAGTGATCTGGTAAGTCAGCCGCAGGCTTTACCTGTGTGCACGGGCTCGGGTAACTCATCGGCCACTCGTGCTGCGGATTGTCCATCATCAGGTCGAGGACCAGACCCGCGCCGCAGAGCGCATCCCCGACCTGCTCGCCACCTCCGCCGCCGTCCGCTTTATCAGCGCGGAGCCGCTGCTGGGGCCGGTGGATTTGACCGAAATCAGTGCCACAAGCGACGGTCTAACCTGCGCCTTCATTCCCTTTCTGGTGTCGCGCGGCACAAGTGGCACAGCCAGTTCGCCGGACCAGGATACGATCCCGGCAAGTACGGGATGATCGACAGCACCAAGAAGGGCATCGACCGGGTAATCGCAGGCGGCTAGAGCGGCCCCGACGCCCAGCCCAAGGACGATGACGGCACCGCAAGGGCACCGTCCTGGTCAACTCCCGCGGTGGGCAGTGGACGGAAAGCGGCCTCGAAACAGTTTGGCAGCGCCGCAAGCCCACCCGCTTCGATCGCACCATCCACGATCTGCGCGTCACCTTCCTCGCGGGCAAGAGCCTGACCGACGAAGAGATCGCCCGTATCATAGGCTGGACTGCCAAACGCATCGCCGAAATCCGCGCCCGCTACGTCGACGAAGCCCACACAATAATCAGCCTCGCTGACCGCCTCTCAACCTGAAAGTTTACAGCACTGTGAGTAGCCCTTAGATTTCTGGACGCCTTCTATCCTAATTTTGAGGACAGGAGACGACGATGGGGAAGCCCAATTTCAGCGATGAGTTCAAGCGTGATGCGGTGGCCCAGATCACCGAGCGCGGGTATCCGGTAGCGGAGGTTTCTGAACGGCTCGGCGTCAGTCAGCATTCGCTGTACGCATGGAAGCGGCAACTGGCGAAGGTGGTGTCTGGCGATGCCAGCAAGGATGCCGAGATCCGCCAGTTGAAGCGCGAGCTGGCCCGGGTGACCGAGGAGCGCGATATACTAAAAAACGGTCGCGGGTTCAGCCCGCCTGTGCGCGGTAGAAACGGGCCGTGCTATACTGCTTGCATGGAGGGTCGCGGCCGTTCGCTTATTGGTGGCATGATACCCCGTTAAAAAAGCGTGGCCCGTGGGCAGTTGCGCACTTGAGAGTGGTGGCACCGCAATGCGGTGACCCCGGTTAGGAAGATGACGGTTTGCATCGTCCATGTCCTCCCATTCTGGAGGAAATGAGGAATGAGTAGATCAAAAGCGGCGAAAGTTGGCGAGACGCCCATGATTATGCCGGGCGCGGCGGCTATCGATATCGGTTCGACTATGCACATGGCAGCGGTCAATCCCGACGCTGACGATCGGCCCGTGCGCGCATTCAACACATTCACCGGCGACCTGCATGATATGGCCCGCTGGTTCAAAGCGTGCGGCGTCACAAGCGTGGCAATGGAATCCATCGGCGTCTACTGGATCCCAGCTTTCGAAGTGCTGGAGGAGCACGGGTTCCACGTCATCCTCGTCAATGCGCGGTATGCAAAGAATGTCCCCGGCCGCAAAACCGATGTGAATGATGCGTCATGGCTTCAGCGGCTGCACGGCTACGGTCTCCTGCGTGGCAGTTTTCGCCCAAAGGCCGGGTTCGCCACGTTGCGCGCCTATATGCGGCAGCGTGAGCGACTGATCGAGTACTCGGCATCGCATATCCAGCACATGCAACAGGCACTGATGGAAATGAATGTGCAATTGCGCCACGTTGTCTCCGACATCACCGGCGCCACGGGCATGCGTATTATCCGGGCCATCGCCGACGGCGAGCGCAACCCCGCCACCCTTGCCCAGATGCGTGACGTTCGGTGCCATGCCAGCACCGAGACGATCTGCTCTGCCTTGACCGGCAACTGGCGCGATGAACACATCTTCGCGCTGTGCCAATCGCTTGCGCTGTTCGACTTCTACCAGGCCAAGATTGTGGAGTGCGACCGAAAGCTGGAGATTGCACTCCGGGACCTCGAAGATGGTGGCGGGCACGACACTGCGGGTTTGCCCAAGGCTCGGACCAAGAACAAACAAGTGAACGCACCTGATTTTGAAGTTCGGTCGGCGCTCTATCGCGTGCTGGGAGTAGACTTGACCCAGATCCACGGCAATGGACCATCGCTGGCCCTCAAGCTGGTCGGGGAATGCGGCACCGACCTTGCGGCGTGGCCAAGCTCGAAGCACTTTCAAGACGCCCGCGCGCGAAGACGATCCACGCCTGATGCCGCCAAACTTCTACTACGATCAGGAAGACCTGCTGCGCGACCGCCAGCAAGGCAAAGGCTGGTCCTTCACCGCGCTTCGGCCTGAAGCGGTGTGCGGCTTCGCCACCGGCAATCCGATGAACCTGCTCACGGTCATCGCGGTTTATGCCGCGATCTCCAAAGAACTGGGCGTGCCGCTGCGCTTCCCCGGCACGATGGCGGCCTACACCGCGCTCTATCAGGTCAGTTCGGCCGATATCCTCGCGCAGGCGGCGGACTGGGCAGGAACCAGCGGCGCTGCGAAGAACGAGATCTTCAACATCACCAACGGCGATTATTTCCGCTGGCAGCACATGTGGCCCAAGATCGCCAGGATGTTCGACATGGAATGGGCCGACCCCATACCCATGCCGTTGGCAACGTACATGACCGACAAGGGGCCCATCTGGGGGCGCATGGCAGCGCGCGGTGACATCAGGCCGATCCCTTACGAACTGGTCGCATCGTGGCCTTTCGGCGACTTCATCTTCGCCAGCGGATTCGACAATATCAGCAGCACGATCAAGGCGCGTCAGGCCGGATTCCACCCCTGCATCGATACCGACCAGCAGTTCTCCCAGCTGCGCGCGGACAAGGTCATCCCGCCGCTGTAAGATTCAAAAGCGGTGCCGGCATGCCTCGTGACTCCGGCACCGCGTCAGCCATCAGGGGGTGTCGCTGTCCCCGCATCCATCTCGCACCACGACGTCGTGGGCACCGCCTTCGCGAATGCTGATCGCCGAGGCGACGGTCAGGCGCGCGCGCGCCTGCAGTTCACCGACTGACAACGCGCCGCAGTTGCACAAGGTCGACCGCAGCTTGGCAAGGGTCGCATCGAGATTGTCCTTCAGCTTGCCCGCATAAGGGACGTAGCTGTCGACCCCCTCTTCGAAGATCATCCGTTTCGACGGGCCTTCACCGGCACCATGGTCGTATCGCTCCCAGTTTCGCGCCCGGTTGCTGCCCTCGCCCCAGTATTCCTTCATCATCTGGTTGTTGACTTGCACCTTGCTGCCGGGTGCTTCGTCGAACCGCGCGAAATAGCGGCCGAGCATCACGAAATCGGCACCCATCGCAAGCGCCACGGTGACATGATAATCCTGGCTGATGCCGCCGTCCGAGCACAACGGCACGTAGACGCCCGTTTCGCGGAAATAGGCAAGGCGCGCTTCCGCCACGTCGAGCACCGCGGAGGCCTGGCCTCGGCCGATACCCTTCTGCTCGCGCGTGATGCAGATCGAACCGCCACCGATACCCACTTTGACGAAGTCAGCGCCGGCGTCGACCAGGTAGCGGAAGCCCTCCTGATCCACGACGTTGCCCGCCCCGACGTAAGCGCGGCCCGGATAAGTCTCGTTGATCCAGGCGATGGCATCGGCCTGCCATTCGGAATAGCCGTCGGACGAATCGAGGCAGAAGATGTCCGCGCCGGCCGCCAGAAGCGCCGGCACGCGCGTGCGATAGTCGCGGGTATTGAGCGCGGCACCGACGATCAGCCGCTTGTCGGCATCGACGTTCTCGAGCGGATGGTCGCGATGCGTGTCGTGATCCTTGCGAAACACGAGATGGAGAAGCCGACCTTGACCATCGAGGATCGGGAGGCAGTTGACCTTGTGACTCCAGATGAGATCGTTCGCCTCCGACAAGTCGATCCCGGCATGCCCGCAGTAGACCGCTTCGACTGGCGTCATCAGACGGGAAACGGGCGTTTCGGGAGACGTCTTGCTCAGCCGGTAGTCGCGACTGGTCAGGATGCCGACGAAGCGACCGTTCGCTCCTCCATCGTCAGTGACGGCTATCGTCGAATGACCTGTGTTTCGCGTGAGGGCCACGGCGTCGGCCAAAGTGGCGTTCGGCGCGAGGTTGGAATCGCTGACGACGAAACCGGCCTTGTAGTTCTTCACCCGCGCCACCATCGCCGCCTGGGCCTCGATCGACTGCCCGCCGTAGATGAAGGACAGCCCCCCGGCTCGCGCCAGGGCAATGGCCAGGCGATCGTCCGACACCGATTGCATCAGCGCGCTGGTGAAAGGCACGTTGATGGTCAGCGGCGACGCGGCGACGTCGCGCAGGGCCTCGTCCAGTGGCGTGAAGTAGCGGACCAGCGGAACCCGCAGGTCGACGTTGCCCGGTACGCACTGCCGCGTCGTAAGGTTGGGAATGAGAAGGTACTCGCCGAAAGTCCTGCTCGGCTCGGGGTAGATGGTGGGCACTGGATTATCCTGGCATTATTCGAATTGGGTGAGGGATCGATCAGACTTTCTGGCTGATCGCGATCGCCGTGCGGCAACCGAGCCGGATGGCGCGATAGAGGAACTGATACCCCGGCGCGTCCTGCGCCCCGCCGGCGACGGCATCCGAGCGTCTCGACGACGCCAGCCACGTTCGCCCCGGTCCCGCGCTCATGATCGCAGCATGTTTGCGAAGGCCATTCCTTCGCGATCGGGATTGGCGATGAAAGCGACGAAGATATCCCTGTCCCCTGCCCCCAGGATCAAGCCGAAACGATCCAGAGGACCGATTTCGGTCCGATCCTGTCGGCGATCGCGCCGTTCAGTAGTCGCTATCATGGTCGACATGCTCGATTGCCCCCTTCTTCCAGTAGCCCGATGCATGGAGCGTGGTCTTGTCGAACCCGAGCGCGCGATATCCGGTTCGCAGGGTTCGCGCCGCAGCGCACTCGCAGCCGATCCAGATTTGCGCGGATTCCGGCCCAACGATGAGACGGCGGACATAGTCGACCAGCGGCGCGCCAGGCTCCCCGTCCGCGTTCACGATCCAGTGCCACCGCACGGGCGCCGCGGAATGGATCTCCTGCTTCGCAGCCCGATCGGCAATCTCGATCACCACCATCGCCCATGCCGTGGCAGGCAGGTCCTCGACGATCGCCGATATTGCGGGAAGCGCGGTCTCATCGCCGAACAGGAACAGCTGCCGGCCGGGTCGATAGCGGAAATCGCTGCGTGGACCGGCCAGCCGGACGATGGCACCCGGCTTGGCGTCCGTGAGCCAGCGGCCCGCCGGACCATGCCCGTGGCGAACGAAATCGACGACCAGTTCGCGGGTTTCGGGGGACCATCGGCGGATGGTGAAGGCACGGCCTTCATCGCTTTCACCGAAGAAGAGCTTGATCCATTGTCCGGGACGGTCGCTGTCGAAATCCGCAAGGTCCGCGCCGGACAAAGTGACTCGACGCATTCGCGGCGTCACATCCTCGATGCGCGTGATCGCTGTGTTGTACATGCGATAGACCGGGCGCTGGTGCATGATACTCCTTTCCTGGGACGCATCGATGCGTCGCCACGTCAGGAGTATTGATAATCATTCGCAGGTAGGATTGCATGGCGGTATCGTGCCATCAAATAACGCCATTGCGCCAAAAAAGGGGTCTTGCTTAAGCGGCGGGGCTTTCCTGGAAATAGGTGCCGGGCGTCTTCCCGAACATCGCCCGAAACGCCGCGATGAAACTCGAAGGGTTGTCGAAGCCGACGTGGAAGCTGGTCGAAGCCACGCTTTCCCCTGCCGCCAAATACTCGATCGCCGTCATCAGCCGATGTCGGGTGCGCCACATCCCGAAACTCATGCCGGTTTCCGTGGCGAACAGCCGCTCCGCGGTTCGCATGCTGGTACCTACAAGCGGTGCCAGAACGGCCAGCGGGCGTCGATCCGTCACGTCCTCTCGCACGAGTTGCGCGAGGCGGACGGCACGCGGATCGACCGGCTCGGGCAGATCCACCGGCGCTTTCGCCATGGCGGCGAGCTGATCGACCAGAACACCGGTCAACCGGGCCTCCTCGGAATCGGGCGGATAATCCCAGGCGATCGCCATGCTTGCCGCGATGAGTTCCCTCAGCAGGGGCGAAACGTTGACCACCGTACAACCGCGCCAGGTCGGCAATCCACGCATCGAGGGCTTGAAGAACACGTTATGAAGCACGACGGGGCGGCGCACCACAAGCCCGTGCTGCGTACCCGCGGCGATCCAAAGCGCGCTTCCCGCAGGGAGAATCCACCTGCCGGCGGGCGTGGTGACGTTGATCATGCCGCGCACCGCATACATAAGCTGGGTGCGATCATCGTGGACATGCGTGTCCATCGTGCCCGGCAGGTGGTTGGTCACCATGCCGACAAGCGGGGCCCGAACCTCGGCCAGAGGGGTTTGGCGAGTTTGCGACATTGTCTGTCTTTATAGGCCTAACAGTGCGAGCGCGTCTCGCTCTAATTCGCATTCATGACATCTCACAGCAGACTTCCAACCGAGCCGCGCCCGCAACAGCGCTTCACTATCGCAGCGCTTGAAGAAGCCTGCGCCCGCCGGGGGGCACGCATGACGCCGCCACGAAGGCTGGTGGCCAGAGTCCTCCAGGAGTCGCTCGATCACCCGGACGTGGTAGAGATTTACCGCCGTGCCCAGGCTATCGACCCTCGCATCAGCACTGCGACCGTCTATCGGTCCGTCAAGTTGTTCGAGGACTTGAAACTCGTCATCCGCCACCGTTTCGGCGACGGGCCGGCGCGCTATGAACTCGCACCGCCTCATCCGCACGACCATCTGATCGATGTCGAGACGGGCCAGGTGATCGAATTTCGCGATCCACGCATCGATGCGATCCAGAGCCGGCTTGCCAGAGAGCTGGGCTATGACATTGTCTCCTATAAGCTCGAAATCTTCGCGACTCCGGCACGTAGGCGTGTTGGCAGAAGGCAGATCAGCAGGTGACGTCGTCGCTATTGGCAACCGAGAACACGCGCGCGATGGGTAAGAATTCTCCCGCTGTTTCGGTGAGCGCATTACCGATGGCGACCCGCGCAATCCCCTCGTCCGGGGAAATGCTGCCGGTCATCGGATGCGGCACGTACCGGGGCTTCGACGTACCGATCTCCGGACTGGAAACGCTGGGCAACGTAGTGGCCACCCTGATCGATGGTGATGCCGGTATGCTCGACACGTCGCCGATGTATGACAAGGCCGAAGCCAACCTCGGCCGTGTCCTGTTCGACTTACAGGCCCGCCCCCGGACGTTCATAGCCACGAAAGTCTGGACACGCGGACGCCGCGCCGGGATCGCGCAGATGGAGCAATCGCTCCAGCTTCTGCGAACCGACCACGTCGATCTGATGCAAGTCCATAACCTCGTGGATGCCGCTGTCCATCTCGACACGCTTGCGGGGTGGAAGGCCGACGGCCGGACGCGCTATGTCGGCGTCACGCATTACCACAATGGCGCTTATCGCGAACTCGAGGACGTGATGCGCCGGCACCGGCTCGACTTCGTGCAGCTCAATTATTCCCTGGCCGATCGAGTCGCGGAGGAGCGCATCCTCCCGCTTGCGAAGGACAGGGGCATAGCCGTCATCATCAACATGCCCTTCGGCGGGGGTCGGTTCCTGAAGATGATCGGCGAAGAGCCGCTGCCTCCCTTCGCAAGCGACATCGGCTGCGCGACATGGTCGCAAGTCCTGCTCAAGTTCGCGATTGGCCACGAAGCCGTGACCTGCGCCATCCCCGGCACCGGCAATCCGGCGCATATGGCGGCGAACCTTGTCGCCGGTAGGGGCGATCTCGTCGAGGATCGTCGGCATATCCTCGATTGGTGGGACGGGCGTTAGGCGGCGACGCGCCGAGGTGCGAGCGACGAGAACGCGTCCGGCCACTCGTTCATCGGGGGACGGTGAAATAGTGGCCAAGGAATATCAAGCAAGGACGAGTGATGGACAGCATCGAAGGCAAAGTCGCGCTGGTGACGGGCGCATCGCGCGGGATCGGACGGGAAATCGCGCTGGCGCTGGCCGATGCCGGCGCCGATGTCGCCGTCGGCTATCGCAGCGGCGCCGAAGAGGCTGCAGCCGTGGTCAGCGAAATCGAGGCGCGAGGCCGTAAAGCCATCGCCATCCCGGCCGATCTCTCCGACCCGGAGCAGGCCGCCGGCCTGGTGACTGCGGCCACAAAGGCGCTGGGGACGGTTGCGATCCTGGTCAACAATGCCGGGATCAACCCGTCAAAGCCACTCGATCAGGTCACGCCGGCCGACTGGGATGAGACGATCAGGGTCAATCTCAGTTCGGTATTCTACGTCACCCAGGCCGTGCTGCCGGGGATGCGGGAACGTGGCTGGGGCCGCCTCATCATGCTGTCATCGGTCGCGGCCCAGACCGGCGGCGTCATCGGGCCGCATTATTCCGCGAGCAAGGCCGGCATCCTCGGCCTGGTTCACAGCTATGCCAGCCTGCTGGCGAAGGAAGGCGTGACCTGCAACGCGATCGCCCCGGCCCTGATCGAAACCGACATGCTCAAGGGGAATGACCGTATAAAGCCCGAGCTGATCCCGCTGGGCCGGTTCGGGCAACCCGACGAAGTGTCGTCGATCGCGCTGCTGCTGGCGCAGAACGGCTACATCACCGGCCAGACCATCAACGCCAACGGCGGTTGGTACATGAACTAGACGTTCCCGACAAAACAAGGATACGAAAATGGAATATCGGCGACTTGGCGCCTCGGGGCTGCGCGTCCCTGCCCTCAGCTTCGGCACCGCGACGTTCGGCGGTAGCGGCGACTTCTTCAAGGCTTGGGGCTCGACCGACGCCGGCGGCGCGGCGCGCCTCATCGACATCTGTCTCGATCACGGCGTGTCGATGTTCGACAGCGCCGACGGCTATTCGGACGGCCTGGCGGAGCGGATCCTGGGCGAGGCCATCAAGGGCAAGCGCGATCGCGTCCTCATCTCGACGAAAGTGACTTTCCCGACCGGCGAGGGACCCAACGACTACGGCTCGTCGCGCCATCACCTCATCGCCGCCGTCGAAGCCTCGCTCAAGCGGCTGGGCGTCGATCACGTCGACCTGCTGCAGCTGCACGGGCAGGACTACAACACGCCGGTCGAAGAGACTTTGTCGACCCTCGACCAGCTCGTGCGCGAGGGCAAGATCCGCTACATCGGCGCGTCGAACTTCTCGGGCTGGCACTTGATGAAATCGCAGGCCGTCGCCGACCGCTATGGCTATGCCCGGCACGTTGCGCACCAGGTCTACTATTCGCTGCTGAACCGCGACTACGAATGGGAGCTGATGCCGCTGGGGCGCGACCAGGGCATCGGCGCGACAATCTGGAGCCCGCTGGGTTGGGGGAAGCTGACCGGCAAGATCCGCCGTGGTCAACCCGCGCAGCCCGGCACCCGCGCTCACGACATCGCCGGGACCGGCCCGCATTTCGAGGAAGAGCGGCTGTTTGCGATCGTCGATGCCCTCGATGTGGTGGCCGAGGAAACCGGCAAGACCATCCCGCAGATCGCGCTCAACTGGCTGCTGCGCCGTCCGACCGTGGCCAATGTCATCGTCGGCGCACGAAACGAGGAACAGCTCGTTTCCAACATCGGTGCCGTCGGATGGGCGCTTACGCCCGAACAGGTCGCTCGCCTCGACAAAGCCAGCGAGGCGCCGGCTTCCTATCCCGTCTGGCACCAGCGCGGCTTCCCTATGCTCAACGAGCACGGTGCAATGGGGGCCTGACCACGAAGCGCTTTCGGCAATATAGCCAGGAATGCGCAGAGATCCGGCACGATGGCCGTACCGTCTGATGACAGTACGGCCATCGTCAGCGAACGGTCGCCTCGTACCCGGCTTCGGCGAACATGCGGTAAAGCCGGGTGTAGTAGTCGGGGAGATCGTTGAGGTGGGCGATCGCGATCTTGGCGGTGACGTCGAGGTCGTCGTTGGTCACGTTGGTCGCGGGATTCTCGATCCCGTGCTCCAGTTCCACGCCAAGACCGAGGCGGAACTGCTCGACGTCGTACCGGCTCCAGTCCACCGCCAGACGGTCACCAATCGCGATGGCTTCCTCGCGCGTAAAAATGTGTTCGGCCATGGGTTCTCTCCTGCTGTGCCGGGCAAGTGGCCCGCGAGATCGGACCATACCATCGCACAGCGCGGCGATGTAGCGATACCACGCCGATCTATATGGCATTTCCGCCATCCCGCCAGATTTCTCTCGGTACGTATTCTCTTCAGATGTTCAGTATGCGCGAATGAAGAGCGCGATCGTCAAGACCATCCCGATGCACATGACCACGATGCGCAAGGCCCGCTCCGGCACGCGTCGCAGCATCCAGCTACCAGCGACACCGCCCGCCACCGCGCCTGCCGCCAGCAGCAGCGCCGGAACCCAGACGAGGCCGGGCGAGAACAGGAAGACGATCAGCGAACTGGTGTTTATCACGGCCGCCAGCGCATTCTTGTTCGCGGATGCGGCACGGGCCGTCAGCCCCACCAGGCTGAGCGATGCGACCATGAGAAAGCCAAGCCCTCCCCCGAAGTAGCCACCATACACGGAGATCGTGCCCTGGAGCACGATCGCGACCCACCGCGCGACCGGTTGACGCGGGGTCTTGGTTTGCGCGCGGCCGAAAGCCGACCAGCCGAACATGGCCGTTGCGAACAGCACCAGCCAGGGCAACAAGCCCTCGAACGTTGCTCCCGGCGTCAGCAGCAGCAATGCCGAGCCCAGCGCGCCACCGATCAGGCCGATGACGGCCATAGCCCGGAACGACAGGGTGGACGTCCCCGCGACCATCGACCGCCCCGAAACCCCGGTGGCGACTTGTCCGGGATAAAGCGCCACCGACGACGTGATATTGGCGGACCGGGCGTCCAGACCTGCCAGCATCAAGGCCGGAATGGTGATGAACGAGCCGCCGCCAGCCAGGGCATTCTGGGCTCCCGCCCACAATCCGGCACCGAGCAGCGGTGCAATATGGGCGGGATCCAGGGGACCCTCCTCTCTCTCAAGTCGAACTTGTCTCCCGCGATGCTGCGAACAGCACCGCAGGTGGCGGCGCTTGAAAACCTACTTCGCCATGAATAGAGGAATCGCGATGGTGGACCAGATACGCTTGTCGCTCCCGCCGTAATTGCGCTGGTAGACGTCGGCGGTAGCACGAAGCTGCACCGAGATTCCGCTCTTGAAATCGTAGCCGAGCAAAGGCCCTACCGCGACCTGCCGCTGCTTGGCGTAGCCGTCGAACGGGCGATTGAGATCGGTCGAGCCGAACGCGACCGCGCCATATTCCACCGGGCCGGCATGGCGTGAATACGTAACGTCCAGGTTCATGTAGTCGGGGGCGGTCTTGACCTTGCCTTCGAGCGGCCGGCCGTAGTTGAAATTGGCGGTGAAATGCGTGCCGTTCTTGAGATAGGTCGCGCCAAACCGCGTGTCGAGCGTGGTGAAGTGCTTGGCGAGCTTCCCGTCCTGCTCGATGAACGCGCCTACGCGGGCGCCCGCGCCCCACCCTCCGCCCAGTTGCCAGGTCGCCTGGACACCGCCGTAAGTATTGTAGAAGCCCGAGGTGCGCGGGCCGTTCTTGACCTTCACGTCGAGGTAGATCGGCGAGAACACCGGCGCGATGCGGGCCCCGGCGATCTTCAGCGGCGACTGGTAGAAGAAGAAGGGCGTCAGCGCGGAAAGCGTGACGTCAGGATCCCCATCACGCACACCGGTTTCCGGGATCATGGCCAGGTACAATCCTTCGGGCAGATCCGCATAGACAGGAAACCCGAGCGTGAATCCGGGCTGGTTGACCGAATCCGCGTGGGCCGTTCCGAGCGAAGCCAGCATTGCAGCGGTCACGGCCGCAGCTTTCCATCGCATTCCAGGCATAGTTTCTCTCCCATTGATGGCGCTGTTGTCAGCGCGCGTGTTTCCAGGACCTGCGGGTCGCTCCCGCAGGCCAAGGCCATTGTTTCGACGTGTGGATGGCCGGCAGCGGCGCTGCCGGCCGGATCTTCAGCTCGCCAGTGCGAGGCGGCTCACCGCCGGAACGCCAGGCTCGCGGTGGAACACGCCGTCCTTCATCACCGACATGATGCGCGTGCGATCCTGGAGGATGGTGATGTCGGCCAACGGATCGCCGTCGACGAGGATGAGGTCGGCGAGGAAACCGTCCCTCACCTGGCCCAGCTCGTGACCCATCTTCATGACTTCGCCGCCCAGCGCCGTTGCCGAGATGATCGCTTCCATCGGCGTGAAGCCGAACAGATCCACGAAGTATTCCAGGTCCTTGGCGTACGTGCCATGCGGGGTCCAGGCGAAGCCGTAGTCGCCGCCGGGCACCAGCCGCACGCCGGCCGCCTTCATCTTCTTGACGCCCGCGATGCACGCCTCGAGCTCGCGCGGATAATCCATCGCGAGTGCGACTTCGGGGGTCACGCCCCAGTCGGAGGCATTGTAGCAAGTCTGGTAGAGCCAGGCGACGCCGGGCCCGACGAAGTGCTTGTCGCGCGCGGCTGCCAACAACTCGATCGTCTCGTCGCTGACGAAGCTGGCGTGATAGATCATGTCGATGCCGTACTTGAGGCACTGCAAAACGCTCTCGTTCGAGCGGGCATGCGCGCAGATGCGCGTGCCCGGCTTGCGGCGGGCCTCGGTCACGGCCTCGTAGACCTCGTCGTCGGCCATGGGCGTGCGCTCCGCTTCCATGCCGGTGATGTTCTCGCCCGACAGGTTCAGCTTGATGTTGTCGACGCCCTCCTTGAGGAACTTGCGGACCGCACGCCGCATTTCCATCGGGCCGTTGATGACCTCGACGAAGGTATAGGCCGCGACATGGCTGGGATTGAGGTCGCCGAGGCCCCCGATGGTGGCGATCTCAGTGCTGGCCGCGTAATAGCGCGGTCCGGGGATCTTTCCGGCGTTGATGTAGTTGCGGATCACGACATCGAGACGCGGCTTGGCAGCGGCCGCCCCCATGCACATGGTATAGCCCATGTCGAGATACGTGGCCGCCGAGCGAGCCGCTTCTAGGATATGCTCCTCGACCGGCAGCATGCCGATCGCATCGAGCGTGGGTTGGTCGATCCAGCTGAAATGCGTGTGTGCATCGCACAGGCCGGACATCAGCGTCATGCCATGCCCTTCGATGACACGATGGTTTTCGCCGGTGATGACGTTGAGATTGCGCTCGACCTTGGCAATGCGATTGCCGTCGATCAGCACGTCGCCAGCGTAAGGCTTCTCTCCGGTGCTATCGAGCACCCGGACATTCTTGAACAGCGTGGTAGCCACTGCATCTTCTCCTTGGGCGCTGAATTTCCGATCTTTTCCGTCGGAGTATTCGCTGCGCGTTATCCGCTTGTAGGGCGGGGTTTGATGAAAGTCGCCAGATGCCCCTGGAGCGCCGGCGGCCAGTCTTCTTCAGGGACGTCGCCCGTGGGCGACGCCGCGTAGAGTTCTGCGAGGCGTATCAGGTCTGCGGCGTCCTCGGCCGTGACTCGATTGATCCTCATCTTGACCTTGGCGGAGGCGCCAAGCGCGATATTTCCCGGCTGCTTGCATCCGGAGAGACACGGCACCCGCCTGAAGGACAAACGCCCTCCAGCGGCCATTTCCTGCGACGCGCGTTCCAGCGCGTCGGCCAGCCGATCGCCTATGCCCCCCTGGACAGGGGCATAGCGATCGCAGGTGGTGCAAACCTTCAGCCATGCCGGTGGCGGGACAAAGGAGGCCACCGGCTCGCATCACAGCTGCTGGGAAAAGAGGAAGTTGACGATGGCATCGCTCACCTCCCCTGCGCGTTCGAACGTCGTCCAGTGTCCCGTGCGTCCCAGGATGACCAGGTCCGCATCGGGAAATTTCGCCGTAAGCGCCGTGGAGGCGGGTGCCGGCGAGGTATTATCTTCGTCACCCGTGACCAACAGCACCGGGACTTCGATCCGCGCAACATCGGCTGCTTGAGCGCCCGCAAGCGCCTCGCAGTGCCGCGCATAGCCTTCGGCATCCTGGCGCATGATGATCTCGCGCACGAAAGCCGCGACCTCGGGCCGGGCCGCGCGGGTTTCGAGCGACGTACCACCAGTGACGATCGCGTCGGCGATAGACGCCATGCCATCGGCCCGGACTTTGGCGGCCCGGTCCCTGATCGCCGCGCGACCTGGGTCGCCGGGAGCGTGGACCGGACCGATCAACGACAGGCTTGCGACCCGGTCGGGGACCTTGAGGGCGAGATGCTGGGCGACCACGGTACCCATCGAGTGGGCGACGACATGGACCGGGCCCGAAAGCGCGAGCGTGTCCATGACGCCGATCGTCGCATCGACCAGCGCTTCGATGGTGTTCTCGCCCGACGAGGGCGAAAGCCCGGCGCCGGGAAGATCGAACCGGTGGCAGGCGAAGAACCGGGAGAGAACCCCCACCTGCGGGGCGAACACGTTGCTCGTTCCTCCAAGGCCATGGATGAACAGGATCGGCTCGCCCGCGCCGGTGCTTTCGATGAAAATGCCAGCCATCGCTCAGACCAGCACGTTCGATAGACGACCAAGACCGGAGATCTCGATTGCTACTTCGTCGCCGCGAGCCAGGTACTTGGGTGGCTCGAAGCCGATGCCGACGCCGGCAGGCGTGCCGGTGGCGATGACGTCGCCCGGCTGCAGGGTAAGCCCGGCCGAAAGCGTCTCGATGAGCGTGGGCACGTCGAAGATCAGGTCAGCGGTGTTGGCATCCTGGCGCAGCTCGCCGTTGACCCAGCACTTGAGGTCGAGGTTCGTCACGTCCACTTCATCCGCACTGACAAGCCACGGGCCCATCGGGCAGAAAGTGTCGAGCGACTTGCCGATGAACCACTGCTTGTGCTTCGACTGCAGGTCACGTGCGGTCATGTCATTGATGATGGTGTAGCCGAACACGTGATCCAGCGCGTCGGCCTTGGAAATACCGCGCCCAGCCTTGCCTATGACGACGCCCAGTTCCGCTTCGTAGTCGATGCTGTCCGACAGGCCGGTGGGATAGCGCATGTCGTCGCCAGTGCCGATCACCGTCTCGGGAGCCTTGGTGAAGATGATGGGCGCGGCCGGGATCGCCTCGCTCATGTCCTTGGCCGAGCTGTCGAAACCGCTCTTGGTGAACTCGTGGGCATGCGCGAAGTAGTTCTTGCCGACGCACATGATGTTGCGCAGCGGCAGGATCGGCGCGTTGATCTTGACCCCGGCAAGGCTGCGTGCGCCGCCGTTGGGCTTGAGCTGAGCCTTCACCTCGTCATAGGCGCGGATCAGGTCGACCATGGTTGCAATGGGTCGCCCCACCAATTCCTCAAGCGGCCAGTAGTGGTCCGCATCGGGCGAAATGGCAGCGACGATCTCCTGTCCTTCGACAGTGAGGGTTGCGAACTTCATGCACTCTCTCCTAAACCAATAATGAGCCAATCAGCTTGACCTCGTGAACCAATATGCTCGCGATTCGGATATTTCGTCAAGTGGTTTAGGAATGGTATCTTGATTTAATGGCGGAACTGCCGTATTGGATCACGAATGGATCACGTCTTACCTGTCGCACCTAGCCATGTGAGAGCCCGCGCCGCTGAGGCGGTGTCGCAGATCGTGGGCCGCATCGAGAGCCGTATCGCCGACGGTACATGGCAGGCGGGTTTCCGGCTTCCGACCGAACGCGAACTTGAGGAAGAGTTCGGCGTTGCGCGCAATACCTTGCGCAAAGGCCTCAAGGCGCTTGAGGACCAGGGCAAGATCGTGCGCCACATCGGCCGGGGATCCTTCGTCGCCGATGTCCAGACGCGACCCGTCTCCGACGCGCAGGCTTTGCTCGACCGGGTGATCGGCGCCAGCCCTGCCGAAGTCATGGAAGTGCGACTCGTGCTTGAGCCATGGGCCGCCTCGCTATCCGCAACCAGGGCATCGTCGGCGGACATAGCGCTGATGCGTGAATGCCTCGACCGCGCGGAGGCCGCGCCGAACGTTCCCGAATTCGAGATCTGGGACGGAAAGCTGCACGAAGTGATCATCGCCTCGGCGAAGAACGAACTGCTGTCCGGATTGTACGAAGCGATCAACATGGCTCGCCATCAGCCCGAATGGATGAAACTGAAGGAGCGCACGGTCACTCCTGACCGGCGCGAGACCTACCAGCATCAGCACCGGGGCATCGTGGAAGCGCTGGGCGAACGCGACGCAGCCAAAGCTGCCGATCTGATCAAAGCGCATCTGCTAGCCGTGCGTTTGTCACTCGTCGGATATTGAGGCGTTCGCGGCAAATGCGAAAGTAAGACCGTAATACTTCGAGAGGCGACGATCGCCTTTGTCATCAGGCAAAATGATCTGCCCCCACTGAGTGGCCCAGAGACTATGACTAACACTCCAATCGGTACAATCGGTGGGGGCAGATCAAGAACCATGGCGCTCACCACGCCCTGTCTCGGCCGAATGCACCTAGTTGGAAGCGACAGGCCTTCGCGGCGGAGTGGCATGGGCGAACCTCAGCCAGCCGATGACTGCCCCAAAGGACACCGCCGCAGAGCCGATTGTGTAAAGCGTGACGAACCGCCAGTTCCCGCCATTCATGCGGAGAAGGAGCGTCGCGGCCATCGGCGCCGTACCGCTAACCAGCGCCGCGCCGATCTGGTATCCGAGCGTTATCCCGGTGAAGCGAATCCGGGGAGTAAACATGTCCGACATCATTGTCCCGATGCCGTTGGAAAAGTCGCTTTTTGGTCGATACGGTTGTTGCTGATTGAAGCGGACCAGCGCAGATGCCGGACCTCATGTCATCGCCGGCTGCCCGGCGAGGCTGATCTTGGCGAGCTTGCGCAGGTTCTGGGCGGCGGCAGCGAGGTGGAATTCATCCCGGGCACCGTTTGGTCCGCGTAATCGCAGCCGGTCGAGCCGCATAATCCGCTTCAGGTGAGCAAACAGCATCTCGACCTTCTTGCGCTCGCGGCGCGAGGCGATCCATTCGTCTTCTTGCGACAGGGTCCGAGCCAGATCGCGTGCGCCTTCGTGGATCGACCGGGTCACCTTGCGAGACGGCAGGATGGGCGTGCATCGCGGCTTGAGAGCGCAACCGCTGCAGTCCTGCTGCCGGGCTCGGTAGCGGATGAAGCCGTCCTTGTCGGCCTCTGGTCGTGGCGAGGCAAAGTTGCGGTTGCGTGGACGCAGGCGCTTGCCGGCCGGGCAGGTGTAGCTGTCATCCTCGTGATCGAACGTGAAGTCGCTGCGCTCGAACGCACCATCGCTCCTGGCAGACTTGCCGAAGACGGGCACGTGCGGCTCGATGCCACGCTCGTGCACGAGCCAGGCGAGCATGCCGGCAGAGCCGTAGCCGGTGTCGCCGATCAGCTTGCGCGGCCATAGGCCATGGTGGTCTGCCGCCCGCTCGATCATCCGCTTGGCGGCGGTAACCTCCGCCTGGCGCACCGCCGTACTCGCCTCGACATCCACGATCACCGCGTTGTCGACGTCGATCAGGTAGTTGGTGGAGTAGCAGAAATCGGCGCGCCCGCCGTGCGCCGCAGTATAGCGGGCCGCTGGATCGACAGGCGAGACGCGCTTGGGCTCGACCGGAGTTGCCCCGCCGAAGACTGCATCATCGAGAACGGCGAGGTACTCCTCAACGGCCCGCCTTGGCTGATCGGCGGGTAGGCCCTGCGTGCCCTCGACATAGATTTGCCGATTGGCTTCGGCCCGGATCAAGCTGGCATCGACAGCGAAGCCGTCGCCTCCGACCAGTCCTTCTTCGATGCAGCGCCGCACGGTGGCTTCGAACAGCTGGCGGAACAGATCACTCTCGCGAAACCGGCCATGGCGGTTCTTCGAGAAGGTCGAGTGATCCGGCACGTCGCCCTCGAGATCCAGGCGGCAGAACCAGCGGTAAGCCAGATTGAGATGTACCTCCTCGCACAGCCGGCGCTCCGACCTGATGCCGAAGCAGTACCCCACGATCAGCATCCGCAGCATCAGCTCAGGATCGATCGAGGGGCGACCGATCGCGCTGTAGAAACCCTGCAGGTGCTCACGCATGGCCGACAAGTCCACGAACCGGTCGATCGCCCGAAGCAGATGATCGGCAGGGACGTACCGATCCAGGCTGAAGTCGTAGAACAAGGTCTCCTGCGCGACTCGGCGCTCGCCCATCATCGCTTGGCATCCTTCAGCATCCAGATGCTGAATCAGACGCTCACCGCGAGCGCAAGACCAACTTTTTCAACAGCATCGGGCGTATCCGGAACTTCGCTGATCGGCAATTTTGGGTGGAGGCTGTGTGAAAACGCGTTGTCTGTTTTTGAAGTAGCAGGCGCGTGGTGGCTCCTTCGGCTCAGCCTTTCATCGCCGCGATCATCCTCGGGGCGCCGAGCATGTTGATCGCGCGCTTCATGTTATAGGCGAGGACGTGGAGGCTCATTTCAGTTCCGACCTTCTCCAGGGTCCGGGTCTTGAAGTGGCTTCTTCCCATCCAGTCCTTGATTGTGCCGAACACGTGTTCGACGGTTCGTCGTCGGACGCGCATGGCGTCGGGCATGCGCTCGAGCCTTGCCTGCATCGTCTCGATCACGTGTTCGTGCTCCCACCGCTTGATCCGCCGTTCCTTGCCGGTCGTGCATTGCGGCTTGATCGTGCAAACGCCGCAATGACTGGACCAGTAGGCATGGAGCCGCAGGCCATGTTCGACTGTGGTAAAGCGGCGGGGGAGCGTTTCTCCCGCAGGGCAGCGATAGCTGTCTGTGGCCTGCTCGTAGCGGAAGTCCTGCTTGCCGAACCGTCCGTCAGCCTTGGCTCCGGAGGTAAGCGGCCTGGGACAGATCGCGGTAATGCCTTCTTCCTCGCAGGCCAGCACCTCGACGCCTGAGAAGTAGCCGCGGTCGGCAAGTACGGTCAGTTCGTTCGATCCGATCGCCGCGCGTGCCTTGCGGCCCATGTTCGCCAGTTGCGAGCGGTCATGACCGACATTTGTCACCTCATGCGCCACGATCATGTGACTGTCGGCATCGACCGCCGCCTGGAGGTTGTAGCCGACCAGCCCCGTTCCCTTCCCGGCACTTGCCATCGCCCGTGCATCCGGGTCGGTCAGCGAGATCTGACGGTCAGGTGCGTCCGCCACCACACGCTCCATCTCCTGAAGCTCGCGCATCTGGCGACGTAGCGCCTCGAGCCGTTCGCCAAGTCGCTTGGTGCGGACCTGCGCCACCACGTCCTCCTGCCGGTCAGCAGTGTCGAGCAGGCCGAGATAACGCTCGATGCTCGCCTCGATCTGCTCCATCCGCCGTCGGATTGCTCCAGGGGTGAAGTTCCTGTCGCGCGTGTTCACCGCCTTGAACCGGCTGCCGTCCACCGCCACGGTGCCGCCAGCGATCAGCCCCAGCTCGCGGCACAACACCACGAACCGGTGGCAACTCGCCCGGATCGCCTCGCCGCTGTTGCGGCGGAAGTCTGCGATTGTCTTGAAGTCGGGCGCCAGCTTGCCTGTCAGCCACATCAGCTCCAGATTGCGTCCAGCCTCGCGTTCAAGCCGGCGGCTCGACTGCACCTGGTTGAGATAGCCATAGAGGTAGAGCTTGAGCATCGTTGCCGGATGGTACCCCGGACGGCCTGTCGCCGCCGCATCGCCAAAGCCTAGCGCTGACAAGTCCAGCTCGTCGACGAACACGTCGATCACCCGAACCTGGCTGTCCTCGGCAACGTAATCGTCAATGCAGTCCGGCAGAAGCTGAACCTCCCGCCGATCACAACCCTCGATGAAACGCCCCATCTCACGCCTTCCCAAACAGGCATAAAACATAGCAGATCACCGCGTTTTCACACAGCCTCGGTGGGAAGCGGACGTTTACCGCTTAGTGGCGACGGTGCCCCAGCCATCGTATCTCACCGCAAACTGCGCTTCGAGACTCAGCGCCGCTTTCGTCAGCATTAGTATCGCCGCCCTGTCCGTTGTCTGATCTCGCTGCACGTCGAGAGCTTCTTGGCCACCATCGAGGGGTACCCGCTGAAGGATACGCCATCCCAAAGCGCCTACCGCGTTCTGCAACCTACCAATTTCCGCAGCGCCGCCCACGAAGCGAACGTCCACAGGACGGGAGATGCTGGGCACATCACCATTTTCATGAAGAGAACGCAGCACATCGGCGTCGGCTGCCTCTTCTGCCTCGATGCGAACCGCGTCAATCGGTACAGATCGCACGGTCATGATCTCAGCAAGCATGAGGAAAAGCATCGAGTTCATGCTGCTTGATTACAGGTCGATGGAATGACTGCAATGGGGCGTGTCCGGAAAGACCGCTCCCGGCGCGATAGATCTCAATCATGGCCATTCATGGCGTTTTTCGGCTGAGCGAGCAGTAGGCCGAGGCCGCGAGCCCGCGCAATGACGCGCCGAACGCCTTCAGGTGACCAGGTCATCCCTCCTCGCGGCGTCGGTTCCCGTAAATCCTTGCTCAGCCACGCGGCGATCTCGGCCAGGGTCGCTTCCGGATCGGTTTTGACCCTGTCGGCAACGAGAAGCGCCACCCGGCTGTCTGGCGAAAGCCGCGGAGCGGGTTGCAGGATTTCAGGACTGGCATAGCCGGCCTCGACCAACGTTCGGCATGCCTTCACGAGCGTGCGTTCGGTAAATGTCCGGACCGGCGGCCTGACTGCCCGAACATGGCGCAGCACTAATGCCCAAGGCAATGCGGGCCGCAGTCTCTGGACGAGAGGGAGCCAGCGAGACCGTCCGTCGATCAGCTCATGGAGATGACGCGCCTTCAAAGTGTGCCGCAGGTCGTCAATGGCTCCGGGATCCCGAGCACGCATCTTGGGGTTTCCGGGTTTGGCGCCCCTTGCCACCGCCGCCTTAAGGCCGGCGCGCGTGCGCTCTCGGATCAGCGCGCGCTCGAACTCTGCAAAAGCGCCCAGCATCTGCGTCATCAGCATCCCCTGGGGGCTGCCCGTATCGATCGGATCGTTGATCGAGCGAAAATAGGCGCCCTTGGCCCGCAGCGTGTCCACGATCTCGAGCAAATGCGAAAGCGAGCGTGCGAGCCGGTCGATGCGGACGACCACCAACGTATCCCCCTGCCCCACGGCGGCGAGCGCTCGAACCAAGCTCGGCCGGCTCCGGCTTCCACCGCTAGCCCGGTCCTCCAGGATCGTCACGCAGCCTGCCCGCCGCAGCTCATCCAGCTGCGCCGCCGTGTCCTGTTCATCGGTGGATACGCGGGCGTAGCCAATCAAAGTCATTTTTCACAATCCATATAACGGGAGCAACCGTTCGGTTGCCCCCGTATGATAAGTGCTTTGGCGGCCGATGACCATCGCCCCAGAGCGGATCGGGCCTCTAACACCCATCCATTTGAGCCAGGCATTCAGACGTTCAGAAAGGCCCCTGCCCCGTCCCGTCGCAGCCTGCGGATACGGTTAGGTAGGGTCGCTGAAAACGCCGGAACTCTGCGGCGAAGGGTGCAAGTGTCCGACGGTATTCTTCCCGGAATCCGGCCGTATTCTTCCAGAGCAGCTGCCCAAAAATCAGCGGTGACGGAGAGTCCGGTCGTATCCTGAAACCGACAGCCGGTTTGGAGCTACCTAACCCGTGCGATATGGTTCTGCAATAAGTGCAATTATCACATGTCCGTATTAATAGCGTCCAAGACGATGTATATCGATATGGGTTTAGCTTATCATCACGGGGAAAAGCGCAGATTACCGCCCTTTTTTGGCATGTCGAGGGTACAGCATGGGGCCAGCATGCACGATGCGTCAGCTGACATCGGGACGATAGCCCGCATCGCGATATGCTAGCACCGATGCCCAAAGACGCGGAATGCCATCACCGGTGGATGCGGCCAGCCTCCGACTGACTTATCGCCGAATGTATAAGCGCGGGGAGCGCGCAGTGCTGTAACGGATCGCGAAAGTTGCCCGATGATTTGCGCGCGCACACGCCTTCCGACACGACGCCATCCCTGTCCGCACAAAAGACCCTCCTCTCTTCGAAGGAGAACATCGCTCCCACGCGGTCAGCCGCGAGGTCCTCCCGGTTCGTGTTCGCCCTGTCGGCAGGATAGACCCTCGCGGAACGCTAGCCCCTTCGCTATTCGCACTCCACGCGGCGCAATACCTGGGTCATCGCTCGGAGATGGCCAAGGTCGCTGTGATATCCCAGCAAGCGGCGAGATCAATACCACATTCATGCGGGCGAATGGCACGTCGCAATGGAGGTGTCAGGTCATCGTCAGTTCCGGCGTCTTCAAAGGGCATCCATGTGGAGTTCTCGGTTGCCGAACGCTACGGGGTTCGATCATGCCATCAAGTCAGACCTGGGAAGGCCAGGGTGGCTCCACTGGTCCCACATTCGCAACTTTGGGATTTCCCCGGCCAAATCCAGTTATCAGCGTGCTTGAGGCTGCGTGTCCGGGTTCGAGCGCCATTTCAACCCATTTTTGGCGAACTCACCATTCCCCTGAGAAGCCCGCTGGGGCGCTTTAGAGCGGATAGATGACCTCGGATGCATAACGCACCCCTGATGCGCTCAGCGCAGCTCCTGGGGCAAAATAGCGCTATTTCCCGATTTGTTCCGCCGAACCTATCTTCCTCTAAGTCGATGCCTCAGTCCTTTCGATTGCGTTGCGTTTCCGCAGGCGAGGTGGAACCTACCTCCATAGATTGCCAAGCGCTTTGGCGCCCTCCCCAAAGGGAGGAGCGAGCCAATATCAAGGCGGAGCCGTTCGCACTTTACACCGCAACTCAGTTTGCAGAAAAAACGTTCAGGAAGATCGCCTTCCGGTCAGGGTCGCTGGTGCGCTCGATAAGCTTCCAAATTCAACTGGTGTCTGACGAGAGCGCAAGGCCACATCGACAGACCTCCAGCGGCTGTCGTGCGTTTCGGTCTGGCATTCGTCGATAATCGGGAGCTCATCGCGGGGGCGCGGCAGTTGTTTGCTTTCTGGCAATTGCCAACACCGCATCCCATTTGGCCCCCTTGAAATCCTGTGCAGAAACCATGCTAAACGCTACGCAATTGCCATGTCGTCGGTCCGCGCAGTTGGATTAGGGGACCGAGGATCCTCTTCCCATATCTCGCGGCAGTCCCGCTGCTGCATCCAGATCTGCCGGCTCGGGTACCTCGATGTCCCCGCGGGCATGATGCGTTCGAACCCTTTGCCCCTTGATGGCACGCAAAAAACACTCTCCACATATGATCCGCTCCTGGCTCGCGAGGTTGAGCAAGAGGAGCAAATTCATCGAAGTCCTCACACGCGGCAACATCGAGCATCAGGTCTCCGGAACCGTACGGGTAAGAAAATCGCAGGCTCGAGATCAGTGGACGTCCTGCGGCGTTCTACCCCGCACCCCAGTCATTGGCAGCACCTCACCCCGGCTCGGCTATAAGCGGATCGAATTTCGGTTATTCATGCGGCGACGGATGTCGCGTTTGACGACTGCCTAGTGAGCTCGGGCGGCCGAGGTTGGGGCCCGGTTCAGAATATTCTCATGCTTGCCGGCCGGAAACGAGATCTTTCGGATGACGTGGATGTTTGTGATCTCGGGGACTTACAAGAGTGCGGCCGGATACGCACTCATGCAGGGCTTTCTGGGCCACGTTGTCGGGAAAATTCCAGTGCGGGCACAACTGCTTTCTCGAGGAGCGGTCGCAGATCGTCGCATCCAGGCCCCGTCGTCGTGGAGGAGGGTCGGTACGGCTTCGGCCCTCCACGAGAACGGATATCACGCCGAGGAGATCCGTTGCCGCCTGGCCCCTCCCCTGCCCTTTCGCGACTGTCGAGAGAGAAGATCGGATTGCGCAATTGGAGGAACAACATTTGCCTCATCGTGCCGCCGACCAGTCCGAAGTTTACACTAGCTACCGTGAGCGCCCTGACCGACGATGCCTCCATTGTAGAGGTTGGCGGCTCAGGTGCTGAGATTTGACAGCCCAGGCGATATTTTCCTGTTACCAGATCCAGTCCATTTTTCCGGAAAGGATAGTGCCGCAGGCACCGTTAGTTCCTTTAGAGATAGGGATAGAAGGTTAGCGCAGCCGTGAGATGCCAGCGACTCGTGATTTTATAGTGAGTCGCGAGAATGCCTCTGTTCCTGAAATACCGTCGAATCGTTCCTGAAGTACCCGTTGCCTGTTCCCAATCACCCGTGATTCGGTTCCTGATGTACCGAGCACGCGTTCCCGAAGTACCGCGATTCCGCACGTGGCATAGGTTTTCTCCCGTTCCCGTTGTACCGTGTTGTGACGCCCGGGGATCGGCGCTCACACCCTCGTAAAATATCTTTTACGAGGTAAAGTCCGCTGCGCTGAGCGGCACATTTTCGGCATTCTTCCGGCCTTTGGCAGCTAAATTTGCTCCTTTTCTCCATCATTTGGAGCGCCGGCTTACGACGTGGATTGAGAGGCTGAACGCAAAGGTCCAATGCGTCTCGGTATTTCAGGAACGCAAGCCAGAGGCTCGCGAACAGGCACTGCTCCAGTAGTGTGACTACGAGCATGTTTTCGCCTCCAAATCGGCTCTGGAGCAGGGAGGCGCGGTCTTTTTCAGGCAAACGATCGGTACTTTGGGAACCGGACCGGATGCACCCGACGCATATTGAACGGTCCGGACCGCAAATTGAACGTGAGAACAGGAACCACCGCGGTACTTCAGGAACGGCCCGGTGTCGGCTTCATGGATCATGATGCAGCTTTTCCGGTCCAAGAATGCTGGCGCCTATTTCAGCGACCCACGCAATGAAATTCCACCCGAAGTAACCTTGCGGATGTGCTGGCATTTACCGTTGCCAAACACGAGGCGGAGCTTGACTGCTGCCCTGCCCTGCCCTGCCCTGCCCTGCCCTGCCCTGCCCTGCCCTGCCCTGCCCTGCCCTGCCCTGCCCTGCCCGCCGGCTTAGAACTCGCGCGCCAACTCAACGCTTTCCAAAAGATTCCTTCCTGCATCTGCGCGCATCGCCCATGCCGACCCATGGCTCTTCGATCGTTCGTTTCAGGTCACGTCGTCCGTGGGCACAGCCCACGCGCCCCGTTGTGGACTTCTGTTGCTTGACCGACCCAGCGTCATGGCATTCTGCGGGCGAGGGCGAGGGCGAGGGCGAGGGCGAGGGCGAGGGCGAGGGCGAGGGCGAGGGCGAGGGCGAGGGCGAGGGCGAGGGCGAGGGCGAGGGCGAGGGCGAGGGCGAGGGCGAGGGCGAGGGCGAGGGCGAGGGAGGGGGAGAGGGGGAGGGCTGATGCGGTCTTCGGTATATCGGGAACGGTGTGAGTTTGACCGATTGGCTCGCTAGAATGCTCAGTTCTGAAGGGCCTGTTTCTCGCAACATGAGGTGGGGCGCAGTGGTCCGCTAGGGTACGTCGAGGTGGCACTCCATCTGGGGGCTTGTCTCCCGCACGCTGATCCTCTGGGATCAAGTGGATGCTGGAGCAGCGGCACGCGTGCACCCAGCGTGGTGGGGAGGGAGGGCAGGGGGCTAGCCCACTCTCCTAACTGCCTCGAGGTCGTTGGTGGTGATCAACGCGGTACTTCAGGAACGTGTAGCATAATCATGGAATGGTGAGGGTCGCAGGCTTGCGCGGGCATTCGGCCCGCGGCGTTACACGGAGCCCTGGCCCATTGGGGTGCGTGAGTGTGCCCCTCAGAGCCGTTCCTGAAGTACCGTCTAGTGACGCCCAGTGGTCCAGGCGATCGGCGCGCTCGATTTCAGGTCTATCAACAGATTCGGTCGCTTGCCGCCCAATCAGCTGGCCGCGCGTTGCTTCGAGCAGAAGGTCGCAAATATTTGCGCTATGTTCGGTGCATCTCTGGCGATGTCACGTTGGCGCATAAACGCGCGAAAATCATCAGCGACAAGGCCATGGTCCCGCTGGGGGCTCGGCAGGCTCGCGCGAGCAATCGCGCCGAAGGCGGTGTACGCAATATGGCCTTCGGGAAACGCTGGGGGAGGGGGCGAAGCGGCAGGTTGAGAATTATGATCGCCGCGTGCTGTCTTGGAAGGAGTATCCGATGGGCCCGAATGCCCGATGGTTGCGCCGGCCGACTGCTCCGTGTCCTTGCTGCGCTTCACCATACGCAACATCGGCTCGCCGGTGCTGCGCGCCTCGATTTTCAAGGAAAAGCCTGGCAGTGCGTCTTCCCTGGCGATCTTTGCTATCTCGAATTTAAAACGGCGATAGTCACCCTCAGCTCCGCTTTTCTCGAACAGCGTTGGCATGGAGATCGCAAACCCGTCCGCACCTGCACCGCCTGCATGCTTGCGGGCTACGCGATAGAGCCAGCGCTCTCTGCCCCCCGTCAGTGAAAAGTACGCAGGGTCGATGGCAAGAACCCCGCCTTCCATGAGCACGCCATCGTAGAACCATTTGGCCAGAGTGATCCGCATGCCACGGATCGATCCCTTTCGGTCGCGAATTTGACTGTGGCTGTCGATCCAAGAGAAGGTCGTCTCGACAGCATCGCCCGATCGTATGTTCGTCTTCACGGTTGTCGACTGAAGACGATCCAGCGTGTTGCTGAGCAGGTCGTACGCGCGTCCGCCCACGTCACGCTTCAGCGTCTTGAGCATGTCGTGTGGAACGACGTGGAGCGTTTGCGGAATGTCGTTGGTCCCGCGGCGCTTGTGTTCAATGAGAATCGAGGCGCAATAGATCAATATGTCGAGATCATAGATCGTAGCCAGACCATACTCGGAGTTCGCCGAGACATGGACCGTAACCTTGCCATCGGGGCTCACGTAATCGATTGGCTTGAGACGCTTGCGCTTTGACAGCGAGAAAAAGGGCCGCTCCATCGTCTCGCGCTGATCCCTGAGGGGCAGGGTGGTCAGTTGCGGGAGGAAGAGATCAACTTGCCGGTCTTTTCGCTCATCCTTCGACATTTTTCAAATCCAGCTGGCGCGTAAAAGATATTTTACCAGCGCATAAGTTATTGTTTTATAGGGAATAATAGGAAATTCAGGATTTCCCGATCTCATCGAGAGAATTTGGCCTTCTCGATAACCGGACGCAATGCTTCCAGAATTTCGTCCACCGTGCTGACGGCTTGCGGGTTGATGTTGAGCGTGAGACCCTTGGCTTTGCTATCGGAGAGCACCTCTGCAATCCGGCCGCCGGCCTGGCTCAATACCGCGGGCCTGGAACGGGGCGCGGTCTTTGGTTTCTTCTCCGCGGATGCTGCGACGAGACGTTCGAACACGCGGGCGCCCTCGATTCTTGCGAGACCAGCGTCACGGCGCTCCTGTTGTTCGGCGAAAATGATCCGCGCGGCATCGAGAATCCCGCTCTTGCGCGAGGCGTCCTTGAGCATGGGAGACAGCCGCATCCCGTGATGGACTTTGAGATCGCCCGGCTCAGCAAATGCGCTGATCACCTCTTCGGGCAGTTCGGCAAGCTGCAGCAGGTTGTGCAGGTTTTGACGCGGGATCGCCAGGCGCTCAGCCATCTGAATGCGGCCGCCGTTGTAGTATGCCTGGATGGCATGCTGATAGTTGCGCGCTCGCTCCAGGTCAGTGACGTCTTCGCGTTCCCGATTTTCCAGGTCTGCCAGCCTGAAAGCCGCTTCGTCATCGAGGGTTTCGATACGGGCGATCAGCTCGATTTCAGAGTGATTGTTGGCGTTGAGCCACGAGATCGAGAAGTGGCGGCGGGTTCCAACGATCAGTTCATAGGGCGCGGCGCCGTTCTTCGTACGCCGGATGACGACCGGTTCCCGGTTCGTGCCTTCCTCGCGGATGGAATCAATGAGGCTAGCGCAACGCTCGTGAGTCAATTGCGCATAATCGCGGGCATTACCCGGCCAGATCGTGCACTCGCTCGGTTTGATCCGTATCGTGAGCTTCTTGACCGTCTTCGAGAGCTCGTCGAGGCCCGCGCCGCGGCGCTCGAGAAATGAGGTCGCGGCGGCAGTTTCGCTAGGCCGCTCCTCGACAACCGGAGCCACGGCGGGCGTGGATTCGTCATGCCCGACCGGCTGAACGGCACCGATGCTCTCGATCGCGTTGGCGAGGAGGCTGCGTCTTTTTCCACCAGAGCTCATGCCGCCTCCGTCAGCCTGTCAGTGCCCAATTGGCCAATGCGTGACGGCCATTGCTTGCAGATGTCCTTCTCGACCTCTCGGAACACCATGTTGAGGTTATCGCGGCACCGCACGTAAGTCTGATGAGAGCCGTAGGGCTTATTGATTTCATAGATAGAGGACATCTGCAGCCCGGCGTTCTTGATTTCCTCCGACAGGAGGATGGGTGTCGATAGCAACTGACCGGCGTAAGTCTTTTCCATCACCCGTAGCATCTGGGCTTCATTCGTCCGGTTGGGCTGGAACATGGTGCAGACGACGCGGATAAATCCGTAATCGATCGAGGTGTCGAAGCGTGAAACGAGGCTCATCGCCTCGCGGCAGGTCTGCATGAAATGGATCGTTGAGAGATAGTCCAGCTGGCGGGCCGGCACCGGGATCAGGAGACCATCGGCTGCGGTTAGCGTGTTCACCCCCAGAAAGCCCATCGCTGGCGGCGGATCGAGTATAACGACATCGTAATCGTGGCGCACTTCCTCAAGGCCGATGCGCAGCATGCGGAACGCACCGGCGATTGCGTCGGGACCTTCCTCGATTGTGGCGGTCAGTTCCCATTCGGTGTCCTGGAGCCCGAGATTTGCCGGACAGATATCGATGTTCGGCCACGCCGTCTTCTGGATCGTCTTGCGGAACGAATCAGCGTCGTCCATTCTTGGAGACAGGAAATTGGAAAGCGTGTGGGTCTCCTCAACCATGGCCTCGAGGTTGACGTCGAACATCACGCTCATCGATGCCTGCGGATCGCAGTCGACCACGAGCACGCGATAACCGCGCAAACCAAGATAATCGGCCAGATGCTTGGCTGTGGTGGACTTGCTCACGCCGCCCTTGAAGTTCTGAACAGCAAGGACCACGGCCCGCTCTTCGGGAGCCTTACCCATCTTGATGCCAAGCGCTTCGCGAATGGCGATCAGATCTTCGACAGTATAGTACCGGCGGCCATTGCTGGCAGTCTTGGGGGCTGGCAGGCGTCCACGCGCTTCCGCCTTCGATAGAGCTTCAGGCGTCCTGCCGAGCATCTCGGCAGCGACAGTGGCCCCCATGGAGATATTGAGTGTCTTGCGATCGGAAGGATCGATGGCAGCCTGACGCAGCACGCTCTTGGCGTTTTCGCACGAACTGATCATTGCATCGAGGATCTGACCCGACAACATGCATGTGTCCCCTTCCGCACCTCCCGAATCAACCTGGTTCGGGAAAAAGGCAGCGAATTGACCGATAAACCCGGACACGTATTCCAAAAAAGTGGTAGTCAGTCAATTTCCATCTCCGCAAACGGGTCAAGGGCGACATTTGCGCCGATCGAACGGATGTCCGGGAGGTCCCTCCTGACGCTCGGGAGCGGCGGCCGCTCCGTTACCAGTCGCTGATGCCGCCCGGGAATGCCCAGGCCGGTTTTCAGACTACTTACGCTCAATGAGACCGATGATCTCCGAGCCATTCCATCCACGCCGAGATTTGCCATCCCGCCACCGCCGATCTGATGTCGCCTGATCGTCTCTTGCGCGCTGGAAGACCCGATTTGGTTTAACCCGCCGTTATGATGGATGTGTCCTGCTTTAAGCAGGTTAAGGCGGTATCCATTCATCAGCATGCTTTGAAGATCATAAATCTTGTGATATGCCGTATGGAACCGGCATCATGTCGTTTAACGCCGGATGGAAACAACAGTGCCTGCCTCACGGAAGCGCTCCTACGCACGTTACACACTTGCAGCAACCGAACTGCTTGGCGCTCTGGTGGCCATGGAGCGCAAAACCCGCAGGATGTCTGTGCTTGAGCTCGCCGAACGGCTTGGCGTCGATCGCGGGACCTTGAGCCGGCTTGAGCGTGGAGACCCCAAGGTTGAGCTTGGCGTGGCGTTCGAGGCATGTGCTCTGCTGGGCGTACCACTTTTCAATGAGGATGCTCAGGGTATCACATCGCGGCTGGCAGAGATAAACAGCCGGCTTGCGCTCCTACCTGCTCGTGCGCGCGCGAAACGTGTGAGCATCAGCGATGATTTCTAGGGCTCCTCATCCGCGCGAAGTATTCGTATGGACGTGGCTGCCCGGGCAGGTTGAACCGGTGATCGCCGGTCGGCTCGTCGTTGATGGCAGGCGAATTCTGTTTGCTTATGGCCGGACCTACCGTGAGCGCGCCGATGCGATCCCGCTTTACCTTCCGGAATTGCCGATCAGATCCGGGCCGATCGAGCCGCCGGGCGCTATGATCATGGCGAGCGCCATCCGCGACGGGGCGCCAGATGCTTGGGGGCGGCGCGTCATCCTCAACAAGACTTTCGGCGAAAAAGGGACCGAACTTGAAGGTCTCGAACTCGACGAGCTGGTATTCCTGCTTGAATCCGGCTCGGACAGGGTGGGCGCTCTCGACTTTCAGGTCGCTGCTGACCGATATGTACCGCGTGGCACGGGCCATGCGACACTGGAAGAGCTTCTTGCCTCAGCGGAAAGGGTCGAACGCAATATCCCTCTCACGCCCGAACTCGATCAGGCACTGCATCACGGCAGTTCGATCGGCGGCGCACGGCCCAAGGCATTGATCAGCGACGGCACGAGAAAACATATCGCCAAATTCTCGAGCAGTGGTGACAGCTACTCGGTGGTGAAGGGTGAATTTATTGCCATGCGCCTCGCTGCGCTTGCAGGCCTGCACGTCGCGCCCGTTCGTATCGTCCATGCGTCGGGGAAGGACGTGCTGATGGTCGAACGTTTTGACCGTATTGCACGGCAGAATGGCTGGTCGCGCCGCGCGATGGTCTCGGCACTGACAATTCTGGAACTCGATGAAATGCAGGCGCGCTATGCGAGCTACCAGGATCTTGCCGAGAAGGTCCGTTTCCGGTTCACGAAGCCCAAAGAGACGCTGCGCGAGCTTTTCTCACGCCTGATATTCAATGTCCTGGTCGGCAACGTCGATGATCATGCCCGCAATCATGCAGCCTTCTGGGATGGCTCGCAGCTCACGCTCACGCCTGCCTACGACATTTGCCCGCAGAACCGGGTGGGAGAGGAAGCGAGCCAGGCGATGTTTATCTCCGGCCAGCATCGCTCGAGCCAAATCGCGACATGCCTTAGCGTTGCAGGCGATTTTCATCTTCGGGAGGAAGAGGCGATCGCAATTGTCGCAGGCCAGCTCGAGGTGATCGGTGCGCACTGGGGGGCGGTTAGCAACGAAGCGGGGCTGGGCGAGGTTGACCGGGCACTGTTCTGGGGGCGGCAGTTCCTGAACCCTTATGCTTTCTACGGGCTTGAAGGAACAGCATCCCGCTTGGCGACGCGCGCCTCGGTAATCCGCGCAGCGATCTGACTCTTGTCGCGGCCTACAATGAAGCCGTGATGGACCGGCGGCGTACCTGGCGACTTCTGCGCCGCGTCCTGGACATTTGGCGCGGGTGAGGGGGCGGGAAACATCAGCCGGAAGATGAGCGTGCCCTCCCGAAACATCGCCACTGAATTGTTCTTTCCAAGACGAGGCTGTGCTAAAATTGATTGCATCATGGACAGTGAAATTCCACCGGTAGAAGAGGCAAATCGCGGGATGATCTCGCGGCCGCCCCGGTTGGCACATTGGCTGTGGCGGCCATGGTACGCCCGGGTCTGGTGGGCCGGCGCGTCGCTTTACTGGCTTGGAAAGCTGGGGTCGTACTGGAGCGAGGGATTGAACGCAGTCTTTACGACGGCCCTTGCCGGCTACCTCAATGTGGCGTTCTTTCCGCCTTTGATCATTCTGGTTCTTGCGAACGGCTTCCTTCGGCCATGGATGCAGTACCATGGGTGGGAGCGCTGTGACCCGACGCATGAAGAGATAATCCCAAAACGATCGGATTGGGGCTATCGGCATATTGATGATGACCCGTTTGATATAAGGTCTATCCGGAATAGGAACCGACAGAAAATACCTTAGTCGTCTTAATTCCCTTCTTTGAAAGTCGGATCGCCGTCAAAGATTCCGTGATCGAGATCGTTGGAGAAGCGTCCGCTCCTCAATATCGAACCTTGTTCGATGGTAGAAAGGGGGCTTGTGATATCTGCCGTGCCTCGACCGGCGTCGGCGTCGCGAAGGTACTTGTTTCGCAGTCCGTTCGGACCAACGATGTTTTCGCTCAGCGAACGGGTAAAGGCCGCAGCCGGGTTGTCCGATTGCGCGGCATCCCGTTCCGCGTGCGCAATTGCGGACCTCACATCGTAATTCATAATGTCCAAATGTGCGGATGCGCTTTCCGTGGTGCCGCCCCGGTCTGTGCTCGAGAAGCTGAGCGATCCGCTTGCCCCTCCTTCCGTCGAGTTGCGGCCGCCTCCCTTGTTGCCAGATGACTTGCCGCGCCTGGCGCTCGCTGAGATCGATGCATTAAGCTCGGTGCCCATTGCATTGCTTTCCTCAGCTGATCTTGAAAGCGTGCGAGACCATCCCGTCTGCGCCATGATCGCCTGCACGTCGCGTTGCAGAGTGTCGGCAACCTGCGGCTTCAGGCGCCATTGCCCTTTCCGGTCCATCTCGAAACCACCGCGCAGCCAGTTCTCCATCGCGCTGCGACCTTCTGCCCCGCCACCCATGAAATGCTCGACAGTGTCGGGCCCTGCCTGCTTCCCGGCCTCGAAGCGTGTGCTCGTGTCGTTGCGGGCAGACTTCTGAAATCCCGTGCTGCTCGAGACGAGCAGGTCGTTGTGCGCAAAGCTGAACCGCGCGCGCCCGCCATTGGCGACCGCGCCGAGCTGGCTTTCATTGATGAGACCGGCCTTCCACATCTGCGCTGCGGTTCGCGGGTTGAGATTGAGGTTGAAGTCGCCGTTCTGGTCCATGGCGATCTGGCGCTTGCTGAGCCCGACCCCTGCCTCGCGCAGCATGCGGTGCGCGCGGCTCAGCCTCTCGGTCTCGACCACGCGCGTGAGGCGCTCGTTCCTGGCCCGATCGGCGATGCCGGCGGCCCCGCCTTCTTGCATGTCGACCTGGTTGCCGGCTGTTCGGGAGAGGGCCTGGATAAAGCTGTCGAGCCGTGCCGCCTCGCGTGTCGATGTGCCCGCAGCCTCTGCACCGTCTGCGAAGCCGAAGTTTTCCGACTGCCTGCGCTGTTCGGCAATGCGCGCAGCATCGCGCGTACCCGAATGCCCGACCTCGCGCTGCGCATCGAGCTTTCCGGCGCGTTCCGCAAAATCGTAACCGGCTGCCTCCCTGCTGCGAGCGTAGATGCTGGTCCCTTCTCTCGCCGCTTCGGCGGTGGCCCCGTCGGCAGAACCGAGCTGCACAGCAGTATTGTATCGTGCGAGCGCATGCTCGACCTGTGCCTCGTTCCGCCCCGTCGAGCGGGACAGCTGGGAAATCGCAGACGATCTCGCTTCGCCGGAAAGGGCATTTATGAAAGCGATGCGCCGATTGGTCTCGTCCACCGAAAGGCCGAGCATGGCTGCGGCCTGGCGGTGTCCCTGGTTGCCCCCGGCGCGGCGTGCCTGTTCTGTGGCGACATTCCCCCGCTCATGCTGCGCGACCGCGTCACCGTCATGATCGCGCCGTCCCTCCATGGCACCCGTCTGGACCTGCGCCGCGGTCAGTTCGTTGCGCAGCATGGCCTCCTGGTCGAACCCGTTAGCGATCACCTTCGCCATCGTCGGATCGGCGGCTGCGTCCGCGATGATACTTGCGGATTTAAGTTCGGCATCCGCGCTTCCATAGCCCATTCTCTCGAAATGACGGGTCGCCGCCTTGTGCATCATTTCATAGGCGCGCTGGTCGCCGAACGCGCGCCATTGAACCATGTTCTGTGCGAACGAGGCGAAGGCTCGTTCGCCCTGTTGCCCGTCACCAAAATAGCGGTGCCCCAAAGAGCGCAGCGCGTCTTTTTCGGCGAACTGATGGATAGCCGATGTTGCAGCATTGTCGCGCATGGACTGGCGCGCCGCAGGGCTCGAGAGATCGCCCTTTGCCATGACAGGCACGAGCGCACCTGCCTCGCGAGCGGCATCAAGCCCTCCCATTGAGAATGCGGCTTGTCCGGGAACCGTTCCGCGGGCGGATTCCATGAGCCCTTGCGCAGACGCGAAACTGCGGTTTGCGGCAAACGAAGAGCGTTCCCCAAAATCTCCAAAGCCGGAGGAGGCGGACTTGCGGGTCATGGCGCCCGAAGCCGAGGCCTGGGCCTCCAACGCCGAGGCGTATCCTTCGCTGGTCGCCAGCGGCGCGGCCTGGCTGCTGGCCTGGCCCTGGACCCCAAGCGCTGTTCCGGTGAAGGAGCTGAACACGTTTCCGGAAAAACGAAACATCGTGAACACGAACGCGCCAGCAAGTCCCGCAGCGGCGGTGCGGAAACTTCCAAAGATGGCGAGGCCCTTTTGCGCGGATGATGGGGCAAGAAGCCAGGCGTTCGCTGCGACGGCGTTGGAGCGCATTTCGGCGAGGGCATCCATCGCCCGGGCAAGCGTCAACTGGTGGATCCCGGCATCGACGACCCCCCACAGGGCGACAAAGACAAAGAGGCCCAGCGCGAAACTGGCGACGCGAAGGTTGATCGGCGTAAGAATGAAAAGCAGAGCGAGGGGCAGCATGAAGAGCATGATGCCAAAGACGACCGCCCGGATCGTTGGCATCCATTCGTTGGCGACCGACATTGTCGCCAGGCCGTTCGTCATCACAGCGCGGTTTGCCAAGACCCTGGCCGCCGAAGCCGGGCTGTCCTCGAACAGCACGTCCCCGATCGTGTTGCCCAGGAGAATGTCGGTCATCAGGGACTGGAGCGAAAGCGGCGTGCCCATCATCGAGGCGCCAAGCTCGCCAAGCTGGCTGCGACAGCGCTGCAGCTGGGGAGCCTGATCCGGATCGAAGCCGGTCCGCTCGCACACCCGTCTTGTGTAATTCTCAAACAGTAAAGGATCGGAAAGGCGCGCCGAGATATGCTGCCATGCCTCGTCGCAGCTCACGGTAGCGCCGGCCTTGTCCGAAGCTGTGTAGACGGTTGAGAAGGTGGCCGGTCCCGCCATGGCCGCAAAGGCGGCAGGCAGATCGGTGGATGTGCGAAACAGTGCGTCGTCATCGACCCCGTAGGCGCTCGAGACGCGCGCGACGGGATAGCACCGGCGAACGTAATCCTTGATGGTGGCATCGAGGAACATGTCGGTCATGGGGCCATGCGGCGAGACGGCGTTGAAGAAAAGATCAAGGCTATGCCCGCCGGCGCCGAACTCGATTTTGCTCGCCGGATCCAGAGTGCTGTCGTCAATCGTCTCGACCAGAGCGCGTTCGATGAGATTGGTGGTGCCCGCGACCAGGACGATGAGGTTGGGAACGCTTCCGACCGGTTCATAGGCGTTGCGAACCCTGTCGTAGACATGGACCGTGCCGGTGGTCGCAATCATGCCGACAAAAAGTCCGACGCCGACCAGGATCTGGAATCCGAAAGCGACAAGACCCATTCCCTGGCCGCGCAGCCCGGCGAGAAGCGCACCGATCGCGATGCCTGCGGTCGCGATGACGACAACCAGCGTCTCGTACCGCGCATCGGCGAAAATGAGCGAGACCAGGCGGAAGGCATCGACCGTCTCGGAAAACCCGTCGTACGTATAGAAACTCGCGTCGATTGCCCATGCCGGCATCGGCGCCAGCCAGCCGAGTATACCGGCGAGCGTAGCGGCGAGGGAGCGGGCGGTGGTTTTGAGCCACGGCGGCATCTCAGCGCTGCCTCGCTGCGGCGGCGCCCGCAGCGTCGCGCGCATCGCGGTCGCGCTGGCGCATGAGGCCTGCGTAGCTCGCGGAGAGGTTGGCGGTGTTGAGCGCGGCAAGATAGGATTGTCGCATCTGCGCACGCTGGCGCAGAACCTCCTCGCGAAGCTCGCGCAGTTGCTCGATGCCCTTGCTCAGTATGCGGGTCTGGCAGATGCCGCTTCCTGCAGCGTCGAGGGAGCCTGCGGCCGAGGTTGACCGCTCTGCGTTGCCGATGGCGAAATCGATCGAGCGCGTCAGGTCATTGAGCATCTGGTAGGCAAGGGTGAGGGCGACCAGCTCGTCGGTATCGCCGATCACCGATCCGGTCACGCCCTGGCGGACGCCCCATTCCAGCATGCGATAGACAGGCAGCGTTCCGACGTTCGCCACGAACTGGCGTTCCTCTGCGTCCAGCGTCCCGCGGTTACGTATCTTGGCGGCGATCGCTTCCATTCTTGTGCGGGCAAGTTCGAGGGCGCCCCGGCCACCGTCTGCGACGCAGTCCGATGCGGTCGCCGGGATGTTCAGGACGCGGCGCTGCACAGTACCGGACAGGAAGTCGTCCGGGCTGTCTGTGTCCTGGTGCGGGCAGGCCGGTATGGCGGAGAAGAGGGGAACCTTGTCCGCCTCGTTCCAGCGCATGTAGACGTCGCCGACCCGGGCACGCATGACCTCGGCCCAGTCGCCCGCACCCACTCGCGATGCCGCGTGCGAGAGCAGGGAGCCGGTGCGGAAAATATCGGTCACTTCGCTGGGGCAGTTGGCGAGCGCATCCTTCAGATCCTCGGTCGGGTTGTTGTTGTTCGCCTGGATCTTCTCGCGGCTCTGCTGGTAGCTCTTGGCAAAGCCCTGCTTCACGGACCGGTAGCCGGTCATCTCCTCGATGATACCCGACATGTTGTCGTCGCCCTTCGCTATCTGCACCATGCGATTGGCGAGGCGGCAGTCGTTCACCTGAATTGAGTTCAGGAAGTTTGTGGCCGCCTCCATCTTCGAGATTATATTTCCCATCTTCTCGTCGAGCGTTTCGAGCAGGTACTGGAAGGCAACGGCAGGAGCAGCCTGAAGAATGCTTTCAAGCTTCTGCACCAGATAGTCGGGATCCAGAAAGGACATGCCCCCCAGGAACATGTCGATGCCGCCGCAGCCCGCCTTGACCTTGGGCAGGGTGAGCGACATCAGGTAGTCGTTGTTCACATCGACCCGGCCGGACATGCCTCCCGCAGTCACGTAGCCGCGGGTCTGGTCCTCGAAGCTCCCGGGCGAGATATAGGTCACATTGTCGAACCAGCTCTCGGCCCAGCTCTGCGCGCGGGCCGGTGCGGCCGTAGCGCATGAGAACGCGATGGCGGCGAGCAGGAGGCAGCAAAAAGAGAGTGAGCGGCGAAGCAACATGGGCGGTCTCCTCGTCAGGTCCGTGAGGGTGCGAGCTTGCGCTGGGCAGATATGAAGCGCGCTCAGTCGGAGGCAGGTCTTCGGCCGGGAAGTGCTTGTGACCCGGCGCCAACGATGCCCGTAAACCTTGCCATGCCGCGCACCGCGATGGCAGGCCGCACGCCGCGTATCATCTTGAAGGCAAGATAGACGTTGCGCGCGATGTTGGCCTCGTGATCCGTGCCGATCGCTACTGGCACTGTCCGCCTCTTGTCAGCGCGGGCTCGCACCCAGACGACCGGATGGCCCACCCATGGCAGGCCGAATTTTCCCGAACGCACCGTAGCCTCCTCGCGGCTCAGAACCTTGACCTGCAGTCCGTAGCGGTCAGCCAGATCCTGCAGCTTTGCCCAGGTATCGGCGCACGGAATGCAGCCCGGCTCACTCGTGGTCTCGATGAGATAGGCCGGGCCCTGGGACTTGAGCGTCTCGGCAAAATCGGGCGGATACTGGCGGGTGAGAGGAACGAGGGCCAGCCTCGCTTCCATCGCGGCCGGGTTTGCGACAGGATGTATCGCACGCGCAGCATTGACGTCGGCGGCGTCACTGCTGACGGAACAGGACAAGCCAGCAGCGAGAGCCGGCAGCAACCATGAGGGCAGGGGTGGCCGCATGACCCGGGTCATGGCTCGAGGCCTGCGCCGGAGTTCGAATTGCTGCGCAACAAAGCGCCACCCGCAGCACGCGGATCACTCGCCGATACGGGGCCGAGGCCCAGCGCGTCGAAGAAGCCGCCTTCCTCGCCGGCTCCGGTCATGAACTGCTCGGGGCGAATGTCTCCTGAAAGCAGACGCACGGCCTGATAGGTCATCTGTGCGAGGGCCGGATAGGCTTCGACACCGCTGGCAACGATCATGCGCTGGTTGGTGCCGCGCCGTATGAGCAGCGTCACAGGCGTTGCCTCGATACCGAAGCGCTCGCCGAGCTCAGGCCTTCGGTCGAGGTCCATGAGCGAGACCTGCCAGCCCATCTCTTCCTGGAAGCGCTGAACGATAGGCCACTGGATCCGGCAGTAGCCGCAGCTTTCCCGGCTGAACATGACCAGCGCGAAATCCGCTGCCCTCGCGCGCAAATAGCGCCGCCTTGTCTCATCCTTGTGCGCGAGGAGGCGATCCCTCGCATCGCCCACCATCGGGTTCGCGCTTCTCGAGTTCAGCTCGGGGTTCTGCAACATGGCGAGCTGTGTCACGCCTGCGAAGGCGCGCGCCTTTCTCCTGGCAAAATCCTCCAGGCGCCAGAAGTCCGCGACAGCTTCTACCGTGAGAACGGTCGCAGCATAGTCGCGCTGATCCTCGATCAGCTTGCGGATGCGCGGCGGAGGCCACGCGGCAAGTTCGTTCATGGGGGGAATGCGAGGGCGCGAAGGGATGGCGATGTGCTTGGGCTCCTGCGCTGTGGGCTCGGCTTTTGGAGCGTACCACCAGTAACCGGGCTTTGGGTCAGGCGCTGATGCAACGGCGGCGACGGGTGTGTAGAGCAGCAGGACGAGGAGAGGGGTGGTTCCAAGCCGGTTCACAGCACGCGCTCCATGCGAACGAGGCGGGAGAGGGCGATGAGCCCATAGTACCGACTGTCGAACCCATCGGGATGGGCAGAGCCTATGAAAGCATACCCTGCAGGGACCCTGGGGTGCGCAGGCGTGAAATGGGCCAGGCTTTCGCCGTTCCTCGTGCGCGGCTTGCTGACCGAAAGCAGCCGGCCATTGCAGTAGTACCATCCGTCCTTGATGCCCGGGTAGACCGACTGCTTCTCGATCACCTCAAGGCGATCGCCAGGCAGGCAAAGCACGTGCTTGGTCACATTGACGGGGCGGGGTCCGGCGAGAGGATGGCTCAGCACAAACGAGACGAGGTCGCCGCGGCGAAGCGCACCCGGCGATGCGCGAACCGCCCATGCATTGATGGACGGGCTGATGACCCAGGTGATCTGGGGAATTGCCCACGAGGTGGCGAGCCCGACCGGTAACACGATCATGCAGGCAAGTGGCAGCCGGAGGGGGCGGGCGGGTTGTCCCGGCCCTCCGGACCCGAGCGAGACCGCCGCGGCGCGCGGCAGGGCAGCGAGGGCGAGGCCTGCCATTCTAGCGGATCTCCAGGCGAGCCTTAGCATCACGCACCTCCGTGTCGTCGCCCGCCAGGCGGGCATATTCCTCGAGCATTCCGGCGAGCGCCGCATCACCCAGGACCAGCTGCGTGGCTCTCGGGCTCTCGGCGTCGCGTTCACAGTAAGGCTGGGAAGGATCTCCCGGGATCATCGCGAGCGCGGGCACCCGGGTGACGCCATGCTGGCGAAATACGACCGGATCGACGATCAGCTGCACATTGCGCATGCTGCAGGCAGGCCCTTCGCACCCGGGATCGAGCCTGAGGATTTGCGCCGATAGTCTCGCCATTGGAGCAACCCTCGCGAGCCCACCGGGCATCCCCCTGAATGCCAGGACGCCTCCCACCCTTTCCAGCTGGCTGGCATAAGTGCGCAGCGTGGCGATCGGCATCGAGGACGATACGAAAAGAACCGGCACGCGGGCTGAGGAGGCACGCGCCACTGCCCCGGCGGCCAGGGCTTCGGTCGACGGTGCCTCCAGGCCCAGCGCCTGTCCAAGCCTGCGCGCCATGGCCTCGCGCTCCTGCGCAAAGCCGGCCTGTCCGGCCTCGAGGGCCGATCTGGCACGGCCCTCCATCGCCGGCATTGCCGCACGCGAATGCATCGCATCGAAGGCGCGGCGGCGCGAGCCGGAGTTCGGCTCTTGCGGGAGAACGGGAGCGTGGAGCACCTGCGCCTTGCGGGCGCTGACGGCCTTCTCGATACGGTCGAGCGCGGCCGCCCCCTCGCTTTCGATACCGGCGCGGGCTGTGACCGAACTGTTCTGCCCGTCGCCCCTGGTGCTCTCCTGCGCACCGGCACTCGCGACCGGGAACAAGAGGGCCAGGATGGCGAGCGGGACACGCACGTCAGCTGCCGATCTGTTGCATGTAGGCATCGATCCGATCCTTCATGTCGACCTCGATCTCACCCTGTGAGCGGGTCTCGATGTCCGTGTAGTATTCGGAGAGATCCATCCGGCTGAAGTCGAGTGCCTGGAACTCTTCGGCCGTGAAACCCCGGCACGCGGGGTTCTTCGCGCTCCCCCAGCCTGTCGCATTGAATGAAGTGAGCTGAGGGCGTCCCTGCTCCTGGATGATCCGGCCCAGTTTGGTGTTGAAGCAGCAATGGCCCCGCGATTTCTGTACGCAGATGCCAAGGACGCTCGAACTGCAATAGCTGCCGATCTCGTGGCACATTCCTGACCCGCGCAGCATGCCGGTTTCCATGTCCTGGGCGTCGCAGCCCTGGAGGAGCACCTCGACCATGAAGTTGATGGCAAGGCTGACGGCGATCGAGGTGGGGTCGATCCCCGCGATGATGGCATTGGCCCCGGCGGATGCCGCCTGGCTGGCGGTCGCGCCCGCTTTGAAAGCGGTGTAGGCCGCCTTCATTCCCGTAAACACGCCTTTCGCCACGGCAATTTTCGTCGAGAGCGAGGCGAGTGACGAACCCATGCCGTCCTTGACGATCTCGCCCTTGTCCTTGCAGCAGTTCTGGAAGGTCGTCTTCAGTCCCGCCGGTCGGCAGCGCATCGCGCGGCCCGAGAATATCTCGATGTTGGCCGTGCAGTTCCCATCGGCATCCACGCTTCCGTCGGCAGGCGTGCCCGGGTCTTCGACGACCTCCTCGTCTTCGATCGGAGACATGGCCGTATCGATGCAGGCGACGGGCGAGCACGCCGGGGCACCGCCGGCCGCCGTGCTTTCGCAGGCGTAAGCTGCGCCCAGGGGACAGGTGTAGGAGCCGGTCGATGACATGACACATGCCGCGCGCTGGATCGGGCACTGCGAGGCGCCGGAAACCGTCGTCTCGCAGGCGGCGGTTTCGCCTTCTTCTGCGGCATCTCCGTTTCCGTTGAGGTCGAGAGCGCAAAGGTGCTCGGCGTGTGCCGGCACCGGGAGCGTCAGACCCGAACATCCGAAGGCCAGCACCAAAGCCAGTCCGCCGATTGCGATGAGCCGGCTCATCGCACCACCCTCGTGCAGGTCATATCGGCACCCGCAAGTCGTACCGACTGCATCATGACAACCGCTTCCGGAAAATCGTCGAGGCAACCGCAGCCCGTGATGATGCTCTCGCCCGCGCCGGCCGGGCAGACGTTGTCCGCGCCGCAGATGTGGTAGAACGTATCCCAACCGGACGGATCGTTCTGCTGCGAACCGGTGACGCCGGTGGGCGTCGCCTGCGTGTTCACCTGCGGCGCGCGGGTCTTGCAGACGGCCTCGCAGGCTGGCACCGAACCGCGCGGCGGCATCGAGAACGGGTTGGTCGTCTGAACCAGCGTTCCGTCCGCCGCCGTGCGCTGATCTGCCAGCATCGTCTCGGTCGAGTGATCGATGATAAACGCGCCCCGGGTAAGATCCGGCTGCGTCAGGCCGGAGGTGTCGGTGAGACAGCTGTAGGTGCGCTTGCGCGTGAAGAAATCGCGGGTCAGCGAGACAGCGCAACGGTCCGCGCCGAACTGACGGGTCTGCGCAAGCGGACGCAGCCCCGTCGCCACACCGCTGCGCAGCGTGACGACGCCATCGACATCCTCCTCCGCGAGATTGCACTGGGCATCCCCGGCATAACCGGCGCACTGGTTCGCGATGCTCTCTTTTGTGCTGCAGCTGTCGTCGGTCTGGACATGGATTTGCGCGAAGGCCTCGCCGCCATCGGCGACCGCCGCGCGAAGCCAGATCTCGTGATCACCGGCGGTCAGGAAGCCCCGCAGATCGAAGTCCGGATAGACGTGGAAGGTGGCCTTGCGTTCGCACTTGCCGGGCGGGAGGCCGCTCGAGGTCCATGCCGATGGTCCCGAGGCGATGAGCTGGCCATCGATGCGGATTTGAGCCCAGTCGTCGGCGAAATAGTGCGTCAGCCTCGCCGCTGAAATACGGTCGGCATCGCTGACGTGAAGCGTCATGCGAAAGTCGAAGAGAGAGCAGGATCCCCCTGACAAGCTGTCGTTTGAGGGCGAACCCATCAGGAAGTCGATCGATCCGGATCCTGTGCGGTTCTCCGCGTATCCACCGGATACGCGCTGGAGGATATCGTCTATGCCCGGGCTGGCGATCGTGACCACGCGTTCGATCGTGCAGCTGCGCGATTGCTGTGCCCGTCCCGTCCCGGCGGGTGAGGCTGCCACCTGCTGAAAGATGGTGCTTGCCGATGCGCTGGCAGCCGCGTCCGACTGGATCAACGCCGGGCTTGCCCGATACCGCGTCTGGGAAACCTGCGTGTCGCTCGTGCAGGCAGTGGATTGCGAACCCACATAGCTGATGGTGGGCGGGCTGACCTGAGCTACAGCGATCCCGATCCTGGGGTCAGCGGTCGTAAGCGCACCGACCATACCTCCGCCGATATCCTTGAGGACATCGGCGATGTTGGACCAGGCAAGATTGGCGCCGCAGCTGTCGTTGATGCAGTAGCACCCTGCAAGCTCGGGAAGCTCGACTTCCCGCAAGCTGAGGGCGCCCGCGTTATCGATGGCCCAGGCAAAGTTCCTGCACTGGTTCCAGGTACCGGGATCGCAGGAGATCACCCCGTTCGCACATACTCCTGAAATCGGACGGGTGAGGGTGCTGGTCCGGTCGAACGATCCATCCATGTCGGTATCCTGCGACACCTGTACGTGATGTATGTCGCCGCCGTTGCCGGGCTGGATCATCACCTGGAGCAGCGTCGCGGTGGTCTGGCAGCTGAGGGAAGGGGTGAACGACACGCTCTGGTCGATCGTCGAGACCGCACCGCCGCCAAGGCCGGGGGCGATGTAGTTGCCCTGAAGGCTCTCGCTCGAACCGGTCCTCGCCCGGGAGGCATCCGCGGCGGCCCGCGCACGATCCTCGAGCGACTGAGCCTGCGCCACGTTTGCGAGAAACAGAATACCGGCGATGCTGGCGAGCACACTTGCCGCATGCCGGGCCCCGGGTCGTAGCGCGGATCGGGCCGGGAGATCCGATGGGGTGGTCAGCGCGGCCGCGTCCGGTTTCCCGTGCCAGGCCGTAGCATGGGGACGACTTCGGCCGGGTGAGGGATTGACGCGTACCGCGCTGACCTGGGTTGGGGCGGCATCCTGTCGGGTAAGGGATGCCGCCCCCGTATCCTGCCGACCGGACCTGCCAGTGAGGCTGTGGCGGGCAGGCCGGACGGAGCGCCCGGACGGCAGGAGCATGAATGATCCAGGAGCGCTCACGGCGCCGGGACGCCCGCGCAGCAGATTACCTTCTCGAAGACCATGAACTGGGCGTTGTCCTTGCCCGGTGCATGCTTGGCGGACGACCACAGCGAGCCGGGGCGCCCCACATTGACGCAGGCGCCGCCTTTGACCGGCTCCATGAGCTGGTACTTGTAGCGCGACTTCGTCCAGACCGGCGCGGCCTTGAAGGAGCAGCCATCGGCCGCACTGATCGTGGCCGCGCCAAGCCGCCCCATCATGTAGGTACCGCGCGCGGCAAGACCCGCCCAGGCCTCGACGGAATCGTCGAAATGGATGTCGCCGGCGATCGGATAGGCCGCGCCCCAGGAGCCCATGCACCAGAAGAGCGGGTCTATCACCTTGCCGGCGGCGGCCGCGGCACTGTCGGCCATGCATGCCAGGCCCGCGGCCGGGTTGCCGAACAGGATGCCTTCAGGCTGGATGATCGCGCCGAGCGTTCCCGACTGCCAGGTCGGCAGTACTTCGGTGATGAGGGCGACGTCGAAGCCGTCGTCCTCCATGCAGGGGAGATCGGTGAACATGTCGAGCATCGCCCAGACAGGCGCGATATAGTAGTGCATCTGGGCGAACATCTTTCGGGTATTCGTCCCGTCCGCGATCGAGGACTGGCTGCCCTGAAGCCTGCCGTGTGTGGGCAGGATGTCGGTTCCCAGCGCCATCATGCAGCCAGGTTCGGTCACGACGTCGATCATCCGGTTGGGTGACCAGAAGCTGACCTTCACACCGAACCAGAAGGTCGCGCCCTTGCGGCAGGCGCACAAGGGCTTGGAAGAGGATTGGGCATCGAGCTCCTTGGAGAGCTTGTCGACCGTGCCGATACGCACGCCCCCGATGGTGATCGGAAAGATGCATGTCCAGCGCACTTTCGTGATGGGATTGAATACCGCGCCGGCGGGGCAGGAGGAGGCCCAGGAGGCCTTTGGCATGAGCGTCAGGCAAAAGGCCGCCACGGTGGCCGCGACGAGGATCAGGAAGAGCTTTGGCTTCACGGCGCTTGCCTCCCCTTCACGAGATGGACCTCGCGCAGTTCAATCCGCTGGGCGACCTGGCTGACGATGACGGGCGCGACCGTCAGCCCGAGCCGCTCCTTGACGTGATCCTCCAGGATGAAGATTGTCCGGCCGACCTTCTCGCCAAGTTCCACCGGGTCGCCGGTTCTGCCGGCACCTGAGGCAAGCACAATCCAGTCGGTGGGAGCTGCCGTCGTAAGCGCCCAGGCCAGATCCCGGTCGTGGACGACGACCAGACGCTGCGGAAGGGATACGTAGGTCAGGGGATTGAAAGTGAAGCCCTTGGGATAGAGCGTGCGCCCGTCGGGAAGCGTAATGTCCATGTCGAGCGTGTAGAAGGGCACCAGGCTGCGCACGCGCGTCTGTGTCGCAGGCGCGAGGCTCGCGGCCCTCAGCGCCGGCCAGCGCGACCTGGGACCAAACCGTGCTGACATGTCGGCAGGCAGGGACGCTGCCTTGGCTTCGATCTCGGAAAGCGCGTCGACCTCGGCGATCGGCCAGGTGCGGCCGATCGTCGAGCTTTCGGCGTGGGCAGCAGCTACCTTCAGGCCCGCGGCGCACAATTCAGCAGCGATCCAGACCACGGCTCGCGGCCATCCTGGCCCATTCCCATCACTGACCATTGTCGCCATCCATACGAGCGAGGGGGTGTTTCAGTCGATGCCGGCGCGTCGCGAACCGGCGCCCGAGGTGCATGGAAAGGGCAGAGAGGCCGACAAGGATGAGGCCGCTCACAAGACAGCCGCCTCCGGCCAGCAGGGCACCGCGAATGACGATCCTACCCGGTTGTCGCAGTGCAAGGCCCGCCGCAAGAACAAGCCCGGCGAGCATGGCGGCCTCGATGCAAAGGAGGCGAAGCCGCCAGCGAATGGCCTCGTTCTCTGCCCGGATAGCGACGCGCGCCTCGATCATGCGCTCCAGGGCGGCGTCGCGGCCAAGGTCGAACGCAAGCTGCTCGGGTTGGGATCGTCCGCGCCTCATAGCCGTGTCTCCTTGATAGCGAACCTGTGTCCCAGCACCTCGTCCGGATCGACGCCTGCCAGCTCGCAGACCGCCTCGATGGGGGAGAGACCGGCGCGCAATTTTGCCTCGAACGCTGCGACTTCGGTCGGCGCGCTGGTGTTGATCCAGTAGGAGAAAGGGTCGACGACGAGCCGCGCGATCCCCAGGCCAAGCGGGGAATCGATGAAGACCTCGGAATAGAAGGGTTTGGAGTTGCGGACCGATTTGAGAAGGTCGAGCACAAACCCGGAATAGTCGAGGATCTTGTTCTCGACCGCCTTGTCGTACGTCGATCCCTGCAGAAGGAAGCGCGTGGCTGCATTCTCGAGGATGACTTGGCCGGTCCCGCCGAACAGCAGCAGGTCGTTCATCGACTGCAGCACGATGCCGAAGCTGCCCTGGTATTTGCGCGCGCGCCTGTAACCCTGGCCAAAGGCTTCCGCGAGGCGGGAGAGATCCTGTCCGTCGCTCTTCGACATGAACTGCGCGGCCTCGTCGCACAGGACGAAGCGGGGGCGGTCGCGGGCGGAAAGGTAGAGCTCCTGCGTGACCGCGTTGACGACAACCATGACGATCACATTGAACAGGTCCGGCATGGCCTTGAGGCGCTCGAGTTCAAGCACGACGAACTCGTCCGCGCCGATGTCGAGTGTCGAGGGGCCATTGAAGAAATGGCCGTAGACACCGTCCGACCCGAAATCGCGCAAGTTGAAGGCGAGCTCGCGCGCTGTCGGCACCAGGTGCGAGACATTGTCGAGCGCGCTGGCGGCAAGATCGGGATAGGTGCCCAGCCACCGGCGCACCGCATCGATGCCCAGTTCCGCCCGGCCGCTGTCGATCGTCCACTGGACCGCCGACTTCAGCAAGTTCCATTCCGAGGTCGAGACACCTTTGCGCGTGGCCGCGTTGGCCATTTCCGCCACGATCGCGACCGCCATCGAGATCGCCGACTGCTTGTCCTCGCCATCGAGCGCGAAGCCCATGTCGAAAGGGTTCAGGACGATGCGCTCCTCGCCGATGTCTATGTATCGGCCCGAGCACAGCGTACACAGCTTGCGGTAGCTGCCGCCGATATCGATGACGCGGATGAGGGCGCCTTGCGCGAAGTATTGCTGGCACAGGTTGTTGAGGAGGAAGCTCTTGCCCGCGCCGCTCTCCGCCGAGACGATGAAGTTGTAGTTGTTGATGCGCGGATCGAAGAGGTCGAGCGTGATGAGCTGGCCCTTGCGCCCGACGTAGAGGAGAGCCGGGCGGCCGCCGCCGCGAAAATCGGTCTGGACAGGCGCCATCAGCACCGCGGCCTTCACCGGCATCCGGAAATCGCGCTCGAGCATGCGCAGTGTCTTGCCGTCGGGGTAGAGACCGAAGGGCAGGCTCATGGGCAGCAGGACCGGATTGAGGTAGCTTTCCTCCTGCATCATGAAGGGCAGCGGCTCCGATTCCCACAGCCGCTTGGCCCTTGCGGCCATCTCTCGGGCATGGTCGGCGTCACGTCCGAACACCCAGATGGTCGGTATGACGCGAACGAATTTGCTGTTGCCGGCCTCGTCGAGCACCCAGCCAATTTCGTCGATCTGCTTGCCGACCTCGACCGCGAAGCTGCCGGCTGCCTTCTGGGCGGACAGCACCTGCGCGCGTTTGTGGATCTCGAAGGAGGAATGATCGAACAGGACATTGAGGGTGTAGAGGAACGGTCCCCCGATCTGGTCGCTATCCTCGGCCGCGCCGCGCATACCTCCGGTGAACCGGTTTGCACGTTCAGCGGAGATGCGCCGGGCTGGAGCCTTGGGGGTAAGGCAGCGTGCGACCTGACCGCCGAGGTGCACCTCGGCGCCGTCGAATACCAGGTCGGGGCCGGCATCGATGATCTGCTTGCGGATGGGCGGGGCAACGCCGCCGCCAGCAACCAAGTCGGTGAAGACGCCCGACGTTCGCTGCGAGACCCCGTTGAAGACCCGGCGATAGAGCGCCACCGTTTCTTCAGGAGCGAGGCGCCGGATACCAAGCTTTGCGAGCTGTTCCTCGATCTGACGCTTGACGTCGCCTGGCAGGGGATTGCGCGTCTTGACGGAGAGGAACGTGCGAAAATCGCGCAGCGGGATCCCATGCAGGGACGCAAGGCCATCCCGGCCATCGCTCAGGTACCTTGCGGTGCGGCGCGCGGACGCCTGGATCAGGGGATCGGGCCGGTTCTTGAGATCGAGGTATGCGTCGAGCGCGGTGTCGAGCGAAGGGTCGGCAAAGCTATGCAGCTGCAGGACCGTGCCGGGCGCGAAATTGATGTTGAGCAACCCGACAAGTGCCTGGTGCACATGCACGAACATGTAGGCGCTCGGGACCAGTTCCCAGGCATATCCAAATCCATCGTCGATGCACAGGAAAGCCTCTTCCTGCGGATTCCAGGCGACGAGCGGGAGAAAATCGGAGAAGCGGTCGCGCGCGACGCTGCTGCGCAGCCGGGCGTACGACATACCGCCATTCGATCCGGACCGGCGGCTCATGGCTGGGCCCCCGGGGCGGCCGCATTCGCCTGCGCGTCCGCGGCTCCCCGGACCTGGCCCAGGATCGGCGCCTGCACAGCCGTCGTAGCAGGTTCGACAAGATAATCGCCCACCACCCAGCTCGGAGCCTGAAGGATGGAGTAGACGTAGCGCGGCATATAGAGCCGGTCGGGCCGCTGACGGTCTGCATAGGGAAGGATGAGTGTCCTGACCGTTCGCGGCGAGGCGAGCATCGGCGTCACCGGGTCGTCGATGAGTCCCCGCAGTTCGCGGTAGACGCTGTCGCGGTATCCGGGAAAGGCTGAGGCCTCCGCGCCCCTGGCGCGGCTCCTTGCCGTCCCGGCGCTGTTGCGCCCCGCGCGCTGCTGCGCGCGCAACAGCGACTTGTCGCTGGTGACAGCGGGGTCCGATCGGGACTGGCGGCCGGCAACGGCATCCTCGTAGGCCCGGTCGGGATGGATACACTGGCCATGATCGCTGTTCTTGCAGCTGAATTTTTCGGAGTAGGGTGACATGAGCGAGCCAAGGCTCGCGCAGCCAGGCAGCGCGGCGAGCATCGCGAGCAGTGCGGTGACCGGGACGAGAGGCCGGGGGCCATGGCAGGACTTCATGGCAACCATCAGAATTTGCTCCCCGCGGTGGGCCTTATTTCCAGCGACACGCCTTCCTGGATGACGACGACGACGTCCTTGGCGGCGCCGACCTCGACGATGGGGCCAGCCTGGCGGGCGAGGTCGAGGTAAAACTCGGTCAGCTTGTCCGATGATTTGCCGAGGCCACCGGCAATGCCGGACTTTGCGGCATCGCCGGCGTCGAAAGTCCGGACCGTTCCAAGCGCGGATGTCGAAGTATTCCCGAAGGTGGTCTCGACCGTCTGGGAAATCCCGCTGATCGTGCCGGCAATGAACGAACGGGCGAGCGCGGCACCCGCCCGCGTGACCACCTTTCCGGAAAGACCCTTCTTGCCGTCAGTATCGACGAAGAAGCCCTTCACCTGCTGATCGACGACCGAACGTTCATCGAAATCCACGCAGCTGAGCGAGACCAGCTGCACCTCGACGCGCTCCTTGGCGAGGCTGCCCGTAGCGTTTCCGATGACGAAGCAACCGGCAAGGTTCGCCTTCACGTCGTTGGGAAGCACGGCAGGTGCCTGGACGCGGGCGATGATGGGCTCCGGATTCGAGGTCGCATCCCGGCTGGCAAGCGCATCAATTCCCGTCATCAGCCGCGCCTTCATGAAACCAGGCGGCAAATAGATCGTCCGGTTCTTTTTTTTTGAGCCTCCCGCCGCCGGGGCGTCCTCTTTTCCCGCTAGGGGCGTCACAGCCTGGCCGATGGCGCCGATGACCTTTTCGACAGGAGGAGCAGGCGGCGCAACCGGAGCGATGCCGGCAGGGGGCGGGGGTGGCAGGCCGGCGTTCAGGCCTTCCAGCTCACCGGGCGCTGGCGGCGCCGGCAGATCCGGAGCGCTCCCAGGCAGGGCAGGGGGCAACGGTCCTTCCTCGTTCGGGGTAAGACGAGCGCCGGTCGGTGGCAGTTTGCCTTCCTCGATGGCGGTAACGCGGTCGCCGAGCATGTTCTGACCGTCCAGAACCTTCTTGAGATCGCCGCGCAGTTTCTCTTCCAGGCTGTCGCCGCGAAGGCCCGCGCCCATGTCCAGTTTGGATGCAGCCGGCGGGGGAGCGGCGGGTTCATCCGCATGGCTGGCGGCGTATAGGCCGTAGCCAAGCACAGCCACCGCGGCGAGTACGCTTCCCTGCTTGATGCGAAGCTGCGTGCCCGATTCCAGTGCGGCCCATCGCGCCCGCAAGGCAGCGGGCGTAAGGACACCACCCGCATCGATTTCAACAGGGACGGCGTACTCCTGTGCGGCGCCTGGCTCATGCGAGTTGCCGTGCGCAGGCGGCTGGTCCGCGATCTCGCCGGTCATTGCCCTTCTCCCCGGCGCACGACGATGAGGCGCGCGGTGTCGCCCAATGCGAGCTGGATCCTGTCCAGCGTGACGGAGAAGATATTGGAGCCGAGCGCGGAATCGAGGAAACTGCGCTCGTCGAGGTTCATGTCGCTGGCGGCGGTGACCAGGTACTCGCTGGCCGAAAGACCCGCGCCATCCACGGCGATCCTGCGGCGCTCATGCAGCGCCGCGTGTCCGAGCGAGGCTATGGTGATATCCTCAGTGGCTGGCGCTACATCCGCGAAACTTGCCGGCACCTGGTCGCGGAGCATCGAGAGCGTTATCGAAACCGCGCGTTCCTCTTCCACCAGCGGGCCGAGCAGGTCGGCATTTGCACGCGCGCGCTGGGATACACCTGTCCCCAGCATAACAGTCTGGGCCGGGATGTCGGAGGGCTGCGCATAAAGCGGATAGATCGCGCCGTTGCACGAGACGAAGAATTCGGCTGGCGCCGTCGCATATGTGCGCGTCGGTACGACCTCGCCCTCTATTTCGCGCACGAGGAACTTGACCCAGGCATCCGAACCGGCCCGTTCGACGGAAATTGCCTTTTCGGCAGAGAACCTGACGTCCTCGATCTCTCCGCCCTGACACACCAAGTGGTTCAGGTCGTGGTTCGAAAGCCGGATATTGCTGGTCTGCTCCGGCAGGGCGATGATCGCCTGCGCCTGTGCGTGCCCAGCCCCTGCAAGGACGCACAGGGCCAATACCCATGGCGCGGATCGGCGTTCAGATCTTCGCATCGAAGTTCTCCTCGTGGAGCGATGTGAGCCAGAAGCGGCCATTCTCGACCGCAAAGCCTATCCGCAGATTGCCGCGAAACTTGCGGATGACGCCGCCGATCACGCGGACCTTTTCGACCGGCACCAGGATGTCCTTATTGGAGATCATCACCGGCTGGTCGGTGCGGATGTAGGTAGCGATCGCGAGCGTCGGATTGTTCGACAACTCGTCAAGGACAGCGTTGAGGCTGTCGCGCAGCGCGTTGAAAGCACCGGGATGAGCGATGCCGAGCAATTCCTGAAACTGGCGATCCGCGGTGTAGGCCGAGTATGTGCTCGACAGATTGACAATGTTGCGGGTCATGGATCGCAGGTATGAAGAGGACGGCTTGTCGCCGGTGACGTAGAGATCGCCCCCCGCACCAAAAGGCACGACGACGGTGCGCTGATTCTGGTTCGAGGTGTAGATGACGGCGCCCAGAACAGCGCTTATGCCGAACAGTCCGAGGACCGCGAACTTGAGAAGCCGGTTTTCCTCGAACAGATTGGACGAGCCCTGCAGGTAGCGATGGATGCCCCAGCTCGCAGGTTTGCCCATAAGCGGATCGTGCTTGCGCGTAGCGGATCGTCGTGTGCTGAACACCGGCGAGCTCCTCACTCGTAGAAGCGGGTCTGGGTCGGGCCCGGGTAGTGGCGGAAACGCACCATTCCCCAGCGCCAGGCCATGTGCGGGATAAAGCCGCGCGGCTTGCTGCGCTTCCAGGGGAGAAAAAGGAGAAGGGCCAGGACCAGCGCCCATCCGATCAGCCCGCCCACGACGACGGCCACGAAGATGGTCGACATGACGAGGATGAACTCGTCGGCACCGAACCACAGGATCTGGACCGGCTTGTGAAGGTACTGGGGAAGACGTTCGTCCATGTCCCTTCTCCTTTCCTTGCTTCATTGACAGTCCGGCCGGGCCGGATTGTCGGTTTTCCGAGCCGTAGGGCTGGCCCGGGTCGTGAGGCGGAGCGGCTGGCGCCGTCCCGCCAATCGCTCAGATCACCATCCCGAAGGTCTGGAGGATGGTGTCGGACTTGATGAGACAGACGGCCGCGACGATCGTCGGTATGCCGACCATGATGTTGGAGAAGAGGCGCGAGACGCCGAAGAGGAAGGCCGCTACTCCTGCGACGAAGCCGAGCGGACCCTTGACCCCCTGGTTCACGACGATGTCGTAGATGTCGTAGCCGAGGTCGCCGGCGGCCGGCGCGGTGAAGGCATGCGCCGTTCCGGCGACCGCAATCATCAGAACAAGAGGGACGCCGATGTCAGCGAACGAGAGCATCTGCTTTCCAAACTTTCGGATCATGACCATTACTCCTTTGCGCGTCGGGCGTCCGGCAACGGGCTTGACCACCGGCCGGGACCGGATTGGTCGACGGCAGCGCTGGACGGCCCGACAAACGAGCTCGCAACCGTCTGGATCTTTTTGGGCTCGGCTGGTCGAAAACGCCCGGCTTGGGCAGCGTACCGAGGCGAGCATGAAGGGTCAGGGCGGCGGGGTCTGGTCACCGTTGCCGGCGAGTCCCACGTGCACGGGCTGATCGAGAAATTCGGCCAGTTCGGCCTGCTGGAAGCCGGTGATCACCTTGCCATCGGCAATAATGGTCGGGGTCCCACTGATCCCCATTTTCCTGATCGCTTCGGCATCGGCTTCCACTTTCGCGCGGCCCGCCGGGCACTTGCGCAGGTTGGCAGGCGCATTGCCCTTGTAGAGCACTGCAAACTCCGCAGCTGGGTCAGGCGAGCATAGGATGTGCTCGGCCTTGGCCGCAGCCTCCGGGTGGATCTCGCTCACGAAATAGATGAGGCGCCGGACCGGCTTGCCTTCCGCAGCCTTGCTCGCCCAGAATCGATCGAGCGCACGGCAGAACGGACAGTCAGGATCAGTGAACTCGATTACGGTGGGCGCGCCTTCGGGACCGATCGCGAGAGCCTTTGCCGGGTCGATGGTATCGATCTTGCGCCTCGCTGTCGCGTCCTGCGCCAATGCCGTGAGGTTGACGCCGTTCTTGTCGTAGACTGCGGCGAACAGGATCATCTCGCTTTCCGGCGCATAGTAGATGACCTTGCCGCCGGCGATCGCCTGATAGATCGGTCCTTTGACTGGCGAGAGTGCAAAATCCTCGAATTTGAGGTGTGTGAATGTCTGCATCAGTCGCTTCTGGGCCTGTGCCGCACTGCCGGCGAGGTCCGGCGAATTGGCATCTTCTCGCGCGAAGACGGGGTGTGATGCGATCAACGCCGCTGCAAGCGGGAGCGATCTCGATAACATGGCACGCTTCATCTTGGATCCTTCATGCTGCGAGGGGAATGATCTGGCATTACCGCCGCGTCGATCTGCACATTGGAGCCAACCGGCATGGTTCGGGCCCTGCTGCTCGCGGCGCTTTGGCCTGCCGGGCCTCTCGGCCGGATGATGAAGCCACCGCCTTCCTCGCGGATTTCCAGATATTCGACCGGGAGCGTTACGGTGTCGCCTCCCGCCCTGTCAGGTTCACCATGGACCGCACCCGGCAAGAGGGTCGCGAGAGCGAAGATGGTACTGGACAGCATGGCTGCAAACTCCGGCTCCGTCTGCAGAGGGGCGAACGACCATGCTGCAGGTTGGTGGAATGGTATCGGGCAGCAAAGCGCCGTCGCTTCGGCCTCGCCCCAAAGTGTGGGCGTTGACGATACCGCACAAGGCATCAGGGCACCTGTGCTGCCGTGCAAGGCACCGCTTGCGCCGCAGGAGGCTCTGAGAAAACCGGTTTCGGAAACGAGGCAACCGCTCCAGTCCGATAAAGAGGCTCGACGGGGCTGAGAGGCTCGGGCAGGGATAATCGGAATCATTTCATTATGGGAACGAAACGGATTGACCGTTGGCATTAACCAAATGAACTTTAACGCAAACAATTGCGGGAGAGGGTGCCGGTAGACGCTTCAGGGGGTGCTGAGCATGCTGACGCGAACGAACGCCGGACGAACCGATCCCGCTCAACTGGACGAAATCAAGACCTTATCCGGCCGCCTGATCGAGGAGAGGCGAAAGCGGCTTCGAATGACACAGGGCCAGCTCGCCTTGAAAGTAGGTGTAGGCGTCCGCTGGTTGCGCGAAATCGAGGCGGGCAATCCGAAATCGACGATGGAGAACCATATGCGGTGTGCTTTCGCACTTGGCATGTCTGCCTCTAACCTGTTCGTCCCAGCCCTGTTCTCTGAGAACAACATCGCGATACCGTTCGACATGCTGGTCGAAGACCCTGCCGGAATTAAGTCACGATGTCTTGAATGTATAGCTGACTACTGCATGGAAGCCCTCTCTGTACGTCTTGGCCGCCCGATTGTGCGCTGAATGCAATGACTGGTTGTCATATGAATGCTCGGGAATGGGCAGCGCAACGCCGCGGCTGTGTTTTCGCCCGAACAAGAGCGCTCCAGAGCCTGCACTGCGTGACGATCGCGACACCCCATGGAGTTTCGATACGATGCGTGCGTAGCCGCAAGCCGCTAATGAAGTCGTGTTCACGCCGCCCTGCAGAGCCGTCAAAGACACCGTGGTATCCAGCTTGCCGCGCCTGCGCTGGAACCACGCGAATGCTACGAAGCGACTCCATGCGGCGTTGGCGAGCCGCGCACGTATGCTTTTTTTGAAATGACTGGACGGATAGGTTCGGATTCGGACCCTACGATCCTCGCTTTCGCGAGGCGCCTCCTGGATATGGATTCCGCCAGGCGGACGGTCATGGGCGTTCGTCCGGCCTCGTTTGTTCAGTGGTACGTCATCCTGGAGCTGTTCATTGCGCAGGAGGAGGGTCGCAAACTTTCGATAACCGACCTGATTCATTGTGCAGGTACCCCGCGAAGCACCATTCTTAAAGCCATCGCCGATATGGCGGCATCAGGATTTCTTCAGCGGACGCCCGATCCGCAAGACCGGCGCCGGGTCTATTTGACACTCGAGGCCGCCTTCCATGAAAGGGTTTATGGCCTGTTAGGCGACATCATGAGCCGACAGGGCGAGACCCGTTGATCGAGGCTCAGCCGGAGCGAGTGCCTGTTCATGCCTGGCATCAGAGAGAGGCAATTTCGGGTTCTGCGAATCTACTGGCTGCAAGGTGTGAAAATATCGGGTTACCCCCTGGCGAACCCTGCGCACAGCAGATAATCTATGACGGCCTCCATCGCGGTCTGCCCTTGTTTGGTCAGGTTCACCAGTATCCTGCGATGATCGCGCGGATCGATGCTAGTCGCGATAAGGCCCAGAGAACGCAGTCTGCTGGCTATCCTGTGCGCATTTGCCGGCACCTCCGGAGCGAACCATGACTGCAGGAATTCCTTGCGCTCCAGCGTCGCAAGATAGAGCCGCTGCATGGCATCCCAGCTGCGATCATGCGTTAGTACCCCGCGAAGATGTTCCGCAGCAAACGCACGTGCCGCGATGAGTTCGCGGCATGCGGCAATCCGGTCCCTTTCCAAATCGTCGAACGTCATCGCGTGCGATCACCTGATAGCTGGGGCATGACTGGCAACGCCAGACTGCATCTTCGCATCGCGGGGGCTCCGGATCGACAGGAAGATGGCCAGATCCTGACCTAACGAGGGCGCATTTCATGTGAGCGCTGCGTTGGCTCGCATCATTTCCGATTTGCAACTGCAATGCAGTTTTAGCGCCATCCCGCAATTCGAACGGCCGGGCGCGTGGACATTAAGGGCATCCGCAGCACGTTCGAATATGGCGGCAAAGGGAGGGAAGGAGGGGGGGAAGAATTGCCTCGGGCGCTGGGTTCGGGAGCAATTCTCAAGGGGATGTTTCATGGCGATAGGTTGGGAACACGGGCGCGCCCTGCGCCTGAGGGCAGAGGCAACCGGCGCATGTCCCGCATTTTAGCTGCCGATTGGCGGCGGCTGCACACAAGGTCGACGACGGCCTCCCTCTGCTCCGCTGCGCCGTGTCCCAGGGCTTTGCACGCGCAGAACCTTCGCGAGAGCCCAGATGGGCGAGGTCATCTCGGCATGAAAAGTCGCAAGCGGAGCTTCGGGGAGATTCGCAATGTTTGACCTTTTTGCGCGGCTGCTGGGTTGTGTCGTACTCCGAGCTCGATGCCTCAGGCGGAATACGTCCGCAGACCCATCGGTCCGAGCGCCGATCCCCCGGGGCGTTTTCAGGCGCCGCGGTTCAAAGGCTCTGGAGGCGATGTCGCCGTTGCAGCGCGAAGTATTCCTGCGACTTCGCCGGGATGAGGTCAGTTACGGCGCGCTTGCGTCGGATCTCGAGGTGTCCGTGCCGGAGGTGGAAGAGGCATTCCACCAGGCGCTCGTCATCTTTTGTGATGCATTCGAAGGGCTCGATTTCGGTATTTGATGATTTTGCCCGTTGAGAGGAGAGGCTGCGAAGCCCAATCCCCGGAGCGCGTTCGAACCCTCGCGCAGGAAGGATCCGGCAATCCGAAGGCGGGCGGGTTGCTGGAGTGTCGGTGATAGGCGGGGGGCGGCGGGTTTCCCGATCATACACCTCCGGAGTTGTACCCGGCCACGGTTCGGGGCGCTGTCGTGCAATCTACCTTGTATGATTTTGCGATGACAGGCATTGTCGAGCTCCCGACCGGCAGGAGCTGGCCGGGCCCAAGAGCGTTCGTCCGTTTCGAGGTCGACCGTCACATCGGTGAGCATCGGACTGTCCTGCAAGGGATGGACCCGTGTGCCATCTTGACGGATGAGCTCTAATGCAAATCGCAACTGCATGTATGAGGACATCGCCGATATCCCCGGCGCGGCGACCTCGATGAATGACATGGACAACGACTGTGCAAGCACCCAAGCCGTCGAAGATCGCACTCTCGACCGGCTGTTTCGCGCCGAGGCCCCAAGGCTAGCGCGCTTTCTTCGGCGTTCCATCTCAAATCACGATGAGGTTCACGACCTTGTTCAAGATACGTTCGTCAGCTTCGTATCGGCGAAGGCTATCTCCAGATTGCGCTCGCCCGAAGCCTACTTGCGCACGATTGCGCGGCATTTGTTATGGGGCCGGGTCAAAGGGCTCAGGCTGCGAGACAAGGCGGTTCATCTCTCCATCGACGACGTCGATCTTGCCGTTCTTCCGCAACAGGAATGGATGATGGAAGCCAGTGATTTCCTGCGCCGCTACGAAGAAGCTCTCGCCGAACTTCCTGAAAGGACGCGGACGGTATTTCGTCTCCATCGACAGGAAGAACTGACCTACCACGAGATAGCGGATCGAATGGGGATTACGGAGCGCGGCGTCAAATATCACATGAAGAAGGCGCTGATCTATCTTGATCGAAGGGTCTATGCCGATGACTGAAACCCAAAATCCCTTCCAGAAAGGCCAGCTCCGCTTGGAAGCGACAGATTGGTTCGTCCTCATGCGAGGTCCGGACGCCGAACAGCACCGTGTCGCCTTCGAGCAATGGCTCGGCCGGGGCGCGCTGCACAGAGCAGCGTATAACCGCGTCGCTCAACTCTATTCCGCCGGCAAGCAGGTCAACTGGGATACCTTGCCTGAACCGCGCCGGGTTCGCGGGGCAATGATGCGGACGAAGTTCGCCGCGCTTACCTGCGTGGCTGTCGTCGGCTTCATTGGCTGGCGCATTCTGCCCGTATCTGTCGACCTTCCGGAAAAAGCCTCACCCCCTGTCGTTCTGGCGACGCCCAAGCCGGCGACCGCATATCGGACGGGGCCCGGCGAGATGCAGAACGTTCGGCTCGCGGACGGGTCAGGCCTGACCCTGGACGGCAATACGTTGCTGATTGTCACGTACGGAGCCGGGCAGCGAACCTTGCGCCTCGAATATGGTCGCGCGCGCTTTCAGGTTGCGCATGAGAAACGCCCTTTCGTCGTCGAAGCCGGCAGCAGCAAGGTCATTGCGCGTGGAACCGTGTTCGACGTCAGTTTTGAACAGTCGGGTTCGACCCGCGTGCAGTTGCTGAAGGGTGTCGTCGATGTCATTTCCCGCCATGCAGGCAATCCGCTGGATCCCGTTCGCCTCAAGCCGGGAGAAAGGGTCAGCTTCCGCGATCAATCACCGCCCGGCCCTGTCCTCAAGGCGACGCCGGCCGAAGGGAACTGGGCGCTGGGGCTAACGGAGTTCAACGCCGAGCCGCTTGCGAAGATACTGGCGCAGGCAAATCGCACCGCGCCGCTCCGAATCGTCCTAACAGATCCTTCCCTTGGCGAAACCCGTGTCTCGGGAGCATTCAGACTCGACGACCCGGAGAAGCTGGCACAATCGCTTGGCATGTTGCTCGATCTGCAGGTCCGCAAAGAGGGCAACACCATTACCCTTGCGGTAGAGCGAAAATAAATTTTCACCTCGCAGTGTCCCTTGGTCGGGCAATGCACTCATCTCCTTGTGAAACGGGCCGCTTCAAGCCCGTGAACCCAAGGGGGGTCATTCATGGAATTTCGCAACTATGCGGCGAGCATCGCGCTCGCCGCAGCAACCAGCCTTGTCCTGTCGGCGCCTGCCACCGCCCAGTCCGTGAAGGTTCACCTCGAACTGCCGGCACAGGGGCTTGAGATGACGCTGAAAGCGATCGCACGCGCTTCAGGTCGGCAGATCCTGATTGCAGCAGACGTTGTCGCCGGAAAAACCGCGCCGGCGATCGTCGGGGATTTTGAGCCCGAAGAGGCTGTCCGGATGGCGACGGAAGGCAGCGGCGTACGATTCCGCTTCGTCAGCGGCACGATCCTCATTGGCTCCGCTGACCCGGAGCACCTGGACAGTCCGGGCAACGACATCACTGTCACCGGATCGCGCATCAAGGGCGCGGCCATCGCCTCGCCAAGGATCACAGTGACGCGGGAAGACATCGTGAACAGTGGCGCTCCCGATCTGGGCGCGGCGATGCGGGCGCTACCGCAGAATTTCGGGGGTGGCCAGAACCCGACGCTGGGGCTCGGTGCCGGTAACAGCGGCATCGCCAATCAGAATATTACGGGCGGCTCTGGGGTCAATCTGAGGGGGCTTGGGCCTGACGCTACCCTCACGCTGCTTAATGGGAACCGGCTATCGTACGGAGGGTTTGTCCAGGCTGTCGATATCTCGGGTATTCCCATCGATGCCATAGAGCGCGTTGAGATCGTGCCGGATGGTGCATCGGCTATTTACGGATCGGATGCTGTTGCGGGGGTCGTCAACGTGGTTCTGCGCTCGGACTTCGACGGTCTGACCATTTCCTCGAGGCTCGGTAAGGCGACGGATGGGGGCAACTTCAGTCAGCTGTACTCGGCATCCGGGGGCACGCACTGGTCGAGTGGCAGCATACTTGCGACCTACCGGTACAACGCTTTTGAGAGCATCCAGGCGCGTCAGCGCGACTACACTGCAGGCTTGGGCGACCCCTATCAGCTTTTCCCGAGTCAAGCAGTACATTCCGGCCTCTTGCGCGTTATTCAGGATGTGGGATCGAGCCTGCGCTTCAATGTAGACGCCCTGTACAACAGGCGAGCATTCGATATGAACCTTACGCTATTCGGCGTAGATATGTTTAATAATAGCAGTTCCGAATCATTTACAGTGGCACCATCATTCGAAGCGGCGTTAGGTGGGGGCTGGACATTGACCGCCAAAGGTTCGTACTCGCGTGACGATACGAACTTTCGCTCGCTGGAATACGTACAAGGCATCCAGACCTACAACGTGGGCACTTGTTACTGCAACTCGCTTCTTGGCGCAGAAGCGTTCATGGAAGGGCCGCTGGCCAATGTGCCGGGGGGTCAGATCCGTCTCGTCGCCGGCGCGGGACATCGGGTCAATCGCTTTCGCAGTGAGAACGTGGACACCGGTGTAGCTCGGGGAGGCGAGCAGGGGGACACGTTCGGCTATGCTGAACTCTATGTTCCACTTGTATCCGATATCAATTCGCGCGCAGCGCTCCGCGCGCTTTCGTTGACCCTGGCCGGTCGATATGACCGCTACACTCGCTTCGGGGCGATCGCGACGCCGAAGGTCGGCGTGATCTATGCTCCGTCTGACATTCTCGACCTCAAGTACTCCTGGGGGCGCTCATTCAAGGCGCCCACCTTGATGCAGCAGAACTCCAGTCGTTCTGTCGCAGTGATCAATACCTCGATGATCACTGGTTCGAGCGATCCTGTCGGGACCACCGCCCTTTACGTCTATGGCGGGTCTCCAAGCCTGCGTGCGGAGCGTGCGACGACCATGACCTGGAGTGCCGGAATACATCCCGGGGACCGGCTGGAGCTCGACCTTTCGTACTTTCACATCAAGTACAAAGGGCGTGTCATGGAGCCGATCGGCACCTACCGAAACGCATTCAATGACATCTATTCGAATTTCATCACTACGAGCCCTTCAGTCGCACAGATTCAGAATGAGATTGCTTCAGCAACAAGACCCCTTCAGTCCTTTTCCGGAGCCAGCACGGATCTGAGCAGAATCGCCTATATAATCGATAACCACTACACGAACGTCGCTGTACAGAGGGTGCAGGGGATCGACGTCGGCCTCTCCTATCGCCAGCCTCTGGGCGGAGGGACCGTCTCGACTTCGCTCAATGCGAGCTGGCTCGATACAAGGCAGCGCAATACGGCTACCTCGGATGAGTTCGCTCTTGCAGGCACTGTCTGGAACCCTCCCCGCTACCGCGGGCGCGCGAGCCTCGGATGGGAAGGATCTCGTTTCCGGGCCTTTGGCTACCTCAACTATACCGGGTCCTTGCGGGACAATCGCTTCGTCGAGCCGCCCTTGATCCCCTCGACCGTTACTGCCGATGTCGTGCTGTCCTACAGCACCGTAGATGAGCCTGGACTGCTCGGCGGCATGACGTTCGGTCTGTCGGTCGACAATGCCTTCAATACAAAGCCACCATTCATCGATGGAAGCGGCTATCTGGAGCCTTACGATTCCACTAACTACTCTCCGATTGGCCGCTTCGTAGCTATCTCAGCCAGCAAGTCCTTCTAGGCGTCCTCCCATGTACGTTACGATAATGCGCAAGGCCGCATTCGCTGCCTGCATAACCTCGCTTGCGTTCTGTTCGGGTCCTTCGGTAGGCCAGGGGACCAACGCAACCGGCACAAATGAGAGCGTTGGCAAGCAGCAGACCGGCGAGAGCGGAAGCCCGGCTGGAGTCGGACCGCGATCTGCCAAGACTGAATGTTCGGGTCTAGTAATTCCGGAAAGTGTAGGACTGTCAGTCAGGCCCGTCGCTGTCAGCGACCTTGTGTCCATACGCGACTTCGGCAGTCCGGTGCTTGATGCAACTGGGCAACCTGGCTTTTCGGTTTCGCCTGATGGGGGGAGGCTTGCCGTGCAGGCGAGGCAGGCCAACGCCCAATCCAACGGCTATTGCCAGGCCCTTTTCATTTTCGATCTCAGGCGCCCGACTCTGGCACCGATGATGCTCTCGTTCGACGCTGAACTCGCAAGAGAGACTATGGAATTGGATGGCCTTGCTGATTTTCCAACAGGGATGCCACGGCCGCTAACACCACTTTGGTCGCCTGACAGCCAAAGGGTGGCCTTTGTCGCGCGCCGCGGTGGCAGTGATCAGGTGATTGTCGCCGACCCCCACGATGGAGTGATAACTCCCGTGAGCCGCGCACCTCACATCGCTGAGATGCGCTGGAGCGATGACGGTGCCACGCTCCAGTATGCGGCTGATGACGGATACGCTGCTTCGCGCAATGCGCTTGCCGAGGAAGGGCGCAAGGGCTTCAGGTTTGACGAGCGTTTCTGGACGTTTTCTGACACCACGCCGTTTCCGGCCGGTGCGCCCGTCTCCGGGCGGTATCGCGTTGCCGTGCCCCCTCGGGGTCATCCGATCGGGTCGGCGCCCGATAACGAGACCATGCCGCAAAAGGAAAAACAGGCACTTTCTCCGGATCGCGCCTGGACTCAGCGTGATCCGGAGCCGGCCTTTGCCGCAATCTCCCGCTTGCATGTCGTGAGGAACGGGCGTGAGGAAGCCTGCCAGGCAGCAGAGTGCATGAATGCAGCCGGGGCATGGGTGCTCCCGGGTACAAAGGATGTTGTGTTTTTGCGACGAGAAGGTTTCGCCAACGCCGATACGGGTTTGTACCTCTGGAAGGAACATGGCGGGCGGACCAGGCTTGCTCTCACTTCAGACATCCTCGTCGGCTGCGAAACGACACCGTGGCATCTCGTTTGCGGTCGTGAACGTTCGGGATTTCCTCGCGATATCGTGACGGTCGACCCGAAAACCGGAGCGATCCGACAGTTGGTTGACCTCAATCCCGAATGGAAGGCGCTGCAGATGCCAAGGATCGAGAGGCTTCGCTGGCATAACAGCTATGGTATACCGTCGATCGGCGACCTGGTCATGCCTGTGGTCGCCGATCCCGCCAAACCGCTTCCACTCGTCGTCGTTCAGTATGACACACGGGGCTTCCTGCGAGGCGGAACGGGTGACGAGTATCCTATCCGCGCATTGGCAGCGCAGGGTTTCGCTGTGCTGAGCATCAGTCGTCCTTTAGATTATCACACTTGGCTTGCCCGGAAGGGAGTGGCGTTCGAGGAGCGTGACCTGATAAAGGACTGGACTGATCGCAAGAGCACTCACGATTCCCTGATGACGGCGCTGGATCTCGTCGAGAAGCGGATTTCAATTGATCGGGATCACGTCGCGATCACGGGGCTCAGCAACGGATCCTCAACTGCCGTCTATGCGCTGATACACTCCAGGCGTTTCAGCCTGGCCTTGTTGAGCACCTGTTGCGAAGACCCGGGAGTTTCCACGGCTGCCGGCGGAACGGTCTACAAGAATTCGTTGGCAGACAGACATTTCCCGTTCCCATGGGAGGAACAGAGAGCGAGTTGGGAAGCCATCAGTCTGGCGATGAACGCAGCCAATATCTGCGCAGACATCCAGATCCAGGCGGCGGATCGTGAAGCGCGGCTCGCGCTCGAGACAATCGCGGCACTGCATCAGGCGGGAAAGCCGGTTTCATTTTATGTGTTCCCCGATGAACATCACATAAAGTGGCAGCCTGCCCATCGGCTGGCAATTTATGAACGCAACATCGAGGCGGCGAAGGCTTGGGCCAGCACTCGACCTCAATCCTGTGGACGCGCGGAACGCGAAGCAAGCAGCATCAACGCACCCATTGATTAGCCCAGCCTTCAAAGTAGCAGAGGCGAAGCAGGCGGCCAATTTTGTCGGAATGCCATTGGCCGGCTGGCGATAGGTGACCCTCGAGTTCCGAGCGATCGAGAATGCCGTGCTTCTGCAGATTGCCGTCCATCAACATTTCGCGAATAACGGCGCGATTTCCAAGGAAAAGGTCTCGCTGCAATTGCCCGGGACCACCCTTGGACACGCGCCATGCGACCTCATCGGGTAACCACTTCGAGGCCAATTCACGAGCCAGTACCCGGTTGTTGCCTCGACCAACCCACAGCCAGCTAGGCATGCGGAGGCACGCTTCTACAAGCGGCTGCGACAGGAGCGGGAATATTCCTTTCAAGGTGATGCTGCGCGAGAAGCAGTTTGTGCTCCGAGCGCTCATATAGAGGCCGTAGACCTGTTCCAGTTTTCCGACACGGATTTCTTGCGGGGGCGCCTGCCATGGCAGTTCAAGATCGTTGACGTCACATGTCTCAAAGTCACGCCGAACGAAGTCCCGCTCGCGGCGCAGATTTACTTCTTGCGATCGCTTTGCCAGCTTCGTGATGCTCATGCGTAACGCAATCCAGAAGCTACAACGCGCGGAATGGGCAACCTCGCTGACGGTCCGAAGAAAGCTGTTGCCGTCGAGCATTGCATCGACGGCCGGCGCTGACGTCTGCAGGTGACAAAACACAGCATCACCGCCTCCACCATTGACGAACGCACGTGCGCCGGGTGCCGAGGCTAATGTGATACGATCGATGGTCTGAAGGTATGCGCGGGCGTAAGGCCGCGGCAGATGAGGAAGCGCACACCCCGCAATATTGACGTGGTCCGGTTGAAGAGGGACTTCAGCGAGCGGCATTGCCAAATGCTGCACGACCATTTGGGCAAACCTGCGCTCGTCGCCTTCCGTTTGCGGGCTGAAGAAGTTGGCTGCTTTAGGAACTATTGCGTTCCGGGAGCACATCGCTGCAAGAACGGATGAGTCGAGCCCACCGGAGAGGTCGAGGAGCGGTTCGTCAAGATCTCGCAACCGTGCTGTCGCGCATCTGATGATTTCGCGCTCCAGCAACTCGCTGGCTTGCTCGCGCTCCGTGATCGCTATGTCGGGATGTGCGTACGTCCAGGCGTTCCAATTAGGGAAGACGTGAGGAGCGTTGTCAGGGGTGATCCGAAGAGTTTCGCCACACCGCAGTTCTCTGATGGCCTGAACGCATGTTCGTGCGAAACTCAGGTCGTCTATCACAAGGTGTGTACCAAGCGCCTGCCAGTCAATCTTCGGCTGCGCACCTGTGAGATCGCATAGCGATCTGGCATCAGAAGCGATTAGCACCGTATTTCCCTGCACGGCGTAAAACACGCAGAGAGATGACATGGGTGAATGCAGAAATTCGGTCTCACTGGTGCCCTTATCACGGATCGAGAGAAATGAGCCCCAGCATCGCTCGCTCACTGCACCGTCGCGATAAGCGGATACGAAAAGATCTAGATCCGCGTCAGCACCGCTATAGACGCGGGCTGGGCCATGCCGGAAATATAGATCACCGATCAAGATGCCGTCGCCTTGCGGAACCGCGCACCATTCTACCCCGCTCGCTGCTACAAGCAGTCGGTCGCTCTGGAAAACAACGTCCAAACCCTTTGCGTTTGCTTGTCGCGTGCTTCGCGCCACCCATTCCGGTTCAAGGCCGTCGCTGCGCGCGATCGCGAAGAATGACCGCATCAGCTGACCATCCTGATAGGCGTGAACATTCCTGTCCGCTCAAGCGTGTCGTTGATGAGCATGTCGCCTTGCTGCAGCCAGCAATGCGCCTCGAACGGGTAGAGCTTCACACCGAAGAGGAGCTGTGACGGCAGGCCTGCACGGGCGAGAACAGTTTGCATCGCTATCGACCTGATCAGGCAGACGTTGGGGCCAAGTATGTACCGCTCTGCCCAGTTGAATCCGCCAAGAATTTCCTGCGGCGATTGCGGTGAATGTTGTCGACTAGCCTGAGCATTGCGAATGCCGATCATGTCGAACGACCGTTCGAGGCCGTAAATCGCCAGGGTCAGGCGCGTTGATACCAAAGCGCGAGCCACTTTCACCCGCAGAGGCCAGGAAACATAAGCCTCCGTGCCCGATATGGCCAATTGCCGGGTCGGACCGATTGGCGCACGGAGCGTGGTTTGCGCTGGCTGTGCCGGATCGGCGGAACCAGGGAGTATCCATCCCTTCCGCTTAGCCGTTTTCAGAATCGCGGGGTTAATCTCATCGAAGCGGCCGGCAACCAGGGCATTCATGGTAACGGTGCTCAACGCGGAATAGCGGTTGCGCTTCGCGTCGAGCAGGATTGTATGGTCCCCGATGGTGCAGTGAGATATCCAGGGCTGCAGCATATTACCTCGCTCATTGAGGTGACGGGCCGACCTTCCGGACGGCCCGCCGTGTAATCAATCGGCGAGAATGCCGATATCCTGCCGGCGCAGGCCGACATCGTCGGGATTGTCGCCACCGAAGCCGTTTGTTTCGGTGGTAACCGAGCCCAGATCGACGAATTCTTCGTCGAGGCGATCGTGTTCATTGTTCATGATCGTTACTCCGTCAGATTGTCGCATCATTGCGACCTCTGGATCATCGATCTTTATTACAGTTGGCAAAATCTTATTCGCTTCCATATCTGGAAAGATATTGAGAAGGCGGTATTATATCGATGATTTGGCGGCATTTTGTGCCTGAACAACTCTCCCATTTTGGGAAGAATTCTTACCTGTCTTCAATCGACGACGTTCGCTACACGGGCCGTTGGCCGATGTCGAGATCTGTGAACTAGAGCGATTCGTCGGACCCACCGGTCAGAATACTATTCCATGTCGCTGGGACCTGGCGCTTGCCATCGGACGATCGACGGGGCAGAATCCGAGAGTGATGCGTACTGATTTCGACCACCTTCCAGAAGCCAAGAAGCGCGAGCTCGAGCGCGTGGTGCAGATGATCTTCGAAGAGTTCGAGGATGCGACCGGTCTCGCAACCAACGACTGGAAGAAAAAGGGACGAATTTTAAAAGTCGTGCTTTATGGATCCTATGCCCGGGGTGGCTGGGTGGATGAACCGCACACTGCGAAAGGATATCAGTCCGATTACGATCTCCTTATTACTGTCAATGATGCAAGGTTGACCGACAGGGTCGAGTTCTGGAGCAATCTTGACGACCGTCTCAACCGGGAGTTCGCGATCAGTGGATCGCTCCATACGCCTGTGAACTTCATCGTGCACTCGCTGCAGGAGGTGAACGATGGGCTGGCGCATGGTCGCTACTTCTTCATGGATATCGCCCGCGACGGGATCGCGCTGTATCAGAAGGAAGGCAGCGATCTGCTGGAGCCACGTCCCCGTTCACCGGAGGCCGCGCTCGACATGGCAAGGGAATATTTTGAGGAATGGTTTCCGAGCGCGGCGCGTTTCATGGCAGCGTCGCGCTTTCTCGTTGAACAGGGCGGGTTGAAGGAGGGGGCATTTAATCTGCACCAAGCTGCCGAACGCCTTTATCACTGCGTTCTGCTCACGGTCACCTTCTATACGCCCCACGTGCACAACCTCGGGTTTCTGCGCACCCAGGCAGAGCGCCTGGACAGACGCCTTTGCTATGTCTGGCCGCAGGATCGCCGAGCCGATCGCGCCATGTTCACCAAGCTCAAGGAGGCTTATGTTAAGGCGCGGTATTCTAAGCACTACCAGATCAGCACCGAGGAGCTGGACTGGCTGGCAGGCCAGGTCGCCGAACTGGGCAGGGTAGTGCAGGAGGTGTGCCAGGATCGGCTGAACCAATTGAAACTCAAGGTCGACCAGTCAGCAGAGCACCGATCGGGCGATGGACCGAAGGGTTCAACGTCTTAGGTTAGAAAGGGCCGCAAGGTCCGCAGCAGTTGGGGCTTAAGCCCTACACCCTGCCGGCGCGGTCGGAAGTTTGAAATTCCCTGCTAGCACTACTTTGGCAGAAGTTCGCTGGGGTGTCTGATGAGGCTACATCCGCAGTGAGGGCTTTGCTGCGGCGGTGAGCGAGACAGGCGGTCAAGGATGGCCTGGCGCACTGCCGGCAAGGTGGGTTGGGGAGGCGGGCCAAGGGCTCTTTTTTTTCCGGCCCGCCTGAGCGAGCCTTCGGGACTGCAGGAAGGCGTAGGCCATCATCGACATCAAGGCATGGCGGTGAAGTCCGGTCCAGGATCGCCCTTCGAAGTGATCCAGCCCCAGTTCCTCCGTACGCGTCCGGCGAAGGCCCTCTGTCGCTGATCGGCGCGGCCTGAGAGGTTAGCCATGTGGCAAGCACTGAGGTTTGCCACATGGCTACGGGATGTGCAGTGGGTCAGGTGACGGTGTTTTCCGGCGCGCAGAGGCGGCGGCGGTGGAGTTTGGTTCCCTTGCGCCAACTGACCTGCCGCCACTTCGCGCTTTCGAGCATCGCGTGCGCGGCCATAGATTTGACGTCCGGCACATGTCGTACCCGAGGACGACCGCTGCCTGCGACCGGGAAGATCAGTTGCACGTTTGGCCGGATAAACCTTCTGGTGCCTGGGGATGCCGACAGCCCAGCGGAGGCCGCGTGTACTCAGCGCCTGCCGGAACGGAGCTGACAGCCCGTAACCGGCATCGGCCAGCACACAGCCGAAGCGCACGCCGGCAGCGATGATGCGATCGATCTCCTCGATCGCGATCTCGGGCTTGGTACGATATTCCTGCAAAGGAGCAGGCACGCCCGACTTGTCCATGCGAGCGGTATCGCTTGTCCAGCTTTCCGGCAGGAACAGCCGCAAGCTCAGCATGAGCGGAACTTCGCTCGAAGCCAGTGTCACCGACACCAGCGTCTGGCAGTTGGCATTCTTCCCGAGTGCCGTGGCATACTGCGGCGCGACGCCAACCGAGGCCTTGCCCTTCTTGGGCAAGGCAGTGTCGTCGATGATCAACCAGGCTCTGTCGCCACCAACCAATTCATCCGCCTGGCTCCACAAGGTCGCTTGCAACGGGGCGCTGTCCCACAGACCGGCCCCGATGAAATGATGAAGCCGGTCATAAGGGATCGCATCCGAGCGAGCTGCCATGGGCTGGATACTCTTGCGATCACCGGGGCCGATCAGACCTGCAATATAGGCTGGGCACATTCGACGCCGCGTCTTGTTACCCAAGGCTTCCAGATAAGGCGCGAGCCAACGCTCAAGATCCGCCTGCCAGTCCTCGTCCATCGCCAGCCTCCGTCAAAGCTGGCTCCCCATGAATCACGCAATCAGCGACATGGGAATCCCAAAAATCACACTTCTGCCAAAGTAGTGCTAGGCTCAGGACTCATTGATCAGAGCCAGAAGATGACGGTGGCAGCGAGAGCGATAGCGGAGAAGAAGGCCGTAGGGCACCGATCGTAGCGGGTTGCGACGCGGCGCCAGTCCTTGAGGCGGCTGAACATGATCTCGATGCGGTTGCGGCGTTTGTAGCGACGCTTGTCGTACTTGATGGGATCGAGACGAGATTTACGCCCAGGAATGCAGGGCTTGATCCCCTTTTGTTGAAGGGCATCCCGGAACCAGTCGGCGTCATAGCCGCGGTCCCCCAGCAGCCATTGCGCCTTGGGGAAGGTCGTCGAGTAGCGCGGCTGCGCCGGTATAATCGCTGATCTGGCCTGCGGTCATGAAGAAGCTGAGCGGCCGGCCATTGGCATCGGTGACGGCGTGGAGCTTCGTGTTCATGCCCCCTTTGGTGCGGCCGATCAGCCGTCCAAGATCCCCTTTTTTACCCGCAGGCTCGATGCCGTGCGGTGCGCCTTCAAGTAGGTCGCGTCGATCATGACCGTCTTTGGTTCGGCCCCCTCGGCAGCCAACCCCTCCATCATGCGGAGAAAGACACCCATCTCGCCCCACGGCTTCCATCGGTTGTAGAGTGTCTTGTGCGGGCCATACTCCTTCGGCGCATCACGCCAGCGCGACCCGTTGCGATTGACAAAGATGATCCCGCTCAGCACCCGCCGATCATCAACCCGTGGCTTGCAGTGGCTCTTGGGAAAATACGGTCGGAGCCGCGCCATCTGCTCGTCCGTCAGCCAATACAGGTCGCTCATACTCAGTCTCCTTGCGGAGCCTGAATCAGATCACGCCTTTCGGATCAATGGGTCCTGAGCCTAAACCGATCACTGAAAACGCAGCGCAAACCTTTTTCGTTGCCGCTCAATAGTTAGTTGATCGCGGCGACAAAGGCGGCCTAGGTTCCCGGTCTTCGGGGCGGGGAGCGTGCGCAATGCGGTTAGTCGACGCGAGAGTAATAGGTTTCCAGTCTTTTGATGATACGGGTGTCATCGAATTCCAGCCCGGCATCAATCTGCTTGTGGGCCAGAACAATGCTGGCAAAAGTGCTCTCCTGCGCGCGCTTCAGGCCTCGATCCTGGATGACAGACATCGAACCCCGGCTGAATGGCTGGACGGCGCTCTGCCTGTCCCGATGACCGAGTTCAGTTTCGAGGCGGAAGAAGCGGAAATCCTGCAGGCGGTTTTTGAACGAAAAAGTGCGACGGTGATTCCAGCCGAAGGTCAGGACCCTGAACAATATGTTCGGGCGATGTTCGGTTCAGGAGCGGTTCCCTGCTTCGTTAGCCGGCGAGCAAACGAAGCCTTCCAGTCGGTGTATCCGTCGCATCGCAAGTTCCGTTCCGAGAACGGCGCGCGAAAGACCGGTGCTCGCTTGTTCCCTCGAGCGGGCAGTGTGGCGATAGAGGCGTATAACGATGATCAGGATACCTTGCCTGAACTGTATTATCATCTTTGGCAGACCAAGATGTTCTACTTTTCGGCGGAAAGACTAAGCGTCGGAGAGACATCTTACGAATATGTCGGTCGGCTCACACCTACCGCATCCAATCTGGCAGCCGTCCTCGCGACGCTCGCCGGCGAGAGGGGAAACGTCTTTCGCAAGCTCGTAGAGCACGTGTCCGAGATATTTTCGACCGTCGGCAATCTCAGCGTCCGGCCCAAGCCGACCCAAAGCAATACCATCGAGATACGGGTGTGGCCGACGTTCGATCAGGACAGGGTGGAACTGAGTTTCCCGCTCAACCAAAGCGGAACCGGCGTTGCCCAGACGATCGCCATCCTGACGGCTGTGATGACGATCGAGACCTCGGTCATCATGATCGACGAGATCAACAGTTTCCTCCACCCGTCAGCAGTAAAGGCGCTGCTGCGCATCTTGCAGACCGAATATGCCCAGCATCAGTACATCATCTCGACCCATGCGCCCGAGGTGATTGGCTTCTCCAACCCGTCGACGATACACCTCGTGAAAAGACAAGGGTACAATTCGACCGTTCAGCCGTTGGATGTTGGCGAGATCAGCACTTTGCGCGAAGTAGCCGGGCATCTCGGCGTCTCAATGGCTGATGTATTTGCCGCGGATCAGGTGATCTGGGTGGAAGGCGAGACGGAGGAGACCATGTTCCCTTTCCTACATCGCAATTCAACCGGGCCGCTGCCATCGGGCACCATATTCACCGCCGTGGTGGCGACAGGCGATTTCGGAGCGAAGCGGCGAGACAAGACGCTGGTCTATCAGGCTTATTGCCGGTTGAGCGCATCGGTGGCGACTTTGCCGGTGCGGGTTGCCTTCGGGTTCGACACTGAGTTGCTGTCCGATTCGGAAAAAGCGGAAATGGTCAGGGACTCAGGCGGATGCTTGCATTTTCTACCCCGCCGTCATCTCGAATGCTATTTGCTCGACCCAGATGCGATCGCCACGCGCATCGCGCAAAAGGATCCTGCGGCTACGTGTGACGGTGCGGCGATCACGCAAATGATGCAAGACCTGGCCTCCAAACAGTCATATTTTCAGGGAAAAGCCACGGTCGACATTTCGGATCCGGAATGGCTCGCAAAAGTCAATGCGGCAAAGCTTCTGGGAGCGGTATTCTCGGAGGCTAGCGATGCTCGTATAGAATACGACAAGACGACCGATGGGATTGAAATTCTCAAGATCATCTTACGGGATAAACCCGACAAGTTGACGGACCTGATTGCCTATGTCGCGGGATTAGTCGGTGCCGTTCAGGACGGCTGACACGGTCGAGGGCTCCTATAGGTCATTTAGCTGATTTTTTTTGGTCCAGTGACCGGTCATTCGTCAATATCCGAAGAGCTCGTTGCCTGGTCTTCAAAATGAGGAGCGTTGAAATCTAAATAACTGGCATTCAATGCCTCTTGATAATCCTGATGCAAAAAGGCGGCGATGCGGTTGTATGGAACAGTTGCGAAATGAACGCCTGTCACATAGGATCCCACCTGATAGCTGCCAAATGCAAATTCGATGCCTGCGCTGGTAAAGACGAAGTTTTTCAACGCCTCCCAATCCTTGATACCTGCTTGGATGTCATTGGGATCGAGAAGCGGCTGCTCCTCCTCTTCACTTGAGGACCATTTAATGCGAGACAATTCTTGCAGAAGACAACTCTGAATCTCAACTAGTGCATTGGTTTTATTATCAAAAATCGATTCTAGGGAACGGATGTGGAAGAATGGCTCAATGAAGAAGGAAAAGGTCTTGAAACCGGAATTTCCATGAGCGGCACCCGCGCCATACCAATAAATACTGTAGCGAAGGCTCACCGTCTGCCCATGGACGATCGGATCGGAACAAGCCGCATCCCAAGTATGCGTACGTCGAAATCGACTTTGGCCAAAGCTCCAATATTGCCCCTGTGAGAGCAGGCCTGATCGATATTCGCTCAGGCCCTCTTTGATCCAGCCTTTGATAATGTCGGCACAATCGCCGAGATTCTTATATTCGGTGGAGAATAAATGGGGCACCTGCGCTGTGAATGAGTAACCAGGAACTCCTATATGTTCCTCGGCTATGACCGATTTGCTCCAACCGATCCCAGATTCATCGATGGTGATTTCTGTTCGGTTCTCTGCTGCAGTTAGTTGGTGTTGAATTGATAGGATGAGATGGTCGCCAAATCCTTCATCTGTTGCGTCGAGGAACTGAAGATCTGATAAAAGTTCTGGTCTGGCTGCGTCAGTATCTAAAAGAACAGGTACAATATATATGTCACTTGCGAGCTTTTCCTCAAGCTTGGTTAAGGCCAATCTGATTTCCCGCTGAACATAGCCGCGCCGATTGACCGAATGGTTGGAAATGAAAATAACGATAAGAGCAGCCGAATTCAGGGCTCTACGGATTTCGTAATCCCATTGCTGTCCTCCAATAAGCTGTTCCTTGTCCATCCATGCGTTGAACCCCTGCCTTTTGAGGAAGTCATACCAAGGCGCAACGCGCGGACGATCGGCGGTGGTGTAGCTTAAGAAGATAAGCGGCGTGTCAGTCATTTGGGAGGCCAATTCGATTTTTAGCTATGTTGATCGTCTCAGGTCACGCTGCCGCTGTAAACCCGAAACGCCGTTGTTGTCAGCTAGGTCTGTTCCCATACTTACTCGCGTGTGAGGCGTCAGTCCGCAATCGGCCCCTTTCCGCCTCTATACATCATGCGAGGTCGACCAGCAGTGCGCCGCCGAAAACAGCGGCCAGAACAGCTACCTTATCGGCATCGGGGTCGAAACTTAATTCGATTGCAGGGAATGCCACGAGCAACCAGACGCAGAGCGCCGCGATGGCAACCATCCGCTGTCGTACCATGTCAGGGCTGATGTCGACGTCGATGACGGCGTCCCGATCGATCCGGCTCGGGTCGAGCGTGCGCGAGATGGGCCGGGTACTCATCGAAACCGCGCAAGCAAAGGTGTAGGCGCCAAACCACGTTGGCAGATCGTCAAAAAATGGCAGCCAGCCTTCGATCAAATACCCTAATCCCAGCAACGCACTGACCAGAAGACACCCGAAGGCGGCAGACGTGCCTTTGCGCCAGATCCGCGCCGTGAGGCTCGGAACTTCCTCGGCGGTGATCATCACCGGCGGCATGATCGCCGTCTTCGTGATCATTCCCACCGCGAGGCTCGAGGTGACGGCGGCGAGCGGAGCGCCGGGATCAGACAACAGCACCAGCGCCGACGCTGCGGCACACGCGAGCCAGAGTTTCCAGGTTGCCGTCGGCTTCGGAAATTGCGGGTCGAGCTTGGTCCAGCGCAGGCTGAAAAAGCCGGCGATCGTCAGTATCAAGAAGATCATCGCTGCGAATGCGTAGCTCAATGCCCGTACCCCAAAAGCATCTCTTCCGGCCCGATCACCGCGCCCGCAATCTATAACACTGCGCTACCCGCTGGCCATAGGGACTGAGAGCTCGCATAAACGCGGTCCGGCAGCAGCGGTCGTAGGGGCCGCAATCCAAAGGTCCCGTTTGGAATCTTTCCCGGGGCGCATTGCGGCGGCTTCGACCGCTTCCCGGTAGGAGTGTCCTTGTCTGGAAGGGCTAAGACGCGCATCTGGGGGTCTTTTTAACTTTTCGCGCCTGACATTCCTGCCGGACCGCTTTCCCGGGACCGGTTCTTCGCCCGTCGGACAGCCGCCGGTCGGCCACGCGCTCAAAGCTTTTCGCCACCAGCCCGTCCTGCGATCTGTCTCAGCTTGCGCTCAGGCGTCCAAACTGCGACGAATGGTCAGACGTCTCTGTTTTTTACCGAAGGCTGTCAAAGAGGGTTCCGAGTGCCTCGTCATCAAATGTTTCGTCGTCGGGCGTGTCGGGAGCCTCAAACTCGGGATCGACTGACTTGGCTTGCCTGACTTGGACCTCAGATATGCGCTCTTCAACCGCATCAAGAGCCTGCTTAACGATAACCTCAGGCACCAGTGCCCTTGGCGCGAGCTGCCTGAGCACAATTGCGTGATCTTCAAGTTCAGATTCAGAAGAGTAGTTCCAGAGTGTGTCCTCAAGTTGATCGAATTCCCTAGCGATGGCGGCATGTGAAGCTACCCGGAGCCTGTTCGAATAGCCGTAATCGTCTTCCACCGTGTCAGATATTCGTTGGAGGTCGTCCGATCCCATGCCCTCTTCGAGCATCGCGATCATCACGTCCTCGATAGCGGTCGCAACCGTTGTGGTCAGCGGCCCTGATTGGTAGTGCCCTTCGTCGGCAAGTTCGGCAAGTAGTGCAAGCAACCTCGGGCCGTCGCGCCATGGCGAATAATCACGGCCAGGCGTTCTGACAAAGCTGAGCGCGGCTTCGGCGTAGCTGTCGTCCCCACTGTATCTCCAGAGTTCTAAGATAAGCGATATGCGATCCGAGTTGTCTAGGGTAGTGGAGCTGCCGGGTGACGCAAGTACCGGCAGAGCCGGCTTTAATGCCCGGGCGACGTCCGGCAGATCTAGCCAGTCGACGTGCTTCTGCGCGAACGTCCAAATTTCCCTCACGGAGTCCCCAGAGGAACAGCTGTTCGCGATCGCAAGGAGCAGCATGCCGTCACTGAGATATGACGCGATGTAATCACGGACCGATGGATTTATAAAGTCGACATCGCCATCCTCGATGGCGACGAACCCACCCTCGACATGGCGCAGACTGTTCTCGAAATCCTTTGGATCGCGCGCCAAACCCAGGTCCGAGCACATTCGAGCATGAAAGCTTTCAAAGATCATTCGCAGGTTTCCAACACCTCCACCATGCCGCCCGGTGAAGAACAACGCTATCAGGAGATGTCGGGCGGCGGCGGTGATATGCGTACGAAACGCACGATCCCAGAGCCGCGACGGGTTTGCGAGCGCCTCGACGAAAGCGGTAGGGTATTCGGCCGGAGGCACCTCATCCACTCGAAGCACGTCCGTCATCCACTCAATTATACGGGGGCTGTAATTACGGTGATCGATGATGGCGGGGAGCAGCCCACTTTCAATCAGCGCAACGACATGGGCTCGGGGCATGCCACCCAACGCTAAATGATTGTAAAGTATGCGGGCCCTGATCGCTCGCGTGTAACTTGAGAGGTCTAGGACGTAGGTCGATAGCTCGACGCGCCTATCGGCCAGCCGTTCGGACCATTGCCTCGCCTCGTTCAGGATGTAGGCGCGGGTCGTAAGCACGAAACGAGCGTTAGGGCTCGACCGCACCCGGTTCATAAAACGTGTGAGCTCAGAATCCTTTGCCGACAGCGCTCGCTGATCGAGTGAGATAGTGCCAAGGAAGTCGTCAAAGAAAAAAATCTGTTTTCGTCTATCGTCGATTCGCGCGAAGCCGTCATCCAGCGATCGCAGAGCGATTAGCTCCCACCCTTCCCGCAAATATGCAAAAGTTAGGATTTCAGCGAGCGTAGTCTTGCCGACGCCCGGCGGCCCAGAGACGATCAGAACGTGGCGCCTCTCCAGCACTTCCCGCGCGTATGGAAGGCTCGGGTTCGGCGCATAAACTTTTACCTTGGCCTCAATCTCGGACCTGCTACTGGCCGTGAAGGCATGAGAGCCTGAGTTTGCGATCGCATCCAGTATGGTTTCGAGCACGGAGGTACTCGACAGCCAAAGCTTCAAGTGCGCGCGCTCGACCTCCGGATGATTGAGCAGAATCGAGTTTAGGTCACCCTGGCCGAGGATGTCATCCTGCCTCTTCAGTGACGGCCCAATCGCTGCCGCCAGCGACGCCTTGGCCGTCGGGCTCAGATGCCGCGACGTTGCGAGAAGATACCGTGCAGGGGCTAATCGGTCGATTGCCTGCCGCTCTTTTCGCATTGCGGCCAGAAGCTGCGGGGGCGACGACCCGACATAATGCTTGGCTTGTAGGATGATGTCACCCTCCGCGGTGGTGTGGCGTCCGTCCATACCCCCGTCGGGCCCTGGCCCGAAAGCTTCGAAACGCACGTCTAGCGCCTTCCCAATCAGGTCACGCGCCAGGTCTTCAAAGTCTGCGGGTAGCAACGAAGTAAAGTCGTAAGGCAAGGGTTTCTCCGAAGGGGCGTAACCGGGAGTTTGGATGCTGCTGACCCGCATAGGTCTATATTGCACCTTAATATCAGGTATTCCCTAACCAACGCCCTTCGTCGCGCCCTCAAGCCCTGCAATCCGCTCAAGACATATCGCCTGCACGACTCGGCCGAGTTCGTTGATGTGAGCGGCGAGCCAGTTCAGATCTGACACGCTGATCTGGTAGTGCTTTGAATAGCGCGCCTTGACGTAGGCCTCCTTTAGTTTGGTAAAGCGCGCGCGGTCATCCCGCGTGTCATCAGGCCAAACATAACACAGGCGACGATCAAGCTTTTCAGCCTGGCCGCGTAAAAATCCGATGTTGTGAACATGAGGAGTATAGAACGTCACTGTTAAAATGGCACAATGATAAAGCGTTTCTGCGGTTTGATGCAAATCAAATGCTGCTTGCTTTGAATACCCCTTGTCGATCAGAAACTGTGCACTCTCGAAACGCCTCATTGCGTTCGCCGACCATTCCTCGAAATACTCTTTTGCCATCGCCAAAGCGGCGTCGGGCGTCTTCGGTCGAGGCGCGAGAAGTGGTGTATCATCGGACTGGTACAGTGCTATTCCGTCACGCGCGATATCCATGAAGAAGTAGCGTCCCTGAGCGAGCCCGTCATTCACCTCCTGAAGTGAGTGAACGATGAAGTTGACCGGCGTGCGCAACGCTCCGGTGATGGAAAACTCCCGGCTCAGGTGGTCGTCGAGCTTGCTCCAGAACTCGACGCGGTCAGTAAGCCGCTGGTCGTTGACGACGATAAGCAAATCGTAGTCGGATTGGTAGCCCTTTGCCGTATGCGGCTCATCAACCCAACCGCCACGCGCGTATGACCCGTAGAGGATTATCTTGAGGATGCGGCCCTTCTTCTTCCAGTCGTTCGTGCCCAGCGCCAGAACATCATCGAACTCCTCGAAGATGATCTGGATTACGCGCTCCAGTTCGCGCTGCTTGCTGCCGGGAAGGTGGTCGAGGTCCGTTCGCATGTTACGCCCATTTCTGGAGGTTTGCCCGCTCGATGGCAAGCATCGGCGCCACTAAATCCTCACCACCGCAAGCGCTTCCACCACGGGAATGGCCGTTCAAGTTCTTGATCCAAGATCACCAAGGCCGCTGTGAAGGCTTGGCAAACCTCCGCCTCGGCGACGCCGAGCGCGGCGGCAACATTCGTAGAGCTGGTCTCATCAAACCGCAGCTGCCGCATTACGTCGCGTTGCAAGGGAGTCATACGCGCTGACGCCCGTTGGAGGCGTTGCCGAAGCTCCCTCTGCCTCAGGCCATCGATCATGCTTCTTCTCCATGGCTCTCGGTAACCACGCCGTTAGGCAGCAAATCCTTCGCGCCAGTCAGCGCCACGAGCAGCGCGCCTATCGCTTCATTGGCTTCCCGTGCTGTGCTGTCGTCCAGATGTGCGTATCGGGCGGTCATCCTGACGTTAGCGTGTCCGAGCAGCCGCCCGATGACCGGTAGAGTTTCCTGTGACCGTAATGCGAAACTCGCGAAACTGTGGCGCAAGTCGTGTAGGCGAAGGCCCTTCAGCCCCGCCCTTTCACGGACTTTGCTCCAGACATTGGATAGCCAATGATCCCGATCCCGATTGCTGACGGGGAATACATCTATGACACCCCGTTTCCGAGGAATGCCCTGCAATACCTTTCGGGCGTCGGTACCCAGCCAGACGGTTCTTGGGCCGGTTTTCGCATCTTCCAGCAGAAGCCGCTGCCCTTTGACGTTCGACCAGCGCAAATTGGCGATTTCAGACTTGCGACATCCCGTAAGCAGTATGAGGCGGATCGCCGCCACGCGTAGCGGTTCGGTCTGTGCGAAAGCCTCAAGTGCTGCCCCTAGACGGCCCAGCTCTCCGTGATCCAAAAAGCGCTCACACCTGCGCTGCGGGTTTCGCCTGACACCGCTGCACGGGTTGGTGTTCGGCTTTCTATAACCCCACGCCTCTGCCCGATTTAGCATCGCAGCCAATATTGCCAGTGTCCGGTTGGCCGCGCCCGGTCCGCCGATCTGCGTCGTCTTGGAGAACCATCGTATCACGTCCTCCTCCGAAACCTCGTCAATGAATGCAGCCGGGAACGCTCCATCAAGGTGTTGCCGCCGATAGATCGAATGGGTTCGGGCAGTGGAGGGCTTCCATGAAGGGGAAATCCTGCGCCAATACTCGTCAAGGAACTGACCCCACCCGGGCGCCGTTCGGGTGCGCGCGCGGTCCTGCGCAGGGTTCCCATGAGTCTGCGCTCGAAGAAGGACGCGGCGGGCGACATCCTTTGCGATTGAAGCGGACAGGACAGCGGTGTTGCCAATGGTGATCGTCCGCATCGCCCCTCCCATGCGAATCTGGACGATGTAGCTTGATCGGCCTGATGAATAAGTTCGCACCGCGAAGCCCGGAAGGTCCGCAGCGAACACCGTACGGCGTGACCGCCCTGCCCTTACTTTTTAAACGTTGCGTCCGACCCTCGCCAATTCCTCGGCGACGATGACGGCGAAAGACACACCCGTCATGCCTGTCCTCCCAGCGCCCGAGCGAGCCCGGAACACACCCTTTCCGCGCTGTCCGCGATCATATCGTCAGCCAAATGCGCATATCGTGCAGTCGTTTCCGGAAGTGCGTGACCGAGCAGCTTCCCGATGGTCGTGAGCGGAATTGAAGCCGCGATTGCCACCGACGCAAAACTATGGCGAAGGTCATGGAGACGAACATCGGGTATTGCCGCCGAGCGACGCTCACGAAGCCATTCGGGGGCCAGGTTGATAGATCGATCACACTGCTCGTGGGGGAAGACCAGACCTTGTGTCGAATTCCCCTGAAGCGTCGCCAGCACGGTGACGGCGGGTGCGTTCAGCCAGACGGTTTTCGGCCCAGTCTTGCTGTCCGGAAGGCAAAGTCGGTCAGAGCGGACATCCTCCCAGCGCAAACCGGTGATCTCGCCACGGCGCGCCCCTGTAAACAGCAGAAGCCTGATCGCACCCACGAAGCGGTGCGTGGGCCTCCCGTGCCGCCAGCACCTGCCACAGGCGCCGGTATTCAGGCTTGGAAAGGTAGCGCTCGGGAAGCTTGCGTTTGTAGCGTGCGACCCCCTTGCACGGGTTGCTACCCTTAGGCCTGTAGCGCAGCTTTTCCTCGTATCCCAGCATGACCGCCAGCAGCGGAAGGACGCGATTGAAGACGCCCTTCCGCACTGCCAGATCGTCGCGCCAGCGCAGAACGTCACTCCTTTCAATCGCATCCAGTCGCATACAGCCGAATTCAGGGATGAGTTCACGGCGTGCGTATGCTTGGTTGGTCGTGAGCGTCGAGGGCTTCCAGTGGACACCATAGTCGCGCCAGAACTCCGGCAGATATTCGACAAGTGTGGGAGATAATCTCGCCGCCTTCGAGGCATGTACAGACAGACCGGTCAGCGCAGCGCGCTCAAGGAGTTTACGAGCCTGTCTGCGGGCATCGGTAGCCTGCAGACTACTTGAAGGACCGAGTGTGACGAACCTTTGTCGTCCACGATCCTGATACTTGACGATCCAGCTTCTGTAGCCGCTGGGCCGTACTCGAAGGCCGAAGCCTGCAGCTCGGCATCCCATTCGATGGCCGATGACGGGGCGCGACGCCGAGCGATGTTTCCGTCCAGACGTTCCCTGCCAGAAGCGCGATTTTCAGCTACAGCCGGGCATTCGGCCACAGTCAACTGACGCGCGATTTCGACGCCAGAAATGGCAGATTTACGTGGTTTTTTCTTCATAATGCACCCTACCGTGCATAGGGTGCGCTTCGGGCAGCCGCTGCGGTTCCGGGCCGGGCAACGGTTTAAGTTTTCCGGCGGCCGGCCGCTGTTTCCGAATGAAACTGACCATCCGGCTATCCTTAGCCGGAAAATCGGGCCGGTGAAGCGCAGCACGGCTCCGAACGTGATCCTGCGCCGCGGCGCCGTGCCATTCCAAGGCGGCAGGTCAATCCAGGCCGAACAGCAGCGTGCTCTCGATGCGGCTCGCAACCTCCTGCCGGTCAAAATCCACCAACGGTGCGCGCGCATTGCCGCGAGCACAGCCTCCTCAGGCATGGCCAACAGGCCGACATTGAGCAGCAGCTGGTCCCAAAGCAGGCGAACGACCGCCAGCGTACCGGGCGTGGCGAAGTGCGAGATATCGACCGCGGTAGCGGACAGGTAGGAGATGGCTCAAATAGTCAGCGCAGGACCGCAGGAATGGCGACACGGATCGCGCGATGTTTCAAAGCAGTGTCGGCGAGGTGAGGTTGGCGGAAGAGACCTTAGCGCGCTGGCGCGGCTTCGCCCATGGCTCGGTGGTGACGTCTGCATCGAGCGGCCCGTCCCAGATCCGGCATAGCGCGAAAGCCTGCTCGGGCGTGCCATGTAGCCAGGTGTCCCAGGCGTCCCGCCGCAGGATCGTGGGCATCCGGTCGTGGACCTCGGCCATGAACGCGCAGTTGTCGACCATGACCATCGAATAGGCGTCGCCCCATTCGCTAGTCGGTCGCCAGATTCCCGCCACCGCAAACGGTTCGTCGCCGGGTACGGCATACCAGGTTCGGGTCATGCGCCCTTCCTCGCCTTGTGCCTCGGCCCAGGCACTGACCGGGATCAGGCAGCGCCGGTTGACGAAGCTGTCGCGCCAGAACGGGGTTGCCAGCTTGTCCTCGCGGGCATTGTTGACCGTGCGCGGCTTGATCGGAAGCCCGGTACGCTTGCTCTTCATCGCCCGCGGAAACCCCCATGTCATCGATCGGATCTGACCACCGACTACGACGAGGCCCGGATAGCCCGGGTAGATTTCCTCGGCTACGTTGGGTGCAGGCCCGGACCGCGCGGCGAACAGCCCTGCAATCGCGTCGGTCGGCGTGGTCAGGCGATACAGGTTGCAGATGGGCGTGCTCCTCTGGACAGGCAGGATAACCGTCGATTTCGGCTTGGCAATCGGGGCCGCTCCGGCCCCGGGTGATCGCAGGCAGGTTCATCGTCTTAGCGCCTTGGGACCGGGCAGGTCGGATCAAGCGGGCGAGACGCTTCCAACCGATTGCCGTCGCGATGCAGCTTTTGCTGCGAACCCAATCCTTTGCCGGACGTTGATCCAACCATGAAGACCATTGAATTTCCGGATGGAACGACAGTGCCTGCCCTGGGGCAGGGCACATGGATGATGGGCGAGGAGCGCGGCCGGCGGGCCGACGAGATCGCCGCGCTGCAGGCAGGCCTCGATCTTGGTCTGACAGTGATCGACACGGCCGAGATGTATGCCGACGGCGAAGCCGAACGTGTCGTCGGGGAAGCGATCGCGCACCGCCGGGACGAGGTCTTCCTCGTCAGCAAGGCCTATCCCCAGAATGCATCGCGGGCGCGCCTGCGCCAGGCGTGCGAAGCGAGCTGCAAGCGCCTGCGCACTGACCGGCTCGATCTCTACCTGCTCCACTGGCGGGGTAGTGTCCCCCTGGTGGAAACGGTCGAGGCAATGGAAGCGCTGGTCGCAGCGGGGCTGATCGCGCGCTGGGGCGTGAGCAACCTCGACACCGACGATATGGCCGAGCTCGAGTCGGCCGGGGGCCGGGCGTGCATGACCGACCAGATCCTCTACAATCTCACCCGGCGTGGTCCCGAGTTCGACCTGATCCCATGGCTGGGACGGCGCGCGATCCCGGTGATGGCCTATAGCCCGGTCGAGCAGGGCCGGCTGCTGGGACACGGGGCGCTGGCGCGGATCGCAGCCGAACACGGCGTGTCACCGGCGCAGGTCGCTCTCGCCTGGCTGCTGCGACAGCCCGGGATTCTGGCGATCCCCAAGACTTCCTCGCTGGCGCACGTGCGTGACAATCGCGCCGCCCTGGACCTCGATCTCACTGCGGACGACATCACGCTGCTCGACCGAAGCTTTCCACCGCCAACGAAGCGGCGGCCGCTCGAGATGCTCTGAGTGGCGAGCGCCGGGTAGCCTAGCGCCTGGTGGCGCCGCTGCGGGCAGGTTGGGTACCGTCGAAAATCCAGTTCAGGTAAGCCGCGATACGGACACCGCCTTGCTTCAGGCGATCGTCGATCGCGGTCCGGTGCTGGTAGGCATAGTCCCACGAGAGCGCGGGATCGGCCGGATAGATCGTCTTGCGCAAAGCGATGCTTTCGTGGATCCAGACAGAAGGATCGCGCTCATTCCAGGCAATCACCTGCGCGGGCGTGATCGAGCGCGATAGCCACTTGGCGTACTCGGAATACGACAGCGAACGCTGCTCGATCAGCCCCGAATCCCAAACCGAATGCAGGTTGGTCGGCTTGCCGAACCAGGTGACGGCGACGGTATTGCCGCCGCGATCGGTGCCGGCGCCATCGTGCAGCGGCTGATGCAGATCGCCGATGATGTGGACGATGAAGCGCAGCGCCAGGCGCTTGTCGTCCGCTGACGCCTTGGGATCGCGCAAGGTGGCGGTGAAGCGCGACAGCGCCGTCATCGCATCGCCCCCGGCCGGAGTATCGGAGGCCTGGTAGTCGTCGCCCGTCACGGTGACGTAGTGCCAGGGGCTCGCCTGCTTCTGCCAGAAGGTGTCGGGATCGGATTTCATATCGTCGGGCCAGGTCGCCGCCTCGGCCAGGTCTTCGGTCCCGAGCAGCAACCGGACATGGGCGCGGGCAAGCCCGCTCAGGTTCTCGTCGGCGATGGCGCCGGTGATACGGTGGCCGATCGGTCCCCAGGCATAGGCAGGAGAGGCGACGGCGAGCGACAAGGCAAGCAGGATCCGTTTACGCATGCATTTCTCATAGATGAGGCGAGACGGCTTGAAACCCTGCCTGTCGCGGCTTGCCAACAAGGTGCTAGCGATATCGCTCGCAGGCGGACTGAGGATGGAAGGCGGGCTCGCCGTGCCCGGCGTAGATGTCCTGCAGCAGCCAGGTCCGTTCGCTTTCCAGGTCTCCTTCGGGGACGGTCCTGCCCCAGAAGCGCATGGCCGCGTCCCAGCGATAGCCGCGCGCCTTTAAGGCATCCTTGCCTTCGAACGGGGCATCGACGGCGTTCACCCGGTAGCTCGGCCGCTCCGAGCAGGCGACCAGCTTGGCGAGGATCGTTTCGCCGTCCGGGGCTGCATGGCCGAGCAGATAGATGAGCGCGAGGATGTCGTTCTCGGCGCGATGGCCCTCGAAGAACCACCCGCACTGCGCGACGAGGTAGCCGAGAGCCTTCCCGTCGAAGCCCAGCTCCAGCCAGTCGAGTTCGGCCATGGAACAGGCCCAGGGCCGGCCGGCCACCGCCGGGAGCCGGCGATCGACGAAGGGCCGGTCGAAGGCGGCATTGTGGGCGACGATGAGGTCGGCGGAGGCGAGGATTGCGATGGCGGCGGACTCGTCGATCGCCTGACCTGCGAGGTCGTCATCGGTAAGACCGGTGAGCTGAGTGATGCGGGGGTCGAGGGGGCGCTGCGGGTCTTCGCGCCAGACCCGCGGCGTGCCGATCTGGACGATCCGGCCAAGTTCGTCGAAGCGGAAGCGCTGGACGGCCAGTTCGATGATCTTGTCAGTTTCGCGGTCGAGGCCCGTCGTCTCGACATCGAGTGCAATGCCGATCCGCGTTTTCCCCACGGCTGGCCCCGCGTGGAGGTGATCCACCGGCACCAGCCGCCGGAGCACGCGGAAGTCCGGGTGCGCGGCGAGGGCACGCGCGGCGTCTGCGAGCAGGTCGATCGGGGGAGGCGCCATGGGGGCGTGATAGCCAAGCCAGGCGCTGTGTGAAACCCCGCCCCGTTTACCGACGGGAAAACGCGGCATGTGTGGCTAGCGGCGTGCGGGGCGGCGCGGATCAATGAAAATCGTGGCTACGGATCGGCACGAGATCATCCGGGTTTGCCGCAGTGCCAAAGGGCGGCGAGCCCAGTGTCCGGCCCCGCGGCCACGACGGATCACGTGGGTCGGGCCCGCCGCCGTTGCTGGCACCATCGCCGCGCCCCGGCGCCACCGCGAAGTCGGCATGGGCGATCGATCGCAGCATGGCGTCGAGGTCGGTGATGCGGTCGCAGATGACGTGGATGATCTCACCCTCCTTCTGCAGGCGGCCGCGCATCGCGATCATCGAGGCGGACATGATCTGGCGGCGGTAGATCTCGAACTTGTTGGGCCACAGGATGCCGTTGGCGATCCCGGTCTCGTCCTCGATCGTCACGAACAGGACGCCCTTGGCCGAGCCGGGCCGCTGGCGCACGAGGATCACCCCGGCGACCTCGATGTTGCGACCATCAGGGACCAGGCCAAGATCGGCGCAGCGCACGATGCGCATGGCATCCAGTTCGGCGCGCAGGAACTGGAGTGGATGCCCGCGCAGCGACATCTGGAGCGAGCGGTAGTCCTCGACCACCTCGCGGCCTTTGCTCATCGCCCGCAAGGTCACGTCGGGCTCGACGCTCTCGGGCGAAAAGCGCGCCTCGCGCTCGTCGGTTGCCGCAAAAAGCGGGAGCGGCGCATCGCCCAGGCCCTTGACCTTCCACAAGCCCTGGCGGCGATCCTCGGCGATGCACGAGAAGGCGTCCGCCTCGGCAAGCCGCTCGATCGCGGCGCGCGGTACTCCGGCGCGGCGCCAGACCTCCTCGACGCTCTCGAACGGGGCAGGGCCACGCGCCGCGACGATCGAAGCGCCATGGAGATTGGCAAGGCCGCGCACCTGACGAAAGCCGAGGCGGACTGCCAGGTATCGGCCGCGTGCGTCCCGGGCGGGCTCCAGCGAGCAATCCCAGTGGCTGTGGTTGATCGAGACGGGACGTACCTCGACGCCGTGCCCGCGCGCATCGCGCACGATCTGCGCGGGCGCATAGAAGCCCATCGGCTGCGCATTGAGCAGGGCGGCGCAGAACACATCGGGGTGATGGTGCTTCATCCAGCAGCTGGCATAGGCGATCTTGGCGAAGGAGGCCGCGTGGCTCTCGGGAAAGCCGTAGGAGCCGAAGCCCTCGATCTGCTTGAAGGTGCGCTCGGCAAAGTCCTTCGGGTAGCCCCGCGCGACCATCCCGCCGACGAGCTTGTCGTAGAAGTGGCTGACACCGCCGGTCAGCTTGAAAGTCGCCATCGCCCGGCGCAGCTGGTCCGCCTCGGCAGGCGTGAAGCCGGCACCGACGATTGCCACCTTCATCGCCTGTTCCTGGAACAGCGGCACGCCGAGCGTCTTTTCCAGTACCGCGCGCAGCTCGGGCTTGGGATATTCGGCCGTCTCCTTGCCTTCGCGCCGGCGCAGGTAGGGGTGGACCATGTCGCCCTGGATCGGGCCGGGCCGCACGATCGCGACTTCGATGACAAGGTCGTAGAACTTGTCGGGCTTGATGCGCGGCAGCATCGACATCTGCGCGCGGCTCTCGATCTGGAAGACGCCTAGCGTGTCGGCCTTCTGGATCATCGCATAGACATCCGGATCGTCGTCCTGCAGATCGGCCATGCCGACCCGGATGCCCTTGTGCGTCTCGAGCAGGTTGAAAGCGCGGTTCATGCAGCCGAGCATGCCCAGGCCCAGCACGTCGACCTTCATGAACTTGAGGGCATCGATATCGTCCTTGTCCCACTCGATGATCTGGCGATCCTCCATGCGCGCGGGCTCGATCGGCACGAGATCGTCGAGCCGCTCCTGGGTCAGTACGAAGCCTCCGGGATGCTGCGACAAGTGGCGCGGCGTGCCGATCAGCTGGCGCGACAATTCCAGCGTCAGGCGCAGGCGATGATCATCGGCATTGAGGTTCAAGCTCTCGATCTGTTCGTCGCCGATTCCGTCCATCGACCAGCCCCAGACAAGGCCGGTGAGCATCTTGGTCAGGTCGCGAGGCAGCCCGAGCGCCTTGCCCACTTCCGCGACCGCGCCGCGGGTGCGGTAGCGCGTGACGACCGCGGTCAGCGCCGAACGATGGCGGCCGTAGGTGTCGTAGATCCACTGGATGATTTCCTCGCGCCGCTCGTGCTCGAAGTCGACGTCGATATCCGGCGGCTCCTTGCGCTCGCCGGAGACGAAGCGTTCGAACAGCAGTTCGTGTTTGATCGGATCGATCGAGGTGATGCCCAGCATGAAGCATACGCAGCTGTTGGCGGCCGAGCCGCGACCCTGGCACAGGATGCCGCGCCGCCGACTTTCCGCGACGATCGCATGGACGGTCAGGAAATAGGGTGCGTAGCCGAGCTGGGCGATCAGCCGCAGCTCGTGGTCGATCTGCTTGCGGTAGGCCTTGCCAAGCCCGTCGGGGAACATACGCGCAGCTGCCTCCTCGGTCAGGACGGCGAGCGCCTGCTGCGCAGTGCGTCCGGCCATGACTTGCTCGTACGGATACTGGTACTCGATCTCGCCGAGATCGAAGCGGCATTGGCCGGCGATGTCGGCGCTGGCCAGGATTGCATCGGGGAACGCCGCGAAACGGCGCTCCATCTCTTCCGGGGACTTGAGGTTGCGGTCCAGGTACCGCTCGCGCTTGAAGCCCAGCGCGTCGATGGTGGTCTTCTCGCGGATCGCGGTCATCACGTCCTGCAACGGGCGCAGTTCGGGTGCGTGGTAGAGCACGTCACCGGTCGCGACACTGCGGATCCCGGCCGCCCGGGCCAGGGCATCGAGGCCATGAAGCCGGGCCTGGTCGCCGGGCCGGCGGCGCAGCGACAGCGCACAGTAGCCGCGATTCCCGAACACGGCGCGCAGGTCCGCGAGGTGCTGCGCTGTTCGCACGTCCGGCATGTCGGGAAGCAGGATCGCGACCAGTCCTTCGCAACGCTCGGCAACGTCGCTCCAGGCGAGGATACACTTGCCCTTGCCGCCACGGCCCTTGCCCAGGGACAGCAGGCGCGTGAGCCGCGACCAGGCGGCGCGATCGGTGGGGTAGAGCAGCAGCGCGCGCCCGTCGGTCAGGTCCACACGCGAGCCCGCGATCATGCGTACGCCGGTCTCCTTTTGCCCCGCCCATCCGCGCACTACCCCGGCGAGTGTATTATGGTCGGCAAGGCCAAGCGCGGTGTGGCCGAGCGCCGCGGCGGCTGCGAACAGTTCCTCGGGGGCGGAAGCGCCGCGCAGGAATGAGAAGTGGCTGGTGACCTGCAGTTCGACATAGGTCGCCATCAGCCGAACACGCCGTGGAGATACCAGGTGAGATCGCCGGTCGGCGCATCGATGCCGTCGCCACGCCGGAACAGCCAGAAGCGCTCGCCGCCCCCGGTCTCGACCATGAAATAGTCGCGCACCGCCCACATTTCGCGCGCAGACCGCCACCATTCGCCATGGATGCGCTCGGGCCCTTCGCCCGCCGATACTTTGTACGCACTGCCGCGCCACGAGAAGCGGCGTGGCGGATGATCGGGCAATAAGGCGACCACATTGGTGAGCGGCTCGGGCCGATGCAGCAGGCGCACCGGGCGGCGCCAGGCGGGCCAGCCGGATGGCGTCGCCAAGGGGCCCGCCCGCCGCACCGCACGCTCGGGCACGTCGCTCTCGATCGCGCTGAGGCGAAACAGGGCCTCCTCCCCGGCCCGGCCTGCCAGCTGGTCGACGAGCGGGGCGACGTCGGGCGCGCGCCGGGTGTCCAGCAGGCCGCAATTGAGCGCAACCGGTTGCAAATCCTCGACGCGCGGCGCCGCGAGCTGCATCACCTCGATGCCGAGCCCGGGATCGATCCGCTCGACGCGCATTGCGAACATGCGCGCCAGGTGTTTGGCGTCCCGAGTGGCGCGCGCGGTGCCTACGGCGACGCGCTGGTCGATCCCGTCCACCCGCTGGCAGGTCAGCACCGCGGTGCGCAGGCCCAGCCGGCGGCCCTGCAGGTCGTGCACGAGGTCGGCGAGAAGGTCGCCGATGACGTGGTTGATCGCCTCGGCGGTGACGATCGGTTCGAGCAGCCGTCGTTCGGCGCGCGGCACCTCGAAAGGGACCACCGGCACGATCGGTTCGGCAATGAGGCCACGTGCCTGATCGAGTCGCTCGACCGCCTTGAGTCCAAGGCGTTTGGCGAGGGGGCCGCGCGGCATCGCGTAGAGATCAGCAATGCGTTCGAGCCCGAACCGGCTCGCTGTGGCCAAGGTGTCGGCGCAGAGCCGCAGCGCCGCAAGCGGCAGGTCGGCGATCGCCTGTGCTTCGGCGCGGGGCGGCAGGATCGTTATCGCGCTCCCCCCGAAGCGGGCCAGCGCATGTGCAGCACCGGGCGTTCCAGCGATGGCGATATGCGCGGTAAAGCCCAGGCGCTCCAGAAAACGCAGGAGCCGGCGGCAGAAGCGATCCTCGCCGCCGAACAGATGCGTGGTCCCGGTCAGGTCGAGCCAGAGGCCGTCGAGATCGTAGGCACTCGCCATTGGTGTCCAGTGGCGCACGGCGTGAAGCGCCAGACGGTCGAGCCACATCGCGTCGGCATCCTGCTCGGCATCGCGCACGTCGAGATCGCTCACCAGTGCCCGCGCATGGGCTGCAGCCATGCCGGGGCGCAGGCCGAGGTCGAGCGCGACCGGGCATGTGGCGGTCACGATGTCACGCTGGCCGCTGCGCGCGATGAGAATCATGGGCTTGGCCCAGGGATCGGTGCGCGGGCGCGCCACCGGCGATGGCCTGGCTGCACTGGCTGGCCCGCCATCGTCGGGGGCCATCGCGCGAAAAGGGTGATCGGCGGTTTCGCTGCGCCGCCCCATCTCGCGCATGGTCGGGCGCTGGTGCGCGGGTAGGGCATCGATGTCTGACGGCGTCGGCGCGGCGCCAAGCGCGCCTTGCGCCCAGCGTGCGCCAGGGCGCCAGCCGCCGCCACGCGGCACCGAGCAGGGGCCGGGATCGTCGTCGATCGCCTGCGCGAACCGAGGCGTCAGCGCGGCCGCGTCAGGCGGCGCGGATGGCCGCTCGAACCGGCGCAGTCGCTCGATCGGCAGCTGGGGCAGGTAGAGCGAGGCAACCCTGGTCATCGCAGGCCTCGACGCAAAGAGAAAAGGGATTGCCGCCGCGCTGACGGAAAAGCTCGACGGACCATTGCCCGCGGCCGACGCCCGGGTGTGGCAGCGGCAAGGACGGTGCAGTGCCTATGCTCCATCGGGTCATCGCTGCGGACGGCGAAGCGAGGGGGCTGCGCTCGCGCGAGCGATGCCGCCGGTAAAGCAGCATCGGCGTCATCCCATCGGAGGCGGCAAGCTGCAGGCGCCGCGTCACGGTTTGGTCGGCCGATTTGACCTCGGCGATCACGCAGGCCAGCGATCCGTCGCGTAAAGCGTCTTCGGCCAGCGCCAGGACCTCGGCATCCTTGGCCCCTTGCGCGTAGAGCACTTTGTCGGGCCCGAGGCCGACCTGCTCGAGGCCGGGGGCGTAGAGGTCGAAGCGGCTGAGCGCCCACAGCACGGTCATGCCTGCACCGGCGGCAAAGCGCGCGGCGAGGCCGGCAGCGAACAGCGTCGCGGCAGCGTCGTCGCTCCAGCTCGAGCTGGCGCCGGCTATCTCATGAAGTGCGGCAGCGTCGAGGCCGCCGCTGGCAAGCCGGGTGTCGATCTCCGCCACGCCGAACGGCAGCACCGGACCGCGCACGGCCTGGACTTGCGCAATCTGGGCGCGCAGCACGGCGAGCTGCTCGGCGGGCAGCCGCGAGGGAAGGGCGGTGTGCAGGATCATTGGTCAAGGGCGACTCATGTGTTCGCCATATGTTCTTATTTGTACCCTGTTCCGTCAAGGCGTCCGCTCGGACAACTCGGGGGATCGTACGCTAAGCAACGGGCTGAAAACGAAAAAGAATCTTGGAAAGGCGATATGCGCAGTTGTGCGCTCACAGCGGCGAGAAGCGCTCAGGAAGTGAGGCGGACCGGGGATTTCCCTGGTGTTTTGGCTCGCTTGCGCGTCACGGTGCGCTCTGACAGTTCGATGCAGAGCGGCGCATGATCGCTGGTCTTGTCCCAGCCGCGCGGACGCGTGTCGACCTCGGCGGCGATCAGCCGCTTTGCCGCAACCGGGTTGAGCAGGGCATGGTCGATCCTGAGGCCGGCATTGCGCTCGAAGGCGCCGCGCCAGTATTTCCAGAACGTGTAGATGGTCTCGTCCGGGTGCAGGACGCGCACCGCGTCGGCCCAGCCCTGGTCAAGTAGCCGTGCGTAGGCGGCGCGGATCTCGGGTGCGAACAGCGCATCATCGCGCCAGCGCTCGGGCGCATAGACGTCCAGATCGGTCGGCATGACGTTGAAGTCGCCCAGGCACACCACGGGGGCATCCAAACCGATCAGGGTGGCGAGGTGATCGTGGAGCCGTTCCAACCAGCGCAGCTTGTAATCGAACCTGGGGCCGGGGCGCGGATTGCCGTTTGGCAGGTAGAGGCCGCAGACCAGCATGCCATTCACCGCCGCTTCGATGTAGCGGCTCTGTTCGTCCGCTGGATCGCCGGGCAGGCCGCGGCGGGTTTCGTGGATTTCGCCGACGCGGCTCAGGATGGCGACGCCGTTCCAGCGGCTCTGGCCATGCCATATCGCCTCGTAGCCGGCATCGCGGATCGCATCTTCCGGGAAGTTCTCGTCTGGCGCCTTCAACTCCTGCAGGCACACGATGTCCGGCTCGGCGAGCGCGAGCCAGCGCAGCAGCACCGGCAGGCGGCCGTTGACGCCATTCACGTTGTACGTCGCGAATTTCATGACTTTCGCAAAGCGCGCGGGCGCCGATGGGTTCCTCGTGCGTTGAGCGGGGATGGCGAAGCGTCCCCTCAAGGTCTTTCGGACATCGATCGGATTTCACGACGTCTATGTCGCGACCACGAGCCGCAAGGCTGCATTGGAGGCGTGGGGCGCCGGCACGGACCTGTTCGCCAGCGGTGCTGCCGAGCCGGTGTCGGATCCTCGCCTGGCCAAGGCACCGCTCGCGCAGCCCGGCGTCGTCATTCGCGTCGCGCGGGGCAGCACGGCGCAGCATCTTGCGGCGGCAGGAAAGGGGATAAAGCGCGACGCCAAGGCCAATCGCGAGCCGCGCAAGACGGCGGCGCCGCCCGTTACGCCCCGGAAGAAAATGCCAGGACCAAGCCGCGCACGCCTCGCCAAGGCGCGAGCGGCATTGCAGCGCGAAGAGGAGAGGTATGCCGCGTCCGTGGCCGAGATCGACGCTCGGATCGAGGCACTTCGCCGCGAGCGTGATGAGCTTCGCTCGCAGCGGGATCAGAAGGTACGCGAACTTGACGAGCGCCGTGCCCGCGAAGAGCAAAAATACCTGCAGGCATTGGATCAATGGGAAGAGTGAGAGGCAACGGACAACGGGCTTCCGATTTGCTGGTTTTAGGCGTGTCTTGCGGGGGAGTACGTTCGGCGTCCCTGTCGGCGGCCTCTTGAACGTCGAAACGTTCCGCTCCATCTGGCTGGCGTAAGTCTGAAACATGTGAGCCGAAGAGACGATGACGACCGAGACGTTTGCCGCCCCCGAGACCCGCGCCTTCGAGGCCGATGTTTCCAAGCTCCTGCACATGATGGTCCACTCGGTTTATTCGGACCGGGACGTTTTCCTGCGCGAGCTTATCTCCAATGCTGCCGATGCCTGCGAGAAGCTGCGCTACGAAGCGATCTCGCGGCCCGAACTGCTTGGCGACGACCCGCGGCCGCGCATTACCGTGACGCTGGACAAGGACGCCGGAACGCTCACCATCACGGACAACGGCATCGGCATGACCGCGGCTGACATGGCCGAGACTTTGGGAACCATTGCCCGGTCCGGGACGAAGGCGTTCATGGACAGGCTCGCCGCCGACAAGAATGGTGAGGGGCAGCAGCTCATCGGCCAGTTCGGCGTAGGCTTCTACTCGGCCTTCATGGTCGCAGGCAAAGTCGAGGTCGTCTCCCGCCGCGCGGGCGAGGACGAGGCGGCCAGTTGGGCATCCGATGGTTCGGGCACTTACACCATAGCTCCGGTCGACCCCGCCAATGCTCCCGTGCGCGGAACGCGGGTTACCCTGACCCTGCTCGACGAAGCGAAAAGCTATGCCGAGCTTCACACCGTCGAACGGATCGTCAAGGCTCAGTCCGGCCATGTCCCGGTGCCGATTTTCCTGGAGGAAACCGGGAGCGAGGAAGACGCTCGGCAGCTTGCCGACGGCGCAGCGCTCTGGGCCAGGTCGAAGTCGGACATCAGCGAGGATGAGTATGCCGACTTCTATCGCAGCGTGGCGGGGCAGTTCGATAAGCCCGCGATGACGCTGCACTACCGGGCCGAAGGGCGGCACGAGTATTCGGTGCTGACCTTCATCCCGGAGAGCAAGCCGTTCGACCTGTTCGATCCCGACCGTAATGGCCGCATCAAGCTCTATGTCCGAAGGGTCTTCATCACGGACGAAGCCGCGATTCTTCCTCGCTATCTGCGCTTCGTGCGCGGCCTGGTGGACTCGGCGGACCTCCCGCTCAACATGTCGCGGGAGATGATCCAGGAAAGCCCCGTGCTGTCCGCCATCCAGAAGGGCGTAAGCAATCGCATCCTGTCGGAACTCGACAAGCTTTCGGTGAGCGATCCCGATCGCTACGCAGCGATCTGGGACAATTTCGGGGCCGTGCTCAAGGAGGGGCTTTACGAGGACTACGAGCGGCGCGCTCAGTTGCTCGGGCTTGCCCGCTTCAAGACCACGTCATCGAACGGCGAGTGGCGCTCGCTCAAAGATTATGTCGCGGGGCTGAAGGAAAACCAGACGGCGATCTTCTACGCCACCGGCGATGACCTCGAGCGGATCGCGACGTCTCCCCAGCTCGAAGGGTTCAAGGCGCGCGGCATTGAAGTCTTGCTGCTGCCCGACCAGGTTGACAATTTCTGGACAACGATCGGCGTCGATTATGAAGGCAAACCGTTCAAGTCGGTGACGCAGGGCGCCAGTGATCTCAGCTTGATCCCTCTGGCTCACGGCGACGCAGACGCATCGACCCCGGCAGAGGATGTCAGCGGGTTCATCGCCTTTGCCAGGGAAGTGCTGGCGGATCAGGTCTCCGACGTCCGTATCTCCGACCGTTTGACCACCAGCGCCGTGTGCATCGTGGCGCCGGACAACGCTATGGATCTTCAGCTTGAGAAGATGCTCGCCGCCGCCGGCCGAGCGCCCGAACGCGAAAAGCCCGTGCTGGAAGTGAATGCGCGCCATGCGCTCATCGCCAGACTGGAGCAGTCCACGGCGAGCGAGGATGAGCGGCGGGACATCGCATTCCTGCTGCTCGATGAGGCGCGTATTGCCGACGGAGAAGCTCCGGCCGATCCACGAGCCTTTGTCCAGCGGCTGGAGCGCTTGATGGCCAAGACCCTGCGATGATGCAGGGGAGGGGAGCCGATCGGCTCCCCCTTTGTTTAGCGGCGGCATCGAGATTGACTCCGCAGAGCGAACGAAACTGACTCGCCATTGCGCTCGGGACTCGTTGATGCGGCCTTGATTGTCGCGCTTACAGGTCGGCAAAGCGTCTGCCACGCGCACATCCAAGCCCTTCGATTGGGAAATCACCACGGCTCTGAGCTGTCAGTCCGCGTATGACCGGGGTTGGGACCTTCCCGAACGTCGGCTTCTGAGCGGCCGACTCAAGAAACCAGACACTCCCAGCGTTCCGCGTGCTAACAATCCTTGGACGGCGGCCGTCCTGGCGGGTGAAGAGCACGAAGGCATCGGCCACCCCTTCTTTGGAATGCCGGCTTGTCTGGGCCCAGCGAATAATCAGCTTATAAAAATCTCGGACTTCGGCGTAATTTCGGCTGCGGCAGCAGGCGATGACGACCTCGCAAACGTGATCAGCCGGTCCGTTGGGACATAGAGCGGTTACACCTCGAATATCACACCGCACCCGACGCCGGCCTATTGAGTCGCGCCGCAACAAGGTAAAAAGTATGGAAAACGTGAGAAGAATGCGTGATATACTCCAGTATAGACTATTTTTATTTGACATATCGCCGAATTACATAATCATCGGCGTGCCTTATGGGGATGGGCAGGCAGGGGGAATTATGTGGAAGCGCTGCATATGTTTGGTTTTTTTATCGGGCGCCCTAGTGGGCTGCGCGGTCAACGTACCTCACCTCGGAGGCAAGCCAGGATCCGAGAAATCTCAGGAAATCTGGGAAGGCGACCTCATCGAACATGTGGAGTGCGAACTGAAGACCGCCATAGTGGGCACGAGAGCAGAATGGGATGCCCAACATGGCAACACACTCAATAAGACCAATAAGCCGTTCTTCCTTGACGGCTGGGGCGCCAAGGTAAATCTCACGATGCAGGTCGATGTTAAATCGACTACCAATCCTTCGCTTACTTGGACCGATCCACTCCAGAACGCGCTCAAGACATTTCCCGAGAATGGTAACATCACGATCGCCCGTAGCCGGGCGTTCGGCATAGGCATCAACGCGTCTCGGCAAATCACGCGCGAAGAGGTGGTTGGCTATCTATACGACTTTGCGGATTTCAACTGGGCAGCAGCAACGCCGCTCAGTCCGGAAATGCCACCCAGCAAATACATAGCGCAGGAATGCAAGGCGACTGATCTCGTCCCGAACAACGATCTTCGCATCTATGACTTCCTGCATGCCAAGATGCTTCTCGCAGCGCGCGATGGAGCTTTGCCTGCAGCCGATCCGAAATCGAAGTACGAAACCTTGACCTTCCAGGTGAAATTCATCGTGACGCAGTCGGCGAGCATCAACCCATCATGGAAGCTGGTCGAGCTTGCGATAAACCCGGGCAACTCGCTTCTCTACAACGGCCAGCGGGTCCGCTCTAACACGTTGCTGATCACTTTCGGCAAGGTCAAAGCAAAAGAACCGGATCAATCATTGCGCGATCAGCATCTGGCCAACCTGATCGGGCAGGCCGTCGGCGATCAGCTCAAACAACAAAACTGAAGGAATTACAGATGACGGACGTGCCGCAGACTTATGCAGAAGCTCTGGAAAAGGGCTACCAACCAGTTCTTGAACTCCAGATCCTGCAGGAGAAGGACCGCCATTTCAAGTTGAAGGAGTTCCTAGAGGCAAAAGACCCGTGCGCTGTCGGCCAGGTCGGCCCCTGTTTTGACTGGACCTCCCTCGAAGGTGTGAGGACGCTCTGCTACTGCCGTGAAGACGGGAAGTGCAGTGACTGCGTCCAGAAGCACGTCTGACCGGGCAGGAAAACCGCCGGTACCGAACTTCTTTTCGGTGGCAACTTCCTATTCACACGCCGCAAGCTCGCGCATCTGCGATGCGCACCCAGGTGATCTTCTCCGTAAATTTTTTCGCCTTGGCGTGGGACCTTTACGACGGTCCGCTTCGGAGCGCTGGTATAGCTATGGCTGCCTTTGCCCCGCCGGATTCCTTTTTTCTCGTACGCGTACATCTCGGCCAGCCCATTGACGGCTTCATGGCCTACGCATTCGCACTATCGGCGTCTGCTCCCTTTTGCCTGTCGCCCCTCGGGAATGACAAGGACGGCAACGAGAATTGGAATCAGAAACACAATCGTGTCGGTTCACGCGGCCTTCTGGATTGGGGAAATGCCACGGCTGTAGCGGAACTTGGCGGAGGCAAAGAACCCGCCGCATTCGGCTTGGGCATCGCACCCCTCACACTCCGGCATGTATTCTTGCTTCCAGTCGCTGATCGAGCGACGAGAGAAGCGGTGCAGGGACGGTTTGAGGATGCAATGCTGGCTGTTGTAGATCGACACTTTCATGCCGGCGCGATCGAGAATGCCGACCGCGTCGGATAGCTCGGTCTGATAATCGACTGGGTCGATCCAGATCTTTTCAAGGTTGGCGCGCGCAAAACCGGTGAGTTCGAGGCCCATCAGCGCAACATGATCTACAAAAAGCAGGTTGCGGGCGAGAAATCGGGCAAGCGGTACCAATCTCGGAACAGTCTGCTCCTGCAGTACGACCCGGACCTCCACGCGGACACCCTGGGCCTTCAGGGCCAGGATGCCGCGGATCGTCTCGTCGAAGGCGCCATCGGCCTGCACGACGTGATCGTGAACGTGCGCCAAGTCTGCATAGACAGGTATCCCCAGCATGAGGTCAGGGTGCCGCACGGCGCCGAGGTCTCTAGCAAGGGTGCCTGTGGCAAAGCTGCGACCATTCGACAGGACATGCAGGGCCGTGTTCGGGAGATGGGAGCCGGCCGCCTGGACCAGTTCGATGAAGCGTGTTCCCAGCAGCGTAGGCTCACCGCCGGTGAACCCGATTTCTCTCGCTCCGCGATCCATAAGGGACAAGGCTTCGAGAACCTCGTCGACGATCCAGCCGTCATCGACGGCGCGTGGGGGCTGTGAACACATCAAGCAATAATTGTTGCAGCGCTCGGTGAGGAGAAAGTGATTGTAGGCAACTGCCTTGCGGAAGAGCGTGCGGATCGCCCCCTTTGCGGGTTCGAGCCGCACGACGTCCCCATCGCCCAAGTGATGGAAATCCTCGGACAAAACGGCAGCGGCTGCCCCCTCGGGGAGAAGCGCGAGGGTCCCGGCATCCTTGACCAAGTACCAGCCAAATCCATCGGGAACAGGCCCACCACAGTGAATGAACGCCTCGACGCTACGCAGCGGCGCAGGACGGTCTGTGCGATCTGAGAGCCTTAGGATCGCAGGTCCACGATCAATGGCTGGTGGGTTGAATTGGGTCAAGCGGCCGCGCAAAGCTATCATATGATATTGGCCCAGCGTTCGAAAATGTGGCGTACTTCGGGGTTGGCCTCCATCCTAGAGATCAGCCCGCGGAAGAGCGCCATGTTGCGTGTGCAGAAGGAGGATAGAGGCTTCTTGCCTACGAAGTCCCCTTGGGTTGCATGATGAAACACTGGTTCGGCTCCGCACCACGGTTCGAAGGCGCACCACGAGCACCCCGGCACGCTTGCGGCGAACGACTTTTCGAGGGGGTCAAGCAAAGCATCGCCCAGAAAGATGTCAGCGAAATCGTCGTCATGGACGTTGCCGAGAGCAAAGGTAGTGTCGCCCATCTCGGCCAGCATCCGGCTTTCATCAGAGGCGTAGACGACGCCGTCGTAATTGTAGACGACCGCGCCGATGCCGATCCCTGCCGGGCTCATAAGATCAACGTAGCTGGTCTGGAGGGGCGTAAGCATCTTTTTGAGCACCATCGCGGAATAGTGCTCGATGAACTCGAACCCGCTGAGATTGAGCTCGATGATATAGTCTAGGCCCTCGAAGAAGAATTCGAGCCACCTTTTCTGGTCGTACGACGCGTAGGATTTGGTCTTGATGGCGAAGCCATAGGGGGAAAGCGGCCGCAGGAAGATCCCGCCAAAGTCCATGCGGATATATTCGTCGATGATCGCCCTGACCTGCGGCAGGCTTGCCGCGGTCGTCGTCATCAGCGCCCCCACATTGTAATGGCCCAGCGCCGTGCGAGCGCGGGCGATACCTTCCACCGCCTTTTCGTACGAATTCTTGCCGGGCCTTGGCCGGTTGCGATTGTGGAGGTCTGCCGGGCCATCGAGCGACGTCGAAATCAGGATATTGTGCTCGCGTGCAAACTGCAGGATTTCGTCATCCAGCACCGCCAAGTTGGTGGCGATCACGAAGGCAAGATTGCGGCGTGCCGTCTCGTTTCGCCGCAGGGCTTCGGCAACGATGAACCGAATGATCGGCATGTTCAGGGTGGATTCGCCGCCCTGGAACTCGATCTTGATCGCGGTTGAGGGTGAGCGAAAAGTGAGGTCAAGCGAGCGCAATGCCGTCTCCTCGCTCATGTCGAATTCGCGCTTGTCGTCGTTGGCCCGCGACACTTGGCAATATGGGCAGCTGTGCTCACATCGTAGGGTGGTCACGAAGATGTGCAGCCCGGTGAAATTGGCGAGCGGCGCCAACTTCGTGCGGATCTTGAGGCCCAGCAGGTCGATTGCGACCTGGGTGTCGTCATCGATCAGGAAGTGCCGCGACTTCAGCTCATCGTAAATTGGCTGGTCAGGCCGCAATGCGCCGCCCGCGAAATCCGAGACTTCGCTTGCCGACAGCGTGACGTACTCGCCCGCCATATTGGTCGCGACATAACCCTCCTCTTCGAGGAGGGTGAAACGCCATGGCAGCATCGTGTAGGCTGATTGGGCGGACGCATCGAAATGAGCCTGCTCGCGGAACTTAGCCATCCTGGAGGCCTGTGCGCGAAAAGGCGAGGCCGAGTATGGCATCGCGGTAGGGCGCGGTGCGCTCCTCAATGGAGATGCGCAAATCCTGATCAATCACTTCGCGGCGGAAGTCGCGCTCCGCAGTTTCCATCGACACTGTTGAATTTGCCGGAAGCAGCTTGCACACGATGTCGTCACCGATGACAGCCACATCGACATCATAGCGTGCCATCAGGACATAGGCGGCCCGCTTTGCAGCGTCCACGGAAAGGGCGGCCCGGGACAGGGTCACCGTCCGGGCATCGCCAGTGGCAATAGTCATGGTTTTATCGTTCTTTTGAGGCTGGCTCAGTACGCGCTGGAAGAGTGCGAACTGTGGCTCGAGTGCGAGCTGTGGCTGGAATGACTCGAATGGCTACCATGTGCAGCAAGCTGCACGGCCTCATCGGCCTTGGTCAGAACAAGATCTTTCGTATCGTCAGCTTGGTTGGCGAACTGTGCCACGGCAGCCGGAATGGTCATGGGAACGGTCGCGTGCACCTGAGTGCCAGCGACAAGCGTCGCGAGCGATGCTGCGAACGGCTTTAAAAATGAACGACGTGCCATCATAAACCCCTGTTGAGATATTGCTTTTGCCAACCCCTGAACCGTGGTTGGTCGGTTTTTTGGCGACACCGAATTGGTATTCCAGTTAAGTCTTAAAATTCTGTCGCGCAACGACTTTCGCATGCCGTTGGCTGATCTTGGTTTCCCGCGGTGAGTGCCGCCAATCCGACCCTTTTTGATGGATGGCGGCTTTGTCACGATTCGACGATTGTCACCAGGCTGGAAGATCTGCTCGGCAATGGCGTTCGAGCGGTCGACTGAAAGTGCTTCGTCGTAGTCACACGCCCCCCGCGCATCGGCATGTTCTGTGCCGAAGAGAGCTACAGCTGGCGCGACCTTGCGCAAGTTTTCCGGCTATCATGGCAACGAGCACCCGAGCTATAAATCGGCCTCGAAGCGGGCCGCGGCCAGTGGGCAGTCTTGGGCATCCGGTGGGGAAAGCAGACCGGCCGGATCTGGGGATTGAATATTCGCAGCTGAACGCCCAGAAAGGGTCGTTTCGCCGGGATCAACCGCCGGGTCTGGGACGAAGCCGTCGTTCACCAGCGACATGCCGAACGGCAGATGCTGTCAAACGCCGACATTCCGCGCTTGCCACTCTGGCCTCGCGCCCGACAGAGATGTGGCCGCGAGCTGCCGGACAAGCGGACGGTCAGCACCTGGGGACCAGAGATTGACCGCTGAGTGTTTCAAAAAGGGGCGGACTATGCTTGGGCATCCGACTTCAGCGTAACGGCCGCCAGAGCCTGCGTTCTGCCGGTTCCTTCGGCAGGTGATCATCGATCGAGAGTTGAGCCCGATCTCGCTACTGCGCCGTTCGAAGGTGCTGGCTCGAGGGCAGACCTCAAGCAAAGGGCCACGTATCAGGGGTGCTGCGCGCATCCAAGGTTAGTTGCAGAAAGGCAAGGTCGAGCCATTTGCCAAACTTCATACCGACCTGCGGCAGCAGACCGACATGTTTGAAGCCATGCTTCTCATGTAGGCGTATGGAGCCAGTGTTGCCTGCTTCAATGCCTGCCACCATGACATGCTTGCCGATCAACCGGGCGCGTTCGATCAAAGCGATCAGGAGCGCCTTGCCAATGCCGTGTCCGCGTTGATCAGCGCGGACATAGATCGAGTGCTCGACCGTGTGGCGATAGCCGTCCCACGCCCGCCAATCGCCGAAGGAGGCGTAGCCGACCACTGCGCCGCCGCTGTCCAAGGCAACCAGCACCGGATAGCCCTGCCGCTCGCGGTCGGCGATCCACGTCAGCCGGTTGGCGGTGTCTACGCGAATATCGTTCCAGATCGCCGTGGTGTTGACCACGGCGTCGTTATAAATGGCGGCGATCGCTTCGGCTTCGCCCTTAATTGCATCGCGATAATCATGCCTGCTCCAGATTGGTTTCAAAAGCGCACATAGACAGCACTCCGGATCGACGGCACGTTGCCATGGCGTGGGCTTGGTTCATATACTTCGAGGCGCATCCTCTGAGGAGCGGCCGCGTCCTTCTCAATCAGCCCATGAATTTGCGGGCGCCCATACGCTGCACCTGACATTGCTGCACCGTAAGGCCTTGCGCCATGGGGTCATAGTCACCTGCAAGCTGCTTCTGAAGAAAGCGGGCCAGCATCGCCGTCTTGTTGCCAAATGTCTGATCGGCTGCAGCCTCGTCAATGATCGGCAGCGCGACCCTGGCTGCCGGACCGATGTACGTGAGCGCGTTGAACGCCTGTAGGCGGACTGCTTCGGGTTGGTCAGTCGCGGCCAATTGCGCGAGCACGTCCGCTGCGGATGAAGCGTCTCCGACCATCGCGGCCGCTTCCGCCGCCGCAATCCGTACCTGCGGGCAGGGATCGGCATGCATCATATCCAGGAGATTGGCCCGTGCCGGGGCAGCTTCCTGTCCAAGCATCAGAAGGCCCAGCGTGGCCCAGTAGCGGATGACTGGGACGTCACTGCGCAACAAGCTGACGAAACGATCGAGGTTGCGTGCTTCGCGTCGGGCTGCAGCAGAGGCCAGCGTCATCAACCGTCGCAACGGGTACCGGCTGCGGTCGCGGCTAGCGAAATATCCCTCCCCCTCCATTCCTTCCGCAAGGAAGCCATTATCGTTGACCGACACCATGTGGGCGTCCAACGCCCTGCTCAACCGCCTGTTTATTGCACCGGCTTGCGGATTTCCGATCAGGTTCACGACCTCGTCGGGATCGGATGTCAGGTCATATAGTTCCTCATAGGGTTTTTGCTGGAAGAAGCGGTCCTGAGTGGCGGAGAGCGTGCCGGACAGATGCGCCGCCTCCCAAGCCCGATATCCGGCAACCGTCTGCCACTGAAACTGCACATGCTGCGCCCAGCTTCGGTGCGGCATATAGTTGCGGATATAGCGCCAGCGGCCATCCGTGACGGTGCGGATCAAGTCATATCGTTCATCCATTCGGTCGCGGCAGCCGAAGGCAAGTGTCTGCGGCGCGCCGATGTGAAGGCCCAACAAAGCCTTCCCCGTCATCTGCGCAGGTTGTCTGACATCAGCGATCGACAAAAGCGTCACCGGAAGGTCGAGCAAGGTGACAGGCGTTTCGACCACGCTGCCCGGCTTCTGGTTGCTCAGATGCTGCCACTTCGGCGGCACGGAGATGACGAGCGCCACCCGCTGACCTTCCTCATAGCAGAAGCGTTTGGAGCGCGGCAGAACGCCACCATTGTCGGAATAATAGAAAATGATGGTGTCATCGGCCAGTCCTGCGGCCTCCAGCTCCGCCAGATGCGCGCCGATCTCCACGTCCATCTTTTCCATGAGATTATAGTAGCTGGCATAATCCTGCCGTATCTCCGTCACGTCAGGCAGGAATGCCGGGACCCGCACCTGATTGGGCGTAACCCTGCCTGAAACTGGACTGCAAAGCTGCGATTCGTGCGTCGCGCCTGTGTTGATGACGCAGAGAAACGGCTTGTCCCTAGGGGCGTTACGCCAATGTCCTTCAGGCCCCATGACGTCCCAGATCGCCTTTGGATCCACATCGCAATTATAGTCCGTCTTGTAGAGGTTGGTGCAGTGATAGCCGGCCCCGCGCATCAGTTCAGGATAGGTCTTGAGTAGCCTTGGCAGTTCTGCACGGGCGGTCATGTGCTGCGCCGGCGCACAGCTTTCGGCGTTGATGCCGGTCAACATGGCGAACCGCGACGGCGCGCAGACCGGCGAAGTGCAATAGGCATTGCGGTAGAGAATGCCCCGGCGAGCCAGCGCGTCGATGTGCGGCGTATGCGCCAGCTTGTCGCCATAGGCGCCGATAAAGGGATTATTGTCTTCGCTGACCAACCAAAGAATGTTCGGGCGCTTCGACATCACCGTTTTTACGCCCGGTACCGGGGATGCAGCGCTGACAAGCCCCGCACCCGCAGCAGTCAGCATTGCCCGGCGTGTCAGGTCACTGCGGTCGTGGATCATCATTTGCTCCCCGGTCGGAAAATCGCTTCGCAGCCGCCTTGCCGGTATTTCCATGCGAGGCGTCGGTATCAGCCAGTTCGCAGATCGACAGGTCCCTGCCTACGTCCCGGAGAGCTATGCCACTCATATACAATAGGGTATGGCTTGTGGATGCCTGGAACATTCCGTCAGATCCAAATTTTCGCGCTTGTCTGTAATCACGGCAGCGTATCCGCTGCGGCCGAGGCTCTTGGCATTTCCCAAGCGTCGGCCAGTCGGCAAATCAACGCACTGGAGGTGGCTCTCGGCCAATCCTTGTTCGACCGGCGACCCGGCCGCCGCAATGTGCCATCTCAAGCCGGGCGGGCCATTCTCGACCATGCCCTCGCGACAATGGAAGAACGCGCAAAGATGGAGGCAGCACTCGCGTCGTCCGCCCGAACGCTGCGGGTGGGCGCGGATAATATCATCTACAATCTGATCTTCGCACCAGCGCACGCGCATCTTACCGAGGAACTCGCCCCGGATCGGGTGGACTTCACGATCGTGGAAGCTGGAGCCGATCCTTGCGAAGAACTTCGCCTACTGGACCTTGATTTGTTGTATTTCACGGCCGGTCCCGATGAGCAACTGCCGCGCGATGCGACCCGCGTAGCCGTGGGGTATAATGATCTCTTCGCGGCGCCATCGCTTCTGAACAGCCTCGGTGGTGGCGCTGCTCTGCCGATCATTCTTCCCTCGCCATCAGAGCGTGTGCGGCAAGGGATATTGAATGTCATCAACGAACGGTTGCCGATAGCATTCAAGCTGATCGCTGCAGATGTGGATCCGAGCGCATCGATGGAACTCATGATGAGAGGACTGGGAGCAGGACTTGTGAGCCAGCGTCGCGCAGCCCCATATGTGGCCGCTGGCTTACTCCAGCGCGTAGAAGCGTTCAGCGAACCAGTCGAGGTTGGTCGATATCAACTGGCGGGACACGATTATGGATCGGTTGGGGCGAAGGTCGGCGCATCATTGCGTCGTCTGATTGAGGAATGGAGCGCCGACCCAATCGACCGTGAGAAGTGAAAACGGGAGGTGTCGAACTCCTGATGCCCGTCCAGTGCTTCTTGCGTTGATCGGGCAAAACCGGACGGTCGGCACTTGAGAATCCAACATCGGCCTCTGAAGGGCCGCTTACTCCCTGTATATGGCGAACGGGCAGACTTCGCTCGATAATGTCCAGAACGGTCGCTACCCCGATCTACGGCTCCCGAGCTTCGAGGCCTATCTCGGGACGCGCTTGGGATGAGTTTTGCCGGGCTGGCGATTGCCGGCCCGGCGCTTCACGCGAGGCGCGTCAGCCGTCTCTTTCCTCATCGAGCGCGAAGGTCGGCTTTGCAGCCTTGAGCGGTCATTCGATGAGGCATCCGGAATGTCGACAGTTGGTCGACACCTGCCAGGAAAGCAGACCGTCAGCACTTGAGGATCAAAAATTAGATGCTGAGCGACCGATAAGGGTCGGCAGATGCCTCGGTCTCGAACGCCGTGAACTGGGATAAGGCCGTCCTTCCCTGATGCCGTGTCAAACGGCAGGGCGGACTGATTGACTGCTACCATCGAAATGCTATGGTATTCCAAAGTTCCTAGGGGGTTAAGTTCCTGCACGTTCGATAGGTGGGGTATGAACGAGAGGTCGCGCGTCGACACGACAAGCGCAGAAGACAAGTCAATCGGCTTCGACTATCAGTATTATTATTTTCTGAATGAGCTCCTGAACCTGAAAATCGGCCAAACTGCGGGCTACGAAGTGCTGGATGATGTTCACATCGAGCAAGCAGACGGCAAAACATTGCTCGTTCAATTGAAACACACCGTCCAGACAAATGCGCAGGGCGACCCTATAAACCTCACAAAGCTCGACGCCGATCTCTGGAAGTCGATTTCCAACTGGTGCAAGGTGATTGTTGATCCGGCAGACGGGCGGGCAGCTGTGGCTGACCAACTCGCATTTCTGAGAAATACCTCATTTTTGCTCGCATCCAATAAATCTGGCAACGCCCGGAACTCCTTCCTGTCTTCGATTGACGAGTTCTCGAGTGGCACCAAATCGCACGCTGGTTTCATATCGGATATCCACGCGCTCAAGGCCAAGGCCAAAGACGAGACCATCCGAGGATATATCGACGATCTCCTGAACCTTGATCCTGGTGTATCGGAGGCGTTCCTTCGGAATTTATCGTTCGGACTGGGTCTCGATGAGATCATCGCCCGGTGCAAAGCCTCGATTTTGGAAAAGCAAATCCACCCCACCAGGGTCGATGACGTGTTTCACGCCGTGGACTCCAAGCTCCGAGCAAACTCCTTTGCGACGGTGAAAGCGGGAGGAAAAATTAGCTTCAGCTTTGACCAATTCAACGTCGAATACCGGCGAGACTTTGACAAGGCAAGAAGTGCGGGATTTGTGATTAGAGAACTTACCCCAGCCCTGCCTGCAAATCTTTCAGACCAGACCTTCATCAAGCAGCTAGTGGATATCGACGATATTGCGGCCGATGACGTCGAAATCCTGATGAAATTGACCACCATGCGATTGAACTTCCGCGATAATGTCGAACAATGGATCCAGGACGGCGACATAACGCAGACCGATGTCGATTACCTTGAGCAAGAGGCCGAAACTCACTGGGAAAACGCATTCTCGGAGCACTACCCCGGCCGCCGACCACCACCAGATAAGGCGGCGGGGACGATAGCGGCGCGAGGCGTCGTTAAAGAACTCCGCAAAGTCAAACTCCCCCTCGCCACGCAAGAATTGCCCATCAGAATGAGCAACGGCGGCTTTTATGAATTGTCCGATTGGCCCGTATTGGGCTGGCTGCACAACTGGAAAGATCGCTACAATTGAAACTCAGCAGCTTCTATAACAATCTGGGTATTGATGCTTTCGCGATCTCAGCCGTCTTGGAGAAGGCTGAATTTCTGACGTTCCCGCGATTGATGTTGATCTTGCCGATTGTCGCGCATCGCGATATGGTAAGGCAGCTCGCAAATGCCCGATTTCAGGTCGTCAGTTTTGAGCAGTACTTCATCGAGAAAACTCAATACTTCTACAACTTTGCCGAACGCTATCAGGCTTGCCTGGCACCCACGGTCAATGCACTTCAGCTGCTAAACGAAATCGGCTCCGTTGAACTTCACGCCGACGGCGCCGCCATTGCCGCGCCGATGCCGATCACCGCGGCGACGGGCAACCGGGTCGATCGAATTAATCGCGCCTCGTCCAATATCGCCACCCTCATCGCGGGCAGTGCGGACGTTTTCTACCTCAATGCGAGGATCGAACTGTGAAATTCCATATCGAAAGCCTTCATCTATGGCTGGCCAGTGGTGAAACCCGGACCCTGTCGTTCCTTCCCAACAAGGTGAACGTCATAACGGGCGCCAGTCACACGGGTAAAACCGCAATCCTTGATATCTTCGATTACTGCTTCTTCGCCAGCCGGCACCGCATTTCGGAAAGCATCATCAACGAAAACGCCCTGTGGTATGGCTTGAAATTCCATGTGAACGACAAGGTCTATACACTGGCAAGAAGGGCACCTAGCGGCCCAGCTGTCTCAAGTGACTATTTCTTCTCGTCCATTGGTGAGATCCCCAACGAAGCCCCGGAGACAAACATCCGGGAACCGGCCCTGAAGGTGCTGCTCGGCGCTGATTTCGGTATCGATCAGGATGTCAAAATCCCATTCGGCGGGCAAGTCCTGCGAGCGGGTTCGCGAATATCGCTTCGCTATTTCCTGCTGTTCAACACAATCTCGCAGGACATCATCACCCACAGCGAGCAGTTTTTCGACAAGCAGGATCAGCCCCGCTCCCGGGAAGCGTTACCGCGCATATTCGACATCGCGGTGGGGATCGACACTGTCGAAAATATCCTCAAACGCGAAAAGCGCGCGGAGCTCGAGAAGAGCTTGGCGCGCCTGCAGAAGCAATCGGCAAAAACAGAGGAAAATCGCGAGGCGTTCTACGGCGAGCTTGCCGAGACGACCGCCCGGGCAATGTCCTACGGCCTCATCGCCGACAATTCGGATCCTGAGCAAGCGGTGGCGACTTTGCAGCTGATGGTGGCCGAAAGAGAGACGGGTCCGGAATTGTTTGTTTCGGGGCGACACGAGGAGATCTCTGCCGAACTCTATCGGGTTTCCCGAAAGATACGGGGCCTTCGCAAATTCCTGGGCGAATATACCACGCACAAGAATATTCTGTCCGAAACCGCCGACAGCCTAAAGCCGATCGCCTCTCTCCAAGGCAATCACGCGGATACCATTCGCACTTCCGTCTTTTTTGAAATCCTCAAGCGATTGGAAGAGGGCTTGCAGGAGATCAAGACAGAGATCTCCCGGAAAAACCCTCTGGACAGCAATGTCGGAGAGTTAATCAAAGAACTGGAAGGCCAGCGCGAGCAGCTGCAGGGCGAACTTCAAACGCTGCCTTCGGGTAGCGCGGTCTTCGAAAACGAAAAAGAGCGATATATTTTCATTGGCGAGACGAAGGCCAAGCTTGAACTGTTCGCGGGGTCGGATAAGAAAAGTCCGCGCAATTTCGAAGCTGATATCGCAAATCTGGAAAGACAAATTGGCGAACTCACTGTCCCGTCACCGGAGGAACGCCGGAAGCATTTCACCAGCGTTCTCGACGAGACAATCCAGGAATATATCGCCTTGTCTAACGTGGCTCTGGGCAATTATGGCGAATATCGTTCTGCATTCGACTACAAGGAAAAGAAGCTTCACCTAAGAAAGCCAAAGACTGCGTTCATCGAAAACGTCGGCAGCAGCTCAAACCACATGTTCCTTCACCTGTTTCTTTTCCTCGGATTGCACGAGGTCATTATGGCGAATGGAGGGCAACATGTGGCGCCATTTCTCATCATCGATCAGTTTTCCAGGCCATACTGGGGAGATGACGAGAACGGCGGCGCGAAGAGTGAGCAGCCCGATGACGGGGATCGGGACGTTAACGAGAGCGACGTTGCCAAGGTCCATTCCGCCCTCAAACTGCTCAACCATTTCATTTCCCAAGCGAGCAGTATGGGCAAGGAATTTCAAATCATCCTGTTCGAACACATTAATCCGAAATATTGGGAAGGTCTTGAGAATTTCCATCTCGTCGAGATATTCCGGGACGGCAATGCGTTAGTTCAGGGCGTGCAAGCCATCAGCTAAGTTAGCGCTGCCTGCTATTCAGTCTACGCGGCTGTGAAGCTGCCGTCCCGGATCGTCCAACCGAGGTGTCGAGGATTGCCGTCCCTGAACGGAAGTCCGCTCTGCACGGTCTGGGCCTTGGTCCGGAAAGTCGCCAACATCCGACGCAGCGGTCTCGACATCCTGCTCCCAATGCCGAAATGAATCCCATATTTTCGGCTACTTAGCTCTAAAAAGGTGGCGTTTCGCGGTCAATTCTTTCAGTCCCTTATGGGATGGAGTGTAAAAAGTCTTCGGGCACGGCGCGGCGCCCTCTTCACCGAGCCGACCGCGCTCATGATGACGATGACCAAGATCGCGGCCGAGCCTGTGGCCGTCCCGTACCCACTCCCACACAGCGCGGATCATGCCGCTACCCGGGTTCGCATCAGGCCGAACGTGAAGTCCTCGTTCGATTCCTTGGCGCGGATGATCTTCTTGTAGTGGGCGGCCTGATCGGCGTTGAGCGCGGCAAGCATGACTTTTTCCGCTTCGGGCCCGCGCTTGGCGAGGTATGCCTTGAAGTTCGCCAGGGTGGCCGGCCCGATCTGACCGTCTTCCTTTATATCGGCGTACAGGCGGCCATGCTGGTTGAAGGCGTTAAGCCATTCCTGAAACCAGATAGGCGGCCGGCCAACGCCGCAATTCACGCCGCTATCGAACAGCTCGGCACCAATCACAGCTGGGGTCTCGGCGATAGCGGCAAACCCAGGCTTCACCGCATATTCGGTGTAGTAGATCCTGACGGCGATATCTCGGGGTATCGCCTTCATCGGCCCGGTCCATCCGTTGGCGACGGCGGTGGTCTTTATGATGCCCCATATCGTTTCTCCGCCGGGGTCTGATGTATGGTTTGAGTAGGCGCCTTCCTTGCCAATGGTGGTGTTCACCATCCCAAGAATGAGCGGGTTCATCGGCGCGTTCATGGGCGCTGTCCCTTTTTGGAAGAGACGTCGCCGGCGCCCTGGTGGAGGTGCTTCTCCAACCGGGTGCCGTGATATAGGGCCATGCCCAGGGCAGAGACGAGAAGGACGATGGAAGCGCCCAGGACGCATGCGATCGTGTCAGGCAGCTGCCGCACTCCCATGGGGGGTGGGCATTCCCAGCCGCTTGCGGAACAGCCATTGCGCACCGTCGAGGAACAGCGGGAAGCCGATCGCGCCCAGCGCCATGGAGATCAGCACGCCAAGGATCGGGTTCAGGTCGCCATAAGCCACGGCCGTAACGCCGATCGTGCCGAAGGCCGGCAGAGCCGACACTTCGGAATATGCCAGCCAGCGCCGGCGCCGGCGCCAGTACATCGAAGCGGCAGGCTCGGCCGGTGGATCAGGGGGAGGCCCCAGACATACATGCCGATCTTGCCGCCTACGATCGTCGCAGACGCTAGGATAGACAGCACGCAGAGGGGAAATAGTCGCGCGGCTCCACTACAGAAGCCGCGCAACAAGGAGGGAATGGATTGAGATCGCCATGAGCTGTCCTGTTGGACGACACTCATGCGCGATATTATTGATTACCCTTCATAAGCGAAAGGGTGAACGACTGCAAACCACCCCCGGATACGCGGTTTTATCGCTTCACCAAACTGGCGCTCGGCTCAATCAGCATGGCGTAATTAAGGCATTTTACAAGGTGGTGTAAGCGATGAACGTCCCGAAAAAGAGCTAATAGGCGGTGCATATAGTCAAGAAGGTAAATCTCTCTTTTTTTCTCGCGCTCCATACCCTCTATCTTCGGGTAATATGTTATGCATTGCGTGATGTCATTGTAATCAATTTTATTGTGAGCGATTGCGTTCCGCAATTCATTGTCGTGAGAAATTTTATCAATGGTATGCCACGTACTATCGAGATCCTGAAGTTTATTTCCAAGCGCTACGTCTGCGTATTGATTCAAAGAAGATGGTGACAACTGTTTGCCAGATTGGCTCGTTCTCACAAAGAAGGCGTTATGGTCGCCACGTTCAATGAGATTACCCATGCCTGCAAGCAGTACGAGTTGTCGGCTCAAGACCTCTGCCATGTCCTTGTAGACCTCGCGATACTCTTCGAAATCTTGCGAACTCACCCGCATGGCCACTTTTCCCGTGCCGTAGGTGCTATCAACATCCAGAAAAAGGGCAGGCCGAAGAGGTAGTTCAGCATTGAAAATCGGCTTGTAGATTCTCAAACAGTCACGCTGGAGGTTGGCTAGAAATTTAGTGTCGAAAAGCTCTTGCATGAATTCGGCCATAGCCGTCTTTTTCGTGGTCACTAAATCGATAATTGTTTTTGTATATTTATCGACCAACGATTGAGTATCGCCGGCTAGAAGAAAAGGTCCAGTATATCTGCTTACCACAGTGTACAGGGCGGCGTTGATATCTTCCTGTTTCTTTGATTTAACATTCACCTTAAAATGCTTGTCTGCATATGCGATGAATGGGTTAACAAGCCCCTTGGTATATTTAGATATTAGCTCAACGACTTGCGGGTATTTGGAATATTGCCTATTTATTGTTTCAAGACGATCGCGATGGAAAGTGGCCTTCTCTCCGCCCGATCGGCCAACCGCTTGCATGTAAGGCGTGTTCCCCATGACATATTTTCCGAATACCACCGGAAAATCGAGATGAAGATCAACGAAGTCTAATGCAGGGTCGAACATTCCTTCTAAAGGAATTTCAACCGCTCCATTAATTTTGTAACTTAGGCCGTTATTTTTGTATAAATTGGCAATGTTTGTCTTTCCAGCCATCATCGCGGCCGTGATTTTATTATCAAGCCCCATTCCGTCTTTATTGACGACCCAAATTCCAATTCGACTTTCGCACTTTTTACAAGAAAACTTTAGCGGCTGCACATCGCGATTGCTCATTCCAACTCGGCAGTTGGTCAAATTTGCACATTCGTTGCAGCGTAGGCACATATTGATATTCAAAGCGTCCCCCCTCGCGTATTAAGCGATTGTCCACTACGCGTGAAATATCGTCATCGTCAATTGCAAGGGGCCCGCCTAAGTATCCTCAGGCGGGTTACTCTTCCTCATCCGCGTAAAGGAGCGCCGGCGCTTCTTCATGCGCTTTTCAACCTCAGTCGCCCGCTTGAAAAGCAATTCAGCATGCACCATTCTGCGGTTCCAATGCTTATCGGATCGTTAGGGGACTGTCTGCTCCTGAGGACCCAAAATCGGCCTCTGAACGGCCAACAAGGGTCGGGAGCGCAGTGGACAATGAAATTACCGATCAGCGCCGAGCGCTTGGTCAAGATCGCCATTTATGCCCTGAAATCTTGCAGATCACGTGCCTCGCACCGTCATGTGATCCAGCTTGAAATGGTCTCAAAGTGCCACTCTTTGCCGTCAAGCCAGAACAAGATTGTACCGCCGGTCCAACCGGTCGACCAAATCGCGTAACCGCGCGACTTCTCACGGTTCATGACCAGTGCGGGCAACTCAATTAGACGGAAGTCGGGCGATCGCCGTTGCAGGGCCTCTTCGCCTTTCTCACCGTAGACCAGCACGGGCATCGGCAAAGGGATCATGCAAGCCAAGTCAGCGGGACGTCCCTTGACGAACAGCGGCCATTTCTCGCCAGTGGAAACGCGCGTGATCCCGGAAAGCAACGGTGCATCGGGACTGCGGTCGATTGGTTCGCGGATCGCGGCCTCATCAATGCCGCTGAGCATCAGGAGAACTTTTCGACGTACCGTTGCTACCGGATCAGTAGCTTCCTCCTTGCAGGAGACCACATCCGAGCCGACCACGAAGGGAGCTTCATCTACGGCTGCATCGACGCCCAAATGAGCGGAAACAAGATCGGAAATGCCGTCGCCATTACTGTCTTTGCTCAGCATTTCGATAGGAATATCCAGCCATAGGTTCGCCTCTTTTCGCAAGGTGCGCAACCCCACGGGGGGATAGGAAATGCTGGAGGTGTCCAGCAATGCGTAGGTGACTTCGATGTGAAGGTGATCGCCCTTCAGCAGTGGCAGCTTAGATGCCGCCGTTATCACGTAGGGGAAACGGACGGAAAGCCCGGTGTAGAGCGCCTCTCCCCACGTCTTGCCACCATCGTCGCTAAGGTGCACCCAGTACCCGCCGCCGCCAACCTCACCGCCGCGATCGAAGGCACCGGACTGGCTGAGGGCAACGGCACGAGTTCCTTCACTCTCCCAGCGCACGGGCTCGAATCCTTGGGGCAACGCGGCCCAGTGCTTGGGCAATTTGCCTTCCCCTGCTTCGGCCACTTGCTTGACTGAACGGGCAGTGATCAGTTGTGAAGGCAGTTTATGCTGAGTGAACGCCGGATAGATCGGCTCGATCGGTGGCCGGTCCATGTAGGCGACATTGGTGTCACCTGTGTCGAAGGCTGCAAGGCTGGCGGTGCGTTCGTCTTCGATTAGTGTCGCTATGGAATCCCATTCGGGCAGATTGAGCGCCTTTAGCGCATTTCGCGCCGCGACTTCCTCATCGTCTCCATACGACGAGGGTTTCAGGTCATAGGCGACCGAACGCTTGGCATTGGCACAGACGCTGCCGGCCACGCTGACGTCGAAGAGCTTACAATAGAGCCGGGCAAGCGGTGCATTCGCATTGGAACCGCTCGTGCTGAAACTGGTTTCCAGCATCGGATAAGGATCGCTTCGCTGTCCATCGATAGCCCACGACAAAATCAGATTGCCGATGTCCGGATCGCGTCCGGGGGCATTTTCGCTTTCTCCGCACCCCTCCGCGGCCTTACTTGCATCCTTCGCCGTTCGGGCCGCAAAAAGACAATCAACCAGCCTGCGTTTGACCGGCAACTGCGGATCGGTCTCGATGAGCACGCGAGCCTCATCCTTGCGATCCGCCAAGTACAGCGCGGCAGCAAGGCTTGTGGTCAAGCTGACGTCGCTGGCAGGGGCGAAGATTACGGGAATGCCATCGATCGTGGCGGAGAAGCCTGCTTGCGTATCATCCTGCATCGCTCGGCGCCCCGCTGGATCGAGCGCATCATATAGCGCAAGTCCACGTGCGTCGGAGCCTCGCGCAAACGCATCTGCAATTGCGTCGCGCGTAAGCGCCAGCGTGAACGCGCGCTGATCGGGCTGTGCGAGATGCTGTTTGAGCTCAGGCCGGAGAAGCCATAATGTCAATGCGCTTTGCTTCTGAAGCAGGCTATCCAATAGGGCGAGATCGGCGACCCGGTGTGGGGGATCAGTTCGGATCGTTTCCAGCAACGGCCCGCTGCAACCGGTTATGGCGGCAATCGAACGCAAGGTTGCGGGTCGGTTCGCGCCGGTGCCGGGCAGCGTGAGAAGGCTGTTGTCACAGACATTGGCTTCGTCGAGGGTAAAAGCTGCGAATTGCACCAAGAGGGGATCGTAGTTGGCCTGATCAAGCGCCTTATTGATCCCGGTGATCAGGCGGGCGCGGTTGCGAACGTCTGCGGGTTCATCTCCAAAAAATTCATACTTGTGTGTCCACACCAAAGCCCAGCTACGCACCAACTGGCGGACGGGACCATCGGGCAGTCCGAAACGCTGCGCCATTTCATGGCCGGCAGCATCAAGATCATTTTCGCCAAGCGAAGCGAGCAGAGCACTCGTCCAATTGCGAAATGCGTCTGGTGCCGTTGTTCGAATGCCTTTGGCAATATCCTTCTTCGACGCCAGGAGGCCTTTACGAAGCGTCTTATTATCGACTGCAAAAAGATTCTTGGGTGTGTCGAGACCGGCATCCCCCGTCATCACTTCCTCGGAGACGACATCCACGCTCACATCGTCCTGCGCGGTTCCAGATGACGGCAAGCCGGCGGCAAACATCAAAGCGAGCAGACGGAGGCTCGATTTCAAATTTGATCTCTGCAATTTGCCCCGCCCATCTTATCCCACGATTCAGTTCGTACAGACTAACGCGACGCAATCCGATGTCGAGGTCACGGATAGAAAGATCCGATGTTGCCTAGAGCGTACTGAGCATTAGCAACACGTTTTGACAGTATTCCCCCGTAGCCTCAAACGCTGTGCGTCCGTGACCGACCTGAGTTGGTGGCCCGAATCCGAATACCGGTCGGTCTGCCTCTTAGGAATGGAACTCGGCATTTTTGCGGTCGGCCAGGTCGGTGAATGACCCTTTCGGCAGCGGGCCACGGTTGCGATGGAATGTGGGCCTTGCGTCTATCGACAATCTCCAATAAATGGGCGCCAGCCAATATCGGCCTGTTTTTGAACAAGGAAAGGAGAATACCATGCGCGCAGCATTTGATCGCGACAAAAACAACTTCTCATTTCCCTGTGTTCAGGAACAGATTGCATGGGCAATTGCCTCAAGGGCGACACCTCTCGCCTGATTGCTTTTCGCGGCTTTCGCGCCGCTGATTTTTCCAGACTTTCCGTCTTTGCCACTCCTCTTTTTGGGGAGGCTTGTCATGCGTGATGACATGTTCAAGGTGATCGTCGAACGCCCCCGCTGGGGTGCGGGCCACGCCGCTTCTCCCAAATTGAAAAGGATCCCTCAGACCGACGCACGCCATATCGGTCTCAAGCGCCATGCCGGCATCGGTGCGCCCTACACCAAGTCATTGAACGAGAACCTCGCCCCCTTGGTCCGCTACCTGCGGCGCCAGCGCGGCCGCCGGTGGGACGCCGTCTTCAGCGAAATCTGCGCCAAGCTTGACACCGGCAGCACGGTCAAGATGCACGTACGCGAACATCTCGAGGATTTCGTGCTGACCCGCATTTCGATCGGGCGTTATGGCGAATGGATGTTCGAAGGCCATGTTCTAGGGCGCCGAGGCCAGTGGTTCCGACGTCGTGAGCTGTTCGTCGATCCGCGTGACGGGATTCTCAAGGACATGGCCGTGCTTGAGGCGATGCTGCTCTCTGGAATGGTCAATGAGCGGGGAGGCGCGCGATGAGTTCGATCTCCCTGATCGCTAGCGATCCATCGCGGTTCGATCCGCTGTCGCTCGACCAACTCCTCGCAACGGCAGATTACGAGGGTATGGTCCGCGTTGTTGGCCTACCTGATCTCCACGCCGGCAATGGTATTGCCGTGGGGGCGGCCTTCTGGTCACGGAATCGCATCTGGCCCCATCTGGTGGGCAGCGACATCGGCTGCGGCATGGCCTTATGGGAGACCACTTCGCCATTGCGCAAATTCCGGCTCGGCAGCGTGGAGCGCAAACTACAAGGGTTGGACGCTCCCTGGTCGGGCGATGGCGAAGCGGCCCTGAAAGAGGCCGGATTGCTGCCCGAACTGGCCAGCTCCGCACTGGGCACCATTGGCGGGGGCAACCATTTCGTCGAATTCCAGCGGATCGAGACGGTGGCGGACGAGGCGCGCTTTGGCGCCCTCGGCTTGCGGCACGACCGGGTCTGGATGATGGTGCACAGCGGCTCGCGAGGCCTTGGGCAAGCCGTCCTGCAAGCCCATCGCCAGCCGGAAATCAGCCATGGAATACCTGCGAACAGCCCGGAGGCTGCAGCTTACCTTGCCGAGCACGACGTTGCGTTGGGATGGGCGGTTGTGAATCGTCAGATCATCGCCCGGCGCTTTTGCGAAAGTCTCGGCATCGGTGGCCGGTCGGTGCTGGACATTTGCCATAACAGCGTGACGCCGCATCAAGGCGGATGGCTGCACCGTAAGGGGGCTGCGCCTGCTGATCGGGGTCTGGTCACTATCCCCGGCTCGAGAGGGGATTTCAGCTATCTGGTGGAGCCCATAGTGGACGATGCCGACAAGGCCCTCCATTCGCTGGCCCATGGCGCAGGCCGCAAGTGGAGCCGCAAGGATGCCCACGCCCGCCTCTCGCGCCGTTTCAACGTCGCGGACATGCAGCGCACCGCGCTGGGCAGCCATGTCATCTGCGAGGATCGCCGATTGATCTTCGAAGAGGCTCCCGATGCCTACAAGGATATCGCCATGGTCATCGCCGATTTGGAGGGAGCAGGCTTGATTCGTGTCATCGCCAAGCTTCGTCCCCTCCTCAGCTACAAGACGAGGGCGGCATGAGCGAAGTGATCCTGCACATCACGGCGGGCAAGGGCCCCAAGGAGTGCCAATGGGTAGTGGCACAACTGGCGCGCGCTTTCGCGAAGGAGGCCAGGGGCATGGGCCTTGAATGCGAAGCACTTGATGGTTCGGAAGATTTGCCGTCTTCTATAATCCTGCGCATCGTGGGCGAGGCGGCATCGGCCTTTGTGGCGAAGCGCATAGGTCCCAACCAGTGGATCGGGACCAGCCCCTTCCGCCCCCGCCACAAGCGGCGGAACTGGTTCGTCGGCGTAGCGCTTGCACCCGAGCCTGATGCGATCATCGATCTGAAGGATGAGGACATCGATTATCAGGCGATGCGTGCCAGCGGCCCAGGTGGCCAGCATGTCAACAAGACGGACAGTGCGGTTCGGGCCACGCATCGGCCAACTGGTCTTGTGGCCACGGCCCAAGAGCAACGATCCCAACATGCCAACCGGAGGCTGGCGCGGTTGAAGTTGGCGATCATGCTGGAAGAACGGCGTGGGCAAGTCAATGATGACGCAAGAAGATCCCAATGGCAGGCCCATCAGGACCTCGAACGCGGGAATGCGGTAAGGGTCTATTCTGGGGATAGATTCGTGCTGAAGGAATGAAGGTCGCTGAGCCGGGCGGCATGCCCGCCCGGCTCAGCGACCTCACCTTTAAAGCGGGTCGAGTACCGCCTGAACTCGTATCTAGGACTCGCAATGAGTGTCCAGCATGGAGGGCTTCCATTAACTAGGAACTGTCGGCATAGCAGAACGTCTGCACCTGGGGATTGGAAATTGGCTGCTGAGAGTCCTAAAAGGGTCGACATCCGAAGGGGGAGAACTGGGACATTCCCGCCATCCTCGAAAGGCTTCCCGAACGGCCGCTTCAGCCGCTAGCGGTCAATCGCTCTAATCCGAAGCAGCTACGCGAGCCCATACCGAAGCGCCAACAGTATAAAAGCGCGACATCGAATACTTGTCGAGCATCTGCGCCCGCCCCTCTTCTCCCAATGCCTGCAATCGGTGAGGGTCAATCAGGGCCTCGCGGAGCGCCGAGGCCAATGCAAGTGGGTCGTCCGGCTCAGCGAGCCAGCCATTGATCTGCGGTTGAACAGTGAAGGCCAACTCCCCCACCCGTGAAGCCACGACCGGCAAACCGGCCGTCAACGCTTCGTGAGCAGCAATACAAAAGCCTTCACGTCTCGATGGCTGGACATAAAGATGCAATTGCGCCAGAAACGCTGGCGCGTCCGGCACATAGCCTTCGAGCCGCAGTTCTCTGACCCCTGCTTCGCAGGCCAATGCCGTCAAACGCTGGCGTTGTGTTCCATCCCCTCCGATGGCGAACTCGAAGGGAACTGGAGCCCGAAAGCCCTCCGCGCGCAGCCTTGCCAGCGCCGCGATCAGTACGTCGTAGCCTTTGGCGGGATGGAGCCTGCCTAGACTGCCGATGCGCAGGACTTCGCCAGGTTGCCATGGCCGCGCCTGCGCCATGCCGGGATCGGCGGCGTAGATCGGCCATGTCGCAAGACGATCCAGCTCCACGCCCAACCTCTCTGCGGTAAGCTCCGCCACGACACGCGAATCCGCGACCCACAGCGCAGCTTGCCCCTGCAGCAGCCTAAGCAGCCGCTCGTTCCATGGTTTCAGGAAAGCATTGTGCTGCCACGACACTACGGGAACACCCAATCTCGGGCCGATCAAGAGGCCCAGGATCGTCGCCCGGGTGAGAGAGGTCCACAGATGTGTCGGACCCCAACCGCGCAACTCTCTGTCAAGCCAGCGGGCTGCGGCGAAGTGGTCGGTTTCCCCGCCCTTGCGGACGACGACGTCGAGATCGGCCGCTTCCATGGCAGGCTGTGCCCGTCCATCGCGTCGCGTCAGCGCAAGGACGCGAACTTGCGCGCCGGCGCCGCGGAGCACATCGAGGATCGCGGGGACAGGCAGCGCCGCCCCGCCCCCTTCAAGCGAATTGATGACGTAGGCAACCCTTGGCACGGTGCTCATTCTCCGCTGGTCCGCCAGACGAAGATCGCAAGCAGGGCGCTGGCGACCATTGCCTGCGCGATCGCCTGGATGCCCGCGCCCATCAGCCCGAAGTGCCGCAAGAGCCACGGCAGCAGCGGCAGGAAGGCGAAACTCGACAGCAAATTGGCGCACATCGAACGAGCGGGATGCCCAAGTGCCGTAAGCGCGGAGGTGCACGGCGGCCCGGTCAGCGAAATTGCACGGGCCGCGACCAGCGCGATCATCACGCCTGCCGCCGCGTCAAAAGCCGAACCGGCCATGAGCTGGATGATCTGCGCGGGGAAGAGTGTGACGATCAAGACCACCGGCACCGCGGCAAGAAGCGCGACGCCAACGACCTTCAGGAGCGTCTGGCGCAGCGCCTTGCCGCTGTGCCCAACCGCGACGATGTGAGCCAGCTCGGCGTAAGAGGTATTTCCCAGAATCTGCGCCGGCTGCGCGAGGATCACCGTGGCGCGCTGAGCCACCGCGAAGAGTCCGGCCATCGCCGGGCCCATCACCCAGCCGATCACCAGCGGCGCGACACGGCCCGTCAGGTCACCGAGCGTGACATCGGCATTGCTGGCGAGCATGAAGCGCCAGATGCCGGCGTTGTCGGCGGTGACGCTGCCAGCCTCGGGTCGAATAATTGATCGTCCGAAGCGGCGCCCCGCCATCCAAAGGCCCAGCCCCCACATTGCCGCGAATTCAGCGAGTGCGGCCAGCAGCCAAGCGAACATGAACGACTTCACGCCCCATCCGCAGCCGATGACGACCAATGTACCGATCAGGCGCATCGTAGGCTGGACAAGGTTATGCAGGCCCAACAGATCGAACCGGCCGCAGAGTTGCAGGAGACCTGCCGGCGTTGACCGCACCGAGCCCAGCACGGCAAAGGCATAGTACGGCGCGAACGCCATGGCCTTGGGCGACCAGCTAAGATGCGGGCCGACGACGGGAACGAGCGCCATCGCGGTGATGACTGCTATCGCGCCGCCGGTGAGTTCGACCTTGGCCCCGAACCACAGCAGCCGCGACAGCCGGTGGGTCTCGCCCTTGCTGTCGGCCTCGGCGCCGTAGCGCACGATCGCCTGCCACGACGGAAACTCGATGATACCGCAAACCGTCGTTACGTAGGCGTGAACAAGGACGAGGACGCCGTAGTCCTTGGGGCCGAGATACCGCGTGGCCAGCAACAGGTAGCCAAGGCTCAGAATTCCCGCACCCGCCTTGCCTCCCAGCACGAGCCCCAGGCTCGCAAAGATGCGGCCGACCCTGCCGGTCGTTACATTCGTCACGAGCGAGCTGCCCGAGGATTTTGCACGAAGTGCGGCCGCCCGATCATCCTGCACTTCTAACTGCTTGCTACCCGGCATGACCAGTCTGCTCAGGCGGGGACGAGTGTTAGATGGCGGTTCGTGCGGCATTGCCGTTCGGCAAAGGACGCGACGGCGTAGGCTGCACGGATGGACGAGGGCGTGTCCTCGAGGTCGAAACTCTGCGCAAACAGGTCTTCCTGGACTGCCCGGTAGCGGGTCGCATGGAGTTCGTCCGCACGCTCCAGCGCAAGTGGTAACTGGTCCGGGCAGGTGATTACCTCCCCGGCCCTCCAGTGCTGAAAATTGGGATCGCCCTGCCAAACATGCCCGTGGCTGTTGAGGAAGATACAAGGGCGCGGCTTAAGGAGGAATTCGTAGACCTGGCTGCTGGCATCGCCGAGGTAGATGTCAGCGGAAAGCGTATAGCTCATGTCGGTCGAAGCGCGACTGCCGAGGTCCACCTTGATGTTATCTCCGCGAAGGAAACGCGACGGTATCTCTCCCGCTTTGTCTACCGTCAGCCGGTCAATCGTGACGACGAACTGGCGCTGGAACAGCATGACGTGCGGCGCGAACAGCAAGCCGTGGTCACTGCGCCCGAGGAACTGTTCGAACACGGCGTGGCCGTGCCGATACCACGAGGACAGATACGGCGAGGGATGCGGATTGTAGAGCACAACTTGCCCGGCCGTTGGCAAGAAGCGCACCCTGCTGCTTTCGCGTATCAGGTCGAACTTGGGATAGCCGACGATGGAAATAGCATCTCGGTCCAAGCCCGCCTCGGCGATGAGCCGGTCGCGGATCTTTGGCCCAGAACACAGCACATGGTCGAAGCAGGCGCTGGCCTTATTGAAGCCGATCGCCCGGTCGCCGGCACCGTGGCGGGTATGAATGATGCCCAGGTTCGTCAGCCCATAGCGCTTCTTGAGGATCAGCGACGTCTTCTCCGCCACGACGAGCACGTCGAGGCTGCGGAAAAAGGCAAGATTGTCACGATAAATAAGCAGCTTGCCCGCCGGAACCACTTTGCCGAGCACCGCATCCATGCGCCGGGACAGCGGCGAGGGCTGCAGTTCCACATGCTCGATGGCCGTGCCGATATGAGCGCCGCCGATACGGCGCACCTCGGCCGCCAGCGCCGCGTTGGTCGTGGCGACCACGATCTCCCCGCCAAAGCCGATTTCCACGAGGGCCAGGGCGATCGGGAGACTATGGGCGACTTGATGAATCTGGTCGTGGTTGAACAGAAATCCGATGCGCATGACGCCTCGACTCCACGGCGCTCGGATACCCGCACCTCCTCGAGCAGAAAAGTTTACACTTTCAGGCCGCCTGGGGGTTACGAACGACTTGGCCGTAGTCCGCGAAAAGCCCTGCGAAATGCTGGACATTGCTGACGACGCCGCTGGCGCCTTGCGCGTAGCGAGGTTGCTCGCAGAACGTCTTGATCGCGCTGGTCAGGGAGAAAAGGTTGCCAGCCTTGTAGGTGAACCCGGCGCCGCCCCCAGCGTGGTCGGCCGCACCGCCGCTGTCTGGAACGATCACGGCAGTACCGCTCGCGCGCGCTTCGGCGCCAACCATGCAGAAGGTTTCCGCCTCGCAGCCGTGGACCACTGCATCGGCGCTGGCCAGGATCGCGGCAAAGGCGACACGGTCGCGCTCCGGCTTAAACAGGCGGACGTGCGGATTGCCGCCGATCGCGCTGCGGATGGACCGCCTTTCGCGGCCTTCGCCGAACAGCACCAGGCCGACCGGCGTGTGGAGGCTGGCGGCGGCGACGGCATCGACCACCATTGGCCAGCGCTTTTCCGGAGCGAGGCGTCCCGCGGCCACCAGCAGGCGCGCATTTTCGTCGAGGCCGCAGGAAGCTAGCAGCCGGGCACGCAGTTCCGGGTCGCGGCGTTGGGGCGAGAAAACGCCGGTTTCCACGCCCAGCGGATGGACCCGAACCCTCGCCACGCCGCCATCGCGGAGCCGGCCGGCGAGATCGTGGTTTGCGCAGACCGTCATGTCGAAAGCCTGGCCGAGATGGCGCAGATGCTCCCAATAGCGCTCGAAACTGCGGTCGATGGAGGGGCGGGAGAGCATCGGTTCGAACCAGCGGTAGGCATAAGCGGAGAGCGGATCAGCGTGCATCACCAGGCTGCGGCGGGCTCTGCCATGCCAGCGGGCGACCATCGATGGGCTGCGCCAGGGCGAGGAAACCTCCACCACATCAGGCATTTCGGCGTCCAAAGCCGCGTGCAGCACGGTTTCGTCGGCGAAGTAGCCGTACTTGCGATCGAGGGGGAAGCGGGGGGATGGGAGGCTTATTATGCGGGCTCCGGCGCCACGGTCGACGGTCGAACGCGTTTCTCCTGGGACGATCACGACGATCTCGTGGCCCAGTTCGGGGCCGATTCGGAGCTTCTGCTCGATGTAGGTGCGCACCCCGCCGCCCTGCGGGCTGTAGAAGGCGCAGACGTCGACGATCTTCAAGGATATCGGTCCTTTACTTGAGTGGCGCGACGCCGAGGCCGCTGCGATAATTCAACATGATCCGGAGCCTTGTCGGCCCCGGTCCCGCCGTGAAAGCGACCTTGGCGGCCTTGGGCTTGCTCCAGCCCAGCTTCGGGTTGGACGAGAAGCCGATGCCGTCGACCCGCCAGCCGAACTGGCGGTTGCCGTCCCGGTCGTGGAGCAGCGACGCCGCGTAAATCCCAGGTTTCGGGACACGAATGCACAGCTCCACGGGTCCCGAAGGCGGCACCGGCACCTCGATCCTGCGAAAGACCTTGCCCGCGCCCAACAGGACATTGTCGTCCGCAAGGAAGTCCTCGTCGTTCGCGGGATAGACCTCGAGCTTCAGGTTGCCCTCGCGGTCCTTGAGCCCCGCAACCGAGACCAGCAGCGAAGGGCCCCGCTCATTCCGGCCGCACTGCCCCTCCTTCTTCCCGAGATCCGGCGAGGAGGGCATCGTCGCCGCCGACAGCATCAGGGCGGCCGCCGGCAAGCCGAGCCGCATCATCACGCGGGGACCACGCGGCGGACCAGGTCCGATGCCACCAGCCCCAGACCGAGCAGCAGGTGGACCAGCAGGATGGCGGAGGCCATCATCGTCATCAGCGCAGCGATGTCCGTCTCGTGGCCGAGCGTGAAGACGGCGACGCCTGCGAAGACGACGTCCTTGTTGGGGATGAACGGCAGGCGCGAGATCAGCAAGCGCAGCGTCGCCAGCAGCAGCCACCACATCACCGGGACCGCCGGCAGTACCATGTGCCACAGCACCGCCGAGAGGATCGTTGTGACGACGATACGCAACAGGTGCATCGCGGTGATGAAGCCCAGTACCTCGCGACCCAGCGAGAAGATGCGGCGCCGCAGCGCCATAGCCGCGATCGATGTGGCCAGAACCACCGACAGCGAGAACATGACGGCGCGGTTCTCGAAGCCGATGGCGGTGGAGCCGAGAAAGGGCCACAGCCCGACCAGCAGGACCAGGGTCACCCCGTTTCCGGCCATGGCCGAGAGGATCGACACATCCTTGATGGCCCCGAAGGGCGCCGCCGTCATCATGCTGCGCTGACGCGCCCAGGTGTAGAAATAGGCCTCGCCCAGATAGCCGAGCAGCAGTTCGTTGCAGACCAGCTTGCGCAGCAGCGCGGTGAACCCCTCGACCGGAAGCTGCCAGAGGCGGCGGTAGATGAGCCATTCGCTGGCGGGACCCGCGAGGTAGCTCCCGGCGAAGACCATCCAGAACCCGGCGCCGCGTGGCACCATGGCGAGGATCTTCGCCATATCCATGCCGCGTAGTTCGAGGACCACGCCCAGCGCGATCAGGATCGAGAAGACCACCGGCAGCAGTGCCGTCCCGCGCCTCCACGAAAACGTGTCCTGCGCACGCAACGTGACGGTGGGTCGGTCCGGGGCCGGGTCGCCGACGGGCGCCGCGGTCAGGAGGGAGGCGGTCTGTAGCACAAGGTTTTCCTTGAGATTGAACAGGACGTCAGGGGTGGCTTGCCGCTACCGAGCCGTCGAAGATGCCATCAGGATGCGCACCTGCCGGGCCGAGGCGACCGCCCGGCGCATCACCGCCACATAGGCGCCGGCGGCGGCCTCGACGGTGAAGCGCGCCGCATAGTGGCGCTGCGCAGGGCCCGGCTTGGGGAGCTGATCGACCCGCGATATCTCGTGGGCCAGCGAGTCGACGTCGCGCACCGGGACGAGCGTGGCCCGTGCGCCGCACCCGGCGAGCGCCTGCATGCTGGAGGAACAGTCGGTCGCGATGATCTGCAGGCCCGCCGCGATGGCCTCCAGCACGACGGCGGGTACGCCCTCGTAGTTGGACGAAAGCAACAGGCAGTCGGCATCGCGCAGGTATGGGTCGGGATCGGTGACATGGCCCACGAACCGGACCTGGCCCTCGATGGCGAGGCGCTGTGCGAGCGATTCCAGCTGCGCCCGTTCCCGCCCGTCTCCGGCGACCGTCAGTTCGTCACCGGGTCGGAAACCCGCGGCGAAGGCGCGCAGCATGAGTTCGAGGTTCTTCTGGGGCACGAGGCGCGCAAGGGCGAGGAAGCGATAACGATGACGGTCCGCCCGCTGCCGGGGTATTGCGGCGAGACGGTCGAACCGCGCTCTGGTCATCGCCGGATCGTGGATGGTCATGACGCGGTGCGAGCCCACGCCCATGGCATCCACGATTTCGCCGTGCATCGGCTCGGCAAGCGCCACGAAGCGGTCGAAGACCATGCCCTGCGCGCGCAGCCAAATATGATAGATCCTCCGGCGCAGCGCCGACTTGTCCGCGCGCACGAGGTCGTTGCTGATCTTGCTGACGACCGGCGGACAGCTGTCGCCCAGCAGCAGCCGCAAGGCAACGCAGACCACGGCATACGTATTTCCGGGGCAGAAGATCACATCGACGCGCTCGCGCGTAAGGAACAGGAAGAAGGACCAGATCATCCACAGCGTTTCGAACCGTGCGGTGGGCACGCGGCACGGGCGGATGCGGTAGGCCAGGCCGGTCGAAGCCCGCCCGCGGTCAAGTCCTTCGTCCCGCCCCAGAACGATCGTGACCTCGTGGCCGGTCTGCTGCCAGTGCTCAGCCAGGCCAAGTGCCACGCGCTCGACACCGCCGGGCTCGAAGCTGTGGATGGGTATTGCGATCCGGAGGGGCAATGTCATGCCCACAAGACTCCGCGTAACGGCCATACCCACACTGCCGATGCGCCGGGGAAATGCGATTTATTTCAGCAGGTCGGAATAACGGCCTGGAACGTGGCGACGCGAGAAGGCGCGCAGGGTGGCGTCGACGCTGGCCAGGATCGACGGTTTGGTCACGTCGCCGGGATGGACCGCCAGCCGCAACGTCTTCAGCGGCTGAAGCGCCGGCCGCGCCAGCGCCGCGAAGGCGAGCGAGGAGGCCGTGCGCATCGTGCTTCGCGAAGCCCAGGTCACCACCGGGCCTTTGGCTAGCGGTGTGTCCTCGTGGCCCGGTTGCCAGATGCGAAAGTGATCTTCGGCCAGCGCGAAGCCGCACTCGCCCAGCGCGTGCATGGCGCCCGGGCCGTAGAGCCAAGCGGGCGCGATGAAGCCGGCCGCCGGCATGCCGATCACGTCCTCGACCAGCGCCTTGCCGTCACGCATGCGCTGCAGGGCTTCGGCGTGGGACAGGCCGAGGAATTCCCCCTCGCCGGCCGTCATGTGCCTGGCCTTGAAGCCGGCGGCGCCCTCATGCTCGGCCGTGTCGCGGTGGAACCAGCCGTGGACGAACATCTCGACGCCTCGCTCGGCCCAGGCCCGTAGCCGCGCCTGGAACGCGGGGGCCTGGGATAGCGGGGCGCGACCCCAGTGATCGGGCACGACGAGCATGGCGTAGCGCGCAGGGCCAAGCCGCGTCTCGATCAGGTCCGCCAGCCGGTCGATCTGGCTTTCGAAGCAGGGTGCGACGTCATGGATAGAGGCGAGCAGGCGCCTGTCAGAAGCTGGCATCGAGACCGATCCTGATCGAACGCGGCCGCATGGGCGTCTGCTGCTGCCCCTCTGCAACCGAGAATGGATTGCCGAGCGAGAAGGTGTTGGCGCGCGTGTTCAACAGGTTGTCGATATCCATCGCCACACCCCACTTCCCGAACCCCAGGCGCGCGCCGGTTGAAAGATCATAATAGCGTCCCTGACCCAGAGCGAAGGGCGCTCGGATCGCCAACTTCGAGTAGCCAACATAGCGCACGGCGGCATCGAATGTGACTTGCGCCCATGACAGTTGTCGGTCGTACTTTGCTGCAAAGCGGCCGCCCTCGTCGGCGATGTTGGGCAGGTCCCGATCGCTCGCGTCGGCAAAGGCCGGTGCCGGTTTCGACAAGTCGCTGGAATTAAGGAAGCCGGCTGCCTCGAACGAAAGGAAATCGCGTGGGTGCCATGCAAGCGAGAACGCGAGGTTGCGAACCCGGCCTGAGCCGATGTTGGCGATGTAGGGCAGCCCATCGAGACCCACGAGGTCAGCCTGTACGTCATTCCACCGGGCGAGCGAAGCGACGAAGCTGCCGGACAGGCGGGCACCCTGGTCCATCCCGAAGCGCAGGCCCGCCTCCATCGTACCGATACGGTCTGCCCCGAACCGTTCCGCGCGAGGTGCTGCGGCGGATCCGGTGACCTGCAGTCCGCCAGGACGGTAACCCTGCTGGAACCGGCCATAGACGAGTAGTCCGCGCGCGGGCCGCCATGAGAGGCCTGTGGCGGGAAGAAAGCGCCTTTGAGTGCGCACAGGCTCCGATGCTTCGGCCTCCGTATGCCCGGTCAATTCACTCGATTGACGCACGTAGCTGAAACGCCCGCCCGCCGTCAGAATCAGGTTCCCTGTGAGTGGCACGCCGGCCTCACCGAACGCAGCAAGATCGAGCGTCGAGTTCGACAGGCCGGCAATCAGCGCCGGGGCAGCGGGCGTGCCCATTTGGCGCTCGACCCGGTCGTCATTGTTCACGAGCCCGATACCGGCGAGCCAGCTGCCCGATCCTCCCAGTGGACCGGACAGCCGCGTCTCGTGGGAAAACAGCCGAACGGTGATGTCCTCGGTAAAGGCGACGGGGGTTGCGATGGGGCCCATGGTCGTCAGGGTCGCGTCGAACGTCGAGCGGATCACATGGTGGGTATAGCCCGTCGCGGACACCAGTTGGACCGGGCCCCAATCGCGCCGCACGGTGAGATCGACGAGGCGATAGTCGTTGTCAAAAGGCTGGGCGATGGCGGAGCGGCGAACGAGATCCGGCTCGCCGCGCAGGGTATACTGGCCATCGCGCGAGGCGATGTCCTGGCCGACCACTGACACGTCCAGCGTCCAGGCCCTATCCGGCTGCCAGCGCAAGCTCGCGCGCAAGCCGGAGGTCCTGTTGCGGTTGATGTCCCGCAGGCCGCGCTCGGTATCGTCGATGTAGCCTCCGTCGATCGTCTCATAGCCCACGATCCGGAGCGCCAGCCTACCCTCGACGAGCGGAACGTTGACCGTAACGGCCCCGTCGCCACCCGGTGCACCGTCCTGCGTAGCGCGCAGGCCCGCCGACAGGTCGATGCCCCAGGAATTCAGCTCCGGCGCGTGGGGCACGATCCGAATGATCCCGCCGAGTGTTCCGGCGCCGTATAGCGTGCCTTGCGGGCCCTCCAGAACTTCGACGCGCGCAATGTCGTACAACGCGAGATCAGGATCGGGCGCACTGTAGATCAGGCGCGTATCTCCCAGGTACTGGCTGATCGTGGATTGGCTGGCACCATTGAAGCTGCTGTCGGCGATGCCGCGAATGAAAACCTTGTTCCGACCCGGCCCCAGGTTGGTCGAGGAAAGCTGCGGAAGCTTGCCCAGGATGAAGGCGGTGCCCTGGCCACCCGCCCGGGCAAGCTGGGTGCGATCGGGCTCGACTACCGAGATGCTGGCGGGGTAATCCAGCAGCCCCAGGCGCTGCTTGGTCGCGGAGACGACGATGTCGGGGCCGGCCCCGTCCGGCGGAGGCGCCGGACGGGGCCGCGGCGACGGCAGAGGCTGGCGGGCAGGCCCCCGCGTCTGGTGCACCAGCCGCACCGTCCGTGGATCGACGAAAACGAAGCCGTAGCCACTACCCCGCAGCAGGCGAGCTAACGCCTCGGACAGTTCGTAGCGTCCGCTAATGCCATCTGTACGCAGGGCATTGAGGCGTGGGTCATCGATGGTTATCGAGATTCCTGCCTGCTCCGAAAGGGCGATCAGCGCATCCGATAGCCGCCCTGCCGGAACAGCGAAGGACTGCGTCGGCCGAGCCTGCGCTGGCACTGCGGCGGCAGCGAGCACGAACGCTGCGACGGCCCATGCTCCTTGCCGCCCATTATCGCGTAATCGACCAACCATCGGCAGTTGCCGTCACCTTCACGCCAAGGAGGGATGCGATCCGCTTCTGCAGCGCCGGGTCGCTGCCATCAAGCTGAATGACGCCGGAAAAGCGCCGACCCGAAACATCCGGGCCAAGTTCTATTCCTACGCCGCGGGCGCGGGTTATGTCTGCAGCCACTTCCAACAGAGGGACATCATGATAGACAAGCCGTCCACGCGTCCATCCGCCGATATCCGCGATCGGCCTGTTACCTTCGACGATCCTGCCGCTGCTGGCGTCGAGCGTGTCACCGGCGCCCAGAAGCAGACGGGTCACGCCGGCCTCGAAGCGCACCGCGCCCTCTGCCACCTCCACCCGCAGCGCATCCTTGCCGCTACGCACGTTGAACACGGTGCCGACGTCAACGATGCTCTGGTCGCCCACGGTCAGCCTGAAAGGGCGCGCGGCATCATGATGAACGGTGAACTGCGCCTCGCCCGCCTTGAGTTCGGCCACGCGTGGATCGGATTTGTCGAGGACGATCTCGGTCGCGCCGTTGAGGACGATCCGGGTGCCGTCGCCCAGCGCGAAGGTACGGGTTTCTCCCGGCGCGGTGCTGACGGTGTACTCGCTTGCAAGCCCCCCCGTGAGCGCCCAGGTGCCGAGAGCCGCGAAGGCAACCGATGCGGCCATCGCTGGCCACATCCAGCGGCGCGTGGGGCGAGGTTCCTGCTCCGGCACGAAAGCCTCAGCTTCAAGGTCCGCGGGAGCGCAGCGGGCAAGTTCGACGGCAGGTTCCAGCGCCAGGTCGGCATCGCAGACCGCCTCGTAGATGTCGTTGTGGCGCGGATCGGCTTCGAGCCAGCGGGCGAACCCGTCCCAGTCCCCATCGGAACCGTCGCCGAGCCGCAGGTGCCAGGCGATCGCTTCCTCGCGCATGGTGTCTTCAGCGCGCGATTGCATCGGAGCCTCCTGCATCCCTCGTGGCGCCCGCGTCGAGCCGGCTGCGAATTTCGAGCACCGCATTATAGGCGCGCTGGAGATGTTTTTCGACCGCGCTAAGGCTGATGCCCAGATCGCGTGCGATGGTCTTTTGCGACACGCCTTCGATCCGGTACTGCCGAAAGACATGGGCGGTCCGCTCCGGTAGCGACGCAAGACTGGCCTCCACCCGCGCCAGATGGTCGCGCGCGAGCAAGGTGATCTCGGGATCGGGAGTCAGGTCAGCCAGATCCATTTCCGCTCCTGCAGCCCCTGTCGGCGCATCGAGCCATTCGGCATCGCGTGCCTGCTGGCGCGCTTCGGTCCGGCGGCGGGTATGCGCCATGTTGTTGAGCATCTGGTAGAGATAGGCCCTGGGTGCGCGTACCGGTCCGGTCACCACTGTCTCGACCCTTACGAAAAGGTCCTGCAACAGGTCATCGGCATCCGCTTCGCCAACACGGCGCGAGAGCAGGAACCGACGCAGCTCGGGCCGCAGCGCGAGACACAGTTGACGCAGGCCGCCTTCAACGGGCACTTCCTGCCCATCCGACGTCATCGCCCGTTCTCCCTGAACAAAGATGCTCTCCCTTACCCGGCTGTGCAGGTCATTGCGGCTTTGCGCTCCTGGCGTCACGATGGCCACCTCAAAACATTGCCGTCAGCGCCAGGCCGACGTCGCTGGCGTGGCGCATCCCTGCACCCAGGCCCAAAGCACGACTGCCCTTGCGCGCTTCCAGGGTGAGCCAGGTATGTGCATCGTCCCGCCCACCACCGAGACCCAGCCTCGCGGCGGCGCGCATACCGCTGGCCGCCGCCAGTTCGCCGTTGCCCATGCGCACTACGTCCAGGTCCATGCGCCGACTGCCCCACCCGTCCTGCCGGAACCATCCTGTCGAGACCGTCCAGCGGTTCGCCCGCTCCCACGCCAGTTGCACGTCCGCATAGCCAGCCTTCGACTTGGCAGGAAAGACGACCGGCGAAAGGTCGCGCCTGCCGACCTTGCCGATCCGGGCGCCGAGACGCAGGACATCACGCTCCCCGATAGCGCGCCACATCTGTACCCCCGCCTGGCTGTCGGCAAAATGGGCGCGTGACCCGCAGCACGGACGATCTTCCGACCACGAAGATCGTAGTGAGAGCAGATCGACGCTCCATCCAATATCGCCACGATCGACCGCCAGTTTCACGACCTTCGAGCGATCTATGGCGGCACGGTCGCCGCCACTCCATTCGAACTGCTCGGGCAGGGCCATGACCGCACGCGCACCTTGTTCCCTGTAGGAAGGTGCCCTTTCGGAGCGCACGTCGGCCCCGGCCGGGGCCGCGACCGTCAGCGCCCACACGAGGCTCAAGGTTCCGGTTCCGCGCATCCCCGCCGCTTCCCTCTACTGCCACCCCCAATTCGGGGGCCATCACTGGGACTCCACGCCCCGCGCGGAACCGCACCTGTAATTTCCCGATGCGGGTCTGCCGGTGCAGCGGGGTCTACCGCACGATCCTATGGGAGTACCTTGCGTGAAGCGTCTGCGCCTGTTGACCTTCGTTCCTCTGGCCGCGATCGTAGCTTTGAACCTGGCACGTCCATCGCCGGCGGCCGTTCTGGATCAGCCTACCCCGGTGCAGACAGCGGCTGCGAGCGATCTCTCGGTCATGACCTACAATATCAAGGGGCTTCCTTTCCCCGCGGCCTACGGCCGTGCCGACGAAGTCCGGCAGATCGGCGAACGCCTGAACGAGTTGCGGCGCGCCGGAACCCAGCCGCACATCGTTCTCCTGCAGGAAGCCTTCATCCCGCAGGCCAAGGCCATCGCCCGTGCCGCCGGCTACGCCCATTTTGCGCTCGGCCCCGAGGCCAGTGATGCCGCGGCGTTGCCGGCTGGAGGCTCCGCCGAGCAGACGTCATGGCTCAACGGCGAGGATATCGGCAAATGGGCTGACAGTGGGCTGGTGATCCTGTCCGACTATCCTATCATCCGCACACGCAAGATGGCATTCCCCGCCGACATGTGCGCAGGCTACGACTGCCTTGCCGCCAAAGGCGTGCTGGTCGCCTGGGTCAAGGTTCCCGGCCAGGCCCGCACCATCGCCATCGCCGATACCCATCTCAATTCGCGCAAGGCCTCGGGCGTCAACGTAGAGCGGGCGAACGCCGCATACTTGCGCCAGGTCGCCGCCACGCGCGAGTTCATGCGTGCCATCGTCGGATCCGATAGCGATGTCATTTTCGGCGGCGATTTCAACGTCGGGCATGACCGGGGCCGTATCGCGGCCCAGTCTTCGGGCGGAGGCCTTCTCGCCGGCAGCATGGAAGCCACCGCCGTTGACCGGATCACTCCAGGCTTCCCGCAGAACGCCCGGGCCGTCGCCGCGGTGCGCAGGCACGCGAAGGACAAGCAATATTTCCGCGCCGGGAGCGGCCAACACCTGGCGCTGCGAGACCTGAGGGTTCCTTCCGGTTTCCGGGACCGTAGCGGTGCATCATTGTCTGACCATCTGCCCTACATCGCCGATTACATCCTGCGATGACGCCGTCCGTCAGCACCGTCTGCGACGAGACTGGATCGCCGTCCGTCACTCGAAAAGTTTTGTCGAAGGTGCCGCAAGTCACCTTCGGATTCTGGATCATCAAGATCCTCGCCACGACCCTGGGCGAAACCGCCGGCGACACGGTCAGCATGACGTGGAACCTGGGGTATCTTGCTGGCACCGTCATCTTCGCGGGTATCCTGCTGGTGCTGGGATGGCGCCAGATCGCGGCGCGACGGTTCCACCCCCATCTCTATTGGGCCACGATCATCGCCTCGACGACCGCCGGCACTACGATGGCCGATTTCGCCACCCGCTCCATGGGTATCGGCTATGCAGGCGGCTCGGCCCTGCTGCTGTGCTGCGTGTTGGCATCGCTCGCCGTGTGGCACCGCGCGCTCGGTTCGATAGACGTCCAAAGCGTGCATGAGCCTCAGGCAGAGCGCTATTACTGGATCACGATCACGTTCTCACAGACATTGGGCACCGCACTGGGAGACTGGACCGCGGACACGGGCGGGTCGGGGTATTCAGGCGCCGCGCTTGTCTTCGCCGCGCTGCTGGCTGTCGTTTGCCTGCTCTACGTTCGCAGCCGTGTCAGTCACGTCGGCCTGTTCTGGGCTGCCTTCATCCTGACGCGGCCGCTGGGCGCCGCCGTGGGAGACCTTTTGGACAAGCCGCTGGACGATGGTGGACTGGCAATCAGCCGCCCTCTTGTATCAGCGGCCCTGGCCTTGTCGATCCTGCTGCTCGTCAAGATCTTGCCGCAGAATGCCGGAAGGGTGATCGACAGACAGAGTCGCATCGCCAAGGTCCAATAAATTTTCTCCGGTCGATGCGGGAATTGCCGGTCAGCACAGTCCTATCGTCGACAGCCAAGGAGTTGAGAATGGCCGAGACATCTGCCGTCGAACTGGTTTCCCGGCGCTATCGAGAGATGCATGGTGCCCAGCTACGGCCTGCCTATCCGCAAGGTTTGCATGTCTCACGCGATCACGCGGTCCGGGCCAGCGTCGGCTATCGGCGGGCTGGAGATCAGCCATTGTTCCTGGAACGCTATCTCGATCGCCCGGTGGAAGCGCGCCTCGCCGAAGTGCTGGGCCGCTCGGTTGCGCGCGACAGCGTGATCGAGATCGGGCATCTCGCTGCCGACGATGCCTTCGCCATGGTCTCGCTATGGGGACTGGCCGCCAACGATTTGGGCGGGCAGTGTGAAATCGCCGTCGCGACTCTCACCGCGCAGGTCCGCAGCATGTTCGTGCGCCTCGGCGTTCAACTCCACGTGCTTGCAGCCGCGCGCGCAGACCGGGTAGGCGATGCGGCCGCGTGGGGCCGGTACTACGAGAATGACCCGCAGGTTTGCGCTGGCGGCATCGCGCAGGGGCAGCAGGCCATCGCACGTTTCCTTGCCCGGCGCGGAAGGATCACAGCATGAACGGGCTTCTCGAAACTATCAGAAGCCATACCCTGACGATGCCGGACGCGATTGCGATTGATCCGGTCTCCGGGCCGGCGCTCACCTGGCGTGCGTTGGCGGATCGCGTGGCGCATGCGGTGACCATGCTGGACGGCGAAAACCCTACAACGCCGAAGGCGCTGCGACTCGATCACGGTGTGGAGGAAGCGGTCCAGGAACTGGCTCTACTCGAAGCTGGAATTCCGGTCCTTTCCCTCCCGGCATTCTTCACGGACGAACAGGCCGCCCATGCCGTTTCTGCCTGCGCAGGGGCCGGTCCTGTACCACCCGCTGCGCAACCCGCGTCGTCCCTCCTGCCCCCTGGTACGGCGCGGATAACTTTCACCTCAGGGTCGACCGGCGCTCCCAAAGGTGTGTGCTTGTCCGCACCGCATATGCTCGGCGTGGCCCGATCCGTCGTCGATGCCTTGGGCACGGAACATGCCGGCAGGCACTGCGCGCTGCTGCCGCCAGGCATTCTTCTCGAGACGATCGCGGGGCTGTTCGCCACCATCCTCGCCGGTGGCACTTATGTCTGCCCGCCGCAGCAAGAGATCGGCCTCGCAGACCCGTTCCGACCGGAGTTCGGGCGCATGGCACGCCGCATCGCGGATTGGCGTATCACGTCCTTGATCCTGGTGCCGGAGTACCTTGGCGGCCTTGTCGGAGTGCTGGAACGCACAGATCTTCGCCTGCCCGATCTAACCGTGGTGGCGGTTGGCGGGGCGCGCGTTCCCGTCGAACTCCTGGCACGGGCTCGCCGGGTCGGCCTGCCGGTGCGCCAGGGCTACGGCCTGACGGAGTGCGGATCGGTGGTTTCGCTCGAAGCGGCGAATGAAGAAGTAGCGGGGTCGGTCGGACGGCTTCTTCCTCACGTGCAGGCCCGCATCGCCGGGGACGGGGAAATCCTGCTGGAAGGCGAGTTGTTTCTTGGCACGATCGGCGAACCGAGAGCCGCGGGACATTTCGCCACCGGTGACATCGGCCATTTCGATGAAGACGGCCGGCTATGGGTGGACGGGCGTAAGTCCGCGCTGATCGTCACCAGCTTCGGGCGCAACGTCTCGCCCGAGTGGGTGGAGGCCCAATTGACGGCCCAGCCAGCGATCCTTCAGGCGCTGGTCCACGGTGACGGACTACCGTCTCCCGAGGCGCTCCTGGTGCCAGCCACCGCCGACGCCGACATGTCGGCCGCAGTAGCCGCCGCCAACGCGACTCTGCCCACATATGCCCGCATCGCGCGGTGGCGCGAGGTGTCCCCCTTCACCATCGCCAACGGCATGCTGACCGGAAACGGCAGGCCTCGCCGCGAAGTAATTGCGGCAACCTGGCTCCACGGTAACCCGACCTTCTTCGACGAACTGGAGGCCGCTACATTCCGCGACCGGCTGAGCTTTCTCACGATCCCGCAGGTACGCGCGGGGCTGGACGGCACGATCTCGCGCCGTGCGTATATCGATTATCTCGAGCAGGCGTTCCATCATGTTCGTCACACCGTGCCGTTGATGCAGGCTGCACGCGCGCAGTTGCTCGACCGGCCCGAACTCGTCGCCGCGCTCGACGACTATATCGAAGAGGAGACCGGCCATGAGGAATGGATCCTGGCCGACATCGCCGCCGCCGGCGGAGACGCCGACGCGGCTCGAACCAGCGAGCCGCACCCGTCGACGCGCATGATGGTGAGTCATGCCTTCGCGCGCATTGCCGATGGCGATCCGGTGGCCTTCTTCGGCATGGTTTACGTGCTGGAAAGCATCAGCGTGGCGCTCGCGCAGCGCGGGGCCAGCGCGGTTGCAATGCGGCTTGGCCTACCGCCCGAGGCTTTCACTTACCTCACTTCGCACGGGGCGCTCGATCAGGATCACATGGCGTTCTTGGCTGGGCTGGTGAACGCCATGAGCGAAGCCAAGGACCGGGCATCAATCCTGTCTATGGCGCGTGAAATCTTCGCATTGTTTGGCGGCGTCTTTGCCAGCGTGCGACTGGAGGATGACCATGTCGCGGCTTGAAGGCGCCCGCGTGGCAATGACCGGCGCGGCCGGCGGCCTGGGCTCGCTGCTTGCAGGCCTGCTGCGCGAGGCCGGGGCGCATGTTACGGGGATCGATCGCGGTGAATGTGCCGCCTGCGACAGTTCCATCGTCACGGACCTGTGCGACGATGCCGCGCTCGCCGCACTGGCGGAGCGGTTGAAAGGAGAATGCCCGGACATCCTGGTGAACGTTGCGGGCATGATGCGCTTCGGGCTGCAGGAAGGCCAGCCCATCGACGCACTGGCAATGTGCTACCGCGTAAACCTGATGGTCCCTGCGGTTTTGGCTGGGGCGGTTGCCGGGCCCATGCGAGCACGAGGCACCGGCCAGATCGTCAACATCGGATCGGTATTGGGCGCCATCCCGTATCCGTGGTTCGCCGCCTACTCCAGCAGCAAAGCAGGCCTCGCCGCCCTGAGCTTGGCTCTCAGGCGCGAATTGATCGATAGTGGTGTGTGCGTGACCCACGTGAACCCGCGTGCGGCGCGTACGCCGTTCAACAATGGTGAGGTCAACCGTTTCCTGGCGTTCACTGGGATGAAGGCCGACGAGCCCAAGTGGGTAGCCAGACGGATCGCCACAGCCATACTTGAACGCCGCGAAACAGTTAGCATCGGCGTGATGGAGCGCATTTACGCTGTGCTCAATGCAGTCGCGCCGAAGCTTATCGACACCGGGCTAGCCAGCCAGACCCGCAAGGCTCGCGTGGAATTTTCGTGAAGCTCAAATGCCCGCAACGATATGACAGGAGAGAAGACCATGACGACCCGCGCTTCTGCGTGCCGGTGCTTCGTCGCCGCACTGGCTCCGCTGCTGATTGCACTCGCTCCGACTGCCGCTCTTGCCGACATGGCGAGCGACGTCAAATCCGTGAACGATGGCTGGGCGCATATCACCTACGAGGTGAAGGGATCCAGCACTCAGACCAAGGCGCTCGACCAGTTGGCCGCGCAAGCGCGCAGCGTGGTCGCGCGCTATCCCGGCAAGGCCGAACCGCTTCTGTGGGCCGGCATAGTCACCAGTGAGCAGGCGAACCGCGCCAACTTCTTCCACAAGCTGGGCCTTGCCACCAAGGCCCGCGACCTGATCGCCAGAGCCTATGCCATCGATCCGCGGGCGGCCAATGGAGGGGCTGCGCTCAGCCTTGGTGTCCTCTATTACAAAGTGCCCGGCTCGCCGCTGGCATGGGGCGATGAAGACAAGGCAGTGAAGCTGCTCAAGCAAGCTTTGGCCGTCGATCCGAACGGCCTCGACACCAACTATTTCTACGGTGACTACCTGCTGGCCCAAGGAGACAAGCCCGGAGCGCGCTCGTATCTCCAAAAGGCCCTTCGCGCCCCCCATGACGCGGGTCGTCCGGTATGGGACATGGGGCGCCGCCGCGAGGTGCGCGACCTCCTTGCCAAGGCAACCTGAACGGAGGGCTCGCAATGACCTTGGCCCGGCGCCTTGCGAACCAGCTCGCGCATCCTCGTGGCCGCCCTGGCCGTCTGCTCGGCGCGGCGATGGAGGTCGTCAATCGCCGCCCGATGCGTCTGGCTGTGGACCTTCTAGGCCCCCTTTGCGGTGAAGAGGTGCTGGATGCGGGATGCGGGACCGGCGCGGCGATCGCAGAAATACGCCGCCGCGCCGATTGCCAGGTTACCGGTGTCGATCGCTCCGCCACTATGCTGGACGTTGCCAGGCGATCGGTGGTCAGGGATGCCTCATGGCTACTTGCCGATCTGAACGCCGTGCCGCTCCCCGACTGCTCGTTCGACGCCGTGCTTGCTCTGAACTTGCTTTATTTTGACGGCCCGGAAGGGCTGATTGTCCGTGAAATGCACAGGCTCCTGCGCCCGGGCGGGCGGCTGGTAGCCTACGTAACGCATCGCGAGTCCATGCAAGACTGGAATTTCGCTCGCGAGGGTTTGCATCGCCTTTACGACGCAAAGGCCTTGCGGGAGGCGCTCGTGGACGGCGGCTTCGGCGACACCCGCGTGAAGCTGCAAGAGAAAGCGCTGACGCGAACGGTTCGAGGCATACTTGCGCTGGCCGTGCGGCACGAATGATCATTGCGAGGGCGTAACAGCATCAACCCTCTACTGGCCGATGATCGGGTTCGTCGCCGGCACCACACAGGCCGACGGATGTGATCCGGGGGAAAACGCGCGTGAATTTTTTGATTATCGACGCCATACGTTCCTAGTTAGGCGCCCCACTTTCAAGCGGATGGAGCGCGACGGGGCCCGCGTTCACCTAGTTTTCAGTATGTTGTCGCCGATCCCTCTGAATTATATGCTGGAAGGTAGGTATTTGAGATCTGTCTGACGCCCACGGACTTCCTAAACTCCACTCTTCATATTGTAAAACTGGTTGGATATAATTTACTGTGTCAATCAATTTAGCTTCGGATTGTTAGCTTTGGACAGCTAGAAGCGTCTCCGGTTCTGGATAGCACACAGCAGCGGAAGTCAGAGTGAAACGCGTCATCGTCAAGCTCGGAAACCCCGACATTTGTGGCTCCGCGGCCTTTCCTGATGTTGATCGAGCACGTCAGCCAGGGTCAGCGAGGCTTTTAAGGGGCAGAGGCAGGTGTGTCTGGACTGTGAGACACGTCTTCACGGCGTTGCTTGCTGGCGCGCCTCTCCCAACTGCGGCCGTTCTGGGTGGTCAGGGTGCGGGGACATGGCCAGCAACTTCTGGAAATAGGCTCTGGCGCTCTGGCCTTTGCCGGCTCGCTTGGCCGCCTCGGCGGCACCATATAATGACCAGAACCGATTGGGCTCCTGAACAAGCGACGCTTCGAAAGCTGTCAGCGCTTCCTCCGGCTGGTTGTCCGCTAATAGCATCTCACCCAGCATCTCCCGAGCCGGCGCCACCGGTCCAGGCGTTACAGACGCCAATTGGGTCTTGTCCTCAAGGTCAGCGGCCTGGCGCATGCCCGTAAGTGCCTCTCGGACATGACCTTCCTCTAGAGAAAGGAGCGCCGCAACTTCTCGGCGCTGAATATCCGTCTGCTCTGCCCAATAATCCTCGCCCTGCTGGGCCAGCTCGTCGTGGATTTGGTCAAGCCATGATATCGCCGACCGCGCGGAGGCCGCGTCTTTCAGGTGCGCCGCGCCCAAACCCCGGGCAAAATAGGTGATCGATTCTGCGTAGAGAAACCGGCTCGGCGTCGGCTCGAGCTTGACAGCGCTTGCCCAGTCCCGGCGCTCGAGCGCGTAACGCGCGGCGATCGCGGCGTGGGCGTAATAAGCCGCCGAAGCAGGCGCGGCGCCGTTGGCTTTGGTGGGATCGAAGCGGGAAAACACTTGGACGGAGGCCTCGGCAAGCTGCTCGGCAGCCTTGTCCTGTCCAGTCTGCAGGTAAGCGTAGATCATGTAGTCGCTGGCGTGCAGTTCGTCAGCTGGTTGGTCGGCAGCCCGCGCTGAGGTCGCCGAAGCCAAGTTGGTGTCGATCGAGGCCTGCCAGTCGCCGATCCGTGTGAAGGTGTGGGAGGGCATATGCAGGGCGTGAGGCGTCGAAGGCGCAATCGCGCCGTAGCGCCTGGCCGCCTCGGCGGCGCGTGACGCTAAGGCCGGCTCATCATAGGCGTGGATGATGTAGTGGGCCAAGCCAGGGTGGTCAGGGTACTTGGCGAACAGGCCTTCAAGGATCGCGCCGGCCTTCAACTGCTTGGCGTAGGTCTTGTCGGCAGGATCGGCGGCCGCTGCGAGCGCCAGGGCGAAAAAAATCTTCGCTTCGGTGTCCTTAGGATAGTCAACGGCCAGTCGCTCCATCGCGCGCTCGTAAGCGACGTTTCGAGCATCCTGGTCCAAGTTCGCGGTCTCGGTGTAGAGGTGCGCTACCGCCTCGATATAGGCGCGTTCGCGCAAGGTCTTGGCCTTCAGGGCACGGCCGGCCTGGACCGCATCGAGGCCTTGTTTCAGCTGTAACGGCGACTTGAAGCCGGCAAACGGGTTGCTCCAGCTGCTCAGCGCGATCCCCCAATATGCGATGGCGCAACTGGGGTCAGCCGCGAGCGCTCCACGATAGCCGTCGGTCGCCGGAGCAAATTGGAAGGAGTGCATGAGCGCTACGGCTCGATTGAAGCGCAACTGCGCTTCCGCGTTGCACGATGTCTCGAAGGTGACGCTGCCAAGCCGCTCCATCGCCGCATGATCATGCTCAACCATCTGCGCCGACGCCGGGCCTGCAGAGAGCGCGACCTGGAGCCATGCGGCAAGAAAGATCTTCAATCTCATAAGTTTCGCCGTTCAGATAATGATTCGGTACATAGACAATTTCGCCCGTTCAAAAGTCTATCGCCGTGGACGTGTAAGACGGACGCGCCTCAACCTCCACATGATGATAGTGGTTTGCAAGCGCAATCTTGCTTGAGAAGGAACGGGTAAAGCGACTTTACTGGTCTGAGCCTCGCATTCGTGAAAAAGTGTCGGTCAACCTTGACCAGAGACTGTTTTGCCCATCGGCTAAGGTCAAAGCTATTGCCGACCCGGCGTTTGGCGTGACCCGAATGGCGAGTTTCAGCAAAGGCCGACGCTCACATCAACGAAGCGGAACGGCTTATGTTGGTCGCAACCTGCCGGTTACCGGACAGTCCGGACCTGGGAATGCGAAGTTGGTGCCTGAATGGCGACAAAGGGTCGTTCGAGCTACCGTGCAACGCGCAGGCGGTCGCGGAATGCGGAAGGCCAAATCCACAAGGGCATAAGCCAGGAACCTAATTTGCTCGGTGCGCGTATAGCACCTTGGTGTGATGTGATGGCAGAGCCATCGGGGGCAAATTCATGATGTCGGCAAACAGCAATCTGATACTCCAGCCGGTCCAGGAAGTGGAACCTGATGGCGGCAAGCTGTCTGACATTGATCTGCTACATCGCATAAGTGTCACGTTGATCGGCGAGCAGGACCGCTTTGAGCTTTACGGCAAGATCGTCGAGGCGGCTGTCACGATCGCGGGATCGCAGTTCGGCACCATGCAGCTCCTTTGCCCTGCGGGCGATCCGTCAGGCCATGGCGGCGAGTTGCAACTGCTTGCCCATCGCGGCCTTCCCGGACACGCTGTCGGCTTCTGGCAATGGGTCAAGCCGGCCGCATACAGCAGTTGCACCCTTGCTCTGAAGTTTGGCCAGCGCGCGGTCATTCCCGATTTTGAGGAATGGGACGACATTGCGGGTACTCCGGATCTGGATGCATTTCGGCATACCGGAATTCGCTCAGCTCAGACCACGCCCCTCATTTCACGCAGCGGCAAGCTGCTGGGCATGATTTCCACGCACTGGGCGCAGCCGCACGAGCCCAGCGAGCGCGACTTGCGGATGCTGGACATTCTTGCGCGGCAGGCTGCGGATCTGCTCGACCGCACGATTGCTGAAGAGGCTCTGCGCCAACTCAACGAAACTCTCGAACTGCGGGTGGAGGAACGATCCCGCGAACTGATGGCCTCCGAGGACCAGATTCGGCAGCTTCAGAAGATGGAAGCGATCGGCCAGCTTACCGGCGGGGTGGCCCACGATTTCAACAACCTGCTGACAATCATTCGCTCATCAGCGGAACTGCTGTCCCGGCGCGAGTTGCCTCGCGAAAAGCAGCGCAAATACATAGATGCCATCTCGGAGACGGCGGACCGGGCAGCCAAGCTCACCAGCCAGCTGCTTGCATTCGCCCGTCGTCAGCCCCTGCGGCCGGAAGTGTTCGATCCTGCCGAGAAGGTCGCCAGTATCTCCGAGATGCTGCGCACGGTGGTCGGCTCACGCATCGAAATCGACGTCCTGCCTTTGTGCGATCCGAATTTCGTTGAAGTCGATGCGAGTCAATTCGAAACAGCACTGTTGAACATGGCCGTCAATGCGCGTGATGCAATGAACGGTCAGGGCCGGATCACCATCTGTGTGGATACAGCCACGTCCATCCCGGCCCGCCGCGGCCACGCAGCGGCGCAGGGCGATTTCGTGAAGGTTTCCGTCACGGATGTCGGATCGGGAATGCCGCAGGAGCACATCGACCGTGTGTTCGAACCGTTCTTCACGACCAAGGAAGTGGGCAAGGGGACTGGACTCGGCCTGAGCCAGGTCTACGGGTTCACCAAGCAGTCGGGCGGCGAGATCGCCGTCACCAGCGAGATCGGTGTGGGGACGATCTTCAGCCTGTACCTCCCCCGGTCGACGGCGCCGGTCGAAGACGCCTGTCCGGACATGTCTGGGCCGGCAATGATCACCGACGCGAGAATCCTCATCGTAGAGGACAACCAGCAGGTCGGAGACTTCGCGGCGCAACTACTGACCGACATGGGCCTTACCGCGCGCCGCGCCGGTAGCGCGCGCGAGGCGATGGCCGTGCTGGAAGCCGGACATGATGATATCGACATCGTGTTTTCCGATGTCGTCATGCCCGGTGTGGACGGGGTGGAACTGTGTCGGCGTATCCGGGCACGCTGGCCCAGACTCACGGTCGTGCTGACCAGCGGATATAGCCATGTGCTTGCCGACGACATGCGCCATGGCTTTCCGCTGCTGCAAAAGCCCTATTCGCTCGACGACTTGGCGCGTGTATTGCGCGATGCCCACGCCCGGACCGCCAGCGTTCGTTAGACCGGGCCTGACAAATTTGCAGGTTTGCAGGCTACGCTGCCGCCCGCACCAGTGCCTCGCGCAGACGGCTGGGCGAACAGGGCTTGGAGTAAACCTGTGCGTCAGGATAGCGGGTCTTAAGCTGCGTTTCGTCGGCGTGACCGGAATGAAAGATCAGAGGAATGCCCGCATCGCGAAGCACGTCAGCGGCGGGGAACACCTCGCCATCCGGCAAGCGAACATCGAGAATGGCACAGGTGGGAAGCTGCCGCTCGATTGCAGCCAGTGTGCTGGCCAGCGTTCCGCACGTGGCGGCGAGGGCGTAACCGAGCGCTTCGACCGTATCTTCCAGATCAAGCGCTACGAAGAGTTCGTCTTCGACGATCAGCACAGTACGGGTCACCCGGCGATTACCGATCCGGGCAGCTCCATGCGCTGCACCAGTTTGCCGCCTTCAACCTGGCGTTCAATTCCGGTCCCCAGCTGGCGGGCCGACGTGGCCACAAGCAGCGTTCCAAATCCTTTGCCTTCCGTCACGTCGATCCCGTTCTCGCCTTCTTCGGCCCATTCCATCACGATGGTCCGATCGCGCAACTCCCAACGGATGGAAAGGCTGCCGGGCCGCGCGCCGAGCACGCCATATTTTGCTGCATTGGTCGTCCACTCGTGCAGGATCAGCGCCAGCGGGGACAAGGACGTGCGTGCAACGATGACGTCGGGGCCGTCGATCTCGATATTCGCCTGCCCCGCGTAAGGGGCGGTCGTGGTCTCGATGAGGTTCCGCAGCGAGATCGGCTGCGGCTCACCCGCCGGGGCCGCTAGCGAATGCGCGCTGCCCAGCGCCGAAATCCGCTCACGCAGATCCAGCGAAAGGCTCTGGACGTCGTCATGCGATCGGCTGGCGGCCGCGATCATGCCGCTGACCACCGCGAAGAGGTTCTTCACGCGGTGGTTCATCTCGCGCAGCATCAATCCGCGCGCATCGGCAAGCGCGTATTCTGCAGTGACGTCGATCGCGGCGCCCACAATCCGCAGCGGGTTCGAACCGCCGATAGCGCGCCCGAAGCTCTTGAGATAGCGGTCAGAAACGGCACCATCCTGGGCTGGCTGCGGCACGCGGAACGTGATGGCGAAGTCCTCCGCGCCCGATGCCGCGCGGCGCAAGGCGTCCTCGACCGCAGCGCGGTCCTCATCATGGATGCGTGTAAGCACGTCCGCTACTGTGACGTCGCCCTTGCCCGGCAAGCCCAGTTGAGCACGGTTGGTGCCGTCGGGAAGGAGTTCGCCGGTCTTCTCGCAATATTCCCAGACGCCGATCCCGCCCGCCGTGATCGCGAGGTCGAGCCGTTCGCGCTCGGCGGCAAGGTCGCTTTCCATCAGCAGCGCCACGGTGATGTCGGTCAGCACCAGCGTTGCGCCGTCCACCCCGCCGTGCTGCGTGCGATAGGGCAGCACGCGCAGTGCCAGCGTTCGTCCGCCTTCGCGCGTGTGGACCCGCCGTTGCAGCGATTCTCCGGTTTCGGCGACCTGGCGCGCATCGTCGAGATAGCCCGCATCGTCGAGCCGCGTCGCGACGTCGGCGAGCAGGCGCCCCCGGTCGGTCGGCTGCAGCGGGAAGATGCCCGTCGCCGCCTCGGTGAAGCTGCGGATGCGCAAGTTGCGGTCGAGGACGATAACCGCGAGGTCGGTCGATTCGAAGAAGTTGCGCAAGTCCGAATTGGCGACGGTAAGCTGATCGACCTTGCTCTTGAGTTCGTCGTTGACAGTGGAGAGTTCCTCGTTTGTGGACTGAAGCTCCTCGTTCATCGACATCATTTCTTCGTTGGAGCTTTTCAGCTCCTCGTTCGCCGTCTCCAGTTCCTCCACTGCCGTGCGCAACTTGTGACGGGTAAGGCGCAATTCCTCTTCCAGCGCCTCCATGTGATCGTCGCCGTCCTCGATCTCGGCGGCGTCGTGCTCGTCGAAGGGGCGGAACGGCGCGCGGTCGCGGAATACGAGCAGCAGGGTGCCGTCGGGCAGCGGCTCGCAGACCGCTTCGATCGGCTGCAGCCCGTAGTCGGACTTGACCTCCACCTCGCGGGCGACGGTGCGCTTCTTGCCGTCGCGCGCCTGCCGCACGAGCGGCCCCAGCACGTCGCGAAGGCCCGGCTTCGCAAGCGAAATGGCGTTTGCGCCCCCGGTGCGGGTCACGGGAAAGTCGAAGTAGCGACTGAGCTTGCCGTAAGCGGCCAGGACCGCGCCGTCCTGGTTCAGCACCATCGAGGGCGGCGCATAGAGTTCCGTCAGCCGCTGGATCGCGATCTCGCTCTCGACGGGCCTGCGTCCGCCTTCCGCCCGGCTAGATACCTGGCGCTGGCGCTGGATGTTGCGGTCGCCGGCGGGAAGCTCGATCGGATAGCTGGGATTACCGGCGCCGCGCTCGAAGATGCGGGCGTGGTGATCGACGGGCGGGAACAAGTGATCGAACCGCCCGATGCTCTCCGACGGACCGAGGAACAGGTAGCCGCCGGGCCGGATCGCGTAATGCAGAATTGGCATGACCGATTGCTGGAGGCGATCGTCGAAGTATATCAGCAGGTTGCGGCAGGATACCAGGTCGATGCGAGAGAACGGCGGGTCCTTGACCACGCTGTGGTTGGAAAACCGGATGAGATCGCGGATCTGGTTGACGATCGAGAAGCGTTCGCCGTGCGGGTTCGTCCATCGTTCGCGCAAGGGATTGGGAATGTCTGCCAGCGCGGACGCCGGATAGCTGCCCTCGCGGGCGATCTGCAGCATCTGTTCGTCAATGTCGGTCGCGAAGATCTGCATCGGGTTTGCGAAGCCGTTCTCGCGCGCGGCATCGGCGAACAGCATGGCCAGCGTATAGGCTTCCTCGCCGCTGGAGCAGCCCGGCACCCAGACGCGAATTTCTTCGTCGGTTTCCCGCCCGCGCAGCAGCGGCAGGATCACTTTCGTGCGCAGCGCCTCGAACATATCGGGATCGCGGAAGAAGCGCGTGACGTTGATCAGCAGGTCGCGAAACAGCGCCTCGCATTCGGCCGGATCGCTGCGTACCCGGTCCAGATAGGACCTTGCCGAAGCGATGGACAGCACGTGCATGCGCCGCTCCACACGCCGCACCAGCGTCGAGCGCTTGTAGCCGGAAAAGTCGTGGCCCACGGCCGAACGCAGCGTTCCGCACAAGTCGTCGACGTGATCGGCGACGAGTTCCGCCTGCTGCTCGCGCGGCTCGCCGGTGCGGCGTTCGAAGAACGCGGCGAGGCAGCCGATGATCTCCGCCGGACGCTTGACGTAGTCCACCAGACCGGTGCCCACCGCCGAGACCGGCATGCCGTCATAGCGCGCGGTTTCTGGTTGCTGGACGACGCAGACGCCGCCATGTTCCTTGATGGCGCGCAAGCCCGTGGATCCGTCGGCCCCGGTTCCCGACAGGATGACGCAGGCTGCATTCGCCTGCTGGTCCGCCGCCAGCGAGATGAAGAAATCGTCGATCGGCCGCCGCAGCCCCCGCGGCTGAGCGAACTCGGTCAGCTGCAACCTGCCGTCCTGCAGCGCCAGTCCGCGTCCGGGCGGAATGATATACACGCGATCGGGCAATAAAGTTTCGCCGCCCTCGCATTGCAGGACATCGAGCGGGCAGGCCCGGTCGAGCAGTTGCGCCAGCATGCTCTCGTAGTTGGGATCGAGATGCTGGACGATCACGAATGCCATGTTAGTGGGAACGCGCGCGGCGGACAGCATCTCGCGCAGCGCTTCCAGCCCCCCCGCAGAAGCACCGATACCCAACACCGGCACCGCGACCGGAGACGTATCATCGGATTGCGCTGTCACCTCGTCAGGCTGCATGTCGCTGCTCAAAGGATCGAACTGTCGTCAAGGTGGGCGAGGGTCAGCTTGGCCTGCGCGATGATCGCGGCCGAATTGGCGATCGTGGTCAAGGTGCCCTCGACGATAATGCCGCTTTCGGCTGCAACGGGGCTCAGTCGAGTTAGCGTCTGGTCAAGTTCCCGATCGTAGTTCTGCAGGCGGTCCGGCTGCGCGCGGCTGACATCGAACTGCGATGCAAAGATGTATCGTGTCTCGCCCGCGAGTGAGCGCAGCCGCGACATGTAGAGCAGGTTGACGAACGGAGCCCCGTCCTTGCGGAAGTTGAGGATCGGAGTGCGCACGTTGGGAGACCGATCGTCTTCCAGGAAGGCGCGTAGCTTGACCCGGGCGTCACGCTCGTCTGCATCGCGCTGGAGCACGCGGCAGTTGTGCCCGATCAATTCCGAAGTCGCGTAGCCGGTCAGTTCCACAAACCTGCGGTTCACCAGCGCCAGCGGATGGTCTCCATCAGGAAGCGCGAGCGCAAGCGCTATCGGCGAATTCTCGAAAAACGTCTTGAGTTCGTCGGGTACGATCAGGTTCTGCACTTCAGTATCTCCTGCAAGCGACGCTTGCAATTTTTGCCACATTACCACAGCGATCCGATCAGGTTGCGTTGCCGTATGTGCCTGATTTGTGAGGCAGGGTCACGGGCCTTGTGCCCGTTCTGGCGAAATTCGAGGTGAAAGCGGCCAGGGGTGAATGAACGCTCAACGATCCGGGGGGGGGGGGGAAGGTTCACTGGGCAAATGGCGCCAGAGGGTCGATAGCTCAAGCTGCGCCTGTGGACCCGACAGATTCTCCACGCCAACGGCGGGATCATCGTGGATGGATGAAGCTGTCAGACGAACCCGGTGCCGACTAGCTGGTCACTACCGGTGTGGCCAGTAGGCTATGAATGGCACTCGTCAAAGTCTCGGCGCCGTAAGGCTTGGATAAAACCGCGAATTGCGCCGTTCCTTCGCCAACCATCTGCTCGCTGTAGCCGGTTGCGAGCAAAACCGGTGTTTCGGGAGCTCGGATACGCAGCTGCCGGGCCAGATCGATACCGCTCAGGCCGGGCATCACGACATCACTGAAAACCAGATCAAAATCCTGCTCCTGAGCGATGGCCAATGCTTCGACCCCATTATGCGCTGTCACGACATCAAGCCCGAGATCCACGAGCAACTGCTCAGCAAAGTCCAGAACCTGTTCGTTGTCTTCCACAAGGAGAATTCTCAGACCGCGCGGAAGGGGCGCTTCATTGCTAGCAAGGCTGGCGGTACGCGGTTGTTTGTCGACGGTGGGCAGGATCAGCCGCACCGTGGTGCCTACCCCCACTTTGGAAAGGATTTCCACGGCGCCGCCAGCCTGTGCCGCAAACCCGTGAATCGGGGACAGTCCAAGCCCGGTCCCCTGACCGACGGGTTTGGTCGTATAAAATGGCTCGAACACACGTTCGATCGTTTCGGATGTCATCCCCGATCCCGTGTCGGTAATCTCGATGGCCACAGCGTCATCATTCCCGATTTAATAATCCCGAATGCTGAAGGTCAGAGTACCACCATCCGGCATAGCGTCCCGCGCATTGACTGCCGCGTTCAGGATGGCTGTCTCAAGCTCGGTGGGATCGACTTCCACTCTTGCATTCAAGCCTGACGGCTCGACTACAATCTCCACATTGCTGCTGATGGAGCGCGAAAGGACTTCACCCAGGGCGTCCAGCTGAATGTTGAGGTCCAATACTTCGGGCTGGAGGACACGGCGGCGGCTGAAGGCCAGGAGATGCCCGGTCAGCGTAGCCGCGCGCTTGACGGTGTCGGTCAATCCGTCGAGATACTTGGCGCGTTTCTCCTCGGACAGGTCCGGCTTTCGCAACATTTCGGTCGCCCCGGAGATGACGGTCAGCAGGTTGTTGAAGTCGTGAGCGACACCGCCGGTCAATTGGCCGATCGCCTCCATCTTCTGCGACTGGCGCAGGGTCTCGTGCAGCTTGGTGAGTTCCTCGGTTCGTTCGGCAACCCGGCGCTCCAGCGTCTCATTGGCTTCGCGCACCTGCCGAATGAGCTGCGCATTCTCGATCGCAACAGCAGCCTGCGATGCAAGGCTGGTTACGATTTCCTCGTGAAGCCCTGTAAACCGGCCCGTCTCCGGATGACCGAAGAACAGTCCACCCAGAACCTTTCCGTCATTGGTGCTCACCGGAACCGCCAGATAACTGCGAACAGGCAAGTGCCCTTCAGGCATGCCGGAGCGCGGGGCGTTCTGACCGTAACGCGGATCGGCCATGATGTCGTCTGATCGGACATTGCCGGTGCCGGCGAAGGTTGGCGCGAAGACCTCGGTGTTTCGCGGCATCGGGAAATTCGCGAACGCTTCGAGCGGAGCACCCGATAAGGAGTAGAGCGTATAGCTCTCACCGTCTGCACCGACGACGTTATAGAAGAACGCGCCGAATGCTGCTTCCGATAATTCCACGCCGGCGTCGGTCACCATCTGCACGAGGCGCTCAAGGTCATGTTCGCCTGCCAGCGCCGACCCGACCCGGTTTAACAGCTCCAGGGAGCGACGGGCCTTGCGTTCCTCCGTCACATCTTCAGCAGAAACGGTGATGCCGACAATGCTGCCCTCACGATCGCGCAGCGGCACCCAGTTCTCACGCCAGATGCTTGTCCCATCCGGTCGACCGGGAATCTTGCCGGCTACCTCCAGCCCCCACAGCGCATCACCGGCCAGAACCCTCTCGAAGATCGATAGCGCCTGCTCGTCGAGCTCAGGTACGATCTCACCGATCGTCTTGCCGATATGATCGTCAACGGACCTACCGTTCCACTCCGCCAGACGTTCGTTCACGCGAACGAAACGAAGCGCTCGGTCGAGCACCGCCAATCCCACCGGCGCAGCCATGTAGACGGATGCCAGTTCGTCAGCCTGGCGCCGGGCCAGCGCCTCGCTAACAGTGAGTTCGGCTTCCTCCTCACGCAAGCGTTGTTCAGCCAGCACCTGCTCCGAAGTTTCCGAGATGATGCACAGGACGCCGCCTATACTTCCATCATCGTCCCGGACCGGCGAGTACGATATGTCGAAATAGGCCGTCTCGCCGAAACCGTGCCGTTCGATGTAAAATGGGCGGCTCCTGGCTGAGAATGTCCTGCCGCTTTCGCGTACGCCTCGCAGCAAAGGTTCGAGATCACTCCAGAGTTCGCTCCAGTATTCCTGCGCCGGCCGACCAAGCGCTGAAGGGTGCTTGCTGCCTATGGTCGGCGCATAGGCATCGTTGTAGAGGGCAACGAACTGCGTCCCCCAGAAAAGAACGATCTGCGCTTCGGATGCCGTCAAGAGATCCATGGTTGAGCGTAACCGGGAAGTCCATTCCGAAGGCGGGCCAAGCGGCGACGAATGCCAGTCCAAACCCTCCCAGTTCGCCAGGGAACTCTCATCCGCATTCGCGCTGATCACTCACATTTCCCCTGGATCATCGTCATAAGACAAGCTCAAAGTGACGCGCGTCATCCCCACTGCCTGTCCGAACCGAACAGCAACGCCCCAAACGCAGAAGGGTTGCTTCAGGCGGGCGTGGCCGGCGAGCATTGCTTATATTGGCCTACATGGACGCAAAGCTGCCGTTCTGCACTTGGGGAATGGAAATGCGGGTCTGAACGACTGAAAAGGGTCGTTTTCACCGGCCGCGCAAGACCTTGGATTGGGACATCTACATTGTCCGCACGCAAAGTGCCGAATGGCAGTTCGCATGCAAAGCCGAAGTCCGCGATCGCTTGATCCACCTCGCATGAACACAGACCTTCTACCGGTGTCGCAATGGCACTGGCCGTGGGTCGCTGCAAGGGGATGATCTGGCGTTATCCCCTTGACATACCATCCGAAACTCGGCGACCTTGGCACCAGCGGCGCGATCGTCCCCCGTTCGCCAAATGGGAAGAAACAAGGGACGCATTTGGGGGATTTCTTGGTCAACGAGCCTATCGATGACATCATCGCGTGGTCCAAAACGCAGGCCGCGTGGCGCCAGGACTGCTTGCGCCGTCTTTCCCTATCAGACGATCTGACACAGGACGACATCGACGAACTGCTCGCAATGATCAAGGCGGAGGCTGGCCTCGCGGTAACGGGCACGCCGCCTGAGCCGATTCCGTTTGCGATGGAGCATTTCGGAAGCAACACGCACCCGCCGATCGTCCTGAAGGGCATAGCCAACGTGAAGGGTGTCAACAGACTGGCGGAAAGGGCTTCGCTTACGTTCTGCCCGGCCGCATTGACCATCGTCTACGGGCGTAACGGCAGCGGCAAGAGCGGTTTCGTGCGCATCATGCGTACGGCTTGCAGAACGAGAATCGAAAACCCGGCAACCCTGAAGGTGCTCGCCGATGTCTACGGCAGCGGCGGCGGCGTTCAGGCCGCCGAGATTATCATTGATGCCGGATATGGCGACGAGTCGGTCGCTTGGACCGCTGGGATGCCCGCTGCGCCTCAGTTGATGCAGGTCTCGGTCTTCGATTCCGCCTCCGCACAGCTGTACGTAGATGGCGGCAACCAAATCCGTTTCCTTCCTTTCGGTCTTGCGCTTCCGCACCGGCTAAACGCCACTTGCCTAGTCCTGAAGAGGGCATTGGAAAGTGAGAGGGACGCCGCGGTGGGCAACAAGGTGCAGCTCAGCGCCATTGCCTTCGCACCAGTCCGAGTCACAGCGGCGCAGAAGTTCGCGAACGGCGTCAGTGCGAAGACGACCGATAAGCAGATCGATGAGGCGACGACTTTCCACGAGACCGACACGAAGCGCATCGACGAGATCGCGGCAATCCTGTCCTCGGGATCGACCGCGCGCGCAGACCTCACGACGCTCATTTCCTGGGTCCAAGCGGTGAAGGCCGAGTGCACCACTGCTTCGATCGCCTTGAAAGACGAGGCGCTGGCCGTCCTCGATGCTCTTCGGGAGAAGGCAATTTTCGACCGCGAGGCGGCAAAGCTCGCCGCCGGATCGCTCTTCGACAACGTTCCGCTCGATGGCGTCGGAAGCGAATCCTGGCGGGCCCTATGGGTCGCCGCGAGCAATTTCTCCATCGCAGAGGCCTATCCAGGTCAGGACTTCCCGGTCGTTAGGTCCGACGCCGAGGCCGCCGCATGCGTCCTGTGCCAGCAACCGCTGCTACCGGACGGCGCCGATCGCATGACCCGCTTTCAGCGGTATATGGACGACACACTCGACAGGGCAGCCTCGCTCTCGGAACGCTTGGTGGCTGATGCCAAGGCAAGTCTACCCGCACTGCCGAAGTTGCGGGCGGACGACTTCGCGGACCGCCTCGACCAAGTCAGATTACGCGACCCGAGTCTTGCGGACAGTCTCTTGACATTCCAGTCTGCCGTGAGCGGCCGCCTGGCTAGCGCGGCCGCGCGTCTGGACGGGACAGGGCACGTTCCGGTTCAAGTTCTCACTGCCCCAACCGACGGCATCGAGGCTCTCGCGAACAAGCTAGCCGCAGAACGCGACGAACTCGTCGCTGCGGAGGACGCCGAGGGTCGTGAGAAACTGGCGTCAGAGAAGGCCGAGCTCGAGGACCGCAAGACCCTCAGCGGGAGCAAGGCGAAGCTGACGGCACGGCGAGACCTTATGTCGCTCGATGGCGCATTCGCCAAGGCGATCGGAATGGTCGGGACGACCGGCATCACCAAGCGCGCCAACGAACTGATCGACACCCACCTGACCTCCGCCGTGGTGTCCAAGTTCCAAACGGAACGCGACGGTCTCGACATTGGCCACCTCAATGTCAGCCTCGCGCGGAAAAGCGGGCAGACGAAGGCCGAGTTCCAGACGGATCCGCAGACGAGCCTGACGAAGATCACCTCGCAGATCCTAAGTGAGGGTGAGCAGCGCGCATTGGCGCTTGCGGGCTTCCTGACAGAGGTGGCGCTCACAGACGGCTCCGGGCCGATCATCGTCGACGATCCGGTTTCGTCGCTCGACCGCGACCGCAGCGCCCGAGTGGCGGAGCGGATCGCCCGCGAGTCCACCACGCGGCAGGTCGTGGTCTTCACCCACGACATGGTCTTCTTCAATGAGCTCTGCGGTGCGGCCGACGCCGCCGGCATCGAGCCGGTGACGATCGCGCTTTTCAGCGACAAGAACGCAACGGGCAAGGTCGACCAAGCCGGAATGGTTTGGAAGGGCCTTAACGTTTCGAAGCGCATTAGGCACATCAGGCATAAATTCGCGCCGCTCCCCAAGCTCCACGGGACCAGCCCGTCGTCCTACGAATTTGAAGTGAAGGGGCCTCTACGGCCGCCTACGCGACACCTATGAGCGGATGGTCGAGGAGGTCATTTTCAGCGACATCGTGCGTCGCGGCAGCGATGTCATCTCCACCCAGAAACTGCGCTACGTGACCCTGCCGGACGACCTCGCAATCCGCTTCCACGACGGACTGACGCGGGCCAACACGCATAGCCACGATAATCCGGCCTCGGATTCGGTGGCCGTTCCGACCCCTGACGAGTTCGAGGCTCACCTGAAGGAGCTCGATACACTCATCGCCGACTTCAAGAAAGCGAAGGACGGAGCCGAGGCGGGGCGCCTGCAAATGCGCCCCAAGGCCTAGCAGCAGCGCACCGCATTCCCGGTTAGCGGCTCTCCTTGACCCTCTGCCGAACCCAGAGGGCCTCGTCGGTGCCCAGCCTGAGGCCGAAGGATAAATTGAGGCACTTCTCACACGCGTCGGGAGGGGGCTCAGTCGGATTCAACAAACCAAAACCCGAGCTGCCTTTTGCAGCTTGAGCACGTCAACGTAGAAGGCCGACTCCGGATTGCCGACGTCCTCCTCCAACGCGGCCCCGATGGTACTTGGGGTCGGTCTAGTACCGGACTCAAGGGTCCAGCTGCGCTCGCCAAGTGAAGCAAGCAGCGCGAGTCTGCTAGTTGCCGTGATATCGGGTTTTTAACCCGGGTTGTAATATGCGGCAGAACGGTGATTGAAATAGCCGGGTTTATCGCAGATGCGGGAACTAGGTTTCTACCTCGCAATAATATCTGCTAAGCGTCCGACATGTCTCGGGATCTCTCACCACTGGTGTTGAAAGCGCTGGAGTTCGCCTCGCACGCTCACAACAGCGTTGATCACCGACGCAAGTACACAGGCGAGCCCTACATCAATCACCCCATTGAAGTGATGGAGATTGTCCGAGGCATCCCGCATACTGACGAAATGCTGGCTGCGGCGCTGCTGCACGATACGGTCGAGGATACCCTGACAACCCGAGAGGACATCGCGCGCGAGTTCGGCGAACCTGTCGCTGCGCTAGTGATGGAATTGACCGACCAGTGCCATGAAGGCAACCGCGCTGCACGCAAGGCTGCGGAAGCTGTACGCCTCGGCACCATTTCGCCCGAAGCGCAAACCGTGAAACTCGCCGATTTCATCAGCAACACGAAATCAATCGTTATGGGCAGCCCTGGGTTCGCCAAGGTCTATCTCCGCGAAAAGCTGCAGGTCCTGAGCGTTATGACCGAAGGCAATCCCAATCTGTATCGTCAGGCCATGGCACTGATCGAGGATGCCAAGACGAGCATAGGCTTCCGTCCGTGAAGTGATCTGCTCTGCCTCAATGCTTCGAGCTACCCAACTGGGTAAGCTTCTCACTGAATTCGCTGTCGAACACGGCCGTCTCACTCATTCAGGGCTGAAAGCGGAAAGTCCGCACCTGAGGAGCGCGAATTGGCGGCTGAACGGCGAGAATGGGTCGATACCCCCATCGGAAAGGCTCCATAGGTCGCTGCATTCAAATTGGCGGTAATAGCATGTTTGCCGACGGATAATCTTAAAACCACAAAGCCCTATCGCCCTCGCGACGGGTTTCCGCTCCTGCTGCGTTCAAGAAGCGTCATGCATGAAGCGTGGCATCCACGATCATCCTTGAAAGAGGTGAAGTCATGAACGCAAAGAGCTTCGCGGCGCGTATCGGAGCGGTCCTTCTGACCGCGAGCGTCATCGCCACTCCGGCACTGGCCGGGGTCAACGGTCGGCAGGCCAACCAGCAGCACCGCATCGCGCAGGGCTGGCACTCCGGTCAACTGACCGGGCGGGAGGCGGTGCGCCTCGAACGGCAGCAGCATCGCATCGCCCGCACCGAGCATCGCATGCGCGCCACCAATGGCATGAACCCCCACGAGCGCGCGCGCCTGCATTATCGGCAGGACCGGGCGAGCGCCAATATCTATCGCCAGAAGCACGACGGGTGGCACCGTTGATGCGCCGCCTCTCACTGCTTGCCGTCCCGGCACTCGCTGTCGCGGGCATGGCCTTCGCGCAGAGCCCGGCGGCGACTGACGGGATCGCCAAGGCCGACTTTCAGTCCATGCTGCGCGCACGGATGCTGAAGGCGGACACCGACGGCGATGGACGCATCAGCGCCGCCGAATGGTCCGCCGCCGCCAAGGCGCGCGGCAAGGGCCGGATGGGCGACCGCGTGTTCTCGCGCATGGACGCCAACGACAACGGCTTCATCGAAGCAGCAGAGCTTGACGTCATTGCGGCGAAACGGTTCGACAAGCGGGACGTCGATCATGACGGCAGGCTGTCCGGCGACGAGCGCAAGGCGATGGTCGATGAAATGCGGGAGAAGGCCGGCGCTTGATCGAGAGCGTGGACAGTCACGACCCCGACGCCGATCTCGTCCGGCGCGTGGGCCAGGGCGATGCGGCGGCTGCGCGCAGGCTCGTCGCGATCAAGCTGCCCCGCTTGCTTGCACTCGGTACGCGTATCCTTGGCGATGCCGCTGCGGCGGAGGAAATCGCGCAGGAAAGCCTGCTGCGCGGCTGGCGTCAGGCGCCGCGCTGGCGCTTCGGCACGGCGCGGTTCGATACCTGGTTGCATCAGGTTGCGCTCAACTTGTGCCGCGACCGGCTGCGCAGGTTGCGGCGAGAGGATCTGACGCCGGAACCGCCCGAGCGTATCGATCCCGCGCCGCTGCAGGATCAGGCGTTGTCAGGTCGGCACGAAAGCGAACGCATAGAACGTGCGCTGAAGGCCTTGCCGCCACGCCAGCGCGAGGCGATCGTGCTGCAGTACTTCCAGGAGCTGTCGAATGCCGAAGCCGCCCGCATCATGCAGATCAGCGTGGAAGCCCTCGAAAGCCTGCTGGCACGCGCCCGGCGCGGCCTTCGCGAACTCTTGATGGAAACCGACGATGACGCCTGAACGCTTGTCCCGGATACTCGCTGCCTATGGTGCGAACCCCGACCGCTGGCCCGCCGCCGAGCGCAACGCCGCGCTGCGCCTGGCGGAGAACGATCCTGAGGCGATGCGCCTCATGCGGGAGGAGCAGCGGCTGGATGCCATGCTGTCCCGCCATGCCGTTCCCGCGCCCCATGCGGCGCTGGTCGGCAGCGTGCTGGCGGGATTTGCGCCGCCTTCCCGCCTTTCGGTGCTGCGGAGCTGGTGGACGCGCTTTGCCCTGGCGGGGGCGGCGCTGGCGGGCGTGGCGGTGGGCGTGCTTACGCTCGACGTGATGCACGCGCGTTCGTCCGGGCGACAGGCGATGACCCTTGCCGATGATCAGGAGACGATCTTCACGCCGCTGGATACCGACGAGGCATCGCTGTGAAGGGGCGCGGCTTCCAGATCCTGCTGGTCTGCTCGCTGGTGCTGAACGTGTTCGTCGTGGGCGGGCTGATCGGCGCGGGCGTCATGTGGAAGCAGGCCGAGGTGCAGCGCCCGGTCGCCGGCCTTGGCCGAGGCGGACGACTGCGCGCCGCTGCTCAGGATCTGCCGCAGCCCTACCGCCGCGAACTGCGCCAGACCGTCGTGGAGACCATGCGCGAGCTTCGCCCCCGCATCCGCGAGGCGCGAGCGGCGCGTCAGGAAGCCGCGCGCCTGCTGGCCGAACCGACGCTCGACCGGGCCTCGCTGGACGCCGCGCTGACGCGGGCGCGCAGTGCCGACATGGCGGTGCGCACCGGGCTTGAGAGCAGCGTGGTGCATTTTGCCGGGAAACTGCCGCAGGCCGAGCGCGTCCGGCTGGTCGAGGCGCTGACCCGGCAGCAGCCGCGCACCGCCGTAAAAGATACGCAGCAATGACCGCAGCCATCGCCCTCAACCGCTTCGGCCTCGGTGCGCGGCCCGACCAGTCGGCGCCGGACGATCCGAAGCGCTGGCTACTCGCGCAGTTCGACCGCTACGATCCGCGCGGGCAGGCCTGGGCCGATCTGCCGTCCACTGCGACCATCGTTGCGGATTACCTTGAAGACCGCGACGCCGTGCGCGCGGCGGACAAGGACGCGAAGCAACTTGCCCGGATGGAACTGCGCCGCGACGGGCGCGATCTCTACCGCGTCGCGGTGAATGCGCGGGCGACGAGCGCGCTGGGCACGTCGACGCCGTTCGTCGAGCGGCTCGTCCACTTCTGGTCTAACCATTTCGCCATCTCCGCTGACAAGCAGACAGTCATCCCCTTCGCCGGCGCGTTCGAGGCAGAGGCGATCCGGCCGCATGTGCTGGGCCGTTTCGAGGACATGCTGCTCGCCGTGGAGCGGCATCCGGCGATGCAGCTTTTTCTCGACCAGACGCAGTCGGTCGGCCCGGGCAGTCCGTTCGCGCAGAGGGCTGCCGGGCGCAACTCGGCCAAGGCGCCCGGCCTCAACGAGAACCTTGCACGAGAAATCATGGAACTGCACACGCTGGGCGCTCGCACCGGCTATACGCAGGCGGACGTGACCGAGTTCGCCCGCGCCCTTACCGGCTGGAGCACGGCAGGGCTGGGACGCGGCGGCAAGGGTGGACGAGCAGGCACGCCCGGCGGCTTCGTGTTCCGTCCCATGCTGCACGAGCCGGGGCCACGCACCATCATGGGGCGTACTTACGCGCAATCGGGCGAGGATCAGGCGATGGCGGTGATGCGTGACCTTGCCGCCGCTCCGGCAACCGCGCAGCATGTCGCCACGAAGCTGGCGCGGCATTTCGTCGCCGACGATCCGCTACCCGCGCTGGTGCGCCGTCTGTCTGATGCATTCCAAAAGAGCAACGGCGATCTGCCGACGCTCTACCGCGCGCTCGTCGATGCGCCGGAGAGCTGGTCGCCCCCGCCGGTCAAGTTCAAGACGCCGTGGGAATGGCTGGTGTCCTCCATGCGCGGTCTCGGCATGGGCGACGCGGGCGAGGTGCAGGTCGCCGGTATCATGCAGCAGCTTGGCCAGCCGGTCTGGCGACCGGGATCGCCCGCTGGTTTCGACGATATCGCCGCAAGCTGGGCCGCGCCGGATATCCTGCTGCGCCGGGTCGAGATGGCCCAGCGCCTCGCCACTCGCGCCGCCGACCGCATCGACCCGCGCGAGCTTGCGCCGCGGCTGCTTCCCGGCGCGCTGTCGTCACAGACCGCGCAGGCCATCGCGCGGGCGGAGAGCCTGCCGATCGGTCTTGCGCTGTTGCTGGTCTCGCCGGAATTCCTGAGGAGATGACCATGATCCGCTCCCGCCGTCACGTCCTGCGCGACATGGCCGCAGTCGGCGCCGGGCTGCTTTTCTGCCCGCGCGTTGCCTTTGCTGCCGCACCGGGCGAACGGCGCTTCGTCTTCGTCATCCAGCGCGGCGCAGCCGACGGGCTGCATACTCTGGTGCCGCATGGGGACCCGGACTATGCGCGGCAGCGGGGTGCGCTTGCGGTCGACCCGGCGGGGATGACGAAGCTGGACGGGATGTTCGGCCTTCATCCCGCGCTGGCGGAGACCGGCAGGATGTATGGTGCGGGGCAGGTCATCGGCTTTCATGCGGTCGCCTCGGCCTATCGCGAGCGGTCGCACTTCGACGGGCAGAACGTGCTGGAGACGGGCGGCAGCCGTCCCTATGCGCTCAAGGACGGCTGGATGAACCGGCTGGTCGGCCTGATGCCGGGGCAGACAGCCGAGCCCATCGCCTTTGCGCCCACGGTGCCACTCGCCCTGCGCGGTGCCGCGGCCGTGACTTCCTACGCCGCCTCCGGCCTGCCGCGCGCGACGGATGACCTGATGGCGCGGGTGGACCAACTCTATGCACAGGACGCGGCGCTCCATGTCTTATGGACTGCCGCGACGACCACCCGCGAGCAGGCGGGAGAGGACGCCAAGGGCCAGGATCCCGCTACTGTCGGCAAGCTTGCTGCAGGGTTCCTTGCCCGCCCCGATGGTCCGCGCATTGCCATGATCGAGACCGGCGGATGGGATACGCACAGCGGGCAGGCCGGAAGGCTGGCGGCGCAGCTCAAGCGGCTCGATACGCTCATTGCCGCCCTGCGCGACGGAATGGGTGCCGCCTGGAGCCAGACGGTTGTGCTCGTCGCGACCGAATTTGGGCGGACTGTGGCGGTGAACGGCACGGGCGGGACCGACCACGGCACCGGCTCCGCCGCGCTGCTCGTCGGCGGCGCAGTGAAGGGTGGGCGCGTGATCGCGGACTGGCCGGGGCTTGCCACGCAGGCGCTCTACGAAGGGCGTGATCTGCGGCCTACCGCCGCGCTGGAGGATATCGTCGCCGCCACCGTTTCCGAAACCTTCGGGGTGGACGCGACGTCGCTGTTTTCCGACGACAGGAAGAAGGGCAGGATCGGCGGCCTGATCCGGAGCTCCTAGTGCTGTCGAATCAGCATTGTTGCGAATGGCCTGTGGTAGTCATCCGCGCGTTGGGTGACACCAGAGAGCATCGATCGACCACCTCCCGCCGCCGCGCGCGAGCAGCGGAAGCAGGATCGCGGCCCAACTGAGATGCGTCGGCCAGGCATCCGGATAGACGAACAGCTGGATGACGGCCGTCATGCCGAGCAGGGCCAGCGCCGCGAACCGCGTACCCAGGCCCAGCACCAGCAGCAGCGGGAACAGGTGTTCCGACCAGGCCGCCAGCACTGCAGCGATATCGGGCGGGACCAGCGGCAGCGCGTATTCGCTGCGAAACAGTTCGTAGGTGCCGTCCGTGATGGTCAGGATCCCATCCACTTTGGTGCGGCCGGACAGGAAGAAGACCGCCGCGATCCCGAGACGCGCCACAAGCAGCAGAAGCGCGTCGGGAAGCAGCGTGGAAATCCGCTCGGCGACGCGGTGGCGGATATTCGGCCTGAGGTTCATCGGGGTGTCTCCATCGGGGAGGGAACAGGCCGGAACGGGGACGTTCCGGCCGATGTCCATCATGACTTTGGCGAGAGTGCGCCGTTGCCCCTGGGCGTCTTGATCGAGGTGCAGGTGCCGGCCTTCACCAGTTTCCACGCATTGCCCTGGTAATCGACCTTCGATGTCCCCGCGCAGCTGGTGCCGGGGCCTGCGGCACAGTCGTTCTTCCCGGCGAGCGAGACGCCGTAGCACTTCTCCATCTTCGGCCTGGTCTGCGCGTCGGCGGTTGCGGAGAAGGCCACCGAAGCGATGGCGATGCTCGCCGCCAGGGCGGCATGGGTGGAGCGCATGGTCATGTCCTTTTCGAATGGGCGCCTCTGCGCGCGGCCCGGCGGCGAAGGCCGGACCGCGCGGTGCCCGGGGAGGAGGCGGGGGAAACCCGGGTCACGAACAGCCATTCGCGGCTGGACCGATCCGGGTTACACCGGCGCCCCTGAAAAGTTTTCCCGCATCGCCTGTAACCGTCCGGCCCGCCGCGACGAACCCGGGTGTGAGGAGTGTGAATGCAGGCGAACGAGGACGTCCTACGCAGCTTGATGATCGATGGGCTCGACGGCGATGCCGCGGCCCATGCGGCATTGCTGCGCCTGCTCGTCCCCGTGCTGCGGGGATTCTATCGACGCCGGCTTCGCGGCGCCGACGACGATGTCGAGGATTTGGTGCAGGAAACGCTCATAGCCGTTCATACCCGTCGGGCCAGTTACGATCGTGACCGGGCCTTCACCGCCTGGATGTATGCGGTCGCCCGCTACAAGATGGTCGACCATTTCCGGCGTGCGGGGCGTTTCACCGCGATCGACGGGCTGAAGGAGACGCTGGTCGCTCAGGATTTCGAGGCCGAGGCGATCGCGCGGCTGGATATCGATGAGCTGCTTACCGATCTGCCGCCCAAGCAGGCACGGATGATCCGGGCCACCAGGATCGAGGGCCTGAGCGTCGCCGAAGCGGCGGAAGCGGGCCAGCTCAGCGAGTCCGACGTCAAGGTTTCCGTCCATCGCGGATTGAAGGCGTTGATCGCCCGCGTACAGGGAGGATCGCGATGAACACCGACGATCTCATCCGGGAACTCGCGCGGGAGGTTGGACCGGTTTCGCGCAACGCGATGCGGCATCGTATCGTCATCGGCGCGGTTGCGGGCGGCATCGTCTCGGCCGTGCTGATCGTGCTGTCGCTTGGCCCGCGTGCCGATCTTGCCGTCGCGATGGGCGGGTTCAGCTTCTGGATGAAGTGGAGCTTTACTCTGTCGCTGGCGGTCGCGGGCATGGCCATGGCGATGCAGCTGGCGCGTCCCGACGGTGGCCGGCTGCGGGGTCTCTGGCTGGGGACGGTGCCGGTGGCGCTGCTGGTCGGCGTCGGTCTGGTGGAACTGACGCAGACACCGTCCGCGGACTGGCTGGCGATGTGGCTCGGCCATAGCTGGCAGGTCTGCTCCCTGATCGTGTTCACCCTGTCGATCCCGATCTTTGCGGGCCTGCTGTGGGCGTTCCGCAGGCTCGCCCCGACCCGGCTGCGCGCGGCAGGCGCCGCTGCCGGCCTGCTTTCCGGGGCGTTCTCCGCCACGATCTACTGCATCCACTGTCCGGAGGTGTCGGCGATCTTCGTGCTGACCTGGTACTCGCTGGGAATACTGCTCGCCACGCTGCTGGGCGCCCTCCTCGGGCCGCGCCTGCTGCGCTGGTGATGGCGACGGATTTCTCCGGCGGACTGTAACCTTCCCGGCCGCTCCCGCGAATGACCGATGCCAGAACGGCACAACCATTCGGAGAGCTTACCATGATGACCATCGACACCCGTCTCGGCGTTGCCGCCTCCGCTGCTATCATCGCGATCGCCACCGCCTCGGTTCCGGCCATGGCGGCGGCGGAAGGCGGTGAGACCGTCCACTGCTACGGCATCAACAGCTGCAAGGGCACGTCGGACTGCAAGACCGCGAAGAACGAATGCAAGGGCCAGAACGAGTGCAAGGGCCACGGCTTCAAGGCGATGACGGTCAAGGCATGCAAGGCCGCAGGCGGCAGCCTGACCGAGCCGAAGTAAGCAGCCCGGCCCGGCGTCTCGGGCGCCGGGCCGCCCCTCCAGCACAGGGAGATGCTGATGGTCCCGTCCTTCGCCGGTTTCGGTCTCGGCCTGCGCAAGCCGCATTACGCCGACTTCCTCGAGAGCAGGATCGAGGTCGACTTTCTCGAGGTGATCTCGGAGAACTTCATGGTCGATGGCGGTCGGCCTCGCCGGATCCTTCGGGACATCCGCGAGCGCTACCCCGTCGCACTGCACGGCGTCTCCATGTCGATCGGCTCGGCCGACGGACTAGATGTCGCCTATCTCGCGCGATTGCGCATGCTGGTGGATGAGATCGAGCCGCTGTTCGTCTCCGACCATCTCAGCTGGTCGCGCATCGACGGCTTCAATTCGCACGACCTGCTGCCGCTGCCTTACACGAAGGAAGCGCTGGACATCGTATGCGCCAATGTGGACCGGGCGCAGGAGGTGCTCGGACGCGCCATGCTGGTCGAGAACCCGTCCAGCTACATCCAGTTCGAGCCTGCCGACATGACCGAATGGCAGTTCCTCGATGCCGTTTGCCGGCGAACCGGGTGCGGGCTGCTGCTGGACATCAACAATGTCTTCGTCAGCGCCGCCAACCATCGCTTCGATCCGCGCTCCTACCTTGACGGCATCCCGCACGAGCATGTCAGGCAGGTCCATCTGGCGGGGCACAGTCAGGGTGCGGCCCTGCTGGTCGATACCCATGACCGGCCGGTGCCGGCATCGGTGTGGGAGCTTTACGCCCTTGTCCTTCCCCGGCTCGGTCCGGTTGCGACGATGATCGAGCGTGACGACGACATCCCGCCATTGGCCGACCTGCTGCGGGAATTGGAGACGGCGCGCGCCATCGCCTCCGAGAGGCTGGAGCACGCGGCATGAACCTGCTCTCGCTCCAGCGCGATATGCAAAGCTGGCTGGTGCTCGAGGATGCGGAAGCGGCAGGGCGGATGGGGGCTGCCGCTGCGCCCGGTCTCGCCGTCTATCAGAACACCTATCGCTCGCAACTCGTCGCTTGTCTCGAAAGCAGCTTCGCACGAACGCGCGCCTGGATCGGGGACACCGCCTTTCTCCGCGCCGCCGCGCTTCATATCGATGGCGTGCCGCCGTCCAGCTGGACGCTCGATGCCTATTCGCAAGGATTTCCGGCGACGCTCGACCGGCTGCACGCCGAGGATCCCGAAGTCGCCGAGATCGCGTGGATCGAGCTGGCGCTGGAGGAAGCCTTCGTCGCCGCCGACCATGAAGTGCTCGGCATAGATGGCCTGCACGACATCGACTGGGAGAATGCCGTCCTCCACTTCGCGCCGGCCCTGCGCATCGTCCACCTCTCCACCAATGCCTTTGCGATCTGGTCGGCACTGGGGGCCGATCGCGTACCGCCACCGGTCTCGCGGTTGGACGAAGCCGCTGGTGCGCTGGTCTGGCGGCAGGGCGATCGATCGATCGCCCGGCTCGTCGAGGGAGGGGAACGCCGGGCGCTCATCGAGGCACCCGCCGGGGTGTCTTTCGGCCAGCTCTGCGTGCATGCCGCCGAGTGCTTCGGCGAAGAGCGCGGCGCGATGCTCTCGGGGCAATGGCTGGGCCGATGGATCGCGGACGGGCTTATCCATTCGATCGGGAGCGGCCGATGATAGTAGCTCGGAACACCCGCGGCTGCTCGCGCTTTTCCGCTGTGATCGTGGGATACACGCGGGAAACAACGGATGACGACAAAGGGCGAGGCGGTCGTGAGGGCGCGGACGGAAATGATGGAGGCGGCAGGCTGCGCACCGCATGAGGTCGCGGCCCTATCGCAAGATGGCGGTCGGATGGCGGATCGATGGCTGTGAGGCGCAGTTCGGGGCTCGCAGCCGCATTGACGCGCGATCACGCATTGTCGCGCAATCTCTTTCTGCTGGCGGGACTGGCGGCAACTGCCGTGGCGATCATCGTCGGCCTGCGTCACCCGGCTGCGTTCTGGTTGCTGCTGCTGAGCATTCCCACGCTGGCGGTGTCGCTGCTCGACCTGATCCAGATGCAGCACTCGCTGCGGCGGAACTATCCCGCTTCCGCCCGGTTCCGCTGGTTCTTCGAGTGGCTGCGCCCGTTCGTGCGATCCTACATCGTCGAGAGCGATCTCGATGGCCGCCCCTTCAGCCAAGATGAGCGCGCTCTGGTCTATGCGCGGGCAAAGGGTGATGTTGCGGCGCATCCCTTCGGCACCGAACTGGACGTCTATTCCGACGAGTACGAGTGGCTGGCGCACAGCATCGCGCTGCGCAGCCTCGCAGATCGCCTCGGCATCAGCCATGTCGTTCTTCTGTCGCTTCACGAACGGCTTCACGTACGCAGGCGCGATCAGCTTCACATCGTGACCGAGCCGCCCAATCTCACGCGCCCAATGATGCGCGCCGCCGCACGCCTCCATAGCGACCGTGCAACGGGGCAGCTCAGCGAAGAAGCCAAGTAACTGCTCACGCCGGAGCTTCTTCCGCATAACCACCGCGCCATCGCGATCTGCGCCATGCACCTGAAAAACGTGTTTGGCCAAATCCAGCCCGACTGTGATAATCTGTTCCACGGACGCCTCCTTGTTGGTGCAACACCACCATTCTGGCACATAGATGCCGCCGGGGGCGTCCACCCCATCAACCTGTCGAGCCACAAGCGCGCATCGGTGCAGGTGCTCATCGAGGCCGCAGGCGCAACCCTGCGCTTTCTCTCGCCTACAGCCCCGACTTCAACCCGATCGAGAAAGCGTTCTCCCGCCTCAAGGCCATGCTCCGTAAAGCGGGCGAGCGTACCGTCAGTGGCCTGTGGAGCTTGATCGGCAAACTCGTCGATATCTTCCAGCCTCAGGAATGCGCCAACTACTTCAGATCATGTGGCTACGAACCAGAATGATCGAAATCCCCTCTAAGTCCCGGACAGTTTGTGCGGTTGGTCATTGGGTGCGCCGGTTTGGCATGAACGTCCCCGCAAGCGGAGCTTGGAGGGACCATGCCGAGACGGAATCAACCGAGACGAGCGGACGTGAAGGACATCAGATCGATATTGCGGCTGACCCATGAGAGTGGGCTCTCGGTGTGCGAAGTGTCGGAGCGGCTTGGGCTGAGCAAGTCGACCGTGTCGACTTACCTGCTGCGGGCGCGTGAGGCGGGGCTGGACAGTTGGCCGATGCCAGATGGCGGCGGCGATGACGCCGCGCTGGAGCGCAAACTCTTCCGGCAAATGGGACGGCCGCCGCGGGATACGAGCGAGCCGGACTGTCAACTGGTCTCCCGTGAGATGAAGCGCAAAAGCGTGACGCTGCTGTTGTTGTGGCAGGAATACCGCGAGGCTCATCCCGACGGCTTTGGCTACACCTGGTTCTGTGACAAGTTCGGCGCGCACGAGAAGCGCGCCCACCCGACCTATCGGCATCGGCATGCCGCCGGTGCGGTGATGCAGACTGATTACGCCGGTCAAACGATCCCGTTGATCGACCCCAGCACCGGCGAGATCCACCAAGCACAGCTGTTCGTCGCGGTGCTTGGGGCCTCGAGCTACACCTTTGCGGTGGCGAGCCTGCACCAGCGGCTGCCTGACTGGATTGAGGGCCAGGTCCGGGCGCTGGAGTACTTCGGCGGAGTGCCCGCTTCCATTGTCTGCGACAATCTCAAGGCGGGGGTGGTCAAGGCGCTATGGTTCGAACCGACCCTGACTACGACCTTTGCCGCGATGGCAGAGCATTACGACACGACGGTCCTGCCGAGCCGGCCGGCGAAGCCGAGGGACAAGGGGAAGATCGAGGGCGCGGTGCTGATCGCGGAAAGGTGGATCATCGCGCGCTTGCGCAATCGGCAGTTCTTCGACCTGGCGGTGCTCAATGCCGAGATCGGCCACTTGCTCGAAGTTCTCAATGGCAAGACGATGCGTCACGTCGGTCGTTCGCGCCGCGAGCTGTTCGACGAGATCGAGCGCGCGGCGCTCAAGGCGCTGCCGGTTACCCCGTTCGAATACGCTGAATGGAAGAGCGCCAAGGTTCATCCCGATTACCACGTTGCCGTCGACCGCAACTTTTACTCGGTTCCGCATGGTCTGATCGGCCGCAAGGTCGATGTGCGGCTGACCCAGCGGGTGGTTGAGATCTTCCAGGATCACAAACGGGTCGCCAGCCATGTTCGCAGTTCGCAGCGCGGGTTCCACATCAGCGTCAACGCCCATATGCCCAAGGCTCACCAGCGTTATGCCGACCGGACGCCGGCATCGCTGATCGAGCGCGCGGCCAGGATGGGCACCAACGTGGCGGTCATGGTCGAGCGCATGATGCGTGATCGGCGCCATCCCGAGCAGGGTTATCGCTCGGCGATGGGCATCCTCTCGCTAGGGCGCGGCTATGGCCATGTCCGTCTCGATGCGGCCTGTGACCGCGCGCTGGCAATCGAGGTCACCACATATGCCTCGGTCCTCTCGATCCTCAAATCCGGGCTGGATCAGGCCAGTCCTGCCCAAGAACCGATCCGGTCAGCTCCATCGCACGGCAACATCCGCGGTGGGGTCTACTATCAGTGAAAGGAAGCGACGATCATGCTGACACACCCCATGTTGGACCAGATGCAGACGCTGGGGCTCGCCGGGATGGCGAGTGCTTACCGTGAACTTGCCGAACAGGCGGGAAGCGAAGGGCTCGCCCGGGACGAATGGCTCGGGCTGATGCTCGATCGGGAGATGGCGATGCGCTGTGACAAGCGGCTCGCCAACCGGCTTACGGCCGCGCGACTACGAATTCAGCGACGCCTGTATCGAGAACATTGACTTCGCCGCGCACCGCAAGCTGGATCGCCGCAGCGTCCTGGCGCTTGCGCAGGGCGACTGGCTCAAGGCGCATGAACATCTAATCATTACAGGGCCAACCGGTACGGGGAAAACCTGGTTGGGGTGTGCGTTCGCCCGTCAGGCAGCCCGGCTCGACTACTCGGTACTCTACGTTCGCATGCCCCGACTGTTCGAAGATCTGGCAATGGCCCGGCTCGACGGCCGCTTCCCGCGCCTGATCGACAAGCTCACCCGCATCCAACTGCTCGTGCTCGACGACTGGGGCAGCCATGGGCTGACCGAGCAGCAGCGCGGCGATCTGCTTGAAATCTTCGAGGAGCGCTACAAGCGTAAATCCACCTTGATTACGGCTCAGTTACCGGTCGCTCAGTGGCACGAAATGATCGGTGCCCCCACGATCGCTGACGCCATCCTCGACCGCCTGGTACACAATGCCCACCGCATAACACTCGAAGGCGACAGCATGCGCAAAACTCGACCCGCGCCCCTCTTGACCGACATAGAGAAAGCCGAAATCATAACCGCCTGAACCACAACAAGGCACCTATGACCAAACTGCGCCGACTGTCCGGGACTTAGCGAAACGCCTGTCCGCGATTTTGTGAAACGGCTGTCCAGAACTTCTGAAATACGCACCGGGCGGTCTGCAGCCAGTTTGTGATGCTGTGCCGGCAGTTGAGCCTTTTCGGACAGGCAACGGTCGCGATCGATGGCAGCAAGTTCAAAGCGGTGAACAATCGGGATCGCAACTACACAGAACACAAAGCGATCAAGCGGATCGAACAGGTCGAGGCCAGCATCGAGCGCTACCTTGCCGCACTCGACCGTGCTGATCGTGAGACAAGCGACGTCGCGCAGGCACGGGTTGAGCAAATCCGGGAGAAGATCGCTGGCTTGCGCGGGCAGATGCGGTTCCTGAAGGAGATGGCCGCACAAGTCGAAGCGGCGCCCGATCATCAGGTATCGCTGACCGATCCGGATGCCAGGTCCATGAACAGCAGCGGTCGAGGTACTGAAATCGTCGGCTACAATTTGCAGGCAGCGGTGGATGCCGAACACCACCTCATTGTCGCGCATGAAGTGGTGAACGAGGGCAACGACCGGGCGCAACTCGCGCCAATGAGCCGGCTAGCCCAGGCAGCCATCGCCGAACCTGAAATCACCGTCCTCGCGGATCGCGGTTATATGAACGGCGAACAGGTGCTGGAATGCGAAGGCACCGGCATTTTACCCTGCGTACCCAGAACCGACACATCCGGCAAAGCCCAGCGCGGCTTATTCACCAAGGCTGACTTCGTGTACGATGCCGACAACGACCATTATACCTGCCCGGCAGGGGAACATCTGACCAAGGCGCGTGCACGGTCCGATCATCACGGCGACATTGATCACTACCGCAACCTGAGCGCCTGCCAGAGCTGCGTTCTACGACCGCGCTGCACCACTGAATACGTGAAGCGGGTCAAACGGTGGAAGCATGAGGCGGTCATCGATGCCATGCAAAAGCGGCTCGACCTATTACCCAATGCCATGGGCATCCGTCGCCGGACCGTCGAGCATGTCTTTGGCACCCTCAAATCCTGGATGGGCAGCACGCATTTTCTGACCACGACCCTAAAAAACGTCAGAACCGAGATGAGTTTGTGCGTGCTGGCCTACAACATGAAGCGGATGATCCAAATCATGGGCGTCCAGCCCCTCATCGCCGCGATCCGGACCTGATCGCGAAGCGCGCCTTCAGCAATACCTTGCCCAGCCACCATCTCACCAAAACCTGCCGCCTTCGCCGCCCCGCGTTTTTACACAGCCTCGGTCGCGACCTGCCGAACAGGAGCATCCGCACCGTGGCATCAGCTTTGGCGGCTGAGCAGCCGACAAGGGTCGCCGCCTGCCGGAAACTCGGACTGATCTCGCAGCCCTTCACGGGATCAGTCTATTAGTGCGTAGTCGCTTGAACAGGGCAAAGAACGCATCGGCGGTGGGTTGGTAACCGGTGAAACCAAGGCGCCGGCTTTTGGACATGTCTGTCACGACCTCGATGGGACGGCCCAGATCGGCATCAGTATGCCAGGGTGAAGCGAGGCGCGAGAGTTCCGGTTCCGCTAGTCCCTCGTGGGTCGCAATCTCGCGCCACAGTGCAACATCACCCGCCATTTGCTGCTCTAGCGGCCGAATTGTGCCATCGAATGGCGCGGCCTCGATACCGAACCAGTCAGCGATGCGAGCCCACATCCATTGCCAGCGAAAGATGTCACCATTGACCACATTGAAGGCCTCATCATGTGCAGCCTCGGTTTCCGTCGCCCACAGCAAGTGATGCGCAAGTTGACTGGCGTCGGTCATGTCGGTGAGCCCCGACCACTGCGCAGCGGAACCTGGGAAGGTGAACGGCCGCCCCGTCTGGCGGCATAGCGTCGCATAGACCGCCAGCGTAGTGCCCATGTTCATCGCGTTGCCCACAGCCAAACCGATCACGGTGTGCGGACGGTGTACGCTCCAAGTGAAGCCATCGCGCGCAGCTGCGACGAAAACCTCGTCCTCCTGAGCATAATAGAAATTCTCGACGTCGAGGCGCTCCTGTTCTTCGCGGAACGGGGTCTGGGGCAGCGTGCCCTTTCCATAAGCCTCGAATGGCCCGAGATAGTGCTTCAGACCGGTGACCAGCGCGACGTGACGCGGACGCTGGGGCTTAGGGAGGCCATCCAGCAGGTTGCGGACCATGGCCGAATTGACGCGGATGTTCTCCGCTTCGCTGTCCTGCCGGAGCCAGGTCGTAATAAATACGGCATCCGGATTAATGTTGCGCAGCGCCTCGGCGGTCGCGGCGGCATCCTGCAGATCCGCTGCAACCGGCTGGACGCCTGCCAGATCGGTGGGCCGTCGCGCCAGGCCATGCACCGCCCAGCCGTGTTCGACCAAGAGTTGAGCCGTCGCGCCGCCGACGATGCCGCTAGCGCCCACCACCAATGCCGTTTTCGTCATGAACATCTCCTTGTCCCATCCGAGCTAGGCATTGTCGTGTGCTGGGTCTAGACGGCACCATTCACGACCCCAGGCACCAAAAGGTAACCACATGCAGCCCGGAACATCAGACCATGAATGGCGAGAGGATTGCGCGCCCCGCCGTGTGCTGGAACTGTTCGCCACCAAATGGACCAGTATGGTCCTGCACACGCTCCACGCCCGTCATGACGGACATGCACGCACTGGCGTACTGCTGCGCAGCCTGCCCGGCATCTCGAAGAAAATGCTGACGCAGACTGTACGCGACATGGAGGCGAGCGGGTTGATCAGCCGCCATGTTCAGAGCGCCATTCCGCCGATGGTGGAGTATCGCCTGACGGATCTTGGCCGACGCTTCGTCGAGCCGGTCGAACTTCTATATGGCTGGGGCCGAGACAATGCTGACGTACTGGACCAACTGGTTCCCCGCCCCAGCTCGCGGCGTCCCTAGCTAAACGGACAAGTTTACGCTCAGTCGATCCGCCTTTCGTTTCGAAGGAGTGGCCATTCTGTCGCGAGTAGGCGTTGAACGGGGCTCTCATGAACGACGCATAGCGGTCGACACCTGTCAGGATTGCCGACCGTCCGCAGCTAGGGATCGAAATTTCACGGCTGAGCGACCGATAAGGGTCGGAGATGTTTGAAGCGGGCCTTTAGATCGAGCTAAGGTGGGGAGTGAGGACCGAAGCAGTTTCAAGCAGCCCGTTGGCTTCCAACGCCCGCAGAATATCTTCAGGGGACATTTCAGGTCGCTTCAGGCGCTCCCGCATTTTCCGGATGGCGGCGATCGCCCGTCCCTCATCAAGGGCAACGGTGTCGGCGATGAAGTCGTCGGCGCTTCGCGCCTCGATGTTGAGCTTGCTGAGGATGGCCGCTGGAAAATCTTTTAGATTCTCGGTGACGAGGGCTTGGGCTTGCGTTTTGACGGCAGCGGCGATGACGTGTTCGTCCCCAGGGTCGGGTAAGCCAAACTGGGCGCTACCAATCAGCTTGAAGTCTTCAACCATGGCTTCCGGAAAGGCCATCTGCATGGCCTTTACCGCTCGCGCCCCTCTCGCCTCAGGATCGTCGAGATCGCGCTCTCGCGCCATCTTGATCAGGGCTGCTTTGGTCTCGTTCAGAATGGGCTCTGACCAGCGGATGCGGAAAAATTCGGCTTCGGCAAGCGACAGCAGCAAGTTGCGCCGCCAGACACTGGCGAGCGTACAGGCATCAATGAGGGCAGTGTAGCGGTTTGCGAACACGGTTCAAACTAAGTCCGCATCGCCGCTAATGAGTTCGTCGAGGGCCCGCGAACGCTCATCATCGCGCTGCGCCTTGTAGCGGAACACGTCATCGGCCCGGATACGGCGATGTCGTCCTATCAGAGTGTAAGGCATGGCCTCCTGCTCAAGCAGCTTGATTAGGTATGGACGTGATACATTGAGGAGGTCGGCGGCTTGCTGTGTCGTCAGCATTTCCTGGATCGGTACAAGTGTCACCGCACTGCCGCTGCCGATATGGCGCAGCAATTCAAGAAACAGGTCAGACATGGCGGGAGTGAGAGTGATTTCGACCGGCCTCTTCGATTCCGGCTCCCGTACACGCAAGGTTGCTTCTCCCGACTTTTGAGCAGCAAGCATGCGACGAAGCTGGTTAGCGATCTGACGGTCATCAGCCGACGGCATATGGCCGCCGAACGGCTCTGAATGCGAAGGCAACGTCATTGGAACTCTCCGTGGTTGACCAATCCAGTAGCGCATATTCGAAATAAACGCAACGAAAATTGGTTCCCTTGGAAAGGGGTTAACCTTCCGATCGGCCGTCAAATCCGCTGGTGCCGGTCGCCGGGCCCTATAAAGCGCTCCACGGGGAAAGCTGCCTGGCCGCTCCTGGGCAACGAGATTTAGACCCGGAGCGACCGATAAGGGTCGACACCGGAAGGCAGGGCCTGGGACGAAGCCGCCATCCGCAGAGACTTCGCCGAATGGCTGATTCAATCAAGAGCTGCCATTCGCAAGCGTCCCGAAAGGTTGGTGAAACGAGAAAGTCGCTAAGCCACGGCTGCTAGGCATGCCGTTAGGGCGGTGAAGGCGCTCGCTAGGAGACGGCTCCTGGGCGACGGGCTTTGGTGCCCGTTGAGGCTTTGGAATTAATTACGGCCTCTGCAGTGCGGAACTTAGTTACAAGGTTCGGTTAGTCGGCCTGGAGGGGGAAGTAGGCCGCCTGAACCGCCAATCCGACCTGGGGTCAAGCGCTCGGCAACTGCACTATCGAAACATCGAGATCAGGTCATGCCGGAGAGACCGGAGGCCCGGCGTACCGGGCCTCCCATCAATCAATAATCCATCGCCGGCATCGGCGCGGATTTCTCCTCCTTCGGCACCTCGGCGACGAGCGCCTCGGTGGTGATGAGGAGCGAGGCGACCGAGGCGGCGTCCTGCAGCGCCGTGCGCACCACTTTAGCCGGATCGATCACGCCCGCCTGGACGAGATCCTGATACTCAGCGGTGGCGGCGTTGAAGCCCCAGTTATAGTCGGAACTTTCGAGCAGCTTGCCGACGATGTAGGCGCCGTCCTCACCGGCATTCTCGGCGATCTGCCGCGCCGGTGCGCGCAGCGCCCGGCGGATGATGTCGATGCCGGACTGCTGATCGTCATTGGCGGCTTTCAGACCGTCGAGCGCCTTGATCGCGCGAAGCAGCGCGATGCCGCCGCCGGGCAGGATGCCTTCTTCGACCGCGGCGCGGGTCGCATGGAGCGCGTCGTCGACACGGTCCTTCTTCTCTTTGACCTCGACCTCGGTCGCGCCGCCGACCCGGATCACCGCCACGCCGCCAGCGAGCTTGGCGACGCGCTCCTGCAACTTCTCACGGTCATAGTCGGATATGGTGGTCTCGATCTGCTGGCGCAGTTGCGCGACGCGGCTGTCGATATCGGTCTTCTGCCCCACGCCGTCGATGATGGTCGTGTTGTCCTTGTCGATCACGACCTTCTTGGCCCGGCCGAGCATGTTGATCGTGACATTCTCGAGCTTGATGCCGAGATCCTCCGAGACGGTGTTGCCGCCGGTCAGGATGGCGATATCCTCGAGCATCGCCTTGCGGCGATCGCCGAAGCCCGGCGCCTTGACCGCGGCAATCTTCAGCCCGCCGCGCAGCTTGTTGACCACGAGCGTCGCCAGCGCTTCGCCCTCGACATCCTCGGCGATGATCAGCAACGGCCGGCCGGACTGGACGACCTTCTCGAGCAGCGGCACCAGCGCCTGCAGGTTCGAGAGCTTCTTCTCGTGGATGAGGATGTAAGGATCGTCGAGCTCGACCTTGAGCTTCTCGGCATTGGTGATGAAGTAGGGCGACAGATAGCCCCGGTCGAACTGCATGCCCTCGACCGTCTCGAGTTCGGTCTCGAGGCTCTTGGCTTCTTCGACGGTGATCACGCCCTCGTTGCCGACCTTCTCCATCGCTTCGGCCAGGATGCGCCCGACCTCCTCGTCGCCGTTCGCCGAGATGGTCGCGACCTGCGCGATCTCACTGTTGGCGCCGACCTTCTTGGCGTGGGCTTCGAGGTCCTTGACGACCGCGCCGACGGCAAGGTCGATGCCGCGCTTGACGTCCATCGGGTTCATGCCGGCGGCGACGGCTTTCGAGCCCTCGCGCACGATCGCCTGGGCGAGAACGGTCGCGGTGGTGGTGCCGTCGCCCGCCTTGTCGTTCTGCTTGTTGGCGACCTCGCGCAACATCTGCGCGCCCATATTCTCGAACTTGTCGGCGAGCTCGATCTCCTTGGCGACGGTGACGCCGTCCTTGGTGATGCGGGGCGCCCCGAACGACTTCGCGATGACGACGTTGCGCCCCTTGGGACCCAGCGTCACCTTGACGGCGTTGGCCAGCGTATCGACGCCCCGCAGCATGCGGTCACGCGCGTCCGACGCGAACTTCACTTCCTTGGCAGCCATCTGCCTGCTCCTTTCTCAATTTCCTTCCTGATGGTTAGAGGGATGGCAGGCGGGCTCAGGCCGCCTGCTTTAGAGGCACGACATTGTCGATCACGCCAAGAATGTCGCTCTCCTTCATAATGAGCAGATCTTCGCCATCGATCTTGACCTCGGTGCCCGACCATTTGCCGAACAGGATGCGGTCGCCGGCCTTGACGGACAGTTCGACGAGCGCTCCGCTATCGTCGCGCGCGCCGGGGCCGACGGCCACGACTTCGCCTTCCTGCGGCTTTTCCTTGGCGGTGTCGGGAATGATGATGCCGCCCGAGGTTTTTTCCTCGGCTTCGATGCGGCGTACGACCACACGGTCGTGCAAGGGGCGGAAATGCATGCATAACCTCCAGATGCAAAACAGGTTGTGATGTCCCTGCCGTTCATCTGAACGACAGGTTCGCGTGAACTAGGAAAAGAGATTTTCGGGTTCAAGAGGGCAAAGGAAATTTTTTGGCACTCATCTCCCCAGAGTGCCAAATCCAGCCCTTTTCAGCGACATGGCCGACATCTTCTCTCTTGACGCGACTCAGACCAGCACCAAAATCTTGTGCCGCGTGCGGCACCGCCCACGCATGAGAAAGGAGCGACACAAGGAAAGGAGCCAAGACCATGTCGCAGCCATTTTCCCGTTTCCTGCACCCCTTCGACGTTGCGCACCATCCGAGCCTGGAGCCGGAGGTCAAACGCGCCATCCTCGCCTCCTGGGCATCCGACCGCTCGGCGGTGAAGGACCAGCCGGCGATGCGAAAGCCGCCCGGCGCCAAGCGCGCCGTCCCGATCGATGAGGTCTTCGCCGCGATGCGATCGCTCGATGAGCCACGGACTGACGGCCGACCGCTGCAATGAGCGATCGCGGCTTCATCGCGCAGTTGGAGGGCTATGGTCTCACCACAGCCGAGATCCATTATTACCGGTCCGATGCGCCGTCGCTTCTCCAGCTGTTCATCTGGCAGGAATATGATCTTGCGCCCGATTTCCCGGTGCTGTTCGATTTTCTCGACTATTGGCGGCGCGAGATCGAGGCCGCGCTCCATTCGGTCCGGATCGCCCATGGCCGGTCGATCGGACCCACCGAATGGCGCGCGGTCGATGGCATCATCCCGCTCCCATGACAAACGGTCTTGGCGAGCGCTGGCGCAGGCGAGGCGGACGGACGGTCCGCCTCGTCCTCGCCTTCGACGACATCATGGAATTCGCGCTCGCGCTGCTGTCGGTGCCGCCCGATGAGCTGGAAGCACTGGGCTGGAGCTTTGCCGACCGCAAGCGGCTCCTCGATCACTTCCTGCGATCCGGCAAAGCAGCCCAGCGCGTGCCCCGCGATGCGCTGGGGCAAAGCCTGATCACGCTGCGGCTGCCGCGGCGGGACTTGGCACCGCTCCAACGTTTCGCCCGCCGCGAACTGCCCAAGGCCGCTTCCAACGCCGCCATGCTCGACCGGGTGCTTCGGGTGCTCGACGACGCCGCATAGCGGCTGCCTCAGCCGGCAAGGAACGGCGCGGCTGCGAGACCGTCGAAGACGAACTGGACAGCAAGGCCAGCGAGAAGCACGCCAGATACGCGGCCGACGACATCGGCGCCGGTGCTCCCGAGCAACAGGACAAGGCGGTCAGCCGCGAGCATCGCGAGCCAAGTCAAAACGATACAAGCGACGATCATCGCGAGCACGGCGCCGCCCTCGAGCCAGTTCTCGGTACGGCCCATGACGAGCACGGCGGCCGAAAGGCTGCCAGGGCCTGCAATCAAGGGAAAGGCCAGCGGAAAGACCGCGATGTCGCCGGGCCCTTCAGCCTCCCGGCGCTCCCCCTCGCTGATCGACGAGAGTCCAGGACTCGAGAAGGTGAGCGTCAAGGCCTGAAGGAAAAGGAGCACGCCGCCCGCCACCCGGAACGCGGGCAGCGAGATGTGCAGGAGCGAAAGAACGACCCCGCCCGCCACCGCGAACAGCAGCAGCACGCTGGCGGCGATCGTGACCGAGCGCGCAGCGAGGCTGATCCGCTCGCTGCGGTGAATCCCGGCCGTCAGGCCGGCGAAGACCACCGCCGTCTCGATCGGACCGATCGTGACGAGCAGGGTGATGAAGGTGGAGAGGATGCTGGCTGACATGTGCACGGGTCAAGCAATGGAAAGCTCGCAAAGGGAGCGGCGCTTACGCCGCTCCCTTATGACTCAGATGGCTTCGAATGAGCGGCCGACAGCAGGCTGCGTCATGTGCGGCGCATTCCGTCGGTTCGGTTCGGGTGGGTGACAGTCGCCGACGGCGCTTCGCCGCAGTCACCGACGCTGTTCGATACGACCTTCGGTTGCTGCCCCGAGCCAAGCGAGGTGACTTGAACGCTGCGGCTGCAGGTGCTTCCCCCGTTGGTCGTCGAGACGAAGCTGTAGCTGACGGTCCCCGGAGGCAGGCTGCGCAACGCCGTCAGGTCGATCTTCCCGTCTCCGGCCATTGCCGGGAGCGGCAAGGCGCGGACCTGACGCATCATCAGGTCGCTCTGCCGGTCCATGTCGGCCGCAATCCGATCGACCAGCGCGAATGGGGCCGGCTCGAACGGATCGAGCCAGGCGATCGGTGCCACGCTGGAGGCAGGTGCGACCGTGACCTTGGGCGCGATATCTCCCTCATATTCTATGCGGGCGACCGTACCGTCAGGCAAGCCGACCTTCATCACATGGCTGCCATGGCTCGCCGCCAGCGCGGTACCGATGGCGGCGACCGCCGCCACGCCGGCCAGGACGGCTGTACGAATTTTTCGCATCAATCGTCTCCTCTGATCATGGTGAATGTGAAAATGCCTTTCCCCCGACGCCAGCCGCGCTTCCCGAGCGCAGGGCGCTTTCAATCGCGGCGGGATACCGGCTGCAGCATCGCGCGTGCGGACCGGTGGGCCAGCAGCAGAGCACCGGGGTCGGTTCCGCTGGCAGGCGACTGAAAATCGAGTGCTGGCGACCCAGCGCGCCATGGATCGAGAAGGCCAATCCCTGGCGCCGGCAGTAGTCCGCTGCGCTCTCCAGGCCGGAAAAGCGCAGCTCGATCGTCTCGAGCGGATCGCCGCCCCCGGTCCATCCGGTCAGGGGATCGGCCACCGGCCGCCAGCGCGGCGCGAAGCGCACCCGCCATTCTCCGCGCCTGCCGCGTCCGCCCTGGTTGGTCGCGCGCGGCACCGGGTCGATCACGGCCCGCGCATCTGGCGGAAGCGCGCTCGACGCGTCTGGCCCAGCGTGATTATCGTTGGCGAATGGCCCGGAACCGAAGTCCCGGGCCAGACCGTCAGGCCGCCTTGCCATTGATCGGGATGCGGCGGACATTTTCGTTCGCCGTCTCCGTCTTCGGCAGGGTGACCGTCAACACGCCGTTCCTGAAGGTTGCGGCGGCGTGGTCACGGTCGACCCCCTGAGGCAGCCCGATACGCCGTTCGAAGCGGCCGTAGCTGCGCTCGGTATAACCGCGGTCCTTGTCCTCGACTTCGGACCGCTTCTCGCCCCGGAGCGTAAGGGCACCGTCTTCGACAGTAATCTCCACGTCCTTCTCGTCGAGACCCGGCAGTTCGGCCGTGACGCGGATTTCCTTGTCCGTCTCGCCGAGCTCGACATGGGGCCAGCCTGCAGCGCGGTCGAACCCGGCCAATGCGGGTACGCCGAAGCCGCGGAAGACGTCGTCGAACAGCCGGTTGACCTCGCGGTGGAGCGAGAGCAGCGGGTGGGTATCACTGCCGCGGCCGCGCTCGGCGCTGACCGGGACGGGGAGCCGGTTTTCCTGCCGGCTCCAGGGAATGAGATCACGAAAAGCCATGATGGTCATCTCCTTTTCAGGCTGGAATGGACAAGGCCTGCCGGCCCGCCGAAAGCGGCGCCGGCAAACCCTTTGATCAGGGATCAGGCCGCTTCGCGGACCTCATCCTTGCGCGCTTCGATCTGATCGAAGGCAGCTTTGCCGCCAGCGATTTCGATCCGGCGCGGCTTCATCGCCTCGGGCACCACGCGCTTGAGCGCGATGCTCAGCAGGCCGTTCTCAAAGCGGGCATCGCCGGCTTCCACGAAGTCGGCAAGCTGGAAGCGCCGCTCGAACGCGCGAGCGGCAATGCCGCGATGCAGATATTCGCCCGGGCCGTTGTCCTCGGCACGCGTGCCGGTCACGGTGAGCAGATTCTGCTGGGCCACCACCTCGATGTCCTCGGGGCGGAAGCCGGCGACCGCCAGCGTGATGCGATAGCTGTCGTCGCCTTCTCTCAGAATGTCGAAGGGCGGATAGCCATCGTCTTCGCGCGTGCCCGCTTCGAGCAGGTTGAACAGCCGATCGAAGCCCACGGTCGAGCGCCGGTAAGGCGCAAAGTCAAAAGTAGTCGTTCTCATTTCCAAATCCTCCTGATTGAGCAATTCGGGCATGAGAAACGCCGGAGAGAGCCGGCGCTCTCAATGTCCACCGGACCCGGTTTTCAGCGTCCGGCGAGAAAAATCTAGGAAGCAGCGAACCGGTTTCAAGAGAGATTTTTGGGTTGCTTGCCGAGCGCGTTTTCTTGTCGGCTTTGGCCCAGTCAGGGCTCAGACGGCTTGCATTCTGGGCTCAGGCAATCGGTCGTGCGCCGCGCGTATGTCCGCTTCTGGCATAAGGAGGCATCGGCATCGAATTGAGCGAATGGCCGAAGGTGGTCGACTCCTGCCAGACGGTCGGGGGCACTCAGACTCTTTTCGCCGGGGTTAAGTCATCAGCAAGCGTCCGCCACTTGCTCCAGCCAGCCACGAAGAATTCGACAGCAGCGTGAGAGCGTTCTCGTGTATGGTTCGTGATCCCAGCTGGTTCGATACCCTGCGCTGCGCGGTCTAGCGCCTCTCCGGCGACCAGGCGGACGAACATGTCCGCGCCGAGCCTGATTGTCTCCGCAGTACGATCGTCATTCACCGCCAAGATCGCCGCGACCGCTTCACTGGCTTGCTGAAAAGGCCCGTCGACTGTCTGCGCCAGCCCCGGATGCCGCGCCGCATCAGCGATGATCATGCGGTAAAGCGCCAGGGCATCGGGCTCGAGCAACCAGTGCAGCAGGATATCGCACGCAGCCATCAATCGCTCCTCCAGCGGGCCGGGCGGGATGCGTGACAAATGCGGCAGCTTGGATCGCCGGGCAAGACGCTCAACGATAGCGACGAACAGATCGGCCTTGCTCGCTGCGCGTCGGTACAGTGTTCGCTTGGTCACCCCCGCCGCCCGCGCGATCGCTTCCATGCTGGCACCCCGGAACCCGGCATCAAGGAAGACCCGCATGGCAGCGTCCATCATCTCATCCTCAATGCGTCCCGCTGCTTCCAGCGACGGGCGCCCGGTCGGGCGAGGTGCCTCATCCTGATCCATGTTCTCGGTCGCCATCCCAATTTTGATTTTCGGAACCATCACCATAAAAGATACGGAACCGGATACTTTGTGCCGGGTTCCGTCACCGATACTCATAGCCGCGTTAATGCGGCCACGATCAAGGAGCTTATGATGCTGTTCAAGGACCGAGTTGCGATTGTCACCGGCGGGGCATCTGGTATCGGCGAAGCCGTCGTGAAGGACCTGCTGGCCGAAGGCGCGAAGGTCGTCATCGCCGATTTCGCTGAGCCAGCCGCAACGGCATTGGCTGATAGCTATGGCGCGGAACGTGCCTTGGCCTTCAAGGCCGACGTCAGCGACGCCGAGGCCGTGAAGGCCAGCATCGATTTCGCCGTCGAGAAGTTCGGCGGGCTGCATCTGGCGGTCAACAATGCGGGTATCGGAGCACCGTCGACCCCGCTTGCCGATATTGCCATCGATGACTGGCACCGCGTGATCGGCGTCGATCTGCACAGCGTATTCTACGGCATGAAGTACCAGATCCCGGCGATGCTCAAGTCCGGCGGCGGCGCCATCGTCAACATGGCCTCGATCCTCGGCGCCGCGGGCTGGGCTGGCTCAGCCGCCTATGTCACCTCGAAGCACGCGGTGGTCGGAATGACCAAGACGGCCGCCCTCGACTATGCAGGCCAAGGCATCCGCGTGAACGCCGTCGGTCCGGCTTTTGTGGAAACGCCGGCCCTGGGCAAGACGATGACGGACGACGAACGCTCGGTCCTGGCAGGCATGCATGCTTTCAAGCGCCTTGCCCGGCCTGAAGAAATCGCCGCGTTCACCAGCTTCCTGCTCTCGGACCGCGCATCCTTCATGACCGGAACCTACTACCCGGTCGACGGTGGCTATCTCGCTCGCTGACCGTGCGCCGAGGCAAATCTCGGTGACTTGAAAAAAGTGGGTGCGGCAGTGCGGATTGCCGCACCCACAACGCCATCAGGCAAGGGGCATTGCTGACGGCGCGACCTCTGGATCAGAGGTGCGTCAAGGCCAGCTGCAGCTGGTCCTCGGAATCGTTGCGGTTGACCGCCGCTGCCATTCGCTCCCACGCTTTCGGGTCGCCAAAATCGACACGCTCGATCGATAGGAGGTTGCGGGTGATCTCAACCTTCTCACACAACCGCTGAAGCACGGCAGGGAAGATGTCCCGCAGTTCGCGACAGTCTTCGCCCGTTGCTCCGTTGCGCTCGGCTTGATCGAACCGGTGCTGAGCAAGGGCGATCAGCGCGTCATCTGAAACGGGTGCGGTCATAGCGCCGACCAATCCAGCTCAGCGTCGTCCACAGCATCAAACATTTCCGGGTCTGCACCGGTATCACCGAGGCGCTTGCGCACGGCCTCAGGGTCACCGTTCTTCGGAAAGCCACGATCGGTTTTCGCGATGCCGGCAAGCTGACCGATGAAGCCGCCGCGCTCCCCCTGATCGAGAACCCATTGCCCGAACGATACCGCTTTCAATCCCTCGGAGCCGAGCAGGTGGGCGGGCCCGCCCATTTTCGACATATCGGTCATCGAGACTCACCCTCGTGTTGGATTGCCTATCTCTATATGTTCACTGTTCGTTCTTCAATATGGTTTTCGTGATGGGCATGGGAAAAACTGCGATGCCGCGCTGTGCAGCTATGCATTGTCCGGGCGACGTACCCCTCAACGGCAATCGGCCGTGATCGGCCATTGTGCCGGCATTGCCGGTCGCCTTGGAGGCGGTCGCCCGCTTATCCCGAGCCCTGGGGCCGCCTGCCGCGTCGTCATCAAGCGGGACGCAAGGACTGCAGTGCGATCAGGAAGAGAGCATTGAGTGGCTTCAAAGGCAGTCCCCGGTTCCGCCAGACGCCAATGGGCAGCCCACCATAACCGGGTGGCCTGGTGGCTCAGCGGCGTGTCCGCAGCACGATGCGGCCCGGCTCTGCATCGTCGATCTCGAGATTGAGGAAGCCTGCGAGCGCATCGGCGACCCGATGGATGTCGCGGATGTCGATGTCCGCTAGGACACGGCGCTCGCCCAGTGACGGATCGGCCAGTTCCAGTCTGGTCCGGCTGTAGGTGTTGGCCTCTGCGATGATTTCGTTCACCAGGGCGTCGTCGTAGCTCTTCGTGCCCTTCACCCACTGCCCGTCCGACACGCGTGCGATGTGCGGGGCAGGCGGTCCTGCCGAGTGGCCTGAAAGGACGAGAACCTCTCCGGCGCGCACAGGGATCGGCCGCGGGGCAGCATCCTCCGGCGCGCGTACGTCGAGACCACCCTCGATCGCGGCAATGCTGACGGTCCCGCGCATGCTGACGTCGAACACGCGGCCCGTGGGCTCGACCGTGAAGGCGCCAAGCCGGACGATCAGGGGGCGCTCGGGATCGGGCGCTGCGGTTATGCGTGCGCGGCCCCGCGCGATCTCGATCACCCGCTCGTCCTTCGAGAAGGCGACGCGGGCCTGTGTATCGGTATCGAGCACGAGCGAGGTGCCGTCGCCGAGTTCCTCGGTGCGGACTTCCCCGATCCGGGTGGTAAATATCTGTGCGCGTGCCTCGTCCACAAGCCCCGGCGCGCCCATGTCGAAAGTGTGGAGCGCGATCCAGGTGACCGCGCCCACTGGCACCAGGAGGCCAAGCGCGCTGAGTACCGGATAATCGTTCCAGATCCGAGAGAGCTTGCCCGGCTCTTTGGGACTGACCTTGCTCATCGACATGAGCGCGCTGGCCCGCGCGGCCGTATCGATTGTCTCCAGCAGGCCGAGATAGTATTCGCGCCGCACCGGCTTGCGCGCCAGCCAGTCCGCAAGGCCCTGGGCGTAAGTATCCGGCTCATCGAGCATCAGCATCACCCAGCGCTGCGCATCGGCGCGGTCCCGGCGTGTAATGCGCCGGCGGGTCAGAAAGGCCATCATCTCAGGCCTCCTCGGCGGTGCGGTTGACGTCGATCAGACGGATCGCTTGAGCATGTGCTTTTGCACCTTCCACAAGGGAAGGCCGCGCGCTTCGGCTATCTCGCGGTAGCTGTAACCCTCGACCCTGTTGAGCATGAAAATCTCCAGAGTTGTCGGATGAAGCTGGGAAAGGATCTCCTGCCATCGCGCCAGATCGCGCCGCGACTGAACTTCCCGAAACGGATCGAGGCCCGCCGGCGCGTCTAGCCCCGCATCGAGACTGGTGCTCGCACGCGACAACCGGGTCGAGCCGCGCTGCGTATGATCGCGCAGCAGGTTCGTCGCGATGCGCGTGAGATACGCCTGGGGAGTGTCGATCCGGCCCTGCGACGCTGTGGCGAAGCGTGAGAAAGTCTCCTGACTCAGTTCATCCGCATCCGCCCGGTTGCCCAGGTTGCGGAAGAAGAAACGAAGCAGCCGGGGACTTTCCCGGCGGTAGAAGGCGGCGAAACCGACGTCGTCGTCATGGGTCTCGCGCGCCGCATCCGAGGCAGCCTTGCGGCCGTCCGTCTCGCTCTGGCTCATGCGTCGCACCTATGTCCACTCGGGGCGACGGCCAAAAGCCGGGTGAGGTTTAGCTGAGGTCTTCTTTTCCTTCGACGGGGTGCATGATGCCGAGATCGATGTCGTGCGTGAAGGAGGAAGTAATGGCGAAGAAGATCATGAATCCCGCTTTCCTGGCGCTGAACGAGGCGGCAGAGGCGGACCCCGCCCGCGGGCGCGTCTGGATTGGCCTTGATGTCGGCCTTCGATCGACGGCGGTCTGCGTCGTCGATAGCGACGGCAAAGTCGTGCACCAATGTTCCATGAAGACAAGCGCGACCGAGATGGGCCGCTACTTCAGCAAGAACTTCAGAACGAACATCGTAATGATCGGGCTGGAGTCTGGGTCCATGGCGACGCATCTGACCACCAGCCTGAGACGGCTCGGCTATCGTGTTACCATGCTAGATGCGCTTCAGTGCAAGCGGGTGTTGTCGATCAAACGCAACAAGACCGACGTCAACGACGCGCGCGGCATTGCCGAGATCACGCGGACTGGTCGGGAATATCTGACCGAGGTCTATGTGAAGAGCGCGGCCTGCTTCGAGATCAGGGCGCAGATCATCATGCGTCATCGCCTCGTTCAACAGCGCGTCGAGACCGAAGCCATGATCCGGGGCCTGTTGCGCGTCTATGGCGGTCGCGTCGAACCTGGAGCGCAATCCTCCGCGACATTCCGCGAACGGGTAATGCAGCAGTTGCTCATCATCCAGGATCAGGAGGGCATCAACATGCGGCCACGCATCCTGCCGATCCTCAAGCTGTGCGAGGAGTTCAGAACCGAAGCCGATCGCATCGAAGCTGAACTGGAAATGCTGGCGAAAGAGCATCCGGTATGCAGGCGCTTCCTGGAAATCCCCGGCGTCGGCGCGATAACCGCTTTGTCTTTCTACACCGTAATCGAGGATCCAACCCGGTTCCGGCGCTGCGACGACGTTGCCGCCTACCTCGGCCTCACGCCGAAGATCAGCCAGTCCGGTGAGATGCTGCACAAGGGGCCGATCAGCAAGATGGGCAACCGGCTGACGCGCACGCATCTGGTCGGTGCCGCCACGGTCATCATGTCCGCGACCAAAACCTTCAGTTCGCTAAAGGACTGGGGCGTCCGGCTGTCGAAGAAGGTCGGCTACAACAAGGCGAAGGTCGCCGTCGCCCGCAAACTTGCCGTCATCATGTTCGGTATCTGGCGCGACGGCACACACTTCCAGTTCAAGACCGAGACCGTCGAGCCGCATCGACAGATGATGCAGGCGGCGCGGGTCTGACGAAATCCATCCGCCTGGACGCGGATGGCACGATCCTCCCGGGAGGCGAAGGGACCGGAGACTTCGGTTTACCAACTTAGGGCAGCAATGACCCTGTGCCTGGTTGATGAAGTTCCACCCTTCGATACGGACTGACCTTAATGCGGCGTGCGATCCACCGGCCACCAAGCCGCCGCACGACCCCGGAGAGAGTGTTGCACCTCGGGTTGATCGATGCTTGCCGTCCAGGCCTTGAAGAGGAAACGAGATCATGCTCTGATCATACTTGTCGAGCGTCTCTCCCTGCCGAGGGACCTCAGCTAGAGAGTTCGAAACCTGATCAACGAACAGGCGCATGCGCCTTTACCGGCGGGCCGGCTGGACATGCGCGCATGCCACCCGGCCTCCAGAAACTGGTGACCGAGCAACGTTGATTGGGGTTTCGACGCCCCGCTCCCGCGTATCTCGGGAGCGCGTTCACTTTCGCTTGCCGGGGCGCTTTAGGCAACCCTGAAGGCGTGATTATCTGCCAATTTGAGAACGATAGTGACAGCGGCGCGACACCGGGCCGGCAAGTGATGGCGGCGTGGCTGCGGGCGTCGCTGCGGGTTGCGGGGTGTAGCCGATGGCCGGGATGGTATCGGCGGACGGCTGCCCGCTGGGGCGGGCACCGCGCTCTGCCTGCGCGGCGCTGGCGCGCCGCTCCGCTCGGGCCCGGCTGCGCCGGTCCCGATCCTTCGGGCGACGATCGCTGCCGCGGTGGCTGGTGGAGGTCGGCGAAAGGCGGCGCTCGGGGAAAGCTCGCGCGAAGCGCATTTTGGCGACAAGGCGACACCACTCATGGTGTCGGCGGCGATCTCACGGCGTCCCGGCGGCGGTCAGGAAGGGAAGGGGGGAGCACGGAGAGGGCGAGCGGATGCTTGCCCAGTGACCCTCTCACGTGGAGCCGACCTATGTCTTTTGATGTATTCTTTGCCCGTTTGCGCGCCGTCGTCGCGGGAGTGCTGCCGTTCCGGGGCAGGGTGCCCATCGATCCCGACCCTCGGATCGAGGCGATGCGCGCCTGGATGGCCGATGCCGTCCCGCTGACTGACCCCTCGAATGCCGTGTCCCTTGCGCAAGCCTCGCTGCGTTACACGCCCGGGATAACGATCGATTTCGACGAGACATGCTGGCGCCAGACCCCGGCAGGCATTGAAGTGCGCGCCTGGTGTCTGGTGCCGCGCAGCACGCTCGGTGCGAAGTCCTGGCCCAGTCCGGTTCTTGGCCAAGTGCTGCCCGGCCTTCCCGAGCGCACCCGGCTGGTCCTTGCCCTTCATCTCAAATACGGCATGGCGTCGCACGAGATTGCCTCGCGGTTCGGGATCGGCCGCAGGCAGATCCGCCGCGACCTGTTGGCCGGGGTGCGGGCGGTTGCATCGCACACCGAAGTGCGTCCGCACCGGGGAGACTGACCAGAGTGCTGCCGCCCTTGCGCTGGCGGCAAAGCGCGTCGCCTTTGCCGCCAGCGTCATCGCCGTGATCAGACGGCCCTCGGATTCAGGATGACGATAAAGCTGTCGAGCAGTGCGTCGAGCGTTGTATTGCCCGCCGCCGTCATCTCGATGCCGATGCGGCGGCGGTCGCCGTCCCCCGATCGCCGTACCACCAGGCCTTGCTTCTCCAGATCGCCGACCTTGCGATGGGCGGTCGAGAAAGGGGTATGGGCCGCCATGCATAGAGCCCAGATGTATACCTCTCGCCCTTCGCTTTGCGCGGTGTAAAGGTCTGCCAGCATGTCGAGGCAGGGCGCAGGGCTGAACGTCTCGCCAAGCAGCTGGTGGGCCGCCCTGCGCATTGCGATGAGCTTGCGGCACATATCCAGGCGCCTGGCAGATGTGATGGGATCGGTCATGGACGGGTTCCTCGGTTGGCGCATGCCATTGGGTGCCCCTCTCGGTCTTACTCTGGCAGCGGATGTGCTGCCCTCTTTGCTTTCCTGCCGCGTGAATGATCACGCGGCGGCAAGGTTCAGGCCTTCCATGGCGGGTCCGGTTCTCCGGTTCTTTCCCTCCAACGGTGGCGGAAAGTGCCGCCAAGCAGCAGGATCAGCGAGATCCAGCTCCACAAAGCCTGGGCGCGCAGGTAGCCGATCGGCACGCTTCTGGGCGCAAGCGCGCTCATGATGTGCACGACCGTCTCGGCGAGGATCATGGCCGCAACCCAGATCGGCCAGAACCGGGTACTGCGGACCGCAAGCCAGGTGATCACGCCGAGCATGGCGAGATCGACCAAAAGGATTCCGCCTTCCGCATGGATGAAACGCGATCGCGGCGCATGTACCGCGCATGCCGAAAGCAGCGATCCTGCGAGCATGGTGGCTGCGCCGATGCGCTCGGGCCTGCCACCCCTGATCACGGCGTAAAGGCTCGTCGCAACCAGGAGTGCCAGAAAGACAAGATGGCGGCTGGGCATCTCGAGCGCGGTCAGGCTGCGCGCAGCTGACCGCCGGGGCTGCGAAGCGTATCTTCCTTGATGAGATCGCCAAAGGCCATTTCACCAAGGCCGATCACGCTGCTCGCCTCCTTGAGGCTGGCATGCGTGGCGATGATCTCCGCGCGCGTCTGTGCAACGAGCACGATCGCGGAGGCGGACCGCGCCAGCGCTTCCTGGCCGACGCTGGCGGCGAGGTTGGCGTCCAGACGGGCCAGCGGCAGCGCGGCATTGAGCTCCGCGATGCGGGCGGCGGCGATATCGAGGGCGGCCTCGGCGGCGAACAGACGCTGTGCGACGTCGGTGGCGATTTTCTGACGATGGGCGCGCATGGGGTCTCCTTTCCCGCGGCATGAAGCGGCGGAAGTGTGATTGTCGGGATCGATGTCGGGCGGTCGTGATCTCACTGTCGCGCAGGCTACGGCTGGGAAAGACTACCGAAGGCGTCGAGCAGCGTCACGGCCGAGCCTGCGGCTACCAGGGCGGCCGCAGAAAGGATGGCGATCGAGATCAGTGTGGATCGAGTGTCGAGGTCATTGCCCTGTCTCCTGTAGGATCGCAGTGCCGACAGCGTAACCGTCAGGTCCATTGGACCTGGCGCATGCTCATGTCCGGCCGTACTGCCCGGTCTGCCAGGCGGCCCGGCAGGTTCATCCTGCAGCACGGGCCCGGCAGCTTCGGGTCCAATAGGTCCGATCTGGACGATAGGGTCGAGGGGTAAAGAAAGGGCGCCCAATAATTGCCCCCCCTTGCAATTGCGTCCGAGCCCGGCCTCGTATGCCGCAACCAGCCGCGCTCCCTCGCGCCTTGGCAGGTTCCCAAGAATTCGGCGTGCCTCAAGAATGTGCTTCTCGACCCGGCTGGGTGAAATGCCTAGGGCTTTGGCAATAGCTTTGCCGCTGTGCCCCTGATCCGCGAGCAGCATGCATTCGCGCTGTCGGATCGTCAAAAGTGCCAGACGTTCGCGATACTTCTCGACGTCTGGCGCATGGCCGATGTTTATCACCGCAGCCAGTCCCTCCTGTCTACCCCGCCGGACCGGGGTGTCCGTCGATGGTTGATCACAATGTCACGGAACTGTCACATGAAAGCAATGATGCAGTGCACAAATGAGGATAGACCAGCTGCGTTGCGGACTTCCGATGTGTTCGCCCCTCAATGATGGAAGGCCATGAGATCGGGGCGACCGTGTACATGACGTCCCGAAAGTCCCTTGTGTGGCCGGCAGGGTTAATCGTTGCCGATGGTGGGCCATCATCGCTACGCCGAAGGACAAACGATTTTGCGCGGACCAGCTTAGCCGGCCCCCAACGCCAAATTGAAGGACGCGTGCTGCTCATCGCTGTTGCCGCCGTTTGGCTTTGCAGGCGGCGCCTTGCCGAAAAGTGGCCCCGTGATTCCAGAACACATCGGCAAAGCTGACGCCGGGAACGGCCTCGAAGCGCTTACTCGCCGAGGCCAAGGCGGCAAAGCGTCGAGGAGAGTCGGCGGTCGGATCATATGGCTCTGCGCGCCCTGCGCGAGCAGGTGCAGCAGATCGGCGATCCTCTAACCATGCGTTGGGGTCTGGCGCGGTGCGTCGGGAAATGGCGAAACGCCGGGATACGGGTCCGCCGCAAACAGCGAGCGTGCTGGACCGGACGTCAGTTCCTCGCACTTGGTCACACTGGACATGGCCCCCAGATGCCGCGCACGACGATATCGGTCCGCATGGTAAGGGCGCCGCTCATCGCCGCGTATACCCGGACCGATTGTATTCCCCCGTCGTCCATCTGGCGATCGACAGGCAGAGACAAGGCAAGAGATAAGGTTCGTGAAGCGCGGCTCTGCAAGAGACCGGGCGGCCATACGCCTCGCAGCCTCAAGTCCTTATCTCTGCTGAAGGGATGACAGGCACAAATGCGCCGATGCCGCACGAGCGAAGCGTATGCCGACCGATCCGCGTCAGGGGGGTAGTGTGGGAACGAACGCATTGCTCTGCCGCTGCGACTATCTTCCCAGTGCGGGTCCGGCAGTGGCAAGCGGCCCGCGAACCGGGCTGTCAGTGGCTGCCGCCCAAGGTTTCAGTATTGTCGAGGCGGCCAGGCATTGCATTTGCCCTCTCGCTGTCAGAGCGGGCGATCGCAGAATGACCGCCTGTGGAAGCGTCGCGATCGCTCCGCCGGGCGAGCCACTCCCCGAGAGATACCTTCCCAAGACCGCCGCGCGCGCCGACCAGATCGGCAGGTCCACCCAGTTTGATAAGGCGTGGCAAGGGTTAGAGACTCGCACCGATTGCAGAAGCACCCAGGGTATCGGCTCGCGGCACACACGGCAATGAAAAGGGTTCTGGACAAAGCGCGGCCAATGCACCCAATCCCAATTTGGTATTTATGCCCCACGGCATCGGGAACGTACCTGTCGGCACACGAATTGGCCCATCGATACGATTCAATTCCACATACGGAAACCCGCGCTACCGTCGATAGCCGCTCACGATAGAACTGCAGCTCCGATATTCGTATGGGGCATCCAGGCCCGCGGCTGTGAACGGACGAATGGAGAGCTCCATCTTGATTGTCGCAAATTATGACGCTATTGTGCGTCAAAATTGCTGTAACAGGAAAATGCCATGGGATTGCTCGAATTCGCCGATCACGGTCTTTTCGTACCGAGCAAGATCGCTTTGGCGTTGCGCACTACCAGCGAGGAGGTGGCTCGGTCGGCGGGCCTTGGCCGCGATTCCGTGCAGCGCAAGGACCGTGTCCGGTCCGCCAGGACGCAGCGGCGTCTGAGGGAAATGATCGAGGTTGTGACGAAGACGACCCCACGTTTCGGATCGTCGCTGATCGCCTACGCATGGTATCGTTCGGAGCCGCTTCCCGGTTTTTCGGGACAGACGGCCATGCAGCTTGTTCAGGGCGGCCGGGCAAACGAGGTGCTGGAGTACATCGATGCGGTAGATGCGGGTGTATATGCCTGATCGTACCGGTGAGATATGAAGGCAAGCTCTACCGAGCGTTGAATCCAGTCTTTGCCCGCGAGCCTTTGTCAGGGCGTGGCGCTGCGCTGTACGGTGGACGTTTCAATCCCCGTGGGACCCCGGCACTCTACCTTGCCACCTCTCTCCACACGGCCATCCGGGAGGCAAACCAGGTAGGGGATCTGCAGCCGACGACGATTGTCGCCTATGACTGTGCCATCGACAATCTGCTCGACACCCGCGATAGCCTGGAACTCGCAAAGCTCGGGATGACGCCTACCGATCTGGCTGATCCGGGCTGGCGGGATCAAATGCACAGACTTGGAAAGTCCAGAACGCAAATCTTCGCGCACAGCCTCATCGCTTCCGGATTCAACGGTTTGCTCGTTCGCAGCTTTGCCCGTGGCGCCGACGACGATCATCTCAATCTCGTGCTTTGGAAATGGAATGACGGACCGGAATCGCAGATTACACTCATCGACGACCAGGGACGTCTGGGCACGAACTGAGGGGCCGAGCCTGAGGCCATTCAGGGCGTTCAAACAGCACGTCGCGCGGTGGAATGGCGCCGGGCGGAATGAACACGAAAGGCTCGGCGTTCACCTTGCCGCATCCACGGCACTGCTGCTGGGGTCGATCGCGATCAAGAGGCCGGTGAATATCTGCCACTGGACTTCACCAGCCGTCCCTGGGTCCCTTCGTCTCGCGGACTCATCAGCCAATTCGTTACGGCGCGAGGCCAGCTAACCGCGGTTCAGGGGGCAGATCGGCCTTCGTATCCCGAAATAGCTGCGCCGTCGCAAAGGACCGGGGCAGGCGCCGCATCCGCGAAGCCCGAAGGGAAGGGGGAGAGAAGGGGATACAGAGCCTGAGACGAAGGGTCCTTGCACCATGTCCCCTCATACCGATCGCCTCTCCCTCGAAGCCGCCGCCGCAAGGCTTGTCCATCATCTGGGAGGGCGTTGGCAAGCAAACGGCGCGATGTGCCGATGCCCAGCCCATCGCGACAGAACGCCGAGCCTCTCGGTCCGCATCGGCCACAGCACGCTTCTCTTCAAGTGCTTTGCCGGCTGCTCCGCCGATACCGTCATCGCTGCGATCCGCACGATGCGGTTCGATATACCTCTTCATGCACACGCAGCGACAGCATGTGCCACGACGTGCGATGACAGGGGGGGCGACCTGGCACGCGCGTTGTGGGAGCGAGCCGTTCCCCTTCGAGGAACGCCGGGCGAAAGGTATTTTTCCTCACGCCTTCTCTCGCCTGAGGGACATGCCTTGCGCTGGCTTTCCCGCACCCCGCTGGGGCGAGGTCGCAATGTAGAGTTTCGCGCCGCCATCATCGCGGCAATCCAGGAACACGATCGCATTGTTGCGGTACAGCGCCTGTTCGTCGACCCAGCCTCGGCGCGCCTTGCGCCAGACATCCCCAAGCCGAAGATGACGCTTGGTCGCCCGCGTTCCGGCGCTGTGCGCCTGCGGCCATGCGATATGGTTCTGGGCCTTGCCGAAGGCATCGAGAACGCGGAATCGGCTGCGGTGCTTCTGGGTCTGCCGGTGTGGGCAACCCTGGGTGCAGAACGTCTGCACCAGATCAGCATACCGGAGGGCGTTCGGCGGGTTGTGCTGCTCGCGGACCGCGACCGCGCCGGCTGGCGGGCCCAGCAGACCGCTCACGAAAGGTATGCCGCGTGTGGCCTGGCCGTCTCCACGCTTTGGCCATGGTACGGGCTGAACGATTGGAACGACGTTCTGCAAAAGGAGGGAAGGGGGAGGAAGCCGGGTGCGGCAGGCGGCCTGGATGGCAGGCCGTGACCGCATCCGGAGAAACGAAATGACCCGACCAGCGATCGAATACGCCCGTGCGGCCGACTGCTTCAAGTCGCCCGATAATGTTCGCACCCACAGCGAGCCCACTGCGGATGCAGAGCTTGAAGCCAATATCGCCGAGACCGGCCTGGTCCTGGAAAACCTGATCGGCGTTCGCGTCAGCCGCGGCGCGATGAAAGGGAAAATCGAGATCTATGGCGGGGGGCGCCGCCTCGATGCCGTGATGGCCAATATCGAAAAGCAGATCCTCGATGCAGACTTCATGGTCCCTGTCCTCGTCGTCAGGGGGGCGAAGGACGCCATCGAGATGAGCCTTACGGAAAATTACTTCCAGCTGCCGATGAACCCGGCGGATGAATGCTGCGCCTTCCAGGCGATCATCGAACGAGAAAAAAAGACCCCCGCCGAGCTCGCCAAACGCTTCGGCAAGACCGAAAAATTCGTACTCGGGCGGCTGCGCCTCGCGAGCCTCGCCGAGCCGATCTTCGATGCGCTGCGCACGGGCGAGATCGGCATCGAGGTCGCCAAGGCGTTCGCCAGCATAGCCGACCGCGCCCGGCAGGAGCGCGTCTTTGAGCAGATCCGGAACTCCTACGACCGCGGCAACGTCAACGAGATCCGCCGCCAGCTGGCGAGCGGGTCCTATTGCGGCGCGGACCCCAAGGCTCTGCTGGTGGGGCGTGAAGCTTATGAGGCTGCCGGCGGGCGCTTCGAGCACGACCTGTTTTCGGATGCATCGAGCGAGGTTTGGCTCGATGGCGAGATTGTCGAGCGACTTGCCGAGGAGACCCTTGCCGCAGCCGCAGCCGCGCTGCGCGAGCGTAATGGTTTCGCCGAGGTTCGTGCGCTCTCGGCGACTTCAGTCCCTTACTCGATGACATGCCGGCTGCGCGAGGTCGAACCCCAGCAGTGCCCGCTCAGTGACGAGCTTGCCACCCGGAAGTCCCAGATCGAAAGCGAACTCGAACAGATCGAGCGCGATGTCGCGGACGAGGAAGATTACACCGAGGAGCAGGCCCAGCGGTTCACCGCCCTGGCGGAAGAACTCGACGGCATCATCCACCAGAGTCGCGAGCTGACACCGGCCCAGAAGGCGGGCGCACTCGCCTACCTCATCATCGGCGAGGATGGCGCGCCCGAACTGCACGATGCCGTCTTCCAACTCGATACAGCCACGCCGGCGGGCGGCGGCGGCGATCCCGATGACGCAGAGGCGGCCTTGGGAGATGGCGGTGAGGACGATACCGAAGCAGGCGAAGATGACGGCGCTGAAAGCGGACCAGACACCAGTATCGCCTACAGCAATCGCCTGCGCGACGAACTTGCCGTCATGAAAACGCAGATGCTTGCGCTCCATATCGCCAACGATCCTGCCTTCGCGCTGGACCTTGGCACCTTCATCATGGCGCACGAGGCCTGTACCCGGGGCTGGACCGGCATGCCCAGCGAACTGCGTGCGATGGCGCCTTCGCCGCGCGTTGCCAACTTTGAAAGCACGACTGCGGCCGCCAGGAGCTGGACCGACCTGGAAGAAGCACTCGATCGCAGCTGGCTCGAGCACGATACGATCGAGCAGCGCTACGAGGCGTTCTGCGACCTCGATGATGGCGCCAGGGCCGACTGGCTCGGGTGGTCGATCGCCCGCACTATCCACGCCGTACCTCACGGCGAAACCGGCAGCAGCTTCATCGACATCCTTGGCGCGAGACTCCGGATCGACGTCGCGGCATGGTGGCGGCCGACCGCGAGCAACTTCTTCGATCGTCTGACCAAGCCTTCGATGCTCAACCTGTTCGAAGAGATCGGCGGCGTCGAACTGCGTGGCCGCTACGCCGGATCGCGAAAGTTCGATCTTGCGCTCTCCGCCGAGAAGCTCTTCGCCGGAGACGTGCTGGCGGACGTCGAGGTCAAGGAACGCGCCCGCGCCTGGCTGCCTGATCCCATGCGGTTTGCAGAAAAAGGTAAGGTGCCCGAAGCGCCGGGAGATGACGTGGCCGATGGTGCCAATCACGGCGATGAAGCGCTGAGCCACAGCGGACCGGGCGGTAATGATCTGGCCGACCATGATTTGGCCGACCATGATCTGGCCGATCGTGATCTGGCCGTCGAAGACCGGATAAGCGCTGCGGTCGAGCCGGGAGACCTCACCACGGATGGCGCAACCGACGGGGATGAGCCCGTCGTCCGGGCAGCCTGACGCGACCGGGTGTCACCGGGCCCCGTCCGGGTGCCCGGTGACCGCCTTCACCACAACCCTCCCACGTCCTCCCGCGCAAGACATCGGGCGGGCCTCGCAGCCACTCGCGCCGGCATGTCGATGCAGGCGGCGACGGAGTATTGTTTCATGACACTTCCACTCTTCGACGCGGCTTCGCATGCCGGGGCTCACGCTTCTGATAATCCGGCCGCAACTGCCAGGGCCTTCCGTCTTCTCCGGGCCGCTCACGGCATCCGTGACTATCTTGCCACCGGCCGCGCGCTTCAGCGCAGGACGCTCTCGAAAATCATGACGGACGCGTTCGACTCCACGGGCGCATCTGGCGCATGGTCGATGCGCGACGCTTACGAGGCCATGGAGACGGCCCAGGTTCTGATGATGCTCGATCCATCGCTGCGTCTTTGTGAGACCAGTGATCGCAAAGTGGCGTTCGCGGCGCGTGAGAGGCTTGCCCGGCAATTGCCGACGCAGACCTATCGCAGCGAGCGGCAGGTCGAGATGCAGCAGTTCTCCACGCCGCTCGAACTCGCGTGGCTCGCCGCATGTGCCGCGCAGATCCGCAGATGCGATCTGGTGCTCGAACCCTCGGCAGGCACGGGCATGCTGGCAGCCTCCGCCATGGCCGCCGGCGCAGAGCTCATGCTCAATGAGCGCGACGAGGCCCGCGCTGGCCTTCTCTCTCTGGCGCTCGGGCAGCCTGTGACGATGCACGATGGCGAGTTCATCGACGCCCTGCTCGCCGACCCACGCGAGCCCGATATCGTCCTGATCAATCCCCCCTTCGCCCGGTCGGAAAGCCGTGGCCGCGACCGCCACGCCGGCGCGCGTCACCTGGCCTCGGCGCTCAGCAGCCTCGCCCCGGGCGGACGATGCGTCGCCATCATGTCGCCGTCCTTTTCGCGCGATGGCAGCGGTGCGAAAGGTTACGATAAAGCCGCGAGTATCGTTCCTCCTCGCTTCGAGCTGACCATCGATGGGCGACCTTACGCACCACATGGGACTTCGATCTCGATAAGACTTATCGTCTTCGACAAGGGCTGGAGCGGTGTCCCGCAACGCCATCTCGTGGCCGATCTCGTGGCAGCCGCTGAGCTGCTTGCCGGCATTCCGGACCGAATTATCGATCACGGCGCATCGGGGGCAGCCGCGAGGAATATGCACGCCTCGCTCTTACGTGGGCCCGATCCCGTTATTCCCGTGGCGAAACCGGACTGCTTGCCAGTGCTTCCGATTCGCCGATCGGCCGGGCTTCTGGCCGGCATCTCGAAACCCCGACCCATGGCTCCGGCCGCGCCCTACCAGACCGGGAACGAGCCCGAACCGGCCGAGTATCATCTCCTCGATGACCCACCTGCGCGGGGCGAGGCAATCGGCATCTACGTCCCCTGGCGCCTCGCCCGTATCGGTTTGCCGCAGGTGCGTCCGCATCCCGACCAGCTCGTCGAATCCATGGCGATGTCCTCGATCCTGCCGCCGGTGCCCGACTACCGACCCATGCTGCCGCCAAGGGCGCTCGCGACACTCTCCGACGCGCAGCTCGAGACGGTAATTTATGCAGGGCAGGCTTTCGGTCGCGATCTGCCTGGGCGCTTCAATCCGAATAGCGCCGGAACGCTTCTTGAGGAACATGAGCAAGGCGCCGTCTATCGCGTCGGTTTCATGGTGGGTGACGGCACGGGTGTCGGCAAAGGGCGCCAGATTGCTGCCTGCATTCTCGACCGCTGGTGCCGCGGCCAACGGCGCGCAGTCTGGATCTCGAAGAGTGCAAGCCTGCTTGAGGATGCGCGGCGCGACTGGTCGGCTCTTGGCGGTGTCGGCATCGACGTCCAACCGCTCGATGCCTTCGCGCTGTCGAAGCCCATCACCATGGGCAGCGGCATCCTGTTCCTGACGTTTGCCACGCTGCGCTCTCAGCGCGACGACACCCAGTCGCGCCTGCAGCAGATCCTGAACTGGCTGGGGGAAGATTTCGACGGGCTGATCGTCTTCGACGAGGCCCATGAAATGGCCAATGCAGCCGGGACGGAGACCCGGTTCGGTACGCAGAAGGGTTCGGAACAGGGCCTGGCCGGTGTCAGGCTGCAGAACCTGCTGCCGCGCGCCTGCGTCCTCTACAACAGTGCGACCGGCGCGACCGACCCTGCCAACCTGTGCTACGCATCGCGTCTGGGACTGTGGGGCAATGCCGCCTTCGCTACCCGCGAAGAGTTCATGTCCGCCATTGCCGAGGGCGGCATCGCGGCGATGGAGATCGTCGCCCGGGACCTCAAGGCCATGGGCCTGTACACGGCGCGCGCTCTCACCTTCGCCGGGGTCGAGTACGAACCGCTCGAGCACAAGCTCACACGCGAGCAGATCGAGGTCTATGACGCCTATGCCGATGCATGGGCGATCATCCATGCAGAACTCGATCGGGTCCTCGAAGAGATCGGGATCGTGGATGGCTTCACAGGCAAGTCGCTTAACGGCCAGGCGAAGGGCGCTGCACTTTCGCGTTTCGAAAGCGCCAAGCAGCGATTCTTCTCCCAGGTCCTGATCGCAATGAAGCTGCCCAGTCTCATATCCGCAATGGAACAGGACCTCGCTGCCGGGCGCCAGCCGGTCGTGCAGCTCGTCACCACCTCGCAGGCCGCTCTCGATCGCCAGCTGGCGAGCCTAACCCCGACAGAACGCGCACATCTCGAGGTGGAGACCAGCCCGCGCGAGCTCATGATCCAGTACCTCAAGGCCGCTTTCCCAACCAGGCAGATGCGCGTGTTCAAGGGCGAGGACGGCGAGCTGCGCTCCGAACCCATGGTCGGCGAGGATGGTCAACCGGTCCTGAGCCCCGCCGCTATTCAGGCGCGCGATGACCTCATCGAGCAGCTGTGTGCCATGCCGCCGATCCCCGCTGCGCTCGACGCCCTCATTGCCCACTTCGGGACCGAGCGGCTTGCCGAGGTCACGGGGCGGTCGCGGCGGATCGTGCTGGATGCGGCCGGGCGTCAGCGGATCGAGAGGCGCTCGGCCAACTCGAACATTGCCGAGACTCACGCCTTCATGTCGGGCACGAAGCCGATCCTGGTGTTTTCCGATGCGGGGGGCACCGGGCGCAGCTATCATGCCGACAGGAACTGCGCGACCGCTGACCGGCGGCGGGTTCACTACCTGCTGGAGCCGGGCTGGAAGGCAGCGGCGGCGATCCAGGGTCTTGGCCGCACGAACCGCACCAACCAGGCAACCCCGCCGATCTTCCGGCCGGTGACGACAGACTGCCGCGGCGAGCGGCGTTTCATCTCCACGATCGCGCGTCGTCTCGACAGTCTGGGCGCACTGACCCGCGGCCAGCGGCAGACCGGTGGCCAGAACCTGTTCGATCCGCTCGACAACCTGGAAAGCGATCTTGCCCGCGATGCTCTCCACCAGTGGTACGTGTTGCTGGCGCGGGGCAAGCTGGCCAGCACCACGCTCGACAGGTTCGTCGCGATGACGGGCCTCAGGATCGTCGAGAAGGAAACCGGCACGCTGCTCGACGATCTGCCACCGATCCAGCGCTGGCTGAACCGCTTGCTGGCGCTGCGCATCGGTACCCAGAACGCGATCTTCGAAGAATATCTCGCGCTCATCCAGGCGCGCATCGACGCTGCGCGCGAGCGCGGAACCCTCGATGTCGGCGTCGAGACGATCAAGGTCGAGCGGATCGTGCCCGTCGAGCGCCAATTGCTCCGCCGTGACCGGGAAACCGGCGCGGAAACATGGCTGTCGAACATCGAGATGCACCGGCGCCGCAGACCGATCCGCCTCGATGCCGTGCTGGCGCAGTGGGGCGATACGAGCCGTACGGACTTTCTCAGCAATGCCCGTTCCGGCCGTGTCGCTCTCAGGGTGCCGTCCTACGCGGTCCTGGGCGATGACGGTGAACGCATCGAGGTGTGGGAACTCATCCGCCCGGGAGGGCGTGAACGCATGCGTGACAAGCGCCTTGTCGAAAGCGCCTGGGAGCAGGTGGACGAGGCCGCGTTCCGCGAGGGCTGGCAGGCGGAGGCCGACGAGCTGGCCGAGCGCATCGACATCGAGACCATCACTATCGCCACCGGCCTGCTGCTCCCAATCTGGAACCGGTTGCCCGATGACGATGTGCGCGTCTGGCGCATCGAAGATGCCACAGGCGCCTCGCTTCTGGGCAGGATCGTCTCGCACTCAGGTCTTGCCAAAGTGAGCGCGGCCTTTGGTATCGCCGCATCGCGTATCCTGACAGCCAAGGAGATCGTCGCGGCGGTGCGCGCCGGCGACGATGTCGCAATCCCGCAATTGCCGGGTGCGACCCTGGTGCGCAGCCATGTGAACGACGAGCAGCGCATCGAAATTCGCGGGTTCGGCGCGCCACGCCTAACCCGGCTTAAAACGCTTGGCTGCTTCACCGAGGTCATCCGCTTTCAGACCCGCCTGTTCGTTCCGATCGATCGGTGCATGGCGATCCTCGAGGCGATCAGCAGCGCATTCGGTGACGCCAATGGCACCTGATCAAGTTTGATCGCCAAGGATGCCAGGGCCGGGAATGGACCGGCCATGGGGAGGAAAGGGGGGTGCAGGGAGTGGTCGGCGGAGATGCCGTCGGCCACCTCGAAAGGACAGTGCAATGAAATCCTTCACGATCACCGATACCGCCAACCCCGCAGCGACGCTCCAGTTCATCGAGGCCTTCAACCGGGACCTCGAAGGGCTGGATAGCAGCGCCCGTGTCGCTGCGCCGCAGGAGCGTGATGATCTCGCAATGCTCGAGCTCCTCGACGATGAAGGGCTGGTTCTGGCGCTGATTCCCTCAAGCACCAGTCCCGTGATGGCAGCGATCGCGTTTGCGCTTTATTCGCAAGCCTTCACCCGCGGCGTCGAGGCCGGCGAACGGGCGGCTTGGGCGAAGCTACGTTCTCTCATCGGTGCCGCTGACGGCTGACAACGGGACAGCAGGTGATGGTCCGCAACGTCGATCCCGGCCGATGCCAGGCCAGGTACGTGGTCGCGTGCCGGCCGGCCCGTCATCGGCCGGGATCGCGGGTGCCCTAGACGCACGTGCGCCCGATAACAACACCCATCCTCGGCTTGGACTGTCCGCAGGGACCCGCACTGACGGGACATCAGCCCTCCGCAGGGCTGGGAGGGAAGAGGGAGGAAGGGAGATGCGGTGAGCGCCTTGGGTGCTGATCGCTTCAATCCTCAGATGGAGATCGCATTGCCATGAACACCATCATCAATGCCATGAATGCGGCAAGCCAGGACGCGGTCAAGGGCGGCTTCAAGGTCGATATCAGCAAGGGCGAGAAAGTCGGGCGTGTCTCGTCCGAATGGTTCAACCGCCCCGACGACGAACGCTTCCTCTCGCTGGATGACCTGCACGGTCATGTGCGTGCGCGCGCCGAGAATGCGCGTACGCGCGTCATCGAGAGCCGCGCCCTTCGGGTCGAGGCCCGTAGCCAGGACACCGACGGCCTGGCTCTGCTGGCCCCGGGTGACGAGCAGGCAATTGCGCCGACGCACTGGTCGTTCGGGCAGCTGTGCAGCCTTGTCGGCGCCCCGGCTGGATACCTGCGCGAGCTTCCGGCGGCGCTGGCCGGGATCAACCTTCAGCACGGTCTGCTGTCTCACCGGGCCGAGCACGTGAAACTTCTGGAGACAGGTACCGCGCGTACGCAACTGCGTGCCGTGACCGGCCCTGACTACGGCCGGATCTGGGATCATGAACTGGTCGAGGCGGTCATGCGCTTCGCCGGCAACGGTACGGGTGACACCCGCTGGAAAGTCCCGGGCATTCTCGACTGGGGCTCGATGGTCTACAACCCTTACGTCGACATCAGCGCCCAGACGACGACGCTCTACGCCTCGGATCGCGACGTCTTCCTGTTCCTTGTCGATGACACGCATCCCATCGAGGCCGGCAAACTGCCAAACGGTGATCCTGACCTCTACTTTCGCGGGTTTTATTGCTGGAACAGCGAGGTCGGCTCGAAGTCCCTTGGCATTGCCACGTTCTACCTGCGCGCCGTGTGCATGAACAGGAACCTGTGGGGCGTCGAAAACTTCCAGGAGATCAATATCCGGCACTCCAAGTTCGCGGCCAGCCGTTTTGCGCAGCAGGCGTCCCCTGCATTGACGAAGTTCGCTGACTCGTCCGCGCAGGACTTCGTCGATGGCATCAAGTCGGCACGCGAACGCATCGTCGCGCGAAAAGACGAGGATCGCGAGACCTTCCTGCGCGGACAGGGCTTTTCCAAAACGGATACCAGCCGGATCATCGCAGCGGTCCTCGCCGAGGAAGGCCAGCCGCCCGCCTCGGTCTACGACTTCGTCCAGGGCATCACGGCTTTTGCGCGCACGAAACCCAATCAGGACGCGCGCCTCGATCTCGAAGGCAAGGCTCGGCGCCTGCTTCAGAAAGTCAGCTGAACTCTCCCGCGGGCGCAGCTGCGAGCCCGCACGTCCGACCCAGATCTGACAACTTTTCCTGGAAAGGTTCCTGTGATGGCCACACCGCACGACCACGAATGCTGCCAATTTCTGGCGACGGTCTGCTACCTTAGCGGCAACTTCATATACGCCTGCGAAACTTTCGAACTGGAAGCACCCGACCCCTTCGAAGCTGAAAGGCTGGCGCGCGATCGGGCTGCGGCCAGCAACTTTCACAACCTGCGGGGTCCCGAACTCAGCGTTGAGGTGACGGTCGAAGATCGCCCCGTTCCCGAGGACGATCCACCGCCCGCTCCTCCAGGCGCCGTGCAACCAGTTTGTCCGCGTTGCGGCAGTGCCGACATCATATGCGAGGCCTGTGCGCATTGGGACCGGACGATGCAAGCCTGGGTTCTTGGCTCGACTTATGACAGCGAGAGGTGCCTGGCATGCGACGCACAAGGCGACCTGATCGCCAGATGGGAGGCGGTGAAGCCGCAGGGCGATATGTCCGCGGATTTACCCTAGCCCGAAGGATTTCCGTCAAGGCTGGTGGGGTCTGTCGATGGCCAAGCGCCGCCAATCCCTCCCAGATCGGGAACGATACAAGGGATGCTCCTGCGCCGAGCATGGCACGAAAGCACCTACCAGTTCCCGAAAGCCAGGAGCATTGATGCAATGAGCCGCTATGAGTTTCCTGCGAAAGAAGGCCTCAGCACGCTTGTCATCGGTTGGGACCGTCCGTTGAACACGTTCTTTGTCCAGGTATTTGGACCGGCGCCTGTCGCCGGGGCCGACCCGGTGGAAGTGGAATGGCAGGGTACCAGTCCGTGTAAGTTGCCGACCGCTGCACATGCGCTGCGGGTCGCGCGGATCTATGCGGATCTTCCAGATAATCTGGGCCAAGTACTCGAAACCGATCGGTTGAGCACGCTAGGCATAGCCGATGGCTTGGCGCAGATAGCATTGCGAATTTTCATCACACGGCATGACCGGCCGCCCGAGACCTGAATACTCCACGGCGCACCAACTCGCGGGCGAGATGCTATTCCAGCAGTGCCGATGCCCGCTTGTGGAGATCCGGGGCGGCGCGCGTCATATGCTGGAGGATTTCGGCCTTTTCGACGAAGTAGACTTTCGCGAAAGCAGGATCGTGCTGTGCGATCGAGCGCATGTTACTTATGAGGTCGGCGCACTTGATAGTCTGGGCCTCTGGAGAAACGGAGCCAAGCCGCATGGCTTCACGCGCTTTGCGCGCAGCCCTGTTACCCTCCGATAGTGGCTCGGTCAGTTCATAGACCAGGAGCGCGACCTTTTCGCCGAACTTTCCGGCAAACTCATCGATCGTGCGATGCGTATCCTCCACGACATCGTGCAGAAGCGCAGCCGCCTGCATCTCGGCTGTCCCTCCTGCCTTTCGCACCAACGTCATGACCTCGACGGGATGCACAATGTAGGGCTCGCCCGTGTATTTGCGCCGTTGTCCGACCTCGGCATGGGCGGCCCTTGCAAACTCCAGTGCTGCCTCGACAAGGTCTGTGCATGCGGTTTCCATTGGATGACGATAGCACTCTCGGCCCGAGCGGGCACATGAAAATGTCCTGTGGTTGGGTACCCGCATGAACCGCAAAGCGCGTGGAAGGGATATTGGAACGCCCAACTGCCGATCCGACAGGAATGAAATTCAATGTATCGCTTGCGATATCTCGACATGCTATGCAATTGGCTACAGAATGAATGGAGATTGTCGTGACCGCTTATAGAGGCCGGGTCGTTTCCGGGGGCAGGCTGCAGATCCCCGCCGACGTGCGCAAGGAACTTGGTTTGACCGATGGCACGGATGTGCGGCTTGAAGTCGTCGATGGCGAACTTCGGGTGCGTACCTTTGCCTCAGCGCTCCAACGGGTGCGCGCGATCGCACGCGCTCATCTGACGCCCGGTGTAAGTCTGGCTGACGAACTGATTGCAGATCGCCGGGCTGAGGCCGCCCGTGACTGAATTTGTTCTTGATGCCTCGGCCGTACTTGCCGCGATACAGGAAGAAGCAGGGGCGGAAGCGGTCGAGGGCCATCTTCGTACGGCCCCGATAAGCTCCGTCAATCTTGCGGAGGTCGTCACCAAGCTTTCTGATCGCGGTTTCAGCGATGCCGCGATCGACGAGGTACTTCTGCTGCTTGATCTAGAGGTCCATGCGTTTGACGCCGCGATGGCGATCGAGGCCGGGCGGCTGCGGACGGCAACTCGACATGCAGGTCTTTCGCTAGGGGACCGGGCATGTCTTGCATTTGCGAAAGCCCAAGGTGCGACGGCGCTGACAACGGATCGTGCCTGGGCCGAACTCGACATCGGAGTTGGCATCGCGCTTGCGCGGTAAGACGACCCATTTCTCGCCTTTGATCTAGCCTATTTGCTCTCGCTGCTTTGACGCCAGCCGGGCCGTGTCGGCGCGGACCATCATCATCCTTGCATGCTCGTGCAGATGCAGTGCGGCTTCTTCCGCCTCGAGATGTCGAACCGTATCGTACAGGGCGCGGGTATAGGGATCGCCGCAGCCCAGGAGGTTTCGCAGAGCCGCGCGGGCATCACTCGTATCGCTCATGATCCCCGCGTCGATCTCGGCCCACAGAGCCGCGATCGCATCCGCAAGGGCCTCGGCATCGTAATATCCGCTATCGAGCCCTACGTGCAGCGACCGGGCCGCGAGTTCGATCTCCACGTCCGAAGAAGCGGGATCGTTAATACGATCGATCAGAGGAAGGTCGGGATCATAGTTCCGAAGCCAGGTATGCATTTCAAGGTCAGCCATCAGCTGTTTGTTGAATCGAACATATCATGAACATAATGCGCTCGCAATTGCAGGGATTGGCCGCGCGATTGCGCCCTGCACGCAAGTGTCGCGCAACCGGATGAGAAGGGCTTGAGAGGAGAGACGGACTTTGAGGGGTGTCATTTCGGAATGGTCCGAGTGACGTGAAGTCAAAGGACAGTCTCATGAACATCGGAGAATTCAAGGTCGTCAACGGTCGCATGCGTGGCTGGATCGCCACCCGCACAATCGACCTGCCGCAGCTTGGTCTGCGCTCGGTCGAAAGCCCGAACGAGCGCGCACCGCTTTACGAAATCCTCGCGCTCAACGTCGGCAACCGGTGGGTTCAGGTCGGCGCACTGTGGGAAGCGGTCGCCCGCAACTCGACGGGCGAAGCCTTCCTCCAAGGCTCGATCGACGATCCCAGCCTGCCCGAACCGCTCCCGATCGCCCTGTTCGGCGACGAGGAGGAGGGCTTCCGCGTCGCATGGCGTCGTCAGCCGCCCAGGGACGTGTTCGCGCCGGTCAGCCGTGGCTCTTCGCGCCGCGATTATGAAGGCGGGGAAGGAGGTGGGTTCGGCGACAGCACGGCCGGATCCGAAGGCGGGTTCAGCGGTGCCGGCAACGCTGCCGAGCTCGATGACGCGATCCCGTTCTGACCGGCGCGCCAAACAGCCAACAAACCAGCAGGGGCCGGGGAGGGCATCGCCTTCCCCGGCTTTTTTGCGCACTGTCATCGGAGACAAGACCATGTCACGGACCCACCCGCAAAGCATTCACCGTTTCGCCGACCTCAGCGAACTCTACGCGCAAATGACCGCGACTCCTGAATTCAGGGCAGCATTCGGTGAGCCTCTCGAACTCTCGATCGTGGAGGCGGGAGAGCCCGCTTCCGACGCCGAGATGCCCGATCCCCTGGCTGCCCAGGCAGACTGCGGCGGCGTGATCGCCTGTATCTTCGACCTCCTCACCGATACACGTCTGGAGCCGTTTGCTGCCGAGATCGCTTGGGGTTTCGTGAACTCGTTCCACTTCGCTGCGGGTAAGCTCGAGAGACGCGAGGACATGCTCACCAGCGACCTTCGCGAACTCGTCCGCACCCCCGACATGAGCGAGGTCTATACGCGGGAGCTGGAAGACAAGCAGCTCGAATGCCAGTCCGTCGCCGAGCAACGCGCAGCGATCGAGACCATGCGCGACTTTGCTGCCGAGACGTACCACGCGCTATCGGGCTGGCCTTGGTCGCCGGCACGCGGCAGCAGGACCTCGGCGCACAGCGCGAGCCAGATCGATGCTCTCGATTTCCTGCGCGCCCGCACCCTTGCCGCGCGTGAGCGTCACAGTCCGCAGGGACCGGTGGTCGTCTTCTCGGGCCCTTCGGTCTGGCACGATCATGCGGCGATCTTCGAGCGGCTCGATGCGATCCACGCGCGCATCCCGTCGATGACGCTGGTCACCACGGGCCAGCGCAGTGGAGCGGATGCCATCGCTGCAGGGTGGGCCGCCCGTAAGGACATCAAGGTGCCCCTTGTCTCGTTTCGCCTGTACGGATCGGGCATGAAGAAGGCGTTCGACCGTAACCGCAAGCTTCTCGATTTGGGGCCCGTGGAGGCAGTCCTCTGCGAAGGGTCGGGTGTGCAGGCAAACCTCTACCAGATGCTGCGAAAGGCAGGCGTTCCCATCCACGCCTTCCGCAAAACGGACCAGGCACCCGATGTCGCGCTCCCTCGCAGCCGGACCGGGAGGGCATGGTGATGGCGATACCGGAAGCACACCGGACAAACTTCCAGACCCTGCTCGACGCGGCCACTCAAGGTGACCTTGCCTTGATGGAATGCACTGATGCTGCCACGGGCGAGCCGCGCTACGTGATCTGCGCGGTAGGCCATGACAACGGCGAGTTCGTGATGACACCGTTCGGGCATCTTCATGACGGCAACCCGTTCGAGGCATACGTGCCGCCGACATAAAGGTCATGGAGCGTGGCCAGACCTGCCGGACACGGCCCACGAAATCGGGCCGTACCCTGCGCAGCGCCGGTCCATGGGCCGGCGGTCGCGCGGTATGGTCGAGCCTCGCCGAGAGAGTGCCCCGGCATGGGGGGCACTTGGCAGGGTCGTGAGACCTGAAGGTCTTTCGGTGAGGCCGTACCCTGATGAGACCGGTGTCCTTGCAGGAGCATTGAGCCCCTGCAAGGACAGCTCTTCTTCTATCTATCAAGTCCTCCAAGTGTGGCACGGGATCGCAGCGGCCTCAAGGACGACGGGGCCCCACCATTTTCCCCGGCGGGGCATCGTCAAGCCCCGCGCCAGACCTCAATTGCCGCCGAAGAAAATCGTGACCCCCATCGCCGCTGGCGCGGTCGCTTCGCGATCCTTGACCCCGCTGCTCGGAGCCCGCGCCGTGGGGAGGACCTCTTCAAGATAAGGAGGTTCAAATGACCATTTTTAACGCACAGCCCGGCCTTCGCTTTACTGACAAGACTGTTGCGGAGCCCAATGACCGCTTCGAGGACGCCTTCTCCCCGCGGGTTGGGGACGTCCGTATCGTCCGCACTGATGAGGCAATGGATCTCGATATGCCCGGCGCCTTCGAGATGCAGATGGGGACCGAACTGCTGGTGACGACGCTTTTCGACGTACTGCGCGACACGCGGCTCGCATCCATCGCGGATCGGCTCGTGTGGGGCATCGTTCACAGCTTCCACAAGGTGGCCGAGCAACTCGACGGTCAGGCAGACCAGGCCGCGCGCGAACTGCGCGACATGATCCGCGACAATGATGGCAGCGAGATTGCCGCAGCCGCAATGGAGGATGCCCAGACGCTCTGCCAAGGTCTCGACGAAGCGCGTGAGGCCGTCGCCTGCATGCGTGATCACGCGGCCGATCTCTACCGTGTCGAGACGGGGAGGCCCTGGTCTTCCCCGCGTGGAACGCTCGCGTCGAGCAAGCGCACGGCTTCGGTTATTGCCGCAAGCGATTTCCTTGCGGCCCGCCGCAGTCGTCGCAACGAGGAGCACGCACCGAGCGGGCCGATCGTGATCTTTTCCGGCGGACAGGTCTGGGCGGATCATCGCCAGGTCTGGGATCGACTGGACACGATCAAAGTGCGCATCCCGGCAATGGTGCTTGCGACCACAGCCCAGGCAAAGGGATGTGATGCGATCGCAGCGGCCTGGGCTGCAGCGAACGGGGTGAAGATCATCGCCTTCTCGCTCGAGCGGTGGCGTTCGTTAGGGCGTCGGGCAGGGTTTGCGCGTAACGAGGCGCTCGTCCGTCTTAACCCGGTCGAGGCGTTCGTTTGCGAGGGGAACGGGCTGCAATCGCATCTAGCACGCTTGGTGCGAAGCGCAGGGATCCCGGCCCAGTTTCTCAAGGCGACGGTGACGTCCACAATCTCTGGCTAGAGGCCCAGGAATCCAACGAACGAAGCCGATGTGTGGGAACTCCTCCCGCACATCGGCCTCTTTTTTTGTCGGCACCCGGATCATCAGGCTCAGGGGGGAGACCCTTACGGGTCCCGCCCGTCGCCTGACGATGCGATGGCCCAAAGGGCCACCGGCCTCCTGCGCGCGGCTTCGCCGTGCTCGTCGCTGGGACGCCGTCCCGGCGAACAGTCTGATTCAGGCAGTCCCTGAAGGGAGATCTTTCAGGGCACGCAGGGCCGTAATTCCGCCCACCCTGACAGCATGTCCGATCAACTCGCGAAATTCACGCTCGGTGAGTTGTTCCACCGGCAGGGCATGGGTAAGGTCGCCATATTGTGCGCGCACCGCGCGTCGGACGGTCTCTGCCTCCACGGCGAGATTACGCTGGTCTGATTCGATCTTCGCCAGTTTTTCTCGATCACTCAATTTGGGCATTTCGTTTCCTTCGGAAAAGAACCTGCCCGCCGCCTCGCCTTATCACGCAGATGGATACCGCGATGCAACGACCAAATGATGGCCGGCGTGCCGCCGGAAGAAGAAAACGAATGCCCCTTCGGGGCGCCGCGCGCCTTCCGGCACGAGGCAGCGCAGCGCGAAGGCGCTGCGAAGCGAGCTACTCACGGCACAAGGCCGTTTGTAATGCACCGTACGCACGGGTGCTGCGCCAAAGAAATGACTTTTGTTCAACAAGTTAATGACGTCACCCGTGTTAGACACCTATCATCGACAATGTCCGACAGAGCAGACCACCATTGTCGGGCCAAGGGGAACCCATTCTTATTCACGCGTAAATTCTGTCGTCCATGTCCGCCAGACATCGGATGTAATTCCGCACGGAGCTTCATGCTGATTTCAGCAATTCGTTGATGTGCGCCGAACGATGCTGTACTTGTCAGGGCGCTTCATGACAGTCCGGTCGTGGCTCCAGTATTCGGAGTCTCGACATGATACGCCTCAGCGTACGCCTCGATGCCGACCTTCACGCCCGCCTGCACCGGCGCGCGGCGGGAGCCGAGCTTCCCTTCTCGACGTTCATCCGTTCGGTCCTTGAACAGGCAGCAGATCCAGGCGGCCGGTATATCTATTCCTCGCAGGACGAAATCCTCGCCACGTGCATTCAGACGCTCTCGATCGTCGCGACGTCGATCGGGAGACGGAGTCCCGAGATGCTCGAGGAGGGGATGAAGGAGGCGAGGATGCAGCTTCGCGAGCGCGGTCTCCTCGACCCCGAGCACAACTCGTGAGCATCTTTCGAAACGACGCGCTTGGCTCCTGGACGCGGGGCGGGCAGGCCATCGTTCACAACGTGCGCATGACCACGCAGGTATTCTTTCAGACCGTCCTTGCCGGGATCGCGCTCTGGATAGTGGGGGCCGGTTGGTGGGTGCTGGAACACCTTAGTGATTACCAGAGGTTCGTCCTGCTCAAGGTGGTCGAGGCGACCTTCAAGACGGATGCAGCGCCGGGAACCAACGATCCTGTGTTGTTCAGAACTCCGGCGGGCAAGCAGTACTGGACCTCCGCGGACTGGCTGATGGCATCCGGGATTGCGAAGCAAAGCCTCCATGCCCTGGAAGTATCTCTGATCGAAGGAGCGCTTGTCGCCGGAGCCTTTACGCTCGTCGCACTGGCATGCGCGTGGTTTACCTTTACCCGAACGGGCCGGGGCCTTGGCTCCAACCAGTATTTGCGCGGCGCCCGGTTCGGCACCGTCAGGACCATTCGGCGGCAGATGAAACGCCACAAAAAGGGGAGCTTTGCTATCGGCGGCGTCCCCGTCCCCAGCAATTTTGAGCCCGAGCACATCCTCCTGTGCGGGGCACCCGGCACCGGGAAGACCAACCTCATCGTCAAGATGCTCGACGGGATACGGGCATCCGGAAAGCGCGCGATCGTCTACGATACCGCCGGCACGTTCGTGGAGAGATTCTACCGGCCCGGCATCGACGTTCTTCTCAATCCGCTGGACTCCCGCTCGAGCCAATGGTCGCCGTGGGGCGATGTACCGCGCGAGTATCATTACGACCAGATCGCGGAATCGACGATACCCGACAAGGCCGGCGATCCGTTCTGGGCAAAGGCTGCCCGCGGCACTCTTGTCGCTGTCCTGCGTAAACTTGCTCAGGAGAAAGAGATGCTAGTCTCGATCCTCCTCGATCGGCTGCTGCGCTCCAAGCTGAAGGATCTCGCAGCGTTTGCCGCAGGTACCGATGCGGCCGCTTTCATCAGCGTCGAGGGTGAGCGCACATCGGCCGGCGTGCAAGCCGAACTGGCATCGGTCATGCGCTCGTTTGCCTACCTCGACGATACACGCAAAGGTCTCTCGATCCGCGAATGGGTAGAGAACGAAGAGGACGATGGTTGGCTCTTTATCACCGTGAAGGCCGACCAGTTACCATCCCTGCGACCGCTCATTACAGTGTGGCTCGACATCGCGATCTCGGCAATCATGAGCCTCGACCCGGATCGCGAGCGACGCCTCTACTGCGTCATCGACGAGTTGCCCACGCTGCAGAAACTGCCCTCCCTGTCGGACTTTCTGGCGCGCGCAAGGAAGTATGGAGGATGCGGGATCCTTGGCTTCCAGTCGTACCCCCAACTCGAAGCCACCTACGGCATCCAGGATGCAGCAGCCATAACCGGCTACTGCTCTACCTGGGTGGCGCTGAGGGCAAACGATACCCCCACCGCAAAGCATGTGTCCGAGAATCTGGGGCAGGTCGAACAGGTCGAAGCGAACGAGGGGATGTCTTATGGCGTGAACGACATGCGCGACGGCGTGAACCTCTCTCGTATGCAGGTTACCCGGCCGCTGGTGATGCATACGGAGGTGACCAACCTTCCGAACCTCTCAGGTTTCCTACGTTTCGGACGCAATCTTCCGGTCGTGCGCTTCGAGGATACCTTCAATATTGTTCCGACGATCGCGGAAGGCTTCGTTGAGCGTGCAGGGCCGCCCTTGCGCGACAGCGAAGGCCAGGCAGCCATCGCAACAACAGGCGGCGACGAAACTGACAAGGGCATGTCCGCATCTCTCGAGGAGGACATCCCCGCAGAACAGAACGGGCGTCGAACTCCCGAGGTGGCCACTCCAGTAGTCAGGGGTGACGCAGCCGCGACTGCTCCCGCTCAACAACCCGCAGTGCCGCCCTCGCGTGCGGCGATACTGGCCCCCGCCCGCGGGAAGGTGCGGATTGAACTCGATGTATACGACCGGGAAAATGGTCCTGCACATCAGGCCCGGCCGGCATGATCCATCCTCGCCGTCTGAAGGGAGCGCCAGGGAACATCGCACGATATTATGCGGTCGGCGACTACTACACCAAGGGTGGGGAAGAACCCTCGCAATGGGGCGGTGCGATTGCGTCCGACTTGGGGCTCGAGGGGAAGGTGGACCCAGAGATCTTTCGGACCCTTCTCGCTGGGAAGCTGGAGGGGCAGCAGTTGGGCCGGCACAGAACCGGCGGCACCATCGAGCATCATCCCGGATGGGATTTTGCGGTGAATGCGCCCAAATCCGTGTCGATCATGGCTTTGGTGGGAAAGGACGAGCGCGTTCTGGCCTCGCACGAGAGGGCCGTCGATGCGGCGCTCTCCTATCTCGAGGAGCATGCGGCCCTTCGCCGGAGGGTCGATGGTGAGGTGCGGCACGAGACCACGGGCCGCTTGTTGTTTGCGCGGTTCACCGAGCACGCCAGCCGGGAACTGGATCCTCACCTGCACACGCATGTGGTCGTTCTCAACATGACCAATGCGGCCCGCAGTGATCAGATGGCGAGTCTTGAAACCCGCGCGATGTATGCCGAGCAGATGGTGGCAGGACAGGTTTATCGTAACGAACTGGCTCGTGATCTGCGCGAACTCGGCTATCAGGTCGTAAGCGATCCACATAAGGGCTCGTTCGAAATCGTCGGTGTGCCAGGCGCGATGATCGCCGAGATGTCGCAGCGCGCCGAGCAGATCGATGCCCATGCTGCAGAGCATGGCCTGACGGGCCAGGCCGGTAGGCGCCGTTCCTTTTATGCGACCCGGCGCGCCAAGGAGAAGACATCCCTGGAAGAGTTGACGGACAGGTGGACCGCAAGAGCGAAGCCGCACTTCGCAGCATTGGAGGACACGCGCGCCAGAGCAGGAACGGGAGAAGCAGTCAAACTCCAGGATGCTGGTGCATCGGCTGCCCACGCGATGCTCTACGGCATCCGGCAAGCAGAAACCGGCGAGGCGGTGAACAATCTGGGGCGGATGCTGCGCCTGGCTCTTGCCTCGCATGTCGGGGATGTTCGGCTCTCCGACATCCGGCACCTTGCAGACCAGCATGAGGCGAAGGCGAAACTGCTGGCCACGCATGAGCGCACGGGTGATCGCACACACACACGAGGCCGAACAACCCGCCGCACGGCCAGGCTTGAGCTGGCCCTGGCGCAGCAACTCGCCCTTGGCATTGACGACATCCGGCCGATCGCTGGCGCGGATCGCCTGCTGGCAGCGCTGGAACGCTCGAACCTTACGCCAGCCCAGGAAATGGCCGTTGCAGAGATCGCGACATCGTCGAACCGCATAACCGGGATCCATGGCGTCGCGGGCGCAGGAAAGTCCACGCTTGTCGGCGCGCTGCGGCAGGCAGCCGAGGTGGATATGACACTTGTGGCGCTCGCACCGACGTCCTCGGCGGCTGCCAATCTCGGTGACAGCGCGGGCATTGAGTCCCGGACGGTGGCCAGTCTGCTCGCTACCGGTGGACGCGGTGTCACCGATCGTCATGTGCTGGTCCTCGACGAGGCCGGACAGCTTGGCACCCGCCAGGCACTGCGGGTTCTCGAGATCAGCCGGCGTACCGGAGCCCACCTCATTCTGTTGGGAGACAACAGGCAGACCGGCGCCATCGAACAGGGCAAGGCGTTCTGGCTGCTTCAACGCCTCGGGCTGCAGACCGTCCAGCTATCCCAGTCGCTGCGTCAGGAAACCCGTTCAATGAAGGCGGCGGTAATGCTGGTGCGGGAAGGGCACTACGCAGCGGCGCTTCGACACCTCGACAAGGTGGTCACCGGCGACGACACCGAGGCGCTGGCCCGGGATCTCGTTTCGGAATGGACGCGGCTTGCGCCGGAAAGCCGGGCTACAACCAACATTCTCGTTCTGGACAATGCCAAGCGGCAACTCGTGAATGCGATGATTCGAGGCGTATTGAAGAACGAAGGATTGCTCGGGGTTGAGGATATCCGCCTCCAGGTGCTCACCCCCGCTGGCATGACGGACGCGCAGAAGATGCATGCCCGTTTCTACTCGGGCGGACAGGTAGTGACTTTCTCGCGCGATAATCCTGGCCTTGGGCTCGCACGCGACGTTGAATATCGCGTGCTTGGGCATGGTCAGGACCTGACCGGCCGTCACATGATCCGGCTGATCGACGAGAATGGCCGTATCATACGCTGGGATCCGCGGTTGAGCCAGGCTCGGCAGGTCAACGTGTTCAACAAGGACGACAGGGCACTTGCGGTGGGCGACCGCATCCAGTGGCGCCTGGTGAGCCGTGAGCTCGGGCTCAAAAATGCTGAGCGCGGCACAGTGCTGGCGCTGGATGGATCGCTGGCTGCAGTTCGCTGGGATAGGCAGTCCGAACTTATGGTGGTCGACCTTGCCGCGCACAAGACGTGGGACCATGGGTATGCAGAGACGGTATACTCAGCCCAGTCCAAGACTTACGCACGCGCATACCTTCTCGCACCGGTGGGGTCGGGGCTGGTGAATGGGCAGAATTTCTACACGGCAGTGACCCGAGCGCGATTTGGGGTAAAACTGTGGACCGAGAGCACAGATGCCCTGATTGGTAAGCTTGAGCGCTACAGCGGCGAGAAGAGTTCCTCGTTAGAGGGTCTGGGACGGCTCGATCGTAATGCAGCCCACACCTTCGGCACGCGTCAGGCGGCGCGGATAGGCCAGCTTCGCGAGGAGCAGCAACGCGGCCGGCAGGAGCAGCGCGACCGTCGCCTCACCCGGGACCTGGAGCAACGCAATTCCGCAACCGGCGTTAAAGGGCGCCTCATGCCGGGCGTGCAGTCGGTAGCGCAAGCACTGGAGGGTCTTCTCGACCGTCTGATTGGTCCGGGCGGCCCTAAAAGTTCTCTCGCTTTACAGTCGAAACCCAGTGCCTCTTCCAAGGAACAAGACCGAGATGAAACTTCAAAATCCCGCGATCGCTAGCGCCCGCGATACCCGCAGCCCATGCAGCACTCTATGCCGGAAACAGCCGTTTACGCTCCCGGGCGTTATTGTTCTGGGTGTGGCGTTCTTCCTGCCGATCAAGGGGATCGCCGCGGAAGTCGCACCTGAATCGGAGATCGCCCGTTGCATCCATCAAGCAGCAGGAGGTCGGCCATGGCTGGAGCGTACGCTCTGGGGCCTGCGTGATCAGGAGGCAGGCTGGATCGGAGCAGAAGTGGCAAATGCCAACGGTAGTCATGATCTGGGTCCGCTTCAGGTGAATAGCTCTTGGGTCCCGAAGATCGCCGGCATGCTTTCAGCACCGCCGGATAGTGTGAGGCACTGGCTGACCCATGATGCTTGTTTCAATGTGAATGCTGCGCGATGGATTTTTTTGACCGGGCTGGCTTCTTCGCGCGACTATTGGCGGGCGGTGGGGATCTATCATAGTCCGACCGGATGGCGGCAGGAACGATACCGCCGGCTCATGGCCGCGAAACTGGTCGGGCGTTTCGGAAGTGACGTCTTCGCCGGCCCCCGACGCGGCGAAAACCTGGCTCAAATCCCATAAAGAAAATGACGCGTATGTCACTTTACCCCGATCCGCGGGTAAAGTGACATACGCGTCAAACGACATGCGTTATCGTTTCAACGCCGATTGGGGGATTCACAGCGATTCCATTATGTGCTTGATTCGTTCCATGTTGGAATTGCCCTTTGAACATGATGTCAGCATAGCCCGTAGCGGGGAGATAGCCGCTGTGATGGAGGCCATTGCGTCGCGCTCCGCCCGGCCGCGCTACACCTTCATGGTGCTCGATCTTATTGCCGGCGTTGCGGATGCAAACGGCCAAGCCGGGCCGTACGTCCGCCAGGGCAAAGAACTCGTGCCCATTCGTGAATGGTTGGCCGATGCCATGGCGCCAACGGCTGCGCGCCATCACCAGCGCAGGGCCATTGTTGAAAGTATCCGGGGCGAACTCGAAGTTAAGGGGCTGCTTCCGAAGCGGGATAGCGACGCGAAAAGTCTGGTGGCCGAAGAGGTCGCGCTTCGGGTGCGTTCTTCGGGAATGACATCAGTGAGCCGGGCCGTTTCCGAACTAGTCCGCGCAGGCTTGATCACACGTCATTACCAAGGTTACAAGGTCGATCATGCTAACCGGGGTGCCCAAAGGCTTGCGGTCTACACCGTTACGAGCGGGGCGAAGGCCGCGCTTGGCCGGGTGTGATCCGTCTCCGGAATGCTCCGGCTTTAGGTTACTTCGTCAAGGCAGCCCCGCAGCGACGGGGTTGAGCGAGCCGATATAACCTGCAACGGTTGCAGAGCCCACGTGGCCGAAGAAATTGCCACAACCCGCCGGACAGAGCTTTGCCGGCTGGCCAGGGCGCTTCGATGGCGTGAGAAGCGTCGATGGGCCCGCAACCTGGCGGACGTGTGCAGCTGCTATCGCGATCCGGGTTCGACCATTGTCACTGCCCGATAGTCACACTGAACGTTGGTTCGATGCTGTCGATCGAGGAAAAAGCGATCGTCGTCGCCTTTCGCCGGCACACGCTTCTACCGCTAGATGACTGCCTGAATGCCCTGTGGGCGCCGAGCACGCACCTGACGCGATCATCAAGTTCGCCTTTGTCGAGCTGCACAAGAGCGCCAAAACCGCGACTAACCTGCCGGCGTCGTTGTCCAGGGTCTACTATTCAAGGAAATGCTTCGTGCCCTAGCCGGACGAGGGCGCGAAGCGCCGCTCGATCTGGCCGGCGTTGTGTACCTAAAGCGGCGAGTAGCGCAGGATAAAACCAGCAGCGCAGCGCCATTACTTACCATCCCGTTCAAGCGTGTTCGCACCCAAATTCTTATTTCGGGTTGTGAGCCACAAAAAGAATGCGCCGAACAGGCCATATGCCGCGCAGAGCCTGACAAAACCGCTGTGAGTCAGGCCGCTCAGCGAAGCGATTGCCAGTGGGCCGAGAACCAGAAACGCCGTCCAATTGCCCTGGTGCAAGCGTTTTGCCACACCTGATGCAAGACAGCACATCAAGGCGACAGCCAGAAGGCTGCCGAAAACGGCACCAATGGCGGCTAAGCCTGCACCCGTCGGATCACGAGAGCCAAGCGTCGAGGCCGGCGTTTCCGAAATGAGGCTGCGAGGCGTTGGGGAAAAGACTGCTTCTAGCTCTCGGGATTTCGCCGGGCGCCGAGCACGACGTCGACGATCGCCTTGAAGAGCCTGAGCAGATCGGTTTCGTCTTGCGGGAAGCCGTAGAGCGCAGTTTCCTCCAGTGCTTGCCGGACATCATCTTCGGTCGCTTCACGCAGACGCTCGATCGTACTCATCGCCAATCCTCTCGTTGGGGCTGCCGCTCCGGGGCGTGGACGGTGGCAGTCGTTCTATCGTCTCTGAACTCACACGTCGATCGCGCTTCCAGGGACAACGCTTGCAGGATGCTTCAGGTAAAAGGTGGTCTGACGAGCTTGGAAAATGCTCTTTCCAAGCTTGGAAACGTTGCTACACCTATCGCAAAATAGAAGGAGAGGACATTTATGGAAACGAGGTTTCATTCTCGCGTTTTAGTAGTGCTGTTGGCTGTGATTGCTTTCGCGGTGCTGTTCGCCCCCTTTAGGAGCTGGATGCTGACATCCGCCGGCTTGCAGCATCCTGTCGCTGTTACCTTGCCCAAGCTGATCGCTCGATCGGGCGCGAACCTCTAGCCGCCGGTCGAACCCTGATTCCATCGTCATACGCAGCGCCATTGCTGTTTCGATGGGTGGCCGCTCGGCAGCTTCCATCAGCTCTTTCCCTCGCCCGGTGTTCAGTTCGTTGGAGCGCGGCTTGCTGAGCTGCCAGTCGGCGGTGTGGATGAAGCGCAGAGGCATGGTGTCCGCTGGTTGGGTCCGTCGTCTAGCCGGGGTTGGACGCCCCGGCTACGACAGAAGCGGTCAGGTGGCCTGGCGGGTTCTCCACGGATCCGCCGCCACGCGGATGGACCGGCAGGCTATTTCTTGCAGATGGTGTTCTGGCCGACGATCTGGCAGCGCTGCTGACGTGACCCCCGGATTTATTCCAGTCGGGATTAGAGCCGGGCAGCTTTGTTGCGCATGAGCGCGGATGAAGCAATGGCCTGTGGAGCGGAGCCCGGAGGGCGCAGCGGAGCAGGCCATTGCTTTTGCAGTTCGGCGGCGAAGGCCGCTGGGGTCTCGTAACCAAGGGATGAGTGCGGTCTCTGCTGGTTGTAATCCTCTGCCCAGGCGGAGATCACCACACGGGCATGGTCCAAACTCAGGAACAGGGTCTCGTTGAGCAGTTCGTCGCGCATGCGACCGTTGAAGCTCTCGACGTAGCCATTCTGCATCGGCTTGCCCGGGGCGATGTAGTGCCACTCCACGCCGATCTCGCCACACCAGGCAAGGACGGCGTTCGACGTCAGCTCGGTGCCGTAGCACATTGGGAAACGCCGGATCGGGAGCCGCTATGGCCCTGATGAAGACAAGGTCGCGAAGCGGCCGCCGGCTTCATCAGGGCAAGCCATGGCCGGCCAGCATGTGTCTAAAGTGAAGTTGTCGAGACAACACTTTGGAGGCCAACCGACCATGACCAAGCTCATCCCTACGCCTGCCGATGCCGTGCTGGTAGCCATCGATATGTCCAAGAACCGGCAGGAGGTTCTCATCGAGCGACCGGAAGGCGGGCGGCGCCGACGTATGACCGTTATGGCGACCAAGGAGGACTACGACGGCTTTGCCGAACAGCTCGCCGCCATCGGTCGTCCTATCGTCGTTGGATTTGAAGCGACTGGAAATTACCATCGCACGCTGGCGCACAGACTGCTGACCGCGGGGTTCGAACTGCGCCTCATCTCATCAGTCGCGCTCGCTCGAACCCGCGAAGCGCTCCATAATGGCTGGGACAAGAACGATTCCAAGGACGCGCAGGTGATCCTCCACATGCTGCGGATCGGCGCCACACAGCGCTACGTCGATCCGCTCGCCGCTGGGATCAACGACCTTCAAGAGCTGTCCAAGACCCACGAGGTCGTCTCCAGAATGAAGACGCAAACCTGGCATCGCATCTTGACCCATTACCTCCCCCTGTATTTTCCCGAGATGGCGCGCTTCGCCGGCAACAGTCGGTCGGATTGGTTCCTGGCGATGATCGAACGGTTCCCGACCCCAGCCAGCATCACCTCGCTTGATCGGGAAGAATTCTCTGCTGAGGTAGGGCCGCTGATCGGGCGCAAGGTCTCCAAAGCCCGTTTGATCAACGATGTGTATGCGACCGCCTGCAGTTCTGCGGCGTTGCCGGTGCCCGAGGACTCGATCGCAATCTCCATGTTTCGCATGGTCATCGCACAAGGTCGCAGCCTCATATACCAGCGCGACGAGATCGAACGGCTCGCCCATGCCCAGCTTGCAGAGCATGTGGATTACCAGCTGCTGCGCAATATTCCTGGCATCGGTCCGATCAACGCACTGACGATCCTGGCTGAGGCAGGCGACCTTCGCCGCTTCAACCATCACCGCCAGTTCCTCAAGTTCTGCGGCCTCGATCTTGCAACCTGCCAGTCCGGCACGTTTCGCGGTCGCACGAAGCTATCCAAGTACGGCAATGCGCGATTGCGTCGTACATTCTGGATGGCCGCCCAGGTCGCCGCCCGTCAGCGCGACAACAGCTTCCGCGACAAGCTCGGACGATATACCGCCGGGCACGCGGACGATGCCGATCGTCGCCGCAAAGCGATGACGGCGCTCACCGCCAAGATGGCGCGCGTGACTCACGCCGTTATCAAGACGGGGACAGAGTACCGGCCGTTTCTCGAACGGCCGGATGCCAGGTGGAAGGACCCCTCTCTGCAAGTGCCGTGAGGGCGCGAAAGCGACCCTGTAGATAATGTTCGGGCCTTCCACCTGGGTGCGTATCTCATTCTAAGGACGGTGAGGACCACGGCTGCTTCGGCGCCGCTGGATCCTGTGTTTGCTATGGCAGAGAGCGATCCCGTTGACGGTGGAAGCCATCTGGCTCAGAATGCATGCCGTGCCGATCATTGTCGGCGCATAGAGACCTGCTGGCCAAATCTCGCCGTTGCTTCCCTACCCAGGACGTTGTCGCTGACAATCATCCCAGGCTTGCCGCGCTCGGCGATCAGTTCGGTGAGTTCACGCACCACCCGACGCCCTGAGATCGACGTGTCCGGCACTGCGCGCAGGCACTCGCGGGTTACATCGTCGACGATGTTGAGCACCCGGAAACGACGCCCCGTCGCCAACTGATCATGGACGAAGTCCAAGCTCCACCGTTGGTTGGGTAGCGCCAGCACGGGAGCCCGTGCCCGTGCGCCGATGGCACGCCGCCGGTTTCTCCTGCGTCGGACCGCCAGCTTCTCCTCACTATAGAGCCGCTGCGTCTTCTTGCGGTTGATCACCACGCCCTCACGTCGCAGCAGAATGTGCAGCCGACGATAGCCAAACCGGCGGCGCTGCTGCGCAAGCTCCCGCAGCTTCGCCCGAAGATCGGCATCATCTTCCCGCTGTGACCGGTAACGCATGCTCTTCCGGTCTGCGCCGATAACACGGCACGCCCGCCGCTCGCTCATCCCCAGAACCGCCTGGAGACGAGCGACCGCCTCTCGCTTGGCAGCGGGCGTCACCAATTTTTTGCGAGAAGATCCTTCAGACCGCCATACTTGGCCTTCCAGTTGTAGATCGTCGCTTCCGATACCCCGTGGCGACGAGCCAGGTCGGCAGTCTTCGCGCCAGCCTCCTGCTCCTTCAGCACGCCGATGATCTGTTCTTCTGTGAACCTTGCTCGCTTCATTCGTCCGTCCTTCCATCAGGCCAGACTCTAATCAAGCTTGGAGGAAAATCCGGGGGTCACGTCAGTTGCGGTCGGCGGCAGCGCCACGTTTCTTGATCCCCATCGTTGAAAGCTGCAACGTCGCGGCGTAACCTAGACAGTGTTGTTATATTGTCCAGATACGCTGAGATGTTAGTCATCTCGACACCGGATAACTGATTGAAAAAGTAAGGTGGTTGTCAGCTCTCACTCCGCTTCAGGCGGCATTTCTGTGCGGACTGGGCGTCGGGAGGGTTTCGTCGGCGCTCGCCTTGTCTCCCACTAATCGCGATGAGTGTCGTTCGATGTCGGTTTGTTGCCCATTTTAAGGCGGAGACCCATCAACGATAGATTTCGCGAACGGTAGGTTCTGGTCATGCAATCTGGCTGCCGGAACGACTTGCACGAGGGCGAATCACTGCGCGCTCGCTGGCAACTCTGGATGACAGGTTCCGGTGTGGGCTGACCTTTGAGTGCCGACGTTGAAATGGCTATATTGGTTGGCAGCTGCCGGAAAAAGCGGAACGTCCGCTGCTGGGGATCGAAAATGGGGCGCTGAGCGTCTGAGAAGGGTCGTTCTGCCGGGGGGTAGCCGCAGGCTTGGTCGATTGCCGCTCTGATTATGATAATCAATCTAAGATCTGCTTAACGGCTTTCCCAAAATGGCCGTCAGCAGCGCGTCCCAGTTTAGCTGAGTTTTTCGCTCGCGTTCGCTCAATTTTCCCTAGATAGGGTCTGCAGGTCACTAATTAGGTAGCGTAGAAAGTTCTTGCTCGCGCTAGGAAGCTCGCGTCCCGATCGGCTGACCACATGAGCATGGCCGTTTAGTGCTTGCCCCTTGATCGGAATGGCTATCAAACGCCTTTCGGCGATCTCCTGCGCAGCGGTGAACGCAGGCAGCAGAGTGACGCCGCTGCAGTGGGCTGCAAAGTTCTTGAGCGCTGCGATCGAAGAGGTCGTCAACATTGTCGTAAGCCGCACGCCTTCGATCTGCTCCATGTTGCCCACGATCTGGCGAATGCCGAAGCTCTGGTTCAACTGCGCGACACCGTGCGGGGCCAAGTCTTGGATCGTCAGCGGGGACTCACGCTGTGCAAGTGGATGATCGGGAGCGACGATGGCGGAAACCGCTTGCCTAACCGCTACGTGCGATCGCAGCCGGGCATCGCGTGGCGGGCTGTAGACCAGGCCGATGTGCACCACGTCCTCGAACAGCATGCGTACGACGCCATTGGTGCCGGCCGTCTCGATCGACACGCTGATCTGCGGGTAATCGCGGGTGAAGCGCCGAAGGCTGTTGGATGTGACCAGGCCGATGAAACCTTCGCCCAAGGCAAGAATCACGTGGCCGCGCTTGAGGCTGCGCAAGTCGCCAATCTGGCTGACAGTGTCTTCCTGATCGGCAAGTCGGCGGTTGTAGTAGCCGAGCAGCAGTTCACCCGCTTCGGTCACGCGCACGCCCTTGTTGTGTCGTTCCAGCAGGGGCACACCCAATTGCCGCTCCATCATCGCGATCTGGCGGCTGACGGCAGAGGCGTTGATATCCAGCTTGTCGGCAGCAGCGCGCACGCTGCCTGCCTGTGCGGATTCGTGGAGATAGGCGATCCAGCGGTCGTCGAGTTTCATGGGCTTATCATGCCATGTGTTGACTGCAGCGCAACGCCAAGTTCGACAGGGCCTTCTTTCGGTGCCCCTCCGGTGTCCTATGCTTCGCTCCTACTCAGGAGACGTAAGAGTACAATGAAAGTCGGAATTATCGGCCTCGGCGCAATGGGTCGCGGCATGGCAGGCAGCCTGCTGGAGGCAGGTTTCCAAGTGGCGGGACACGATCCCGCCGTCAGCGAGATGTTCGCGGACAAGGGCGAGGCTTTCGCTCTTTTTCCAAAGGCTTTCGATCTGTGCGCGGATTGCGACACGATCATCCTGAGCCTGCCGACCGCGGCTGTGGTCGAGACCGTGATCGACGGCATGCTGAATGCCGCGAAAGCGGGCCTGGTGATCATCGACACCACCACTTCGCATCCGGATACCAGTGTGAGGGTCAGCGCGCTGCTCGCGGCGCGCGGTGTTGCTTATATCGACGCGCCGGTCAGCGGCGGACCTTCCGCGGCCGCGACCGGATCGCTGGGCATGGTGCTGGGCGGATCGGAGGATGACATTTCCGGCGTCGCTCCGGTGCTGGACGCGATCACCCGCATCCGTACGCATGTGGGCGGCGTTGGTGCGGGCCATGCGCTCAAGATCATCAACAACGCGCTGTGCGCCGCCAATCTGGTGCTCGGCGCGGAAGCGGTGCGGCTAGGGCAGGCTTACGGGCTTGATCCGCAGAACGTCATCACCGGCGTGAATTCCGGGTCGGGCCGCAGCGGCGTCACCGAAGTGAACTTCCCGCGCTGGATCCTGTCCGGGGACTTCGATTCCGGCTTCACCATGAAGCTGATGCGCAAGGACGTGCGGCTGGCCCGCGATCTGATCGCCGAGGCCGGACTGTCGCTGGACATGATGGGCGCCACTGTTGCCGCATGGGAAGACAGCGAGACCGCCATCGCCGACGGCGAGGATTTCAACCGCATTGTTGCCACGGTTCTGGAAGACGAAGCGAAATGAGCGTGATCGAAGGTACGAACCGCGCCAAGGCGCTGGCAGAAGCACTCAAGGCCTTCTGGCCCGAAGGCGGAGCAGGCGGATCGCATGTCGCGGGCCTGATGCTGGCGGGCGAGGGTGAGGACATCCTCATCGAGGACCCGGTTACGGGGCAGCCTCTCATTACCCTGAGCGACGCCGGAGAGGCCATCGCGCGCGAGGCTGCACAGGCCGCAAAGCGCGGGCTGGCGGTGTGGTCCGCGATCCCGGCGGCGCAGCGCGGCCGTATCATGCAGGCGGTCGGCGCCGGCGTTCGCGCCCGCGTGGAAGAACTGGCCGTGCTGGAGATGCTCGTCTCCGGCAAGCCGATCCGCGATTGCCGGGGCGAGGCGATGAAGGTCGCCGAGATGTTCGAATATTATGGCGGATGGGCGGACAAGCTGCATGGCGAAGTCATCCCGGTGCCCACCAGCCACCTTAACTACACGGTGCGCGAACCGTTCGGCGTGATCCTGCAGATCACCCCGTGGAATGCGCCGATGTTCACCGGCGGCTGGCAGGTGGCTCCGGCGATCTCCATGGGCAATGCCGTGGTGCTCAAGCCTTCGGAGCGCACGCCGTTCACGTCGCTGGCACTGGCGAAGATCGCCGAGGAGGCTGGCGTCCCTGCTGGCGTCATCAACGTGCTGGTCGGTTTCGGGCACACTACGGGACAAGCCGCGTTGGCCGCGCCGGAAGTGGCCAAGGTCGTCTTCGTCGGCTCGCCCGAAGTTGGCCGTCACATTGCATCGGCTGCAGGCCGGCTGCTCAAGCCTTCGGTTCTGGAACTGGGCGGCAAATCGGCAAACATCGTGTTCCCCGATGCGGACTTGCGCGCGGCTGCCCTGGGCGCGCAGGCCGCAATCTTCGCGGGTGCGGGCCAGAGCTGCGTTGCGGGATCGCGGCTGCTGGTCCATCGCTCCGTCCATGACGAACTGGTCGATCTCGTGGCGCGCGGCGCTGCCCGCATTCGGGTGGGCGATCCGGCTGACCCTGCCACCGAAGTCGGCCCAATCAACAACCGCAACCAGTACGGGCATGTCACCAGTATGATCGCGGGCGCTCTGGCCGAAGGCGCTGCGCTGGGCGGTGCGCTGGCGGCGATCCCGCAGGATGGCTTCTTCGTGGCGCCGACCGTGATCGCGGGAGCGACCAACGCCATGACCGTGGCGCAGGAGGAGGTCTTCGGCCCCGTCGTCGCCGCGATCCCGTTCGACACCGAGGAAGAGGCCATCGCCTTGGCCAACGACAGCCGTTTCGGTCTTGCCGGTGCGGTCTGGACGGGCGACGTCGGGCGTGCGCATCGCGTGTCGCGCAGCGTTCGGGCCGGGACGTTCTGGATCAATTCGTACAAGACGATCAACGTCGCCTCGCCCTTCGGCGGGTATGGCGAGAGTGGTTACGGCCGGTCGAGCGGCGTCGACGTGCTGCGCGAATATACTCAGATCAAGAGCGTCTGGGTTGAGACCGCCGCCACGCCGACCACAGCGTTCGGCTACGCGCCGGGCCTCGGCACCTGATGGTACAGGCCCCGGCTCTCGCTACGGCGGCGCCCACGGAGCGGCGCGGAGGGCTGCGTCTGGTGCTGGGCATGGCACTGATCGTGCTGATCGCCGAGTGGGTCGGGCCGATCGCCGTGCCGCTGCCGGTGGGGGCGGTGACGCTGCTCCCGCTATTGTGGGCGCTGTTGCTGGGTGCGGGATGGGGCATCGCTTCGGGCACGCTGCGCCTGCCGGCCATGCTGAGCCTGCCGCCGGCACTACAGGCACGGGCGAGCCATCTGCTGCAGTTCGCGTTGATGCTGTTTGTGGCGAAGCTGGGCCTGATGGTCGGCATATCGGTGCCGCGCGTGCTGGAGAGCGGCACGGGTCTGATCTTTCAGGAATTCGGCCATTTCCTCGGCACCATGGTGTTCGGCATGCCGATCGCGCTGCTGCTGGGCATCAAGCGCGAGGCGATCGGCGCGACGTTCTCGGTGGGACGAGAGCCGAGCCTTGCGATCATTGCCGAGCGCTTCGGCATGCAGTCCCCCGAAGGACGCGGCGTGCTGGCGGAATACCTTACCGGCACCGTGTTCGGCGCGGTGTTCATCGCGGTGCTGGCCTCCATCCTGACGGCCCTGAACGTGTTCGATCCGATCGCCATGGCGATGGGCTCGGGCGTCGGCTCGGGCAGCATGATGGCCGCTGCCGCCGGTGCCATCGCCGCGCAGCAGCCGCAGGAAGTGGCAAAGGACATCGCCGCCTTCGCCGCCGCCAGCAACATCATCACGACAACGGTGGGCACCTGGTTCACGCTGTTTATCTCGCTCCCCACGACGCTGTTCGCCTACCGCGTGCTGGAGCCGATCCTCGGGCGCCGCACCAAGGCCAGTGTCGATACTTCTCCCGACGATCTCGATGCGCCGAATTTCGATGAAGGCGGCGATATTGGCCCGCTGGCGATCTGCCTGTGCTGGCTGGCCTGCGCCGCAATGGCGGTGATCGCCAACGCGCTGAACTACAAGGGCGTGGTCGATGCCCCTACGTTCGCGGCGGCGGGGATCACCGTGCTGATCGCGCTGGTCTCCGTCACGCTCGCCCGCCTGTTGCCGGTGAAGATACCGGTGGTGTTGTGGTGCTCGGTGTTCGGCATGGCCGCGACCTACCCCGCATTTCCGTGGGCGGCGGCCATGGAAGAGGTCACGGACAAGCTCAACTTCATGGCCCTGTCCGCCCCGATCCTTGCCTTTGCGGGCTTGTCGCTGGCTAAGGATATTCCAGCATTCCGGCGGCTCGGCTGGCGGATCGTGGTCGTCTCGCTATTCGCCAATGCAGGCACTTTCATCGGCGCAACCATGATCGCGCAGTTCTTCGAACACCGTCCGGTCTGAGAGACACATGACCCTGATTTCCGAAGTCGAGAGCACCGTAGGCCCGCAGATGCTGGAATGGCGCCGCCACCTCCATGCAGCGCCCGAACTGGCCTATCACGAGCATGAGACCGCCGCGCTGGTCGCCGATGTCCTGCGCGATATGGGGCTTGAGGTGCACACCGGCATCGCCGGAACCGGCGTCGTCGCGACCCTCAGCCGGGGCGAGGGGCCGACGCTGGGCCTGCGGGCCGACATGGACGCGTTGCCGGTTCACGAATGCGGGGGTGAGCATCGTCATCACGCCTCTACGCGGCCCGGCGTGATGCATGCCTGCGGGCACGACGGCCACGTCGCCATGCTGCTGGGCGCGGCGCGGGTGCTGGTGGGGGATTCGAACCTCAAGGGCACCATCAACTTCATCTTCCAGCCCGCCGAGGAATGCGGCGGCGGCGGCGCGGCGATGATCGCGGCCGGCCTGTTCGAACGCTTCCCCTGCGACGAGATCTACGCGCTGCATAACTGGCCGGGCCTGCCCGCCGGACACATCGCGGTGCAGCCGGGACCGATGATGGCCTCGCTCGATACCTTCCGGATCACCATCGAGGGCAAGGGCGCCCACGCTGCGATGCCGCACCTGTCGCGCGATCCGATCGTGGCAGGCGCGCAGCTGATCGTGGCGCTGCAGACGATCGTGAGCCGTAACGTCGATCCGCTCGACGCGCTGGTGTTCACCGTCACGCAGGCTCACGCAGGCGACGCGGACAACGTGATTCCGCAGGCAATGCTTCTGCGCGGCACGATCCGCTGCTTCACCGCCAAGGTCCGGAGTTTCGCGCACGGCCGCGTGCGGGAAATCTGCGCAGGGATTGCAGCGGCCACAAATTGCACGATCACTTTCGCGCTCGATGCGGGCTATCCCGCCACCATCAACGCGCCCCCTCAGGCGGAGCGCGCCGCCGATGCCGCCGAGGCTCTGGTGGGCGAGGCGCAAGTGCGCCGCGAAATCCGCCCCTCGATGGCGTCGGAGGATTTCTCTTTCATGCTGCAGGCCGTACCGGGCGCTTATGCGTGGCTGGGTATCGGCGCCGACGCCGCGCCCCTCCACAATCCGGCCTATGATTTCGCGGACGAGGTTCTTTCCACGGGCGCCGCGTACTGGGTGACGCTCGCCCGCCGGGTGCTCTGCGCGTGAAGGATATACACTTGCGGAGAACGCCGATGAAGCAGCGTGCGCTTGTCTGGACCCCGATATTGGCGGGGGCAGCCGCCCTTGGAGTCGCCCTCGTTGGCCTTTCCCCCGCAGGCGGGGCAACGGCATCTGCCGGTTCGCCGGAGCCTGTCGCAGAGGTGCCGGTCTTCGCCGCAGGGCCCGAGCAGCAAGCCGGCGCGGCGGCCTTTGCGGATGCGTGCAATGCCCTGCGCACGGCCCGTCTGCCCAATGGCGAGATCCTGTCCGCACAACCGGTCACTGCCGCTATGGGCGCGAGCTTCTTTCCGAAATCCGGGTTCGGTCCTTCACCCGCAACCGCCGGCACAGTGTTGCCTGCGTTCTGCCGGGTGACCGCGCGCATGAGCCCGGTTCCGGGTAGCCGCATCAATGTGGAAGTATGGCTTCCCGGCCCCGCAGACTGGAACCACCGCTTCCTGGGCACAGGCAATGGCGGCCCGGGCGGCGCCATCAGTTACTACAGCATGGTCGCGGGCCTGCTGCGCGGATTTGCCGTGGCCAATACCGATCTCGGCACGTCTCCGGTGACGACAAAGGCGACCATCTATCCCGCCACCGCCCGGCCTGAGAGCGCCGTCGATCTCGGCCACCGCGCCGATCACCAGATGACGCTGGCCGCCAAGGCTCTCATCCGCACGTTCTACAGGGACGATCCCTCGACCTCGATCTTCACCGGCTGCTCGACCGGCGGGCAGGAGGCGCTGGCGCTCGCGCAGCGCTATCCCGCCGATTACGATGGCATCCTGGCCGGGGCGCCCGCCAACAATCGCACGCACCTGCATTCCTATTTCCTCTGGAACTTCATGGCGCAGCGAGCCGCCGGAAATTCGCTGACGGCAGCGAAGCTGGGGATGGTCCATCGCCGCATGCTGGGCACCTGCGCCGGAAAGGACGGGGGCCTCGCCTCCGATGGTTTCCTGACCGATCCGCGCCAGTGCAAGTTCGACGTGCACACGCTGCCGCGTTGTGCAGGCAACACCGATGGCCCGGAGTGCCTTACGCAGGTCCAGTTCACCGCGCTGCAGAAGCTGCAGGCGGGTCCGACGAATCCCCGGACGGGTGAGCGTATCTTCGCGGGCGTTCCGTTCGGCACGGAGTGGTCGGGTGTCCTCGCCCATGGGGGGGAGGGTTGGCAGAACATCGATTCGTATACCTGGAACTGGACCTTCGGGCACGGCTACGATTATCGCCGCTTCGATTTCGATCGCGATCTCGATCAGGTCGACGCCAACAGTGCCTCCTACCTCAATTCGAACAGCGCAGACCTCGGGGCATTCCGCGATCATGGGGGCAAGCTGATCCTCTATACCGGGACAGCCGATCCGCACATTCCCTACCCGGACACGCTCAACTATTACGAACGCGTCATCGCCGCGAATGGCGGGAGCCTTAAAGCGACGCAGAATTTTGCCCGCTATTACTTCGCCCCGGGTATGGGCCATTGCGGCGGCGGCGGTACGGACGGCACCGGGTTCGGCGACTTCGGCCAGGCAGCATCGGTTCCGGCTGCGATCGAGAACGATGTCATCCTGCAACTCGTGCGCTGGGTTGAATCGGGCGCCGAACCTGCGCCGATAGCCTTGCAGCACCCGGCCGAAGGCGAGAAGATTACGGCACAGCGCCCTCTCTGCGCCTATCCGGCTTTCCCGGATTATGTCGGTGGAGATCAGCGCAAGGCATCCAGCTATCGCTGCGTGGCGCATGCTCGCGGCGGCGTGCCGGTCCCTGCGCCGCGATACCTCAACGCGCCCTGACGTTTCCTCATCCCGATCGGGACGTTACCACCCTGCTGGCCGCCACGTCTGACGTGGCGGCCCTTTTTGTTATGGCGTTCGGACGATTACTGCCGGTGTGTTGCCCAGCAGGCAACACTGGGCTCGATCCCTGGTTGTTCCCAGCCGGAAACCAGCAAGTCACACTGCCTTTCACGGAACCGGAACAATCCGGTCTGCAGGACAGGGTTCACATCAGATGGGGGTCAAATTATGAATAGAGGTCGTACCAACCGTACCGTCGCGCAGCTGTTGCTGGGAGCGTCGCTGTTCGGTTTCACGCAAATCGCCGCAGTGCAGACCGCGTCCGCGCAGACTGCCGAAGCCAATGAGTCCGCAGGCGGCGACATCCTCGTGACCGCGCAGAAGCGCAATGAACGCTCGATCGACGTTCCTGCCTCGATCACTTCGATCGGCGGCGCCGATCTGGAAGCCAAGCAGATCGCGCAGTTGTCCGATCTGGTCGCTTCGGTGCCGGGCCTGTCTATTTCCAACTACGGCGGCCCGGGCATGAACTCGATCCAGCTGCGCGGCCTTGCCGGCTCGTTCTTGGACGATTTCTCCGGCCCGCTTGTGTCCACCTACATCGACGACCTTCCTGTCGGTTCATCGACGGCAGCAGGGCGCGGGAACCTGTTCACGCTCGACCTTCAGCCTTACGATATCGAGGCGCTTGAAGTGCTGCGCGGGCCGCAGGGCACGCTCTACGGTGCGAACTCGATGGGCGGTCTGATCAAATATACGCTCAAGAAGCCCGACCTAAACAATTTCGAAGGCCGCGCCGGTGTGAACCTTGGCTATACCAACGATGCGGGCGGCCTTGCTGTGTCCCCGCGCGCCGCCGTCAACATCCCGATCATCGCCGATACGCTGGCGGTGCGCGCCAGCGTCATCTATGTGAACAAACCCGGCTACATCGACAACGTCGGCACCGGTAAAAAGAACGCCAACAGCTCGGAAACCTATGGCGGGCGCATTTCCGCGCTGCTGCAGGCGACTGACCGCCTTTCTCTGCACACGGGCCTGCTCTACCAGAAGGGCAAGGCCGACGACGTGGCGACCGTGCTCGTCACTGCCGATGGCCTGAACCCGATCTATGGCCCGCAGAAGACCTATTCGGACTTCCCGACCACGATCGATCAGGAAACCACCAACATCACGGCGGGCGCCGACTACGACCTTGACTTCGCCACTTTCACCGTCTCGGCGGGCTGGGCCAAGCTCGACACGCTGCTGAACCAGGACTTCACGTTCTCCACCCAGAGCCAGTTCTACAATCCGGGCGGCTTCGTGCTGTTCGCGCTGGACGGCACCCTGCGCAAGTTCACCACCGAAGCGCGCCTGACCTCGAATGACAAGGGCCCGCTGGAATACACCATCGGCGCCTACTACACCAACGAGCGCGCGGGCGAAGACACCAGCCGTCCTGCCTATGACGCCAACGGCACCTTCATCCCCGACCTCAACATCCAGAGCGGCCACTCGCGCTATCGCTACCGCGAGATTGCGGGCTTCGCCAACCTGACCTACAAGTTGAGCGACAAGTTCGACGTCAGCGCGGGCGGACGCTACACCCGCTACAAGCAGGAAGGCCTTGCCACCACCGGCGGCATCACCGGCGGCGGCTCCAGCCCGGCCGATACCGGCAGCGTCGGCGTCGGCATCTGGAGCGTCAACGCGCGCTACCACATTAACCCGGACCTGATGGCCTTCGCCCGCTTCGCCACCGGCTATCGCCCCGGCGCGTTCAACAGCCCGTCGAGCGCCTGCGACATCCCCGCCGCCAGCGATCCCGACCGCACCGACAACTACGAAGCCGGCCTCAAGGGCCTCCTGTTCGACCGCCGCATGAACTTCGAACTGACCGCCTACCACATCAAGTGGAAGGGCATGCAGCTCAACGTCAGTCAGGTGCAGAACAACAATACCTGCATCTACGTCACCAACGGAGGTTCCGCGACCAGCAACGGGCTCGAATTCAGCTCCGGCTTCAAGGCTACGAAGGATCTGAGCCTCAAAGCCACGCTGACCTATCAGGACGCCTATCTAGATGAGGACCTGCCACTGGCCGGCGGCCAGAAAGGCGACCGACTGCCCCTGTCCTCCAACTGGCAATGGTCGCTGGGCGCGGACTATCGCAAGCCGCTGGATGCCTTCACTCTGCTGGCGGGCGCCGATTATTCGTATAAGGGCCCGTATGACAACTTCTTCCAGAGCCGCGGCGCCTATTACCCATTCAAGTCGCTGAAACTGGCCAGCGCCTACGTCGGAGCGGAAGTGGGAAGCATGACCGTACGGCTGGCCGCGCAGAACCTGTTCAACGAACGGTCTTATGTCGGCATGCAGTATCCCTTCCAGCCTAATAACGGCATTCGGGCTGTCCCCACACTGCCGCGCACCGTGACGCTGAGCCTCGATTACGCATTCTGATCATATGTCGTGAATGCCGGCCCCATTTTTGGATGCGGGCCGGCCCCTTCGATTAACCTCTAGATTGGCGGATTAGCCCAGAGGCGAGGAGAGTGCACCGCTCCCAATTCTGCAATTGACCTCGAGCGAACACAACCTACCCAATCGATCGCCTGCCTACACGCGGGTTGGTGCTATTCGCGTGGATTTACCTGCGTAGTATCGCGGTCGGATCGCAATCCGCCGGTTAGCGGACGGACCGCACCTAGGAACGAAAATTTGGCGGCTTAATGGCGACAAAGGGTCGATGGTGCTTGAGCGAGGAGCCGGTGCGAGACGTCTATCGCTGCTTCGACGCCAACGATGCGGGCTGCGCATGAATTTGGTGCTGCGATTGAAGGTTATCAGTTTCCCGCACCTGCTTATCCGGATATCCGCGTCAGATGGATAAAAGTGTCTTCGTCCATCGTTCGGACTCGATTTATGACGACAGTCCGGCCGAGCGGTATCAGTTTCCCCCGCAGTACCTAAGTCGTGTGAGCGCCTGCATCGGCGATTGGATTATTTATTACGAACCGAGCAAAATCCGGCTTTCGAAGGGGTACTTCGCGGTCGCGAAAGTGGACCAGGCGGTGCCCGATCCTTCTGCACCTGGCATGTATTTGGCCCTGATCGAGCCGGGGTCATACCTGGATTTTGTAAACGTGGTGCCGTTCAACGGCCCACTCGGCATCGTTGAACGCGGGGTCTTGAATGAGGCTAGCAAGATTTCCGGCCGGGCTCAGTCGGAGGTTCGACCGCTTTTGGATCGCGACTTCAATCGGATCATTGATCTTGGCATTGCCGAGGAGGTCGACTTCCTGCCCCGCGTCGGCGGGGTGGCGGCTACATCTGACGCCGAGATGTTGCGCGAAGAACGTCTGTCCTTCGTTCATGAGATCGAGCGTGACCGCGTCGATTATCTCGGCTCACGCCTGGTGCGCGATCGCCTGTTTCGGCGTCGGGTCGTTACGGCCTATGAAGCGCGGTGCGCAATCACGGGCTTGAAGCTCATCAATGGCGGAGGCAGGGCCGAAGTCGAGGCGGCACATATCCGTCCCGTCGAAAAAGGCGGTCCGGATGTCGTGAGCAACGGTCTCGCTTTGTCAGGAACTGTCCACTGGATGTTCGATCGAGGCCTCATCACTCTCGCCGATGATCTTGAAGTTCTCGTCAGCCGCCAGGCAAATGATGGCGAGGCAATCTGGGGCCTGATCAATCGCACCGGCTTTGCGCTTCCTCCGGCGCACATCGCTGACCGGCCGCATCCAAGCTTCCTAAGCTGGCATCGCGAGCACTGCTTCAAGCATTGAATATGGGCGTCCTGTACAGATCGATCTGGAGTGACACGTAACAAAACCTCTGATAGATTTATCTGCAAACCGAGGATTTGTTACGTGCCCGTTGCGCCTGAACCGCAAAATGCCCGACTGCTCCGCCTTCTAGGCGGTGGTACGATGCTGCGCGCTTCAGAACTACGCGCCTCAGGCATCAACCCCCAGACGATCGCCAGGGCAGTTGAAGCCGGAGAGATCGAGCGGATCGGACGGGGCGTTTATCAAAAGCCTGATGCTGATGTCGCCGAAGGCCAGATACTCGCCGAAGCAGCACTCAGGGTTCCCAAAGGAGTCGTCGCGCTTGTCTCTGCCCTCGCGTTCCATGACCTGACTGACCAGATGCCCCGGCGCGTCTGGATGGCGATAGGCGGCAGCGACTGGGCTCCGGTGCAATCCTACCCGCCGATACGACTGGTCCGCTTTACCGATGCCTATCTGCGATCCGGCATCGAGTACCATGCGATCGCGGGCGTGCAAGTGCCGATCTACTCAGTCTCGAAGACCCTGGCGGACGCCTTTCGAAACCCGAAGCTGGTGGACCGATCGATGGCCATCGAAAGCCTGCGTACCGCACTTCGGCTGCACAAGGCGACACCGGCCATGATCGCCGACGCCGCGAAAATGGGCGGAGCCTGGAAAACGATGCAGCCCTACCTCGAAGCGCTCACCTCAAATGGCTAAGGCGCCAGTCAATCTCGCCAAGTCCGTCAAGGATCGCCTGCTCAACATCGCCCGCAAGGAAGGGCGCGCCTTTGACGTAGTGCTGGTGCGCTTCGCCCTCGAACGCCTGCTTTACCGGCTTTCCGTGACCGAGCACCGTGATCGGTTCGTTCTGAAAGGCGGAATGCTCGTCACCGTCTGGATCGAGGACGACAGCCGCGTGACGCGCGATGCCGATTTTCTGGGGCATGGCGATCCCGATCCTGACCGGCTGATCGCGGACTTTCGTCAGATCATGGCAGTCGAGGGTGACGATGGTCTCGTGTTTGATCTGGATGCCTTGTCGGCTGAGGTCATCCGCGAGGATGGAATATGGCGGTGTCCGCCTCAAGACCGCCGCCTATCTACCGTTCCGCCTCGCCTACGGCTCAGCTGCACGGCAATCCGTCACATGCAATGGCATTGATGCGCGAGGGCCTGTAAGGAACAATTACGTGAGGCAACGGTCGTGTTGTTCGGGAACGTTCCTTCGTGAGGCAACACGATTCACCATCCAGTTTGTCGCGGTACAAGCAGGCCACGCAACACGATCTCAGCTTCACGCAGCTCGCCTGATCCCTCCGATTTTCTGGTAAATCGTACGGATCGTGCTTATAAGACCACTATAATCCGCGCTCTTTGACCAGCCTCAGAGATCGCCAAGCCTCACAGACACTTTTTTCGCAGCCTTGGCAATGACGACCTATATCAACCCTCGACCCCTTGCTGCACATGGCATTGGAGAATTGCGCGCTGAACGCGGCAACGGGCGTCGCGCGGCTGACAGTCCCTGGGTGCGGCTGCGTTTACATGCCAAATTATCTGGATAAAATCCGCCTAAAAGCTGGCGATTTAGATCGGCAAAGATCGGGATAGGTAATGAAAAGTCTAATGGAATTTTATCCACGCAAGGTCAGTCACATTGTCGCCTTGGGCGATCTTCAGGATTTGACAAGCAATACCCTGAGCAAGCTTGGATTCAGTTCCTTCATGTTGCGGACGGTGAACCGATCGCACAAAAATGAGGTCTTCGGCGATTTCGACTGGCATCACTTGGCCTACTACAAATCGCACCGATGCGACCTCGTCGATCCCGTTGCACGCCAGGTCGATAGGAGTTGGTGCCCGGTTCTTTGGGATTCACATGATCTCGCGGGCTCCCCGGATGGGCGTTGCGCCGAACTGTTCAAGCGTATACTCAACATAGGTTATGAGCGCGGTGTATCATTTCGCGTCAATGGCCCGTTCGCCCAGCGGCACATATTTGTGGGCGTATTCGATGGCGGAGCAACAAAGTTCAATATGTCGCGCCAAGCCTTGTCCAATGATGTGATGGTGCTGGGCTCGCACTTGGCTCAGGCCTACCAGAGGATCAGCGGTGAGACGGTAAAGCCGCACACATCACTTACGCCACGGGAATCCGAGGCTTTGCGATGGACCTGCCGGGGGAAGACGGCATGGGAGACCGCGACTATCATGGGGGTAACTGAGCGGACTATTACCTTTCACCTGCACAACGCGATGGCCAAGCTGTGCGTGCGAACCAAATATGCAGCATGTCTTAAGGCCTTGGAACTGGGCCTCATTTTATGGGACAGCTAGAGCGTTTTCGAAGCAGGTGGAATTACCTGCTGACTCGGAAAATGCGGTAAAGAAAAAGCCCAGAGCAGCCGAGCCGATGCATTCGGATCGGTCTCTGCTCTGGGCAGTTCTGATGCCATTGGCAGGGGCCGCCATGTAGGGTGGGCGCCGCCCGTTGTCTATGCCAGCGGTTTATCGACCCTGAACCGCCCCGGGATTGCCGGAGGCCAGTTTTCTTAAATTAGGCAGCCAGTGGGACGTCGTCCAGCATGGCGTAGTAGCGATGCTCAGCTTTGACGGGCGGGATGTTTCCGATCGGCTGCAGCAGGCGCCTATTGTTAAGCCAGTCGACCCATTCCAGCGTGGTGTATTCGACGGCTTCGAACGAGCGCCAAGGTCCTCGGCGGTGGATCACTTCAGCTTTGTAGAGGCCGTTGATCGTTTCGGCCAAAGCATTGTCGTAGCTGTCGCCGACGCTGCCGACGGATGGTTCGATGCCGGCTTCAGCAAGGCGTTCGGTGTACTTGATGGACCAGGCCGCCCCGATGAACGGGACGTCGGTCGTGGATAGCCTGCTCCAGCGCATCCAGCACAAAGCTGGCGTGCGCCGTCCTGCTGACGCGCCAGCCCACAACGTAACGGGCGTAGACGTCGATCACGAAGGCAACGTAGACGAACCCCGCCCAGGTAGCGACATATTTGAAGTCGGAGACCCATAGCATGTTTGGCGCCGGAGCATGGAACTGGCGGTTGACCTGATCGAGCGGGCATGGCGCCGCCTTGTCCGAGAGCGTGGTGCGCACCGGCTTGCCGCGGATTACCCCTTGCAGACCAAGATCTCGCATCAACCGCTGCACGGTGCAGCGCGCGACATCGAAGCCCTCGCGCTTCATCTGCCGCTAAACCTTACGCACACCGTAGACAGCTCTTCATCCCGCCGGACACGGGTGGATTGCAAAGCCGGGTCTCGCCGCTTGGCAAGGCGCTCGATAGGTGGATGGGGCGATCGGCAGAACCCTGCAGATCGGCTCGACCCCATAGGCATCACGATGCTCGTCGATAAAGGCGATCATCGTTTGAACGGGCGGTCGAACTCCGCCTGGGCAAAATATGCCGAAGCCTTGCGCAGTATCTCGTTGGCCTGCCGCAGTTCGCGGACTTCACGCTCCAAGGCCTTGAGTTTCTCGGCGGTCTCCGTCGGCACGCCTCCGCGCTTGCCGCTGTCCACCTCGGATTTCTTCACCCATTCCAGCAGCGTGTGCCCGGAACACCCGATCTTCCCGGCCACCGATGTGATCGCAGCCCAGCGAGAGCGATAATCGCCCTCGTGATCCAGTACCATGCGGATCGCCCGCTGCCGAACCTCAGGGGCAAACTTGTTCGTCGTCTTGCTCATTGTAGACCCTCACTCTCAGGAGTTGGGGCCTCCGGCAATCCCAGGGCGGTTCACCCCAAGGTTGAAATCCCTGTCAGAATTTACAGGTACGTTTTGCAAGCCAAATGGTCACAATCGCAGATGACCGGATTCGGCATATCGATCGGTCCGTTGCTCGGCGTCGATTCGTGGGGCACAGCGCTGGCCAAAAAAGTTCTGCCGGAGCCGGGGTAGTTTCTGCTCTTGTAGCGCTTCGTCGTCCTCGAACCGAAGGAAATATGTGCAAGATGGCTAGGCCCAGTTCAACCCAAGAGTGCGGAACCGTGCTTGCCGAACTGCTTGCGAAGCAGGAGATCACCGAACAAATCTACCGCTATTGCCGCGCGATGGACCGCATGGACCGAGAACTCGGCCGGAAGGTCTGGCATGAGGACGGCCGGGCTGACTATGGAACGATCTTTCAGGGCCTGGGATCGGAATTCATCACTTATGTGAACGAATATCACGGGTCGATAATTCAGCACTCGCACCAAGTCAGCAACATACTCATTTCCGTGTCGGGCGAGGCGGCGACCAGCGAATCCTATGTCACTGCAGCACTTCGCTTTGCCGACGGAGACCGAGTGATGCAGGCTACGGCGCGCGGTCGTTATCTGGATAACTGGTCGTTTCGCGACCAACGATGGGCTGTCGACTTGCGCCAGTATGTCCATGATTTCGATGATCGGCGGGAAATCACCGAACAGCGCCTGCCTTCCGGGAGCTATCGCGATGAGCGCGACCCCGTCTATGCACTTGAGCGGCAACTCGCACTCGAAGCGCACGGCTGAATAGCGCCCGCTATCGCGACTATCGACGCCCTCGGACGTGTCCCTGCCGACAGGCGGTAGGTAGGATGCTCGGCTCCGATAGCACCAAATCCATAATGTGATCTTATGGCGCTGACCGCGCTATGCACAGAACAGGACGAACACGAGATGGACGAGAATATTGAAAGGCTGCTGAGCCCATTCTCGCTGGGTAATGTTACTCTGGCCAACCGTGTGGTGATGGCGCCGATGACGCGACAGCGTTCGCGGATCGACGGGATGCCGGTTGACGTCAATCGGCTTTATTACCAGCAACGTGCCAGTGCCGGGCTGATCATTACCGAGGGCCTGTACCCGAGCCTGATGGGCAAGGGCTATGTCTTTGCGCCCGGCCTCGTTTCAGAGGATCATGCAACGGGTTGGCGAGAGGTGACCGATGCCGTGCATGCCGATGGCGGGGTCATTTTCGCCCAGATAATGCATGCCGGACGTATATCCGATCCGCTGATGCTGCCGCAGGGGAATGTGCCGGTCGCCCCATCGTCGGTTCAACCCGATGTGCATGCGCGGCACTATACAGTCAACTCGCCGCGCGCAGCGCGTCCCTATGGTCAGCCGCGCGCGCTTTCGACGTCCGAGGTCTACGACGTCATCGCGGAGTTCGCCCGATGTGCGATGCTGGCACAGGCAGCGGGATTTGACGGCGTCGAAATCCATGCGGCATCGGGCTATCTTCCCATGCAGTTCCTGAGCCCCAACACCAATGTGCGCACGGATGAGTTCGGCGGCTCGATTGCCAACCGAGCGCGGTTTCTTCTCAATATCGTCGATGCGATGCAGAAGGCGACCAATGCGGGGTTCGTCGCGGTTAAGCTGAGCCCCGGATGGACTTATCATGATGTTTTTGACGACGATGCCGAGGAAACCTACGCGCATGTTACGCGCGAACTGTCCTCCAGGGGTCTCGCCTATCTTCATGTCGGCAATTTCGGCCAGCCCTGGGATGTCCATGGCCTGCTTCGCCCCTTGTTCGACGGACCCTATCTGGTCACAAGCGGCTACACCCGATCGAGTGCGGGGGCTCTGATCGCCGCAGGTGGCGCCGACATGGTCGCTTTCGGTCAGAGCTTCATCGCCAATCCCGATCTTGTTAATCGCTTCCGCCATGGCTGGGGGCTCAACCGCCCGGACCGGGCGACCTATTACACCCAAGGCGCAGAAGGATATGTCGATTACCCTCTTTATGGCGAAGAGGGCGATGCGTCGCTCATCGACATCGACTCGCAACCGCTGCCGATCGGGCGCAGCCGCTAATCGAAATGGGAAGGATCGAAGCGACCACCGAATTGCCGGACACGGGATTCGGCCCTGGCTGGATTTCGCCGGATATCCTCGAACAGATCGTATATATGGACGGTCTCGAGCCGGCCGCGCGTGCGGAAGCCGCTGCGGGCAACGCTGCGAGATATGCCAAGGAAAAATCAAGTCGGCTGCGATTTATAGCCCGACAATCAAGGAGACGATCATGAAGGCCGCCTATATGCTCAACAAGGGCATCCATGTGGGAGAACTTCCCGATCCGACCCCGACGGAGGGGCAGGTGCTCGTACGCACCCACCGCTGCGGAATCTGCGCTTCCGACCTTCACCTCGTCCATCATGGCGAACGGATTGTGAAATGGTCGCGCGACTTCAACGGACCATTCCGGATCGACCTTGAGCGCCCCGTGGTGCTAGGCCATGAATTCGTCGCCGAAGTGCTCGAATATGGTCCCCGGACTGAGAAGGCGTTCGAAACGGGGACGCGTGTCACGTCGCTTCTCTCGATCCCGACGCCGCAGGGCGAGAAGGCCTATGTGGGACTCTCGAACGATTTTCCGGGCGGATTCGGCGAGTATATGCTGCTGCCCGCGGATATATTGCGGAAAGTACCGGACTCGCTAGCCACGGACCTCGCGGTGCTGACCGAACCGCTCTCGGTGGGCCTTCATCACGCACGCTACGGCAAGCCGCAGCCGGACGACGTTCCGCTTGTCGTCGGATGTGGCGCCATCGGTCTTGCGGTGATCGCCGGTCTCAAGCTCTTGGGGCTGGGGCCGATCATCGCGACGGATTTCGATGCTTCACGGCGTGAGTTGGCAGGAAAGATGGGTGCAGATGTCGTCTTCGATCCGCGCGAACGCTCACCTTATGTGAATCTGCCGGAAGCCGGAGGGCGTGCGCCGAATGTGATCTACGAATGCGTCGGCGTACCGGGCGTGATGGACCAGATATTGCAGCAGGCGACCTATCGGGCTCGCATCATCAGTGGTGGATGGTGTCTCGAGCCTGACTATATGTTCACGCCTGCAGCCCATACCAAACAGCTGACGATCATGTTCGCGGGCGGGGAGGAGCAGGAGGATTTCGATCTTGCGCTGCATGCGCTTGCGACCGGCAAGGTGGATGGCTCGCACCTACTGGGTTCCACCGTCGGTCTCAGCGGTGTTGCCGCAGCGCTCGAAGGCTTGGCTGATCCCAGAAATCCGATCCGTGTGCTGGTCGATCCTCGGCAAGCCTGAATCACCACTCTGCTGCGGTTGGGGCGCGAGCGGTGGCCAAGGCGATCGCACGGTGGGCGCCACGACAAGCGCGATCTCCACTTCCGGTTGATCGCAGGGGCGCGTGAGCAAGGAAGGCTATACTTTTTGCCTGGCCAAAACCATGGCGCTGCTCATCAGCGGCGCGACGCGCGGACCCGTGCGCGAAGAGGCTGTGCAAATCATGACAGAAATTCGCTCAGCCGTAAGCGCTGTGCTCAGGCCACGGCGGTCCAAGGCATGAGTTCACCGACGGCGTTGGCGGGATGACCCGCTGCGAGCCTGGAGAGCGTCTCGGCGAGCCAGGCATGCGGGTTGATGCCTGAAATCGTGCAGTTCTCGATCAGCGTGGCGATGACCGCCCAGTTGTCGCCGCCTTCGTCAGAGCCTGCTAGAGCGTTTTCCACAATGCCTGAATCGCGAAAGATTCCCTCCGCGCGAAAGTTCTGATTCAGAATCCGCGCTGGGTATGGAGACCGGCATGGATGGCCAGAGCATTGTCGCAGGACTTGCGTGATCGTGTTGTTGCCGCAGTCGAAGGAAACAGCTGGCGCGCGCTACCGAGTTCCTGAACTTGGCGAACACCAGTCGACCCGCCTCTTGGATGTGTTCGTCCGGATCGATCTCGATGGCGCAGATTTCGTTCCAGCGTAGGCCCGGCGGAAGGGCGAAGCGATATTCGCCCCGACGCACCTTGGCATCGCGCGCGGCCAGACCGTGCTGCCGGATCAGGCTGAGCTCGTATTCGGCCATCGTGCCTTTCGGCCCGAGCAAAAGGCGATCGTTGATCAGACGGGGATCGTAGGTGCCATCTGGATCGATGACCAGCGTGCCCGCGAGCGCGCACAGGTCGATCAGGTGGTGCCAGTCGCGTCCGTTGCGTGCGAGGCGCGATGCCTCGATACAATAGACGGCGCCGACATCACCTGTGCAAACCAACCCGACCAGCTTCTCGAAGCCAGGTCGCTCCATGCTGCCCGAGCCGGAACGGCCAAGATCCTCATCGATTACCGTAACGGTCGCAAAGCCGGTTGCGCTCGCCGCACCGGCAAGGTCATATTGGCGGCGCTGGCTCTCAAGATTACCGGTCACCTGCGCCATGGTCGACTGGCGGACGTAAACGACGGCGGCGCGGGAGAGATGATCAGGCGTTACCTTGGTCGTCATCCACGCCTCCCTCGATTGTTGTTGCGCCGATTGCCTCCAGCAGCAGATCGGCCAGCGTCTCCACCACACCCTTCGGGCGCATGCCGTCCAACGGTTTCGGAGTTGGGGGATCGAACTGCAGCTTGAGCTGCGAACTGTTTTGGCGTCGGGTTGCTCGCACGTCCTTTCTCCTTCGATTTTGAAGGAGCCGATGTTGCCCGAGGTTTCCGAGTCTTCCCCAATGCGCCCAGCAATTGCCCCAACTCGGTGAGACCCTCAATGCTGATTTCGGGAGAGCCTTTGACCATGCCGCTGCAATGTTCGGCGTCGAACATCTACAGCGGCACCTCGCGTGAGTAGCCCGGCAATCGGCCTGTGATGATAAGTTTCAGCTGCTTGCCGCTCCGGAGGGGTGCAACCTGCAGTTCAATCCCGAAGACTGGGTGCCACGGATACTCGATCGTATCGCGGCGCAAAGTGTATGCCGAATGTCGGTAAGTGGCTGCGCTTGGCCTGGAACACGTAAATTACGCCAGAATAAGGATCACCGCCGTACTCGACACCGACCAGCGCGGCCAACGCATCGGGGCCCTTGCGGAAATCGACCGGGCGTGTGGCCACTATGACCTTGGCACGTGCGCCGGGTCCGATCATCGGGTAACCCGGAGCGCTTCAATCACCCCGGCATCGGCGCCGCGGCTGATCTTCACCGCAACACCGTCGATCTCCCGTTCCACTGCGCTCGCCTTCGAGCGCCGTCGCTTCTTCGGCCGCTGGATCGCAGGCGTGACCTCCTCTGCGGCAACGGCATCGACGACGGCGGGAACAAAAGCCGGTACGGCCGCGCCCTGGCTCTCCAACTGCTTGCGGAGCTGCACGGCGCCTCGCAACTATCCCTGGCATCGGCCCGGTCGGTGCCACAGCGCTTGCGGCATCGGTGGCAGATCCGAGCCAGTTCAAATCCGGCCGCCAGTTTGCTGCCTGGCTTGGGTTGACGCCGCTTCAGAATTCGAGCGGGGGCAAGGAGCGCCTTGGGCGCATTACAAAGATGGGCGATCGATATCTCCGAAAGCTGCTCGTTATCGGCGCGACCGCGCTGGTCCGTTACGCCAGATCGAGACCTGAAACTGCGGACCCGCATTTCATAGCGCTGCTGGCCAGAAAGCCTGTGAGGGTTGCGACGGTGGCCATGGCTAACAAAACGGCACGCATCGTCTGGGCAATCATGACGCGCGGTGAGGTCTATCGGGCAATGCCGGCAGCCTGACGAAGCACGGGATTAGCTGAGGAAATCAGCTTCACGAGGTTGTGGGAGCGACGCGATGTGATGGCGATACCGGTTAGACCGGGAACAGGGAAAACCAGAGGACGGTCCAAGGCGTCATAGCCTGATAAGCAGAATGGGACCTTGTTCGCGGACTCCATCAGGGCCAGCAGTCTCTATCGACTGCATCAACAGGCCGGACAGAAGACTGCACCCGACCAATTCGCCAAATCATCAAATTGCACTTGCAACGCGGGAGCCATCCACAGAAGACCGTCTCCTGCCCGGAAGAGCTCTGGGCCAGGATCGAAGCCTTGACCCCCGGCGGCCAATCCCGCAGCCGCCCCGCACCATTGAACACTTCGAAGCGGGTCACCCGGCTAGTGCCAGCATCATCACATGGCATCGTCATAGCACCAGCGCCCTCCATCCGATCAGGGCGCGGAGACTCGGCGCTGTGCTTCAGCCCCGCAAGGTGGGGTCGCGGCCCCGCTTACGCTCAACCGAGATGTTGCGGAAATTCGGCTGAGGCAAGCCGCAGCCGTTCGCTGGTCCGGCGCGCCCCTCCGCACGAATATCGCCGCGGGCGCGGCGACCCTCGGTTATGCCGGGGATTGCACGCGCTGCAAGACCTTGGCGCGGAAGTCATATATCCCGCCGGACTGGGTCCATGTCGGCAGGCACATGGGCAACATGGCGGCGGCAATCGCTTCGGGCGGCGGCAAAGTGTTCGGGTCTTCGCCTTCGATGATCGTGGTGCGCATCTGCGTGCGGACGGGGCCGGGGCTGAACAGGTTGGCGCAGATGTTCGTGTCGGCCAGTTCGGCTGACCATACCCGCACCAACGTGTCGAGCGCCGCCTTCGAGCTTGAGTATGGCCCATGCAGCGCCGGCGCGCGATGTGCCACGCTCGAGGTGGTAAACACGGCGCGCCCGGCGTCAGATTTGCGTAGCAGCGGCTCCAGGCAGCGGATAAACTGGAAATTTGCGACCACATTCACGCTGATGATATCGGTGAAAGCGTGCAAGGCCGTGTCGGCGAGCCGTGTCTTCAAGGCCGCGATCCCCGCATTGCCGACAAAGATATCGAGTTTGCCATGTTCGCTGGCGACGCGGTGCGCCAGGCTTTCGATACCGGCGGTGTCCTTGAGGTCGAGTTCGACCGTCGCAATGACACCGCCCATGGCGGCAACCTCGGTCGCCAGTGTATCCAGTCCAGTGTTAGGCAAGGCAACCGCGATGATTTCGGCACCGGCCCGCGCCAGATCAAGCGTAATGGCACGGCCAATGCCGGTGGATGCGCCGGTGACAAGCGCAAGTCGGGATGCAAGCGGTGTGGACATACGACCTCTCTGAATAACTGTTTTACGGCGTGACCTGTTTGAGGGCAACATGGGCAGGTTGCCGGGGTGGTCAACGTAAATACTGCAGTGTGTGTTAAATTTAAATATTATCCGAGGAATTCCGGTGCGCCTGACAGCGCGGGCAGATATTTGCCCAGTGTCATCCCCCCATCGACAATGAGTTCTGTCCCGCAAATATAGGATGCCTCATCGCTGGCTAGAAAGAGCGTGGCTGCCGCGATCTCCTCGGGTTGCGCGATACGTTGTATCGGTTGCCCCGCGAACCGCACCCGCTCGGCCTGGCGGTCCGACTTATCGTCCGGCGTGGTGCCGCGCGCACTCATCGCCGTGTCCACGCCACCGGGAAAGATCGCATTGACCCGAACCCCTCGGTGCCCCAGTTCCATAGCAGCCATTTGCGTGACCCCGCGCAACGCCCATTTGCTTGCGCCATAGGCAAACAGCCCGTTCAGGCCGATCAGGGCCGATGCCGAACAGATGTTGATGACCGCGCCACCACCACCATCGATCATCGCTGGCGCCAGCGTTTTTATGCCCAGCCACGCGCCGATCAGGTTGATGTCGAGCACCTTTTGAAAGTCGGCCTGATCCAGATCGAGCAGCGCGCCGTGATGGACGATCGCGGCATTGTTGACCAGGATGTCGGGCGCGCACCAGTGGTCCTGGGCGAGCGCGGCGAGGGCCTGCCAATCCTCGGGTGACTGGACGTCCAAGTGGCAGAACAGCGCGTTCGGTCCCAGCGCCTGCACAAGCGCCTTGCCTTCGTCCGCTTTAATATCAGCCACCACGACCCGGGCACCCTCGTCAATGAACCGGCGGGCGGTGACGGCCCCCTGTCCCTGCGCTGCTCCGGTGATGACGGCAACCCGCCGCTCCAGTCTTCCCATTGATCTGTTCCTTAATTACCAAGCCCGCCGTCGGTCTCAGATTGTTGTGCTGCCACCGTCGCTCACCATCGCGTGCCGGTAACGATGACCGAACGACCGTGTCGAGTGGCATTATCCGGCATGGGCAACATCGCTTTAGACGCCGCGAGGGGCGCCGGGAAGTCAGCGGAGCTTGAGGCCAGAAAGTGCGCCTTCGTCACGCCATTCCGCCAGCATTCGGTAGAAGTCCACGGTGCCCGCAGGGTGAGCGTTCGCATAAAATCCATGCGGATTATTCTTTTCCCCTTCGCCATTCATGTAACTGGGGGTACATTCGATCCAGAACTTGCGTTGACTGATCGACATCGGCTTGCACTCATCGACATAGCTTGCAACCGCTTCGGGGAGAGGTTCGACTGTCGTCGCGCCGCGTGCCCGCATCTGGCTCAGGGTGTGGGCAACATGTTTGGCCTGCTCCTGGAGGGGAAACGTAAACACCACCGCCGACGCATTCTGGCCCGATCCCGTCATCAACAGGTTGGGAAAGTTCGGAACGAACACGCCTTGATAGGTGCGCATTCCGTCTTTCCACAACTGGCTGAGTTCAACGCCTTCGCGCCCAACGACGTCGTAGCCAATGCGGCGGGTGAATTCGATGCCAACATCGAAGCCTGTTGCGAAGATCAGGCAGTCAAGCGGGTGTTCCCGGCCCGCCACGACGGCACCGCGCTCTGTAATCCGCTCGATTCCACGGCCTGCGGTATCGACCAGGCTAACGTTCGGGCGGTTGAAGGCTTCGAGATATTCGTCGCTGAATAATGGTCTTTTGCACCAGCGCCGGTGCCAGGGTTTCAGTGCCTCGGCCGTCGCGGGATCCTTGACTACCGCATCGACCCGGGCGCGGAGCTCGATCATTTTCTTGTCGTCGAGGATGTTGGTGATATACTCGCCTTCTTCCTCGCTGATCGGGCGGCCAAGCAGGCGCGCAGCCCAGTTGGCGGTCGGATCGAGCAATTTGCCGACTTGCGAGAATCCGTCGTTGACCAGGTCAATCTCAGGTGCGCGCCCCGCCACCGACAAGTTGAAATTGTCGATGCGGGCGCGTTGCCAGCCCGCCTGCAGGCTTTGCGCCCACACCGGATCGGTCGGCCGGTTGGCACGAATGTCCACTGCGGCTGGCGTCCGCTGGAACACGTCGAGATGGCCGGCATATTGGGCGACGCGGGGAATAACCTGAACCCCGGTGGCGCCGGTGCCAACAATGCCCACCCGCTTGTCCGCCAGTTTGACAAGGTCTCCGCGTTCGTCACCGCCGGTATATGCGTAGTCCCAGCGACTGGTATGGAAAGTATGGCCCTTGAACGTGTCGATGCCAGGAATCCCAGGCAATTTCGGGCGATCCAGCAAGCCATTGGCCAAGACGACGAAAGTCGCGGTCATGTCATCGCCGCGATCGGTGTGAATATGCCACCGTTTTGCCGCTTCGTTCCATGCAAGGCCGGTCACCGCGGTTTGCAGGCATGCCTGGCGGTAAAGATCATGCTTCCGGGCAAGATCGAGCATGTATTCGCGGATATAAGCACCCGTCACGTATTTTTCCGGCGGAATTTCGCCGGTATCCTCGACCATCGGCAGGTAGACATAGGATTCCGTGTCACAGCGCAGGCCCGGATAACGATTCCAATACCAGCAACCACTGAAGTCGCCGGCTTTGTCGATTATTCGGATATCTTCGAAACCGGCTTCGCGCAGGCGCACCGCGCACATGATCCCGCCGATACCGCCTCCGACAATCGCCACCTCGGTGTGGTCGCGCAAAGGCTCCCGGGTTGTCGGCGTGCTGTAGGGATCATCGGCATAGTGTGAGAATTCCGCCTTTACCTCGATATACTGACGGTTTGCATCGGGGCGCAGCCGGACGTCGCGTTCATAGGCATAGCGCTTTGCAAGTTCGTCGGGATCGTGATCATAGGATCCGACGATGGCCTGCACGGCGAGATCGATTTCAGACATTTACGCTCCATTCCCATGTCTCTTGATGCGCACCGTTCCATCGATGGGGCATCTGTCACTCGATTGACAGGACGATTAACCTGCCAGCAGTCCGCGCGCACAAGCTCGTAAACCACAGTAAATTAGTCGTTTTAATTACATTTGGGGAACAGGCGCACGCCTGTCTTTTTGCCCCTTGCCTAAAAATATTTCGCACCGGGGCGGCTTGTCCCTTGCCAAATCCTGCGTTTATTTCGTATAGCGCGTTATACAATCGGCATCAAGCAGACGCAAGGGGCGTTTTTCTTAGTGCTGAATCTGGCGCAGATAAGGTCGGTAAGTTTGCAATTGTCGGAGCATGGCATGCGCAAGGAAAGGGGCGATGACGCGTGTTAACAATAGAATCAGATGATACCATGTTTTGCCGCCGCAATGCTGATTGGACTATGGCGATGGCGCGCGCGGGCGATCGTATAGCAGAAGTGTCGGCCTGATGCTGCGCCTGGACTTCGCCCCCGAACTGGCAGATTTTCGCGCGCAGGTTCGCGATTTCCTGCATGACGCGCTGCCCGCCGACATCAGGCGGCGCACGGCCAATTGCGAACACATCGAAAAGTCCGAGCAGCAGCGATGGGATCGTATTCTTGCTGCCAAAGGTTGGCGCGCGCCCAATTGGCCAAAAGACCACGGGGGGCCCGGCTGGTCGGCAATGGAGCGCTTTGTGTATGACGAGGAGTACAGCCTCGCCAGTGCCCCTCGCGGCAATCCCGCCGGTGTCAGTCTTCTTGGCCCGATCCTCATCAGCTATGGCACCGAGGAGCAGAAGCGGCGCTTTCTGCCGCCCATTCTGTCAAGCGAAGAATGGTGGTGCCAGGGGTTTTCCGAGGCGGACGCCGGGAGCGATCTGGCGGCGCTGCGGGCAACCGCCTGCCGCGACGGCGATGACTATATCGTCAACGGCGTCAAGCTGTGGACCAGCTATGCCCATGACGCAGAATGGATGTTCCTGCTGGCACGCACATCAAAGGAAGAGCGCAAGCAGGCGGGCATTTCATTCTTTCTTATGCCTATGGATTCGCCGGGCATCACCGTCACGCCCATTGTCACTCTGGGCGGCCTTCACATGGTCAATCAGGTCATGCTCGACGATGTGCGCATTCCAAGCGCATATCGCGTCGGTGAGGATGGCGCGGGCTGGCGGATTGCCGGTTCGCTCCTGGGTCACGAGCGGTTTGTCGGCGCCAGGCTGGCGCCGACCACGGCGTTATTGCAGCATATCCGGAAACTGGTGAACGTGTATGCCGGTTGCGACAAGCCACTGGCTGCCGACCCGCATTTCGCCGCAGAACTGGCCCGCCTCGAAATTGACCTGCTGGCGCTCAAGGCAACGGCCTATCGGGTGATGTCGCAAGAGACGCCAGGCACCTCGCCCGGGCCAGAAGTTTCGGTTCTCAAGTTGCAAGGGGCAAAGTTGATGCAGGATGTTGCCGACTTATTGGCCAGTATCGCCGGGCCTTTGGCAATTGCCGATCCGGGCAGCGCCACGGGCACAGTACCTTTCGATCATCAACTGGCCTACCTGTCCCAGCAAGCCCTGGACTTGCGTAAGCTGACGATTTTCGGCGGCAGTTCCGAAATTCAAAAGAATATCATCGCGCGGCGTATCTTGCAGGTTTGACGCGAATGAGAGGATGATCGCGTGGATTTTACAATGTCGGAAGACCAGCATTTGCTGGCTGAAAGCGTAGAGCGCTTCTTGAGCAATGAATATGCTTTCGAGAAGCGTGCCCGCGCCATCTGCGACGGAGGCTATTCCCAAGCGTCCTGGCAAAAATTTGCCGACCTGGGGTGGCTGGCGATTGCGCTGCCCGAGAGCGCGGGCGGGCTTGGCGGTGACCCTGTCGATGTGATGAATATCATGCGGCAGATGGGGCGCTATCTGGTGATCGAACCATTTCTGTCCACCGTCGTGCTTGGTGCCCGGCTGATTCACGAAGGCCTGCCGGGTGATCCATCCGCGCTGCTTGCACCTATAGTCGCGGGGAAATTGCATGTCGCGGTGGCTACGCAGGAAGCCGAGTTTGGCGCAAATACCCTGAAGACGGTGGCAACCCGCACCGCGTCCGGGTACTGCCTGTCCGGATTCAAGCCGGTCGTGATCAACGCCGCCATTGCGCAGAAGCTTGTTATCCCGGCGCGCATTGCCGGCGAGGGCAGGGATGCACCGCCGGCGCTGTTCTTGCTCGATCGTGCGATGGCTGGTGTCGCGATCACGCCCTTCCTCACGCATGACGGTCGCAATGCCGGCGCGATCACGCTCGACAAAGTGATGGTTCAGCAGTCCGACCGGCTGACCGGCGGCGGGCCTGACCTTTTCGGCCGGGCAATGGCACATGGCGCGGCGGCACAATGCGCAGATAGCGTTGGCGCGGCCGAACGATTGTTCGAGACGACTTCTGAATACCTCAAGGAGCGATCGCAGTTCGGTCGTCGGCTGGCAGAGTTTCAGGTGGTCCAGCACGCGCTGGTAGACATGTACGTCGCGCTGGAACTCGGCCGCTCAATGGCCTTTGTTGCCGCGCGGCTGGTTGCGGACTGGAGGAAGGACCACAACGGTGGCCTTGCCGCCGCCTGTTACAAGGTCGACCGGGCATCCCAAGCGATCGCAAATGCCGCAGTTCAGTTGCATGGTGGCATGGGCGTCTCCGAGGATCATCACGTCGCCCATTATTTCAAGCGTATCATGGTCAACACAGCCATGCTGGGCGACAGCAGCTATTGGTTGAAGCGCTACCTGGACGCGACAGAACTGTGCCCAGCCGAGCAGGGCAACGCGGCAGAGCCGCCGCGCTCTGCGGCTTCGGGCTAGGCAAAGGACGTGGCTTTTAGAACAGACCCGGTGAATTCCGGAAGAAGCATGACCGGCAATTCAGGAGCGAGAGGTGTTTGAGATCGAACCGTTTCCACGCGGAAAAGCAGCAATCGTCAGCGCGGCGACCTTCGGCATTGGTGAGATGCCCGATTATTCGGCGATCGATCTGGGTGCCAAGGCCGCTGTCGCCGCCGTCGCTGCGGCGGGATTGCAGTTGGGCGACATCGATGCGGTGTTCTCGTCGTTTCCCAGCGATTTCTTCGGTCTGGCGGCGGCCGAATATCTTGGTATCCAGCCGAGGCTGAACAACAACAACCGGCCGGGCGGCTCTGCCTTCATGACGCATGTGATCCATGCGGCCAATGCCTTGGCGACCGGTGCCTGCGATGCCGCGCTTATCCTCTATGGCAGCAACCAGCGCAGCGCCTCGGGCAAGCTGGTTGCAGTGCCACGGCACGCGCCGTTTGAAAGCGAATACAAGGCACGCTACCCGATTTCCAGCTACGCTTTGGCGGCGGCGCGCCACATGCATGAATATGGCACGACGCGCGAACATCTGGCCGAAGTGGCTGTAGCGGCGCGTGGATGGGCCAATCTCAACCCGGAAGCCTTTGCGCGAGGGCCGCTGACGATCGAAGATTGTCTGAATGCCCGGATGGTCTCCGATCCGCTGAGTGTGCAGGATTGCTGCCTGGTGACCGATGGCGCCGCTGCCATCGTCATGACGCGGGCCGATCGCGCACGCGATCTCGTGGCCGAGCCGGTCTATGTGCTGGGCGGTGCCTCGGCGACATGGCACAATGACTATATCGCCGCGATGCCGGACCTGACGGTGACAGCCGCCCAGGAATCGGGCGCTCGGGCCTTTGGCCAATCCGGCTATCAACCCGGCGACGTGGATGTGCTCCAATTGTATGACGCCTTCACGCTGAACACGATCCTGTTCCTTGAAGATTTGGGCTTTTGCCCGAAAGGCGAGGGTGGTCGGTTTGTCGAAGGCGGCCGGATCGGGCCGGGGGGCAGCCTGCCGGTGAACACCAACGGCGGCGGTTTGTCCTGTGTGCACCCGGGCATGTACGGACTGTTTGCCATCACCGAATGTGTGCGCCAGTTGCAGGGCGTTTGCGGCGAGCGACAGGTGCCCGGCGCCAAGTTGGGCATAGCCCATGGCAATGGCGTGATCCTGTCCAATCAGGCCACACTCGTCCTTGGCACAGGTGACACGCTGTGACCTTTCAAGCGGAGGCTGCCATGTCGATCCACCCTGAAAAGCAATACCGCGATTTTCTGGCACAGGGGCGCTTCATGCTGCAGCGCGCGCGGCAAAGCGGCAGGTTCATTTTCTATCCGCGCGTGGCCGAACCGGGCACGGGCGACACGGATCTGGAATGGGTCGAGGCTTCGGGCCGGGGTACCATCTATTCGGCTACACGCGTACGCGGCCGGGACCCCGCGGCGGATGCCAGCATCGTGCTGGTCGATCTGGTCGAGGGGCCGCGCATGATGAGCCAGGTCATCGGCATCGCGCCTGATCAGGTGCGGATCGGCATGGCCGTGCAGGCCACAATCATCACGCGCGACGACGCCCCCTTGTTGGTGTTCGAAGCTGCCGGGAGTGCCGCGTGACGCGCCCGCGTGATGCCGGGCGCACGGGCGGCGCCCTGAGCGGGCTGCGCGTGGTCGATCTGGGACGGGTGCTTGCCGCGCCGCTGGCCGCGCAGATGCTGGCCGATTTTGGCGCCGACGTGGTCAAGATCGAACGGCCGGTGTCCGGCGATGAAGGCCGCTCGATCGGTTCCGCCGCGATCATGGACGCCAATGGCGAACGCACAGCGGAATCCTCCTTTTATCTCAGCGCCAATCGCAACAAGCGCTCGCTGGAGATCAACCTTGCCGATCCGCGCGGCCGGGACATCGTGAAATCGTTGATCGAGCAGGCGGATGTCGTCATCGAAAACTTCCTGCCAGGGAACATGCGGCGCTTCGGACTTGATTACGAGACCGTTTCGGCCGTCAATCCGGGCATCGTCTACTGTTCGTTGACCGGCTATGGTCAGAACGGCCCCTATGCCGCCCGCCCCGGCTATGACCCGATCTTTCAGGCCCAGTCCGGCCTGATGGCGGTCACTGGCATACCCGACGACGAGCCCGGTGCCGGGCCGATGCGGGTCGGCCCTTCGATCGTTGATGTGGCCACGGGTTACAATGCCGCATTTGCCATCGTCACCGCCCTGCTCGAACGCGAGCGGCTTTCGGGACGCGGGCAGCATATCGACATGACCCTGCTGGACACGGCCATGGCGATGCAGACCCATGTAGTGCAGGATTACCTAATTACCGGCGAGCAACCGGCGCGGCGCGGCACCGCCGGCAATGGCGGCCATCCGGCGCGCACTTATGCGTGCAGCGATGGCACGATCTATATTTCGGCCGGCAACAACAAGTTTTACGCCGCATTGTGCCGAGTACTGGGCCTGCCCGAACTGATTGACGATCCGCGCTTTCTCAAGGTTATGCAGCGCTATCACAACCGCAAGCAGTGGGATGCCATCGCCGAACCGGTCATCGCGCAACGCCGGACTGGCGAACTGCTCGACGCGCTCAATGCCGCGGGCGTGCCGGCGGCGACCGTGAGCACTTACGCCGATGCCTTCAGTGATCCGCAGGTCGTCCATCGTAAAATTCGCCGGATTATAGCACATCCCTTGGCCCCAGACGGGGAAATTGCCGTTGTGGCTAATCCGGCGCGATTGGGCCGGACACCGCCGGCCTATGATTTGCCGCCGCCGCTGCTGGGCGAGCACAGCGCGGCGATCCTCATGGAATGGCTGGGATTGTCTGACATCGAGATCGCAGAACTGCGCGGTAGTGGCGTGATCTGAATGCGGTGGCCACAGGGCCAGGCGGACGCCGCGCTGCCAAAAGGGAATAAAGATGGGATCGGATAATCAGGTCTTGCGCGCTCCGGTGCACGTGACAAACTGCGATGGCATTGCCATTCTCACGATAGACAACCCGCCGGTCAATGCGCTTGGCGCGGCAGTGCGCGATGCCTTGGCTGCGTGTCTGGATCAGGCGATGGCCGATCCCGGCATTCGCGGTATCGTCCTGCGTGGCGCCAATGGGCGCTTTGTGGCGGGCGCCGACATCAAGGAGTTCGGCAAACCCACCGCCGGAACGCCGTTTCACGACATCATTGCGCGCATGGAAAACGGTGGCAAGATCGTGGTCGCGGTTATCGAGGGATTTGCGCTGGGCGGCGGGCTGGAATTGGCGCTGGGTGCCCATTGCCGCATCGCGACAGCAACCGCGAGGCTGGGCCTGCCGGAAATCAAGCTCGGCCTGATACCGGGCGGCGGCGGTACGCAACGAACCACCCGCCTGATTGGTCCGCAGGCCGCGCTAGACCTGATGCTCACCGGCGATCAGATACCGGCGCAACGGGCGCTGGAACTCGGGCTGATCGACAGCATTGTCGAGGGCAACCCGCTGGAGGCGGGGATTGGGCTCGCGATTACGGCGGCCGCGCAATCCGCACAGCGAGTTTTGGTGAAAGACCGGAGCGACAAGGTGGCCGGGACCGACCCGCAGATGTTCGCGGAACGCAAGACTGCCAATGCCCGCAAATGGCAAGGGACGCTTGCACCATTCAAACTCATCGAATGTGTTGAAGCGGCATGCACCATGGATGGCGATTCCGGGCTGGCCTTTGAACGGGAAGCCTTCGCTGAATGCCGCGCGCACCCGGCGCGCGCCGCGCAGACGCATCTGTTTTTCGCCGAACGGCAGGCCGCCAAGGTCGCCGACATTGCCAAGGATACCCAGCCCGCCGACATCGCGCACGTCGGGATTGTCGGCGCGGGCACGATGGGCGGCGGCATCGCGATGGCGGTGGCCAATGCGGGGCTGCAAGTAACGCTGGTCGATGCCAGCCAGCAGGGCCTTGAGGCGGGCATGGACAAGATTCGCAAGAATTATGCGATCTCGCGGGAGCGGGGATCGCGCAGTCAAGCCGAGGTGGATGCTGCGCTGGGTCTGATTACCCCTACGCTGCGTTACACCGACGTTTCCGCGTGCGACCTGATCATCGAGGCGGTTTTCGAAAATATCGACCTGAAGAAGACAGTGCTGGCACAGTTGGACGCAGTAGCAAAAGCCGGTGCAGTTCTGGCCACGAACACCTCGGCGCTGGACATCGATGCAATTGCCGCTGCCACCAGCCGGCCATCCGACGTTATCGGCATGCACTTTTTCTCGCCAGCCAATGTCATGCGATTGTGTGAGAATATCCGCGGCAAAGCCTCGTCCGACCGCACGATCGCCACCGCGATGCGCTTTGCCCAGATGATCGGCAAAGTGCCGGTTCTGGCGGGGAATTGTCCCGGCTTCATCGGCAATCGCATCCTGCGCGTCTATCGCGCCGAGTGCGACCGAATGCTGGAAGAAGGCGCTACGCCTTGGCAGATCGACGCAGCCCTGAAGGCTTTCGGCTTTCCGATGGGGATTTACCTGATGCTGGATCTGGGAGGACTGGATGTGGTGTTTCAGTCGCGCCAGGGCATGATCCGCTCTGGCATGGTCGACCCGACCTCGCCAGACTACACGCCACTGCTTGATCGCCTCTTCGAGGCCGGGCGCTTTGGCCAGAAGGTCGGCAAGGGCTACTATACCTACGTCGGCCGAGAGGGCGCGCCTGATCCGGCCATCGATCAGCTGCTGGGCGAGATTGCCAAGGCCAAGGCGATTGCCAGACGCCCCTTCAGCGACGCGGAAATCATCGACCGGGTGGTTCTCGCGATCGTCAACGAGGCTTGCTGGATCATCGAACAGGGCTTTGCCCAGCGCCCATCGGATATCGATGTCGTCTATGTGGCCGGATATGGGTTTCCCGCTTATCGTGGTGGACCAATGTTCTGGGCGGCCCAACAAGGGTGGGACCCGATTTTGGCCCGCATCGAGGCGTTTCACGCAGAGCTGGGCAAACGCTGGCGGCCAGCACCCTTTCTTGAGCATCAGGCGAGGGAGGCCACTCGCCCTGAATCCTCACAGAACTGAAAAAGCTAAATCCCTGTATCATATATCTGGATTAGTCGGAACGCGCCGCCGCCGCGCACGGCCATTGGCATATCAAAGGAGTGGGAACTGTGAACTTATCGGCTTTGACGATGCTTGATCGCGATCCGGTCTTCGACTTTGACTATATGGAAGACGCGGCTTTTGCCCAAGATGTCCATGAGGGATACCGCAAGATCAAGGAGAGCGCCCCACCGGTGTTCTGGACCCCTTTGAACAGTGGCCATTGGGTGGCCAACAGTCGCGAAGCGGTCAACAAGGTGCTACGCACCCCATCGGTTTTTTCCAGTCGCTATGTCACGTTTCCCCGCAGCGATTTCTCGCCCAGGATGATCCCGCTGACGCTCGATCCTCCGGAACATCTGCCCTATCGCAAACTGCTCCAACCCTTTTTCGACGATCAAGCCGTGCGCGCCATGGCGCCCAAAGTGCTGAAATGGGCGCATCGCCTGATTGATCGAGTTATCGAGGACAAACACTGCGAATTCGTCGATGCCATGGCCTCACGCTTGCCCATATCGGTGTTCATGCAACTGATGGGCATGCCGCTCGACGAGTTCGAGCGATTTCGGGCGATTGCGGTCACCTATTTCGGCTCGCTGACCGACATCGCCGCCAGAACCCGGCTGGCCGAGGAGATCCACGAGATCAATCGCGATTTGTTCGCCCAACGCCGTGCCGCGCCGCAGGATGACCTGCTCTCGCGGTTGCTCGAACTCGAACTCGACGGGCGCAAGCTTGACGACGAGGAACTCAAGTCGATCACCTTCGTAATGTTTGTCGGCGGGCTCGATACGGTGGTCAACGCCATGAGCTTTGGCATGCGACACCTAGCCCTCGATCGCCCGTTGCAAGAAGCGATCATCGCTGATCCTGCGCGGATCCCCGCTCTGGTCGAGGAATTGTTGCGACGCTATTCCTTTGTACAGACGCGGCGCCTGATTTTGCAGGATATTGAACTGGAGGGCGCGCAATTGCGGGCGGGCGACGCCATCTTCGTGCCGCTGATGATGGTCGGCTGGGACGAGGAACGGGTGACCTGTCCCTTCGACGTCTCGCTCGATCGGAAAAACGCGGTGCACGCCGCTTTCGGGGGCAGCAATCACACCTGCCTTGGCATGCATTTGGCCAAACTTGAACTGGCCACGCTGTATCGCGTCTGGTTTGAACGTATCGGCCATTTCCGGCTGGCAGTGCCGCAGGACGCGATCAGGGTGCGTGCCGGGCTCGTGATGGCCATCGAGGCTTTGCCGCTCGCCTGGGATTGATCCGGGAACCCTGATCGTTCAGGCAAATATCTCCGTAAAAATCTGGCGCAGCGGGGCAATTGCCGCTGGCCGAGCGATGCACACGATGCGTGTGCTAGGCGGCGTTTGGGCGTCTGGCCAGGCAGGCAAGACGGTTGGTGCGTGGATCAATTGCTGCACGCCATGGATCACCACCGGCCCTGGCTGTCCGGCCACAAATACCAGCCCCTTTACGCGCAGCAGATCTTCGCTCGCCAGCAGATTGAGCCGTGACAGCAGTGTGGCGAATGCCGTCCACGGCAGCGCCTCGGCGTGCCGATAGACGAATGTTTCAATGCCGTGCAGATGATCGGCATGGTCATGCTGCTCCGCATCAGGAGCAAGGCTTGGCGGCATCAGGCCGGACCCAACAGTGGACTGGAAACGGTCAGACAGCAGGGCCTCGATCGTGTCATCGTCTCGCGCCTCGGCTACCTGCGCCAAGGGGTTCATCCGGATCAGTGTGCCACGTAACGCTGCCACGGCCTGCGGATCGGCCAGATCCGTCTTGGTCAGCAGCAGCAGGTCTGCCCGCGCGACTTGTCGGACAGCCTGGGGATGGGCGGCCAGCGTGGTTGCCGCGTTCACCGAATCGATGGTCGTCGCGACCAGACAGATGGCATAGCGCCCCGCGACCTTGGGCTCGGTTGCCAGCAGGCGCAGGATCGGGCCGGGATCCGCAAGGCCGGTGGTTTCAAGCACGACCCTGTCGAACATCGGGATCGTACCTGCCCGGCGGCTTTCAAACAACTCGTCCAGTGTGACCGCCAGACTGTCGCGCACGCTGCAACAGACACAGCCGGAATTCAGCACCATCGTGTTGCCGTCGCGCCGCTCGATCAACGCGTCATCGATGGAAATCTCGCCGAATTCATTGATAATCACCGCCGTGGCGCTGGCCACCGGGTGCTTGAGCAACCGGTTAAGCAGGGTCGTCTTGCCGCTTCCCAGAAAGCCGGTCAGCAGCAGGAGAGGCAGGCGAATGGGCCCGGTGGTCATGCGCGCGTCGTTCCTTGTCAATCGTCAAGCCATCCGAGCTGGCTACAGTTGCCCATCCTGTACACCATCCAAAAAGGATCACTCGTATCATTTTTATTGACGATCGGATAAGTCCTCACCTACAGAAGTCAACCATGGATAAGAGGCTGGCGGTGCGCGTTCATCTGGCTGGCTGGTTGACCGGAGCGACGCGGCTGTGCCCTTGAACAATCCCAGCGACATCTACACGGGTTTTGCCCGAGCGGTTCGACGCAGCGGGGAGCGCGAGGCGCTGTATTTTCAGGGCCGTAGCTGGACTTATGCGCAGCTCGATGAATCCGTGCGCATTGCCGCCGCATGGATCGGGGAAGCGGCGCTCGCGCCGGGGTCCCGTGTCGCGTTTCTTGCTCGCAACAGCGCCAGCTATGTGATCGGCTGGCTGGCGACGCAGGCATTGGGGCTGGTCCATGTGCCGGTCAATTTCATGCTCGGTGCGCGCGAGATCGCTTACATACTGGAACATTCCGGGGCGTCGTTGCTGTATATCGATGATGCGTTTCAATCGGTCGCCGAAGAAGCCATGCGCGGGCTTAATGGATTGGTGCTGCGACACATTCACGAGCTTGCTCACAGCGCCGGCGTGGATGAAGCGGCGCGGGCTTTGTCTTGCGCCGCTGATGCTGCAGCCCCGCCACGCCAGTCTTCGCCGATGATTGCGCAATTGGCCTATACCAGCGGCACCGAGGCGGCCCCAAAGGGGGCGCTCATGTCCGACTCGGCGCTGGTTCATGAGTATATGAGCTGCATCGAGGCAGGCGACTATGCGGCGAGTGATGTCGTGGTGCATGCTCTGCCGCTGTTTCATTGCGCACAGATTCACTGTTTCTTGACACCCCAACTGTTCCTTGGCGGCCACAACGTAATTTTGGACCACGCCGACCCGGCAGCGATCATAGCAGCGATCCACCGCTTCGGTGCCACCTCCTTTTTCGCTCCACCCACGGTCTGGATCGGCATTTTGGGCCACGAAAGCTTTCGGCCAGAGCTGCTACGCACGCTGGAAAAGGGATATTATGGCGCCTCGATCATGCCTGAGGAGGTCTTGCGTGGCATCCGCTCGGCGTTGCCGTGGGTGCGGTTGTGGAACTATTATGGCCAGACCGAGATTGGCCCGCTAGCCGCCGTTCTGCGGCCGGAAGAACATGATGCGCGTCCGCGCTCGGCCGGGCGGCCGGTGTTGTTTGTTGAAAGCCGGGTGGTCGATGAGGCCATGCGCGATGTGCCGCGCGGATGCGTTGGAGAGCTGGTTCATCGCTCTCCCCAGCTGCTGGATGGTTATTACCGTGACGAGGCGCGCACCGCCGCCGCGTTCGAGGGTGGCTGGTTTCATAGCGGTGACCTCGCGGTCATGGATGAGCAGGGCTACCTCGAAATTGTTGATCGCAAGAAAGACATGATCAAGACCGGCGGCGAGAATGTCGCCTCGCGCGAAGTCGAAGAATTTCTTTATGCGCATCCGGCCATCCAGGAGGTGGCCGTAATCGGCCTGCCGGATCCCAAATGGGTCGAACGGGTGTGCGCCGTCGTGGTGGTTCAAAAGGGGATGGCGGTCTCCGAGGAAGATATCATCACCTGGAGCGCCAAAGATCTTGCCGCGTTCAAGCGTCCGAAGCAGATTTTCTTTGTTGATGCGCTGCCGAAGAATCCTTCCGGCAAGATTTTGAAAAAGGAATTGCGTCAGCAACTGGCGCGATAGGCCGATTATCACCCGTTTGGGAGTTGATTAAATGAATGATCTCAGAGTGTTGCCTTTTCGCCGGGATCCACTGGCTTTTGCGGCAGCGGGCGAAGGGGCTGGCAGCAGATTCCAGTATTTCGATGTCGATACGGTATCGCGCTGGTTCGACACGCTGGCCATCGGGGAATTGCCTGCCCATGGCAGCGATGACGTTCGCCAGTTCCCGGCCGCAGACGGCAAGGGTAGCGCCGAGACCTGGTATTTCATCACCAGCGGCACGGCAGAATTCGTGCAGCCCGATGGCCGGGTGGACCTTGTATCGCCCTATGACGGCATTTATCTGGGCGCCGGCACCGGAGGACAATTGCGCGCGGGCAGCCAGGGTCTGCAATGGCTGGTACTGGGCAGCGATGGCGGCCAGCCCAGCCTGTTCAGCGCCGCTCAAGGTCGCGGCCGCTCCACGCTGAACCCCGCGGGTGCCGCCCAGCCTGCGGAAGTGTTCCGCCGCGCCCTGCTGGCGCCACGGCAATGGCCAAGCAACACCGTCGGAGCGTCAGCAAAGCCTTACTGGTTTTACACCGTCGATGATCATTCGAAATGGTTTCACTCGGCCTGCATCAGCTGCATCGCGCCGGGTGGCGCGACGGCACTGCATTCACATATCGAGGCCTATGAAGGGCCCTATGAATCTTGGTATGTCGTATTGAGCGGAACCGGTCTGCTGCGCAATGAATACGAGGATTTCCTGTTCGAGGGCGGCCCCGGCGGGGCGTTTGTCCCTGCCAACACCTCGCACCAGTTGATCAATAACGGCACGGATTTCCTGTGGTATCTGACGATTTCATCGCGTGGTACCGAGCCTTTGCGGGTTGACACTTACAGCATGCCAGCAGGTGCGGAACGCCCTGGCTATCTGGAGGAATATAACCGCATTCTCGCGGCGCGTGCCGATCGCGGTTTGCCCGTACCATGACGGAGGCGGACCCGAACTGACACAAAACTCGATAACCGCAACACATCTCACGACATGATGTTGCCTCGTTTGAATATTGGAGAGTGCCATGAGCGAACGGATAAAGACCAATCGGGTGGCGTCTGAAATGGCGACGACCAATTCCCCATTGCTGTACAATCATTGGTACATGGCGGGATGGAACAGCGAATTCGGCGAAGGTTTGCATGAACGCACGTTCCTTAGCCGCTCGCTGGTGATTTTCCGCAAGCAGGATGGGGAACTGGTCGCTTTGCAAAACCGCTGCGCGCATCGGTCATTCCCGCTGGCCTCCGGGATTTTGGAGGGCGACGCGGTTCGCTGCGGCTATCACGGTGTCAAATTCAATGCCAATGGCTTGATGGTCGAAGCACCGCCGGGACAGGACCAGTGCCCCCGCCTGTCGATCCGCAAGTATCCCATGCGCACCAAGGGCCCGATCGCCTGGATCTGGATGGGTGAGCCTGAACGTGCCGCAACCACGCCGCTGCCGTCTCTGCCCTGGCTGGAAGATACAAGCTGGACCACTATCAGCGGATTGTTGCCGGTGGCCGGAAACTGGCTGCTGCTGGCCGAAAACCTGATGGACTTGACGCATATACCCTATGTGCATGGCGCTACCTTCAACTATTCGAAGGAATATGCCGCAACGCCGATGCAGGTCATGCAGGAGGGCGAGACGATCTATCATGAGCGCCACAACGCCCCGGGCTATCATCGCAATGTCTATGTCCCGACGCCCATTGGTGACAGAATGGAAGCGGCAGGCGTCAATACCGTCAGTCGTATCCGCTTTGTGTCGCCTGCCTTGACAATCGGTTCGGGCGAACTGAACGTCGTGCGGACTGAAATGATGGATCAGGGCTATTATAGTTGGCAGATATGCAATTTAATGACTCCCATTGATGAAAAAAATACAAATTACTGGTGGGCTATTTCGCGCAACTATGAGCATGATAATGAAGAACTGACCATTAAGATGCGCGATCTCAACTTAATAGGGTTGGCGGAAGACAAGGTTGCGGCTGAGCTTGTTCAGAAACTGGTCGATAGTGACCGCACGCCGTTTGAGGAGGTCCACTTCAAGACCGACAAGGCCGGCGTACTGATGCGCCGTATCGTTCAGAAACTGGTGCAGAGGGAAGAAATGGCCTGTTGAGATGCAGCTTATGGCGGTTCTCCAACACCGCCACTGCATTTTTCCTCGGTATGCAGCAAGGCCTAACTTGAACAGTGCTTTTGAAAAGGCATGTTTATTCAATGATATGCCCGCACGGGTGCAATTGTCACCACTACATTTTGGGGTCGGGTTGAGCCTGCAGAGGCTCAGGTTTGCGGTGGCAGCTCGCTGATATTGGCCGGCAGCGCGATGCCGGTTGCTTTGAAGACATTCCCCACCTGGCCCGAGACGTGGGTGCGGGTGGTAATGACCTTGCCGTCCTTTTCGATGGTGGCTACCTGAAGGCGATCGAGATCGTTGAGGAGCGGCTGCCATTCGGGCTGTAAGCCCTTTTCCTGACACAAGCGGGTGAGTTCCTTGGCCAGCGTCAGAGCGAGGAACGAGACAAAGACATGGCCGCAGATGGCGGCATCGGACTGATGGAAGATGGGACGGGTATCGACGCTCGCCTTGGCGACGCGGAACAGGGCCTCGACCTGAAGCAGGTCACGGCAGCGGATGACGGCCTGCAACAGTGTGATCCGGGCATTGGTGCGTAGCACGCTGATACCATCGTAGCGGGCCTCGTCGGCAAGCTTGCCCATGTCGATCTCGAAAGTCTTGCCGCTGGCCTTGAGATAGCGGCGATAGGCTGAGTTACCGACCAGGGCCTTCGCCCTTCTTCAGCTGGGTCTGGAGGCCATCGATGATCGCTTGCCGGTCGGCCTTGTCCCTCTTTGCCTCCGCTTCGTTGAGCGTGACGACGTAGCGCTGGGCATCGGCGCCTTTGCCGACGCGCACTTCCTTGACCCACAGCTGAGTCCTCACTGCCATCAATGGCGTAGCTCTCCATCCAGTCCATGCAGGCTCGGTCCGAGCCGGAGACGAACAGGCGAGTGCAGTGTGGCGACGAATACGGCGCGCTCCACGGCAAAGCCGAACTGGCGGCCTTCCAGCACCTCTTCCAGTACCGCATCGACACCAAGCTGCTGCCACAGGCGCCCGAACAGCAACGGGTCGCCAATCCTGCGAGGTGCGATCCGGCCTGCATCGATATCGGACAGAATGACGCTGCGTTCGGCGTGCGGGGCAATCGAGGCGGCCAGCCTGTCGAGTTCACCACTGGCGGCCAGCACACCCTTGCGGCCCAGCGCTTTGATCGTGCGCTGGCGGACGGTTTTGCCCTCGCGCACGCTCTCGACCAGGTAAAGATAGCGGTGCCGGCGCGCGACTCGTTCGACGACATACATGGAAAGGTTGTTACTGCCTGTACCCGTAAAGATAAACCAAACCGCCAGTCATAGATAAAATGTTGCTAACACACACGGTTTTGCCGCCAAATCCACCCATAGTAAAATCAGATATTTACGATCCTGTGCTCACTCCTTGTTCCGCCAGCGCTGTTCAACTTGGGCATGGCCGATCATCTCGGGCATAGGCCCATAGCTGGCCAGTCTTCGTTCTGCCGCGCCCTGGGTCAAGCACCGGCGCAGTTGTCTCGTCAGCGAACACCCGCTCCGAGCGCCGCAGCTCTTCCAAGCGTGGGGTCGCGCAATGGTCGCAGATACCAGGCTGCTTGGCCCTCTTCCTTGGTGGACACATCCTTCACACCGCGTCACTAACCGAACAGGTGCGCGGAATTTCGCGCTTAAGCTTCCTCGGGCTGGCTGAGCCAATGCCTCTCCACTTTTCCGAAGCAAGTCCATTTCGCGCCTGTGCGCAAAATCAATTGGGATTGCGCCCGTTGTGCAAATGATCACGGCTCATTATGACAGCGAAGTGGGCGCATCCGCGCCAAGCGACCAGCACGGAAAGTACCGCTGCTCCGCCGCCCACGATCGAAAGTGCGCGACCGATTCCGCCTGGATTACCAGCAAAAAACAAATCCCCGACCCCACCGACTAACGCCGTGCCGCCAGCCAGGCCGCCAATGGTCAACAACATCAACAAAAGTGCCGAATTGGACCCTCGAAGCTCGTTAGGGGTCATCATTTGCATGGCTGCGACATTGCTGCCGAAATGGCCGCTGAAGCCAAACATAGCAACAAACCACATCACTACTGCAGCTTGCCAACTGGGCATGAGCGGCGCGGTCATCCCCACCACAACAATACAGGAGATTACCATGATCGTGCGTAAGTGGGCGTCCGAGCGTCCTTTGCGGATGAAATATCCAGTCAACGCGGCACCGGCGAGGGTTCCCGCAATACTGCCAATCAGCTGAATGGCCCCCAGCCATGCGCCAACCTGAGCCACATTCAGGCCAAACTGGCGGATCAGATGGGTCGGAAACCACGCCAGGGCGCCATAGTTGGCAACCCCCAACAGCATCACAGTGAGGTAGAATGGCGCGTAATCGCGACGACGATACCACAGATAATTTAGCGTCTGGAAAATGCTTTTGGCAGCAACGCGCTCGCCCCGGCGCGGTGGTTCGGGGAGCAGCAACAGGATCGGCACTAGCAAGAGGCTGGGAATGCTGACGACGATAAAGGCCAATTGCCACGGCTCAAGTTCACCGATGGCCAGTGGGGGCGGGTTCGAACTGAGGAAATTGATCAGATATCCGCCGACGAAGAATGCGATGCCGCCTCCCAAAAGGCCACCCATGACAAAGATACCGGTTGCCCTGACCAGCTTTCGCTCATTGAAACTATCAGCCAGCAATGAAAATCCTGCCGGGGCCAGGGCCGCTTCGCCGATACCCAAACCCATGCGCGCCGCGAAAAGCATCGTGAAACTGCTGGCGAAGCCGCAAGCGATCGTCATGAGACTCCACAGCAACATCCCAGCCGCGATAATCCAGGTGCGGCGCAACCGGTCAGCCAGCCAACCAAGGGGCAGTCCTGCAAACGCGAAGAACAGCGCGAAGGCAAAGCCCTGCAGCAAGCTTATTTGGAAATCGGAAATATGGAGTGCGTTGCGTACCGGCCCGACCATCATGGCTAGTATCTGCCGGTCGAGATAGGAACAGATATAGGCCATCAACAGCACGGCCAATAACAAGTTTGCGCGAGCGCGCGAAGGAAATGCTTCTGGATCCTTGATCATGAAGTAATGTCTCACCTTTGCGCGGAAAATAGATCATGCGCCATGCTTCGCGAGATTCAAGGCTGTTTAATGCGATCCCCGGGCACTGTGGAAGTTGTGCTCAGCGGGAAGCAGAAAATTAGGTATAATATGTGGTTACCGTAAAAAGGCATCCGCGAAGTATCGTCTCGGATTCTCAACCAGGATGTGATCAACTTCGTCTTTCCTCATTCCCATTTTCTTGAGTTCTGGTAGGATATTTTCAAATAAATGGGTCATCTTCCAATTTGGCAGCGCATTGTGCAACTCGATTGGATCAGCCCCGCGGATCCAGCCAAGCCAACAGCTCACGGCATCGTGCGACACGACCACGCGGTCTTTATGGCCTATATCGACCATTGCCTTCAGGTTGTGCATCCGCACGGCATCGGGCACTTCCGTTTCGATGCCAAAGCGGTCGAAACCAACGAAGGCGCCTCGGTCAGCGAGTGATTTCTGATAGTCGAGGTCGCGCGTTCCGCAACTGTGCCCGACGATCAAGCTGGACGCGCGAACACCTTGGCCGGTCACGATATCGATCTGATCATGCCCGCAGGTACAGTTCTGTGTGTGCGAGATCAATGGCACGCCAACGGCCTTGGCTGCCATGGCCGCAGCGGTCAGCATCTTTCGTTCATAATCCGTCACCTTGCCATCGCCGGTCGCTATCTTGATGACGCCGCAACGGATGCCCGTTTCGGCAACACCGATTTCGATTTCTTTGATGAAACATTCTGCGACCATTTCGACCGATAGAGCGTTCAAAGTGTAGGGAATGCCCATGGATTCAACGTAGGCACCCGTCGCACAGACCAAGTTGATGCCGCTTTTTTGTGAGACCTCTGCATAGAATTCTACATCGCGGCCAAGATCCATCGGGCATGGGTCGATTACGGTGCGGACGTCATAGCTATGTAGTTGCTGGAACGCATCAACAACGCGTTCGATCGCTTCCTTGCGCTTGAACGCAGGCGCGCAGGCATTCATAAACCATCCCGGCATCCCTATGAGCACATGTTCGTGGACCAGGGTCCGACCCAATTGCGAAGCAGGGATCGGACCAGTCACTGTGTTTACAATGGCATCCATTATTGTTCTCCGTTAATTTTGGCTCGCTGCGCAGATTGGACTCAGGATCGATCTTCGTCTGAAATGATCGCCAAAAGACAAGGCGGGCAATGCCCAGCGAGTGGCACACTGTAGCGGACTTAATGCACAGGCAACCCAGAAATGACCTCGCAATAGACCGTCAAGAGGAGTCTCTGCCGTAGACAGGTGCGGAATATTGCCATGCAGGGCCTTGCCTCGCTCCATACTCCTAATAGCCGCCAGTTAAAAAGTAGTCCGCGCTATATTTTGAAAATTGGGAGCGTCGTCAAGATGGAATTTTTTTGGTCGTGATTCCCGCGCTCCTGTCTCGCTGAGCGGTCACCGGGACGCCGTCACTCCACCCGTCATGAGGTCTACATTGCCCCCTATTTGCGGATAGCGTCCAAGGGTTTTGGCGGGCGGCTGGAATAACTGCATAATAGTAAGACGGCGGCTTCAATTCAGTCCTCATCGGGGAGAAATGTCCGAGGGCTTGCCCTCGCCAACTGGCCCCTGCCAGCTATAGGGCGGGTGATGGCGAGCGCCAGGCCCGGCCCCAGTTGGGGCTGTCGCGTCAATCGATACAATTAGCCTCTTGCCAGCCTCCTCAAATATAATATACGTGCTACATTGTTTTCCTACAGATCAATGAGGCCGCACCCGGAGCACACGGGTGGTTTACCTTGGAGGGGTTTAATGAAAATCACTGTTAAGTCGCCTGTCCGTTCCAGAATGGTGCCATCACTGCTGCTTAGTGCAGGCGTGCTGTTTTTGATCGAACCTGCTTGCGCACAAACCGCCGCGACTACCGGTCAGGCACCCTCTGCGGGTGGAGATGCTTCGTCGGCAGGAAGCGGCAACGAGGGCGATATCATCGTGACCGCTCGCAAGCGCGAAGAGTCGCTCATTCAGACACCAGTGGCGGTGTCGGCGCTGAATGCAGAAGGCCTCGCCCGCTATGCCGCAACGGACTTGAATCGCATCGCGGACAATATGCCTTCATTACAGATCACCCGGGCAGCTACGGGCACTGGCGCCTTGCTTGCCATTCGCGGGGTTTATACGCAGCAAGCCAATCCTGGCTTCGAATCCTCCGTTAGTGTCGCCATCGACGGCGTCCAGCTCAGCCGTGGCTATCTCGTCCAGACCGCGTTCTTTGACCAGCAACAGGTTGAAGTTCTCAAGGGGCCGCAGGCTCTCTTTTTCGGCAAGAACAGCCCGGCAGGTGTAATTTCGCTAAAGAGCAAAGGCCCTACCAGTACATGGGAAGGGTCTGCCAAGCTGGGGTATGAGTTCAACGCCAAAGAGCGCTATCTGGAAGCCGCGGTGGGTGGCCCCATTACGCCAGAACTCGGCATCCGCGTAGCGTTGCGAGCTTCTCAAATGGATGGCTGGCTGCAAAATACCTCCATTCCAATGGCCATTAACCCCATTGATGCCGCGAACTCTCCGTTGCCCGGTGCGACTAATAACGCGACCACCCCGGCCGCTAGGGCAATCGCTGGGCGCGTGACGTTGCAGTACGAGCCGAGCAGCGATTTCACCGCGACGCTAAAGGTTATGTATAGTAACTATCATGACAACGAAATCAGCGGTCTAAATCAGGCTGTCAGTTGCAATGGTCGCGACCATCCGACCAGTTCTGGCTTTCAGGACCCGAACGCGGATTGCATCCCCGACAATAGGCGCTCTTCCGGCACTTACAACTCTGCCATTTTGCAAAACTTTCCGATCGTAGATGAAAAACGATTCTACATGCAGAATAACAATCTGCTTGCTTCATTAAATTTGAATTGGAAAATAGGGGATAATTTAAATCTTTCCGCTACAAGCGGCGGATATAACTTGGATATGTCCGGGTTTGGAACTTATGATGCCACTACATACAACATATTTGGATCCGCAAATTTTGAAAAAACCAACATTTTTTCTCAAGAACTGCGCCTGACCTCCAGTTTTGATGCGCCGGTGAACTTGATGTTTGGCGCTTACTATGAACACATGAAGATGGAAACCGGAACCATCTCGCGTGGTGGCTTCGGCTTCCCGGTTCCGGTCGACCCCTCATTCGGCAATGCGTCCGTCGCCTCCGTGGCCGACAATTTTACCCGTGGCCAAACGGTTTCCGCTTTTGGCCAAGTGCTTTGGGACATCACCCATGACCTCCAATTTTCCGGCGGCGTTCGCTACACAAAGGAAAATAGAGATGCCGACCTGGGATTCACTTACATCAACACTTTGATGGCAGGCACTGCTTCTTTGCTCCCGGTCGGCCAGCGTCTCAAGTTCCCGTTCCGCGATTCCAACTTCTCTCCCGAAGCGACGCTGACCTGGCACCCAACGCCTGAACAGACTCTCTATGTCTCGTACAAGACGGGCTATAAATCGGGCGGTTTCTCGACAACATCGGTCATTCTCCAGTCCGATACACAATCCACACTCGGGTTCGGATCGGAATCGGCCAAGGGTGGAGAAATTGGCTATAAAGCACAGTTGTTCGATCGCCGTTTAACTTTCACGAGCGCGTTGTATAATTACAAGTTCAGCAACTTACAGCGCTCTTCGTTCGATGTGATAAATAATAAGTTCTTGGTGCGAAATGCTGCGGCATCTCGGTCAAGAGGTGCCGAATTCGAGGCTTCTTTCCGTGCCACCGATTCTCTCACGCTTCGTGGGTCCGCTGCATTCAACAAGTCATATTACCTCAACTATGCCACGGCCACCTGCTATGCTGGCCAAACCTTGGCAGAGGGTTGCTTTGTCGTTCCTGGTTCCACTGCAAAAGCGCAGGATCTGACCGGACGGGTGATAGCACTTGCGCCTCGGTTTAACGGCACGGCTGGCTTCTTATATGACATGCCGCTAACGTCTGGTCTTGGTTTGGCCATTACGGGCGACATGCGGTACGTATCTTCGTATCGCACCCAAGACGACGGTGTGCCTGGCTCGCAGCAGGCCGGTTATGCCAAATTCAACGCGAGCATTCGTCTTCATGAAGCCGATGACAAATGGAGCTTCTCGGTAATTGGCCTCAACCTCGCCAACAAGTATGCGATCCTTTACACCACATCGAAGCCTGGTGGAGACGCGGGTGATCTGTATGGGCCTGTCGAACGTGGTCGCGAAGTACGCATTGAGGCATCATATAGGTTCTAATGCGTATTCGATTTGATTGGATCAGCTTTAGCGCCCTAAGCTATTGGTCGGGCGCATTTTCCGAGTTGTCAGGTGTCTCCGTCTGACCGGAAAATGCGCCAGCGGCCCGTCGATCCCGCGTGCCAAGTCTGGCGGGAGGGATCGACGGGCGCTCTTGCGGCATGCCTTACGTTACTGACTTTCGATGCGGTGCTGGACGAATCGTCAGCACCTGCTACCTTAGGCAAAATCGGGGTTGCTGATCAGCATCTCGTTCGGCGAGGCAGTTTGGCAGGTGAGTAAAATTTTGGAAGCTCAAGAAAACTCTTTGGACGCTCACCCGGACAAACCAAGGGTTTACGCCAGTCCTTCAATACTCGAACGCCGGCGGCGGATACTTAAGGAGACGCGATTGATGGTCGCGGAGGACGGATACGAATTTTTCAGCGTCCGCAAACTCTGCCAACGTGCCGAAGTGGCGCAGCGTACGCTGTATAATTCCTTTCAGAACAAGGACCGATTGATCGCGATTGCGCTGCGCGAAGCTATCAAGGACTTGCATCGTAAAGAAAAATATAACACCGAGCGCAATTCAGTAGCCGGCATCCTTGATCGGGCCATAACTGCACACCGTCACAATTTCCGTGTCCCCAATTACGCGAAGGCGGTTACTTCCATCTATTTCGGCTCAAATACGCCCACTGACGTGCGGGATTCCCTCCGCGATATCTCGATCCAACGAACCCGAGAGTGGCTGGCTCACATGAATGCGAACGGACATGTTGAGCCTTGGGTTGATGAAGCCAAGTTTGCCGATATCGTCGCTGATGCGCAATATGCCGTCATCAATGATTGGGCGCAGGGGCGCGTGAGCAATGAAGGCTATATTTTTTGCCTGGTCGAAACGATGGTGCTGCTCATCAGCGGCGCGACTCGCGGACCCGTGCGAGAAGAAGCGGCGCAAATCATGACAGAAATGCGTGCAACCGGGATGTTGCCGAAATTCAGCTGAGGCGAGCCGCAGTCGTTCGCTAGAGCAGAGACCGATCCGATTGCATCGGTTCGGCTGCTCCAGGCTTTGCGCAACGCTCGTCATAAGCCTGGAGCACAACCCGCCGAAAAATGCGATCGCGATCGACTCTGGAGACAAGCCGTTCCGTTCGCACGCGTTCCTGCTCGATGAGAAATGGCATGATGGCTCCCTCAGACGGGACCGCCAGATCACCGACACGCGGTAGCAGCGGCCTCTGATCCTCATGACGTGAGGTGGTGGAAGACCTCCGCACCAGCGTAGCTGTGCGATGATGTTGTCGTTGTAGGTCCATGTGTGGACGACCTCCGCGGCGCAAGAGCTTTTCGGCAGTGACGACTTTGGTGGGGTGCATCCATGTGTTCGGCCTGTTCGCGCAGCACCACATGGTTGCTGGCCCTGATGAAGCCTGCAGGCTGGCTCCTAATCACGTCATCGCGCTCGAAGCGCTGTGACCCGCTGGGTTTCACCAACCCCCGGTCTGACCGGTTCGTCATCACTACTAAGCTGCTCCAACGCATCCCATCACGCGCGATTATCGAGCGATCGGGACCTATTTATGCGGCAACGGCGTAGACCTCCTTCCGCGTCATCACGGCCCAGGCAATTCGAGCTGTTTTGTTGGCGAGCGCCACTGTCGCGATCTTCGTAAGCGGTAAAAATCCCCCACATTTTCAGATGCTCCGAGGTTGGTAGTTTCGCCGCAATAAATGGCGAGGTTACCAGTGAGAGATGAAACTGATTTCGAAACATGTTTCGAAACGAACGCCCCGGGTCAGGTGCAGCGGCTTGACGTGATCGAAAGCCCGCGGGGCAAGCGGCACTGGACGCCCGAGGCGCGGGCGCAGATCATCGCGGAAAGTCTGGAGCCGGGCGCCAATGTGTCAGCGGTGGCGCGCCGCCACGGGATGTTTCCGCAGCAGTTGTACACATGGCGACGCGGATTGCGGGAGCGCGCAGAGGCGATGACCTTTGTGCCTGCGATGGTCGAGCGCGGAAAGGTTGACGAGTTGTCCAGCGCGGCAGTGCCACCAGTGAGCGGCCAGATCATCGTCGAGGCAAGCGGGCTGTTGATCCGCATTCCGCCCGACGTGAGCGCGGATCACATCGAGCGGGTGTTGTTGGCCGCGCGGGTGAGCGCGTGATCATCCCGCCTGGCCCCCTGAAGGTGCTGGTCGCAACGCAGCCCGTGGACTTCAGGAAAGGGATGGTGGGCCTTGCCTCGCTGGTCGAGCGTGAGCTCAGACTCGATCCCTTCTCAGGCATGCTGTTTATCTTCCGGGCGCGCAGGGCGGACCGGATCAAACTTCTGGTTTGGGACGGCACCGGGCTGGTGCTGGTGACCAAACGCCTGCACGATGGGAAGTTCCGTTGGCCACGCCCGGGCGACGGGGTGATGAAGCTGTCGGCGGCGCAAGCCTCGGCGCTGATCGAGGGGTTGGACTGGTCGCGCGTGCACGTGCCGCGCGTGCCCAAACCGCTTCATGCGCAGTAGGCCGCAAGCCTGATTCTGCTTGGCGCAAGGCTGTTCCTCGCGAGGCAAAATCCGCTAGAATGCAGGCGTGGCGGCGCATCCAGAACTCACTGCAGCGACCGGGCCTGAAGCCGGATACGACGAGCTTCCCGACGACGTCGAGCAGCTCAAGGCGATGCTGCTGGCCGAGCGCGCCCGCGCAGCGCGGCTCGAGCATATCCTCAAGCTGATCAACCGCACGACCTTCGGCAAGCGTTCGGAGAAGCTTCCTGCCGATCAGCTCGCACTGGCGCTGGAAGACCAGGCCGTGGCCCTTGGCGAAGCCCAGGGCCTGCAGGCTAAGACAAACGAAGAAACCGAGCGTCATGGCCTCGTGCCTCGCAAACGCCGGCCCGCCGATACACAGCGCGCATCGCTGCCGGCGCATCTGCCGCGCTTCGAGGTGGTGATCGAACCCGACAGCCTGGAATGCGCCTGTGGCGGCGCGCTGCACAAGATCGGCGAGGACCGTGCGGAACGGCTCGACATCATCCCGGCGCAGCACCGCGTCATGGTCACGATCCGGCCGCGCTATGCATGCCGGTGCTGTACCGATGGCGTACACCAGGCCCCAGCACCGGCGCGCGTAGTGCCGGGCGGCTTGCCGACCGAAGCGCTGATCGCCGATGTTCTCATCAACAAATACTGCGACCACCTTCCACTTTACCGCCAGTCGAAGATCTTCGCGCGGCAAGGCATCGAGGTCAGCCGCGCCACGCTGGCCAACTGGGTTGGCCGGGGCATTGCGGCGCTGCTGCCGATCGTCGACCGGATGCGCGTGGATGCACTTGCACGATCACGGCTGTCCGTAGACGAAACCACCGTCAAGGTGCTCGCACCGGGGACCGGCAAGACCAAAACCGGCTACATGTGGGTCATCGTCTGTGACGACCGGCCCCATGGCGGTGCCGATCCGCCGCTGGCGCTCTACACCTATATGCCCGGCCGCGGGGCCATGTGGGCCAGACAGCTGTTGGGAGCCTACCAGGGCATCCTGCAGGTCGATGCCTGGCAAGCCTACGACCAGTTCGGCAAGGATGACCGCGCCAATGCTGGCGTCTGGAAATCCTACTGCTGGGCGCACCTGCGACGTAAGTTTGTCGACGCGGGCAGTGATGCTCCGATCGCGCAGGATGCGTTGCAGCGCATCGCCAGGATCTACGGCATCGAAAAGGACATCCGTGGTCGCCCGCCCGAGGAACGCCTCGCTGTACGGCAGGAACGGAGCCGTCCGCTGGTCGAGCAGCTCCACGCCTGGTTCACCGCCATCAGCCCCCGCGTCATGGCTGGCTCGGCGACAAGCGACGCGATGAAATATGCGCTGAAACGTTGGGCCGGCTTCAGTCGGTTCCTCGACGACGGGCGGATCGAGCTCGACAACAACTCCGCCGAACGTGCCATCAGGCCAGTGACTCTTCAGAGGAAAAATGCGCTCTTCGCTGGCCACCAGCTCGGAGCCGAAAACTGGGCTGCGATCGCCTCGTTGGTCGAAACCTGCAAGATGCTGGACCTCGAGCCCTACGCCTACCTCTCCGATGTGCTCGCCCGGATCATCAGCCGCTCCGACACCGATCCAATCGACGACCTGCTCCCATACAACTGGGTCAATACAAACGCCGGGCAAACCATGTTCGAAATGAGCAACATCGCCACCGCTGCTTGATCACCGAAATTACATCGCCAAACCTGCCGTGGCGGCTCCACCGCCACGTGGGGGATTTTTACCGCTTACCGATCTTCGTGGGCTTGCGCTCGAGCAGGCCCGCCATCCAAGGTTGGCGAGCCGGATTCTTGCGCGTCCTACGCATGACAGCGGTCGAACCGACGACCACCCGCATCGGTTTGCCCGCGATCTCGACGTCCTCGTGGCTCCAGTCGAACTGGTAAGCCTCGCTTGGCCTGTACATCAACGGGATGAACACCTTCCCCATATCGCCGGCGTCGGCGCGACGCTCACGCTTCCAGCGCGCGGCATAGCGCCGCACAGCGTCATAGGAGCCGCCGAACCCTTCGCGCTGAAGCAGATCATGGATCCGCGTCATGCGAAGGCGGTCACGCCGGGGCAGCCCTTCATTCTGCTCGAGCAATTCTTCGAGACGAGCACTGAAAGGTCCGGTCTGCGGCCGGTGCTGCTCCTTACGCTCGTAACTGGCGTCCGCGTCCGGTGCCCGGACCGCCTTGCGCACCGTGTTGCGCGACAGCCGCAAATCCCGGGCTATCGCCTTGATAGGCTTCCCGTCCCGGTGCTCGCGACGGATCCTCGTAATCGTCTCCACAACCAACATCCCTGTACCCGCCGTCCGGAACCCAAACGGCGGCGCTTCTCATGATGAGATGAAGGGGGTCAATTTTAGACGCCGATCACCCCGCTAAGGGGGTCAATTTTGCACGCCGCTCCACAACACAGTGGAAGCTGGGGATGTGGAGCGCTGGTTCGCAGCGATCACCGCCACAAACCCGGTCCTGCGAAGGGAGGTGAGGGCCGCCGGCGTCCCGATCGCGACCAGGCCATACTCGCTTGCAGCCGCTATACGCTTGGCCGCCTGACCTCCCTGCTCGAGCAGCTAAACGTGCCGCTTCTTTATCCGACGATCTGTTCGAGCGCGGCGAGATCCGGGACCTGCTGTCGTTGGTCGCCCTCGACGCCGAGTTCGGCGGGCTTGGTCTGGTCCGGGTGGGCCAGTTTCCGGCGCATGGCGCGACGGAGCAGGACGATTTCAAGGTAAAAGTTGGGCCCGCGAGCCGAAACTGCCGGTGATAACCGCTCTCACGCGTCGCCGAAATTGAAGGTTTTTCAGACGTAGGTTGCTCCGGCCTCGCCCGGCTCGCCGGCGAGCCAGCCTTCGTTGGCGCCATGACGACGCTTTGGAGTGCATCGCATCGACGCCGAGCGCGACTACGTGCGGCTTCATGTGGGCGCGCAGAGCTACCTGCTGCTCCAGACCATCACGATGCTGACGGGGTGGCTAGGCGTTTCTCCAAGGCCGCTCATCGCCGGTGAAGCTTTGCGGCTAGTGGATTGATCGGGACAAAGGAGTCCGACTGAAGGATTCCAAGGGGACCGCGCACCTGTCAGATTGGGGCATGCGAACCGGTATCGAGATCAAGGTCACTTCAGAGGACACCCAGCGGCTTGAAGCGATTGTTGCTGCGCGTGGTTCACCGCAAAAGCATGTGTGGCGAGCCCGGATCATTCTGCTGACCGCTCAGTGCGAAGGCACTCAGGCGATCATGGCCGCGACAGGCAAATCCAAGACCTGTGTGTGGCGCTGGCAGGAGCGGTTCATGAAGGAAGGTGTGGACGGCTTGCTGCACGACAAGACCCGCCCGCCCGGCATTGCGCCTCTGGAGCCCACGCTGGTAGAGAAGGTCGTGGCGCTGACGCTTGAGCCACCGGCGCACGAGGCCACGCACTGGACGGTGCGCGCGATGGCCAAGGCGGTGGGCATTGCGGCCTCCTCGGTGGTGAAGATCTGGCACGAACACGGCCTGGCTCCGCACAGATGGCGCAGTTTCAAGCTGTCCAATGACAAGGCCTTTGCCGAGAAGCTGCATGAAGTCGTTGGGCTTTATGTCTCGCCGCCCGCCCATGCGATCGTGCTGTCGGTCGACGAGAAGAGCCAGATCCAGGCACTTGACCGCACCCAACCGGGCTTGCCGCTTAAGCGCGGGCGCGGCGTCACCATGACGCACGACTATAAACGTAATGGCACAACCACGTTGTTCGCCGCGCTCAATGTGTTGGATGGATCGGTGATAGGGCGCAACATGCAGCGCCACCGGCATCAGGAATTCATCCGTTTCCTCAACACCATCGAGGCCCAGATGCCCGCCGACAAGGCAATCCATGTCATCCTCGACACAAGCAGCCCAAGGTCCGCGCCTGGCTGGCCAAGCACCCGCGCTGGACCTTCCATTTCGTGCCCACGTCCTGCTCATGGCTCAATGCCGTCGAAGGTTTCTTTGCAAGACTCACCCGGCGGCGCCTGCAAAACGGCGTGTTCCACTCCGTCGTCGATCTGCAGGCTGCCATCAACCGTTTCATCAAAGAGCATAATCAGGAACCGCGTCCCTTCATCTGGAAGGCAGATCCCGACGAAATTATCGCCGCCGTCAGGCGCGGGCACCAAACCTTGGAAACAATCCACTAGTGGTTGCCCGGCTATGTAATGCCGCTCCGCTGCGGACTCTTTCTAGGACCGCAAACGGGTTTAGGTATATCGCCATGTTCCACTTGCTTGGCCGGTTCCTGCAATGCATTAACGGCTTTGTGGATGTTGCGCATGAAGGCCTTGAGGCGCAGAAGCCCGAAAAAATCGAGCATGAGCGGTAGTGCTCCTTGAAGCATCGTCGCAGCGTTCTCTTCATTGATCCGCCCGGCGCTTGCTTTGAGAAAGACCTCCGCTTCGCGCGCGGCCACCTCTTCCGCCGCCTGGAGATAGAAGGCGATGTTCTCCGGAGGGAACCCGGCTTCCTCCACGAACCCCAGTTCCCGGATCTGCGACCAGATCTCGACGAGCCTCGCGTCCGTCAAGCTAAGGCGGGGCTCGTCCTCGCTTTCGACGAGGTCGACCATTCCCATTCGCTCGAAAGTCCTGGCATCGCTCGCGGCCATCGCGTTGCGTCGGGCTATGACGGACAGGCCCACCAGGCGCGGTTCGTTCAGGCCGAAGCGGATTGCGAGCAGCTCTTCAAGATGTTGGTAAGTAACCGCCCCGGCGCCGCCATCGACGCTTCGCCCGTCGAGCAGTTCCTTGATCTGATCGAGCGTGAGGCGGCTGCCCTTCTGAAGTTCGCGGACTACCGTGATCGCCCGAACGTGCGATTCGTCATATTGGGCTTGGTTGCGCGCGAGGCGGTTGGGCTCGGGCAGCAGGCCCTTGCGCAGCAAGATGCGAATGACCTCGCGGTCGACGCCAGTCTTTTCCTCGAGTTCGCGCATTCGCATGGCGACGCAATAATCCCATCCATCCCGTTTCGACAACCCGATCGGCGGCCGCGCATAAAGTTTCCCGCCGACCTTCGCACGCTCTTGCCGGGCGAACATAACGCGTGTATCTGACACGCATAACGCGTGCTCTTAACACGCATAGATGATAATCCATACCACTGCAGGAGAGAAAAGCGTGGCCACCGACCTGGAAGAATCGCTCCGTGCCAAGGCGGTGCGCCCGGCGCACGTCCCTGCCGAGCGCGTGTACGACATCGACATGTACGCGCTCGACGGCATCGAGGAGGGCTATCACGAAGCGTGGAAGAAGGTGCAGCGACCCGGCATGCCGGATCTGGTCTGGACCCCGTTCACCGGCGGCCACTGGATCGCCACGAACGGCGAGACGGTGCGGGAAATCTACAGCGATCCCACGCGCTTTTCGAGCGAGGTGATCTTCCTGCCCAAGGAAGCGGGCAAGAAGTACCAGATGGTCCCGACCCGTATGGACCCGCCCGAGCACACTCCGTACCGAAAAACCCTCGACAAGGGCCTTAACCTGGGCCGTATCCGCAAAGTCGAGGCCAAAGTGCGCGAGGTCGCCGCCGATCTGATCGACGCCTTCGCCACCAAAGGTGCGTGCGACTTCGCGGCCGACTATGCCGGGATCTTTCCGGTTCACGTGTTCATGGCGCTGGCCGACCTGCCACTGGAGGATGTGCCGCTGCTCAGCGTGTTCGCGCGGCAGATGACGCGGCCGCAAGGCAATACTCCCGAGGAAATGGCCGCCGATCTCGAAGCCGGCAACAAAGGGTTCTACGCCTATGTCGATCCGATCATCCGCGCGCGCATGGGCGGCAACGGCGAGGACCTGATTACGCAGATGGTCAATACCGAGATCAACGGCAGGCCGATCGATCACGAGAAGGCGCAGGGACTTATCTCGCTGCTACTGCTGGGTGGCCTCGACACGGTCGTGAATTTCCTCAGCTTCTTCATGATCCACTTGGCCAGGCATCCCGAATTGGTCGCGCAACTGCGTAGCGATCCACTGGTGCTGATGCGCGGCGTGGAGGAGATGTTCCGGCGTTTCCCGGTCGTCTCCGAGGCGCGAATGGTCGCCAGGGATCTCGAATACGGTGGCGTCATGCTGAAGCGAGGCGACATGATCCTGCTGCCGACCGCGCTACACGGCCTGGACGAAACGCTAAATCCCGAGCCGTGGAAGCTGGACCTGGGCCGGCGCGGGATTTCGCACAGCACCTTCGGCGGCGGCCCGCACCGGTGCGCCGGCATGCATCTGGCACGCATGGAGGTCATCGTCACGCTGGAGGAATGGCTCAAGCGAATCCCGGAATTTAGCCTCAAGCCCGGCGCCCGGCCGTCATACTTCTCGGGGATCGTCGCGGCGGTGGAGAATGTCCCGCTCGTCTGGCCGGCAAGCCACTGACCGTTTCCCACTCTCCTTCAATTCATGAGGTCTATTCTTGACGACAATCACTGTAATTTCGCGGACGGGTGAGCGGTCCCAGATCGAAGCCGTCGCCGGCGCCAGCGTCATGGAGGCGCTGAGGGATTCGGGCGTCGACGAATTGCTGGCGTTGTGTGGGGGCTGCTGTTCGTGCGCGACCTGCCACGTGCACATCAACCCGGCGTTCCTCGACAAGCTTCCCGTCATGTCGGAGGATGAGAACGATCTGCTCGACAGTTCGGAGCATCGCACGCCGCAATCGCGCCTGTCCTGCCAAATACCCGTGACCGAAGACTTGGCCGGTCTCGTCGTCGAGATCGCACCAGAAGATTGAAGCGAAAACAAAAACGAGAGGATTTGAAGATGTTGGGACGCGCATCCGTTCTGGTCAAGCCGAACCAGCTGGAAACCTGGGACGTGAAGATCGCCGATCCCGAACCGGGTGGTGCGCTCGTCGCGATCGTTCTGGGGGGTGTGTGCGGCAGCGACGTCCACCTGCTTACCGGCGAGGCCGGCGAAATGCCCTTTCCCATCATACTGGGCCACGAGGGCATCGGCCGCATAGAAAAACTCGGTCCCGGCGTGGCGACGGACTACGCCGGCGAGGAGATCAGGGCGGGGGACCTCGTCTACTGGTCGCCGATCGCCCTGTGTCATCGCTGCTATTCGTGCAACGTCCTCGACGAAACGCCCTGCGACAGCACCCAGTTCTTCGAGGATGCCTCGAAACCGAACTGGGGCAGCTATGCCGACTTCGCATGGTTACCAAACGGGATGCCGTTCTACCGGTTGCCTTATCACGCCCAGCCCGAAGCGGTGGCCGCGCTCGGTTGCGCGCTGCCGACGGCGCTGCGCGGTTTCGACCGCTGCGGGCCCGTGCGGCTCGGCGAAACGGTGGTGGTACAGGGCGCGGGGCCGGTCGGCCTGTCCGCCGTCCTGATCGCGGCACAGGCGGGAGCGCGCGAAATCGTCATGATCGACGGTTCGCCGGGACGCCTGGAAGCGGCCCGGTCGCTCGGCGCGACGGCCACGATCGGGCTGGACGTGGCGGCGGACGAGCGCCGCCGCATGATCTACGACCGGGTGGGGCGTAACGGCCCCAGCGTAGTCGTCGAGGCGGCTGGCGTGCTGCCGGCGTTTCCCGAAGGCGTCGATCTCACCGGCAATCACGGACGCTATATCGTGCTGGGGCTGTGGGGCGCGATCGGCACGCAGCCGATCAGCCCGCGCGATCTGACGATCAAGAACATCAATATCGGCGGGGCGACGTTCCCCAAGCCCAAGCATTACTACCAAGCCCTGCACCTTGCCGTATCGCTCCAGGAGCGCGTGCCGCTCGGCGCACTCGTCAGCCATCGTTTCGGCGTGTCCCAGGCGGCCGAGGCCCTGAGCCTCACCAAGAGCGGTGGCACCATCAAGGCGGTGATCGACCCGACGATCTCCTGACCGGCATTCGCGGTTGAAGGCAAGACCTCCGCTGCCCGGCAGCGGGGGTCTTGTGCTGTCAGCCTCTTGCTATCAGACGGACGCGAGCGGCTTGCTGGCGGGCTCCGCATCGCTCACGAGCGGTACGCGGCTGACCACCGAGAGACCGAAACCCTCCAGGGCGGCCAGCTTGCCCTCGCTGGAGGACAGCAGGATCATCTCCTGCACCCCGAGATCGCGCAGGATCTGGGCACCGATCCCGTAATCGCGATAGCCCTGCGTATCGGCGTAGATCTTGCGGTTCCCCTTGACCCGTTCGGACGTCGACGCCGGGTTCGGATCGCGAACGAAGACGGCGACGGCGGGGCCGTCGTGCGCGGCCAGCATTCGCAGCGCTGCGGGCACGTAATCGCGATGCGCCGCGCGCCAGCCCAGCACGTCGGCCGTGAGGTCGAGTTGATGCACGCGCACGAGAGTGGGAACGCCCTTCCCGGGATTGCCTCGCACCAGTGCGACGTGCTCGCTCGCGTCGAGGACGTTGCGGTATACGCAGATGCGAAAATCGCCATGCCAGCTTTCGAACGGCGCTTCCACGACGCGCTCCACCAGGGTTTCGGAGCGGCGGCGATATTCGATGAGGTCGGCGATCGTGCCGATCTTCATGCCATGCTCGCGCGCGAATTCGATCAATTCGGGCAGCCGCGCCATCGAGCCGTCCGCGTTCATCACCTCGCAGATCACGCCTGCCGGCGTCAGCCCCGCCAGGCGCGAGATGTCGACGGCTGCCTCCGTGTGGCCGGCCCGTACCAGCACGCCGCCGTCCTTCGCGACGAGGGGGAAGACGTGACCGGGCGATACGACGTCATGCCGGCCCTTCGAAGGATCGACCGCAACCGCGATCGTATGGGCACGGTCATAAGCGGAAATGCCGGTGGTGACGCCCTCGCGCGCCTCGATCGAGATAGTGAACGCGGTGCCATGCCCCGATTCGTTACGCTTCGCCATAGGTGCGAGTTCGAGCCTGCCGGCGCGCTCGGCGGTCATTGCCAGGCAGATCAGGCCGCGGGCGTGAGTGGCCATGAAATTGATCGCCAGCGGCGTCGCGAACTGGGCCGGAATGATGACGTCGCCCTCGTTTTCGCGATCCGGCGCATCGACGAGGATGTAGGGGCGGCCGTTGCGAGCATCCTCAATGATCGCTTCGATCGGGGAAATATTAGTCATGACCCGGGATTCTTCAGGCGTCGGGCGACGTGCGGCGGAGGCGTTTCCTCCTCCACACCATCGGTGAAATCGCGGACATAGCCGAGCGAGCCCATGCCGCCGAGCCGCCGATCATGGGAATACGCCCAGCACATGCCGGCCATGCCCGCCGCGTTGGCCAGGGGCATGGGCGGTGCCCGGTCCACGACATGCTGCCGGCCACGGGCGACGAACAGCCCGCGCTGGAGCATCGTGGCCGCAAGCAGCGCGTCGCCCTGAAAAGCATCGCTCGCCCAGCGCATGAAGCCGGACATCAAGGGCCTTCCCGCAAACCGCGCTGGCGCGGTTATGCGACAGGCGGCCACGTGCCAGCGATGGACTATCGTGCCGTCGCGCGTGATCGATATCCATACCGGAGCCTCCGCCTGGTCCGGGATTTCCACATCCCACACGGCCGACCTGTCGATTTGCGCCATCGACCACAGCGCAAGATCGGCAAGATGCGTGCAATTCGCCGTCTGCGGAAGCCTTGCCATCAGAGCGGCCGCGCCCGTGTCCAGCGAATTGCCGACGAGGGACTGGAGGCCTGCCACCGAGCCTGGGCACATGTCGGTCGGAGCGCGATTGAAGCCGGCCTCTATAGCGGCGATGCGGGCGCGGTCGTGCTCGATCACCAGCCAGTAGGAATGATGGGTATCGTCGACTTGCGCCGTGACCGACCGCGCGTCTGCGACGAAGCGCAGTCGGCGGCGATATGTGCCGCGCCCGTAGGCGGGGTCAATTTCGAAGTGCGCCAGCTGGGGGATCATGTCGCCGTCGCTCCGGGTCTGCGCAGCGGTGCCGCACCGAACATCAACTTACTCGTTGACGAAACGCGTCGGCGATCTGCATGACGATGGCGCGAATGCATTTGCACAATGGCACCTGAGGGAAGTTTTGGATGAGCAAGGTCAGCAACTATTCTCGCCGCCGCGAGTCGGCGCAGAGCGAGGGCGGTGCCGATTATGCAGCCAAGCGGGAGGAGCTTATCCGGATCGCCGCGCGGCTCTTCAAGCAGCAGGGCTACCAGGCGACCAAGCTGGCCGACATTGCGCGCGAGGCCGGCATGGATCGCGCGACGGTGTATTACTACGTCGGCAGCAAAGAAGAGTTCTTCCGGGCGACGGTGGAAGGCGTACTCGACGCGAACATGGCCGAAGCGCAGAAGCTGCTCGACGACGATAGCCTCAGCTGGCTGGAGCGGCTCCATGCCATCTACATCCGCCTGATGGTTTCCTACGAAGAAAACTACCCCGCGACCTTCGTGTATATCCAGGAGCAGATGCACCAGGTGGGCGCCGACGAAACGCCCTGGGCGCAGGAAATCATGAAGAAGACGCGGGCCTTCGACAAGACGCTCCTCAGCTTCATCCGCGAATCGATCGCCTCGGGCGACTTGCGCGCGACCATCCCGCCGCGCCTCGTCGAGAATGCGTTGTTTGGTATGTTGAACTGGACACACCGCTGGTTCACGCCGGGCGGGCCGATGACCGGGCTCGAAGTGGCGGAGGCGTTCTGGTCGATCTTTATCGACGGGATGCGCGCGCCGCGAGAGGCGTGAAGAGGTCACAACCGCGCGCGCAAGGCGCGCTTGTCGATCTTGGTCGCCGACATCGGCCACTCGGTGGCGGTCAGGAAGTGGATCGCGCGCGGGACCTTGTAGCTCGCGATACGCCCGCGGCAGTGCGCGATCAGCGCCTCTTCCCCAAGCTCGTGGCCCTCGTAAAGTTCGACGAAGGCGACGGGCACTTCATCGAGCCGGGGGTCGGGCCGGCCAACGACTTCGGCCGTCTTGACTGCCGGATGCGTACATAAGAACGCTTCGACTTCGATCGCCGCCACGTTCTCCCCGCCGACTTTAAGCATGTCCTTGCAGCGGCCGCCGAACACAAGGCTGCCGCTTTCGAGGCGTGTGTAGAGGTCCCCGGTCCGCAGCCAGCCGTCGGGGTCCAGGGCCTCGCGCGTCTTTTCCGGCGCATCCCAATAGCGATCCATGACGTTGTAGCCGCGGACCAGAATCTCGCCCATGGTCCCGTCGGCCAGATCGACTCCGGTTTCGGGGTCGACGATGCGGACCTCGACGCCTGGGCTCGCCTTGCCCTGCGTCGTCGCGCGCGACTGGCGCGTTTCGTCCGCGTCACAGAGCGCGAACACGCCCGCCGTCTCGGTCATGCCGCAGGCCTGGATGATCTCGGCACCGGGAAACAGGTCCTGCACCCGCGCGACTAGCGTCGGCGGCGCGATGAGGAAAAGGTAGCCAAGGCTTGCGAATTTCGCGGGATCGAAGTCCGGATGGTCGATGATTCCCTGCACGATCGCCGGAAACCAAGGCCATGCCAAGGTGACGCCATATTCGGCCATCAGCGCGATCGCACGTCCGGGTTCGAACCAGCTGTCGGCCAGGAAAGTGCCGGCTGCACCGATCGACCCGATGAACGGCGCGAGACTGCCGATGTGGAACAAAGGCCCGCCCGCCCAGGTGACATCGAGCCCGCCGGAGGAAACCCGGTAGCGCGCCCGTTCGACAGGGCCCCGCGTCACGGCTTCATGCGGAAGCACGCACCCCTTCGGATTGGCGGTCGTGCCGGAGGTGTAGATTATCAACGCCGGATCGCGAACCCGAACGCATTGGCGCACACGATCGACGGTTGGCGTATCAATTTCGTCAGCGAAGGCGAGAAAAGCCTCGCGGCCAAGGATGTCGCCCACGCCTTGTCCTCGTATCAACACCACGTGACGGAGATCTGGGGCGCTTTGCGGGGTGGGCAGCGCCTCCGCGACGATTTGCAAGAAATCGACAGGATCGCTGTCGTGGCGGCTTGTGAGCAGCACCGAGGCCCGCGCGTTCGCGATGATGTACCCTATTTCCGCCGCGCGATGGCGGGCGTTCAACGGAACCGCAACGCAGCCCGCCAGCATGGTCCCGAAGAAGGCTTCGGCGAACTCGATGCTGTTGGGGATGAGCAGGGCCACGTGTTCGCCGCGTCGCACGCCCAGCCCGTGGAGCGCCCGGGCGACGCGAATGGCGCCATCCCGAAGCTGCGCATACGATGCCTTCGCATTGGGCAGGGCCAGCGCGACGCGTTCTGGATGCGCGTCCGCGGCGTGCAAGAGGAGGTCGCCTACGGTCGCGACCTCGGTTGTCAGAAGTGCCGGCATCGTCCTCTCCATCGCGTCCGTTGATCGGCGTCGATGCTCTTATGGAAAAAACAATGGCCATCCGTCAACACAGGAGTTGACAGCGCGGCTTTTTGTGGTCGATATCGCAGTCAACACCTGTATTGACAACGATCCGCTCCGACTCCCTCCATGGGCGAGCAATGCGGACAAAAAGGCTGGAGTGGGATGAAATATCACCTGATGCAAACTGGCGTCGTAGGGCGCCGGAAAGAAATCGAACAAGGGATGGCCGGGCAGCGGCCAGAGTTGTACCAGCGCTTCCTTGAAGAAGTGCGCGGCTACGTCCAGCTAGCCGACGAACTGGGGTTCTACGGCTATTGCCAGCCCGAGCACCATCTGCAGATCGAAGGGTTCGAGGCGAACAACCATCCCGGCATGTTCAGCCTGTTCGTCGGCCAGAACAGCAAGCGGCTGAAGGCAGGCATCATGGGCTACACCATGACCACGCACAATCCCGTGCGCGTCGCCGAGGAGATAGCGACGCTCGACCACATGCTGCAGGGTCGGCTCTACTGCGGCTTCACGCGCGGCTACCACGCCCGTTGGGTCGACGCCTACGGCATCAAGGAAGGCGTGAGCGCGACCACGCCGGACAACGTCAAGGCGCGCGACAGCCAGGACGCGCGCAATCGTTCGCTGTTCGAGGAAGGCGTCCGTGTGGTCAAGAAGGCCTGGACCAACGACGTCTTCAGCCACAAGGGCGAAAACTGGCAGTTCCCGCCCGAAGGAGGCTCGTCCGGACATCCCGCCTACGCCAAATACGGCAAGGGCCAGGACGAGCACGGTATCGTACGCGAAATCGGGATCGCCCCGCGCTGCTACCAGGATCCGCACCCCCCGATCTACGGCGGTTTCGCGGCATCGGGCCGCACCATCGACTTCTGGGCGGAAGAAGGTGGCAAGCTGATAGTGCTGTCGGACAACCTCGACTTCTGCGAGAACCTCAACAACCGCTACATCGCCACCGCCGCCAAGAATGGCCGTGAAGTCACCAAGACCGATGCGTCCGCCTGGGGCGGGTTCCTGATGCTGACCGACGACAAGGATCATGCGGCGAAGCTCATGGAAGAACATATGTGGTTCTGGGACGAATGGTTCATCCCGATGGGCCAGCGGCCGCCGAACGTCCTGATCGGATCGGCCGACGAAATCGCGGACCGGATCGGCCGTGCCCACGATCGGCTCGGTTTCGACGAACTCTTCCTCATGTTCGGCCAGGGCCATCTGGAGCCGGAAGCGAACAAGGAGGAACTTGAGAAGTTCATCAGCAAGGTTGCGCCGCGCTTCTCCACTAAGGCGGACGACGGCACGTTCGTCTGAGCACATCAGAGAACACTATTCGAGGAGAGGTTATCATGGCAATGCAGTGCGGGATCTTCATGACCCCCTACAATCCGCCCCATCGCACGCCCCGGCAAGTCTTCGACTGGGCGCTCGACATCGCCCGGATCGCGGACGAGGCGGGCTACGTCGACTTCATGATCGGTGAACACTACACCCTGGGCTGGGAAAACATCCCGATGCCCGAAGCGATCATCGCAGCCTGTGCGCAGACCACCAAGAGCATCCATTTTGCACCGATGGCGCACCTTTTGCCGTATCACGATCCGGCGACGCTCGCGATCCGCATCGGGTGGCTCAGCCAAGTCATGGAGGGTCGCTATTTCCTGGGCGTGGCGCCCGGTGGGCATCATACCGACGCCATTCTCCACGGCTTCGAAAACCTTTCCGAACTGCCCCCACGGCAACTGGAAGCGCTGCATCTGATGGAGCGGGTCTGGGAAGGAAAACCGTTCCTCGAAAAGGGCAAGTTCTACCAGGCCGGTTTCCCTGGGCCCGAAACGATGCCGGAATATGACGTCATCATCGCCGACAACGGACCCTACGGCGGGCGAGACAAGCTCGAGATCGCCGTGACTGGCCTGTCGCAGAACTCGTCCTCGATGCGGTTCGCGGGCGAGCGCGACTATTCACCGATCTCGTTCTTCGGCGGCACGCCGCAGATGAAGGCGCACTGGGATACCTGGGCTGCGGCAATGGAAGCCAAGGGTCGCAAAGCTGACCGCAAGCGCTACCGAGTATGCCGCGACGTCTTCATCGCCGATACCGATGCCGAGGCCAAGCGGCTGTTCCTCAAGAGCGGCTTGGCCGAAACCTGGTCGAAGTACCTCAAGGAAATCTACGTCAAGTTCGGTCTGTTCAACGGGATCATCGCCGATTCCGGTAAGGACGTGACGCCCGATACCATCGACGAGGATTTCCTCGCCGAGCACGTCGTGCTGTGTGGCTCGCCGGAGACGGCGATCGAGAAGCTCGAGACCCTCGCCGACAAGGTCGGGGGCTGGGGGCAACTCGTCTACAACCAGCACGACAGCATCGACGATCCCAAGCCCTGGGAGGAATCGCTGCGTCGCCTCGCGACCGAAGTCTGCCCCAAGGTTCGTAATCCGGTGTGAATCCACCCGATCGGCTCCGCGCGATCGAAGGGCGCCGATCGATAACCTCGGGACGGGGTGGCCACATGGCCATCCCGTTTTTTAGGAGTTACCGCAAATGGGTAATCGTCTCGACGGCAAGGTATGCGTTGTCACCGGAGCGGGCAGTGGCATGGGCCGGGCCTGCGCGCAGGAGATGGCCACGCAAGGCGGCCGGGTCGTCGTGACCGACGTCAACGAGGACGCCGGTCGCGCCACGACCGCTACCATAATCGAAGCCGGCCATGACGCCGCGTTCTTCCACTGTAACCTTCGCGATGCGCAACAGATACGCGAACTGATGGACTTCGCTGCAAGCCGATACGGCGGTATCGACGTTCTCCACAATAATGCCGCCGTACACGAGACCGATCTTACGGCGAACACGTCAATCGAGGAACTGCCGGACGAGGTCTGGGACACCGTCTACGAGATCAATCTCAAGGCGCTGTGGCTCGCCATCAAGTATGCTGTGCCCTATCTGAAGCATTCGACCTGCGGCGCTGCGATCGTCAACGTCGCATCCACCGGTTCATTCGTCTCTTACCCCCAAGCCGGTGCGTATTGTGCCACCAAGGGCGGCGTTCTGATGCTCACCAAGGCGGCTGCCGTCGACCTGGCAAAGTACAACATCCGCTGCAATTGCTATTGCCCCGGAGCCATCGATACGCCGATGGTCCAGAAATACTATGAAGCCGCTCCCGACAAGGACGCGATCATGTCGGTGCTCACGGGAGCGCACCTGATTCCTCGTCTGGGTCGACCGGACGAGATCGCCAAGCTGGCATGCTTCCTGGCTTCGGAGGACAGCAGTTTCATCAACGGGTCCGCTTACGTGATTGACGGTGGAACGCTGGCCTGGCGCGGCGTCAACGCCTAGTTCTGTGGAACCGGTCGCGACCGCCCGACGTTCGACGAAGGCTACGAAGCCCGAACGGGGTGGTCCGGCCGGACTTCACTCGCCGATTGGGATGGGCTGGTAGCACTATCTGCCACAATCAGGCTGTGCCGCTGTGCGGGGGAGCATCTGATGCGATCGCCATGACCTGTTCGAGGGCGATCCGGCCTGCCCCCAACGCTACGGCATTCGCCAGATGCAGGCGAAAACCGGGAAGAAAGCGATGCGTCGGCGTGGCATCGCAGGCCATCGCGGTCAGTTCCTTTATCTTCGCGCGAACCTGCCCGCTTTTCCACGGCACTGCGCAATAGGCGAAGAAGGCCTTGAACTGCTCGGTTGAAAGCAGGAGCATCGATCTCAGAAAGCCGGGCAATTCGCGCTCGAAACCGATCCAGAAGGGGTCGTTTCCGACATACTTGTCCCACAACTGCTGCTGCTCGCCCGTCAGCGTATCGTCGAGCGCGAATCCTGCGGCTCGCGCCTGCACGAGCACCGGTGCAGATGCGACCATGAGAGTGTGCACACCCAAGCCGGACACGAGCGAGAGGATTTCCTGGACCTGCGCGGGGGTTGCTCCGGCCTCGAACGCCCGCCCGATAGCCGTTTCGACAGCCGCTCGATCCAGGGACGTGACTGAAACGCGTACGCCGAGCGTAATGAGTTGAAGGTCGGCGGTACTCAAGCTTTCGCCGGGTTCGCGTGCTGCTGCCTCAGCCAACGCACGAAGGTCACTCACAGACACCATTTGCCTCTCCTACACCTTGACCCAAACGCATGAGATAAATTTTCCAGTTCTGTCAACTTTACCGTTGACTGACGAAATTGATCCGGTCAACATTAGTGTTGAAGGCGGACAAGGAAGCCGCTTCGTAAATCGATTGGGGATGAAGATGCGACTTCTGAAAATTTCGCTGCGTGCCGTATTGATGGGCGGCACTGCCTCGGCACTTGCATGCGGCGCGCCCGCCCAGGCACAAACCACCGCGGCTGAGTCGCCAAATGCCGCAGACGGCAGCGCTGCAGAACCGTCTGCCGCGGCCGGAAGAACATATGCGGCTTCGGCGAACGAGATCGTCGTGACCGCCCAGAAGCGCGAACAGAAGCTCAACGACGTCGGTCTGACGATCAGCGCCGTGAGCGGGCAGGCGCTGCAGGAACGCAACATCACCACCTTGTCCGACATCGCGCAAGTAGTGCCCGGGCTGGTCTTCTCAACCAGCGCTTCGAACACGCCGGTCTACACTCTGCGCGGTGTCGGCTTCAACGATACGACCCTTGGTTCCTATCCCGACGTCAGCGTCTACCTCGACGAAGCTCCGCTGCCCTTCCCGGTAATGACCAAGCTGACCGGCTTCGATCTGGAGCGCGTCGAGGTTCTGAAGGGACCGCAAGGCACCCTGTTCGGCAACAACGCTACGGGCGGTGCGATCAACTACATCGCCGCGAAGCCGACCAAGGCTTTCGAAGCTGGCGCGACGCTGGGTTACAGCCGCTTCAACACGATCGACGGCGAGGCCTACATCAGCGGCCCGGTGTCCGATACGCTTTCGGCGCGCCTTTCCGGCAAGATCACGCACGGCGACGGCTGGCAGCGCAGCTACACGACCGGCGAGAAGACCGGCAAGACGCGTAACTACGCCGGGCGTTTCCAGGTCCTGTGGGAACCGACCGATCGCCTCCGGGTGGCGCTGAACGCCAACGGATGGCTCGAAAAGGGCGAACCGCCGGCCGTCCAACTCATCGCCGTGCGCAACCCGGGACCTGCCAACCCGGTTTCGAACGCCCCAATCGCCCCCGATAATGCGCGCGCGGCCGACTTCAGCTCGAACATCAACCCTTATCTCGACAACCGCCTGTGGCAAGGCATCGGCCGCATCGACTACGACGTCACCGACGACCTCACTGTCACTTCGCTGACCTCTTACAGCGACTACAAGCAGAAGATGGCCTTCGATGGCGACGGCACCGTCCAGAACAACGCAGACTTCCGGTTCTTCGGCGGCGGTATCAAGAGCTTCTCGCAGGAGCTGCGCCTGGCCAACGGCGGTAGCGGGCCGTTCCGCTTCATTGTCGGCCTGAACTATTCGTCGGACAAGGCAAGCGACGTCTCGGAACTGGATTATCGCGATTCGACGATCAACACCGGCACTGCGCCGTTCCTTGGCGGTATTTTCCGGTCTGCGTTCCGCGCTAACCAGAACATGAAGAACTACGCTGCGTTCGGTAACGTCGAATACGACGTCGGCGATTTCACCTTCAAGGGCGGCGTGCGTTACACGGAATCCAAGCGCAAGGCAGATAGCTGCTTCTTCGGCGTCGCCGCCGAAAATTCGAACGTACCGTTCGCCCCGCTTTACACCTACTTCGCCAATCTTTTGCGCGGTCAGAACGGGCTACCGCCCATCTCGGTTACGGCTCAGGATGCGCTCGGCTGCCTCACCATCGATACCACCGGACTGCTCGGTGAAGCGCCAACGTATCTGCCGGGTGAATTTGTTGGCCGCCTTAATGAAAACAACGTTTCCTGGCGTGCTGGCATCGATTACAAACCGCGCCCCGGCATGCTGCTCTACGCCAACGTCGCGAAGGGCTACAAGGCCGGCAGCTTCCCCTCGGTCGCGGCCTCCACCACCGAGCAGAGCCAGCCGGTCACGCAGGAATCGCTGATGTCCTACGAGGCGGGCATGAAGGCCTCGCTGATCGACCGGACGCTGCAGGCAAACGTCGCGGCATTCTACTACGACTATCAGGACCGTCAAATCCGCTCGAAGATCGCCGATCCCAATTTTGGCCTGCTTGACGCGCTGGTCAACGTGCCGAAATCTACGGTGAAGGGCTTCGAAGTCGAATTGACGGCAACGCCGGCCCGGGGTTTCAGCGCGTACACGAACTTCACTTACATCGACGCGACGGTGAAGAGCTATACCGGCATCAACCCGGAGACCGGAGCTGTCGGTCAGAACTTCGACGGAGCCAAGCTGCCTTACACGCCCAAGTACCAGGTTTCGACGGGACTGAGCTACGAGTTCCCGATTGGCAACTCGCTAACCGGCTTCGGTGGCGCCGACCTTACCTTCCGCAGCGACACGTCGGCCTTCATCGGCGCTTCGGAAACGTACAAGATCAGGGACTACACCCTGCTCGACCTGCGAGCTGGCGTCCGGGCTGCCGACGAATTCTTGGTCGCTCCAGGTCTGGGGTAAGAACGTTACCAACCAGTATTACTGGGACAACGTCGCCTTCTTCTTCGACACCGTCACCCGGTGGCCCGCGCGTCCCGCGACCTACGGAGCGACGTTCAGCTACAAGTTGCGCTGATACCAACTCTCCCACCGGCGCCGCACTCGGCATCGAGGCGGCGCCACCTTTTTCCTCGTTTTCGCATTGATCGAAAGATGGATTATGACCGAAGCCAAACTTGTTGAAATGCGCGCCATCGAACGGATGATGTTCGATTACTCCTATCATCTCGACATGAACCACCCGGACGAACTGGCCGCGCTGTTCGTGGAGGACTGCGAGGTCAGCTACGCGCCCAACTTCGGCGCGAGCGGCATGGAGGCGTACAAGAAGACGCTTGAAGGGATCGGCACCTTCTTTCGCGGCACCTCGCATCACAATTCGAACATCTGCATCGACTTCATCAGCGAGACGGAAGCTGAGGTCCGGTCGATCGTCCTGGCGATCCATCGCTACACCAAGGAGCGCCCGGACGGCATCCTCTACGGCCAGTATTTCGATACCGTCGTGAAGGTCGACGGCCAGTGGAAGTTCAAGCGCCGCGAACTGCGCACCACGCTGACGACCGACTACCACGTGCGTGCCGGCAACCCGATCGGCCGGGCGGAATGACGCAGGAATCGGCGATCCCTGAAATTCTGGTCGAGCATTCGGGCCCGATCAGCTGGATCGTGTTCAACCGGCCGGCGCAGGCCAATGCATTGTCCGGCAGCATGCTGGACAGCTTCTCGGCGGCGCTGGACGAACTCAAGACGAGCGGCGGTCCCGTCGTCGGTATCCGTGCCAACGGCAAGGGCTTTTGTGCGGGAATGGACCTTGGCCAATACGGCGGGGCCGCGGCGATGGATCCCGTCGCCGATGCCAACCGCCTCAACGCCAACGTCGCGCGATGGCTGGCGATGTGGGACCATCCCAAACCGGTCATCGCCGCTGTCCATGGCTATTGCGCCGGGGTTGGCGCGCAGATGTGCGTCTTCGCCGACCTGACGATCGTGGCCGACGACGTGCGCATCAGCGAGCCTGGCGTGCCGATCGGCGGCGGCTTCATCGCGCCGACGTGGGTCGCTCAGGTGGGCGCGAAGCGAGCCAAGGAATTCGCGTTCCTTCCTGGCAACAGCATTGATGGACCGGCCGCCGTCGAATGGGGCTGGGCCAACCATTGCGTCCCCGCTGAACGGCTGATCACCGCGACGGAGGCGCTGGCGGCACGAATTGCGCTGGTCCCGCCGAACGTTCTCCAGGTCAAGAAACTCTCGATTAACCGCGCCGCGGAGGCTGCGGGCTTCCGAACGGCCACTTCGGGTATAGCCGAGATGGATTCGCTGCTTCATCTCGCGCCATCCGTCCTCGCGATCCGCGAGCGCATGGCCAACGAAGGGCTCAAGGCGGTGCTCGACGCCTACCGTGGCCCCTCGTCAACCGCACTCATCAACAGCTTCAAGGAGTAGGCCCGTGGCCGACGTCGAATTCACCGTGGAGGGCCACGTCGCCCATGTCCGGCTCAACCGCCCGCAGGGCCTCAACGCCATCACGCCGGAGATGGACGATCTGCTGCTGGCAGCGTGGACCGAGATCAACGCGAACCCCGAAATCTGGGCCGTCACCCTGTCGGCCGAAGGCGAAAAGGGCTTCTGCATCGGCGCCGACGTCTCGGGCGGTGCCGAGCGGAAGTCGCGCATGGCGCTGGGAGGCGGGTTGACCGGCATCGGCGGACCTCTCGTCACCTGCAAAAAGCCGATGGTCGCCGCCGTCCAGGGCTTCTGCGTCGGCGGCGGCTTCGAACTGGCCATGTGCGCCGACATCATCGTCGCCGCCGATACCGCTCAGTTCGGGCTGCCGGAAACGAAAGTCGGCATCATCGGCGAATGCGGCGTCGTCCATCGCGCGATGCGGCAGCTACCCTACCATATCGCCATGCAACTGATCCTCACCGGCGAGCGGATCAAGGCGGCCGAGGCCCGTCACTACGGCCTGGTCAACGAGGTGGTGCCTTACGACCAGCTAGCGGATGCGGCGGCGGCCTGGGTGGCCAAGCTCAATGCCGCGTCGCCGCTTGCCGTGCAGGCCGCCAAGGCGGCTGCGCTGGGGCGCCTCGGTCACCCGCTCGAAGTCGCCTTGGCGACCCGCTTCGAACCGATCGAGGAATACGCCGCGACCGAGGACAAGAAGGAAGGCGAACGCGCCGCCGGCGAGCGCCGCAAGCCGGTGTGGGCCGGCCGGTGACGCCGCTGAAGCTGGACCCGGCGATCGATGGCGCGGTCTATCGTCACGTCCTCGGGCATTACCCCACAGGCGTATGCGTGGTGACGGCCACGCTGCCCGGCGGCCAGCGCGCCGGGATGGTGGTCGGCTCATTCACGTCGGTGTCGCTTTCGCCACCGCTGGTCGGATTCTTCCCCGACGTCGCGTCGACGAGCTGGCCGCAGATCGAAAGCGCCGGCAAATTCTGCGTCAACATCCTCGCCAGCGATCAGAAGGATCTGTGTCGGCGCTTCTCCGCCAAAGGCGAGGACAAGTTTGCGGGCCTGACACACCAGGTGTCGGCGAACGGCTCGCCGGTTCTAGACGGCGTCGTCGCCTGGATCGACTGCACGTTGGACAAGATCCACGAAGCGGGCGATCACTACATCGTCCTGGGACTCGTGCAGGAGCTGGACGTCATACGCCCCGAGCAACCGCTACTGTTCTTCCGTGGCGGGTATGGCAGTTTCGCCCCCCTGCTCGATACGATCGAAGTCCGGTGACAGACCGGCAGCACGCGAGGAAATGAAGATGGACCTGGAAGAGCGCATCAAACGGCTCGAAGATCGGGCAGCGCTGAACGACCTTGTGGTCGGGTACTTCCTGGCCGCCGATGGCGACGATCTCGAAGGAGTGAGGAGCAGCTTCACCGACACCGCCACCTTCAGCGCCTCGGGCGTGTTGGCGGGCGCGGGGCGCGACGCGATCGTCGCTTTTATCAAGGCGTCGCGCGAGCAGATGGGGCTGACGATTCATACGCCGCATTACGCCCAACTCGCTTTCGACGGCCCGGACCAAGCACGGGGGCTGGTCGGCGCACACCTGGAACTCGTGCTGGGCGGCACAGCTGTCTGCGGCGCCGTCCGGTATGTCGACGAGTATCACCGGGTGGGCGAAGACTGGCGCATCCACAGCCGCGACATGCGCACCATCTATATCGCCCCCTGGCAGCAGGTCGGCGACGCGTTCGCTTCCGACACTCCGGTCCGTTGGCCGGGCGCTCCCGGCGCAGCTTCGGACTATCCCCGGCGATAACCCATTCAATTGGAAGGCAACGTTATGCCATCCCACGCCGTCTGCAATGCCGACGTCGGCTTGGCGCACGGATTGTTCGTCGGAACCTAGGCATCTCCCCGGATATAAGTCTCTTCGCGGCGGCTTACGAGAAGCTCGGCCGTTCTTAAGGCGAAGCACAAACTGCCGGACTTGGTCGCCAGTTGCCACCCATGTTGCGGGTCGCCGCGCGGTGGGCGAAACGTCACCATCGCGCTCCGGTTCGACGATATCATGGAATTCGCGCTTGGGTTGTTGTCGGTGACGCCGAAGGAGTTGGAGGAATTGGGCTGGAGCTTCGTCGATCGCAAGCGGCTGCTCGATCATTTCCTCGGGTCGGGCAAGGCAGCGCAAGGCGTTGCGCCGGAGGTGCTCGGCCAGACCTTAATCAAGCTCCGTTTCCCGCCGCGCGATGTTGCAAGGCTCCAGCGCTTCGCCCGGCGTGCTTTGTCCAAGGCTGCCTCCAATGCTGCCATGCTCGACGGGGTGCTTCGCGTGCTGGACTCAGTGGTTTAGCCCACGCAGGTCAGCGGTGGATGAAGGGTGATGCTGCCAAGCCGTCGAAGATGAACTGGATGGCCAATCCGGCAAGAAGCATGCCCGAGATTCGGCCGACCACATCGGCACCGGTACGGCCGAGCACGAGAACGAGGCGGTCGGCAGCCAGCGTCGCGATCCAGGTCAGCAGGGCGCAGATGAGGATCATTCCCATGATGCAGACGGCCTCGATCCATCCCTGAGCGCGCCCCATGACGAGCACAGCGGCCTACAAGCTGCCCGGCCCTGCGATCAGCGGGAAGGCGAGCGGAAAAACCGCGATGTCGCCAGGTTCCTGGGCTTCACGCCGCTCGCCCTCGCTGATCGAGGAAAGGCCTGGACTTGAGAAAGCGAGGGTTAGCGCTTGCAGGAAGAGAAGCACGCCGCCTGCCACGCGGAATGCGGGCAGCGAAATATGCAACAGCGAAAGCACTATGCCGCCTGCCAAGGCGAAGAGCAGAAGTACAAAGAGTGCCCCTCCCGGCGTTCGGTGAGCCATCGGGCGAGGCTTTCGTTGCCCTGCATTCGCACAAGGATGACCGCATCGTTGTCCGCCGTATCCACTGCATCGATATCAGCGCCGGCGCTCAGGAGGAGTTCGATGACCTCGCGCTGATCGAACAGGGCGCTCATCATGATCGCGGTCTGTCCTGCGGCGTTACGCTGGTTTGGGTCCGCACCGGCGGCGAGCAGCCGCCTGGCGATGACTAGATGTCCCTTGAAGGCGACCCCCCATCAGCGGGCTAGCACTCGCTGCCGCACAGTTCGGGTCGGCGCCGCGATCCAGCAGCAGCGCGGCGGTTTCCTCTAAACCATGATAGGCGGCAAGGACCAGAGCGGAGTGCCCCTTCGTATCAATGCCCTCGATATCCGCCCCGGCATCCAGCAGAATAGGAATCATGTTGTCTCGCCCCGACCTGGCAGCTTCGAACAGCAGTTCCTGCACCCGCTCGTGCGAAGGGAGCGGCGGCAATTGGCGCGAGGTCGATGGCACTTGGCTTTCCGGCTTGTTCAGTGGGCGAATGAGCCTAGTTCCTTGTATAGGGCTCCCAAAACCGACACGGGCACCTCCTAGCCGGCGGTAATTTCGTCGAATACGCGGTTCACTATAGCGGCGCGGGCATCGTCGTTTACGTCCACCGAAACGGATATCGGATCGGAAAGCTGTGCGTCCATGCGCTCCGACTCCAGATGGGTCGCAGTGTCGCCGCCGCTGAGCGTCTCGCCTGCGCTGTTTTCATCGCCTGCCGGTGTTACGAACACGTCGGTTCGCTCGAAGCCATATTCCTGGACCAGTCGCTCGACAGCCAGCTCGGCGTCGCAGCGACTTTCGAATGTGCGCTCTATCGTGGTGTTCATGTCTCCGTCCTTTGGTTCGCGATGCCTCAGATCGGCATCATTCTATCGAGGTCCGCCATCGTCACTGGGAGCCGAGCCGGGCTGCGCCATCTTGCGATGCTGCTCGGCCAGGATCCCCGCAGGGGTGACGTGCGCCACGGCTGCCTGGATCTTGTTTTTCCAGCCCGAAACGATGTGGGCATCGCCGTTCATCATCGCAGTCCACCCGTCGCGGGCGACGTCGGCGGGATCGCTCTTGCTCTTGGACGCGCCGACGCTCGTGTCGAGCATGTCGGCGCGGTCGAAGAACTCGGTCTCGACCGGGCCGGGCATGAGCGTGGTGACCGTCACGCCCTTCGCCTCCTTGATCTCGTTGCGCAGCGCATCCGCAAAGCTGTCCACGAAGGCCTTCGTGCCGTTGTAGACCGCCTGGAAGCTGCCCGGAATGAACCCGGCGATGGACCCGGTGATCAGCACCTTGCCATCGTCGCGCGCTACCATTCCCTTGAGCACCTGCTGCAGCAGATAGAGCGTGCCGGTGATGTTGGTATCCACCACCCGGCGCCAGTCGGCGACACTCTGGTCGAGGAAACCGTGTCCTAGGCCACGGCCCGCATTGGCGCAGAGCACATCGATGCGGCGGCCGGAAGTGGCGGCCAGCAGGATATCGACGCCTTCCGTCGTAGACAGATCCGCCTGAAGCGCATCTACCGAAACGCCGTGCAGCCGAAAGTCCCGCGCGGCCGCCTCGATCAGTCCTTCGTCCGCGACGACCAGCAGGTCGTAACCGTTTTCGGCGGCGAGGCTCGCCAGTTCGAAGCCGATGCCGGTGGAGGCGCCGGTCACGATCGCAAATTTGTCCGCCATGATGCTTTTCCTATTCTGCCGCGACGGCGGTTTGGGTGAAGCCGGGCTTGAGCACGACCTTGGTGACTTCGTTCTGGTTGTCGTGGAACATCTTGTATCCCTTGGGCGCGTCCTCCAGGCTCATGCGGTGCGAGATCAGGAAGGTCGTGTCGATCTTCCCCTCGACGATCGCGTTGAGCAGCCCCGGCATGTAGTGCTGCACGCTGGTCTGGCCGGTCTTGAGCGTCAGCCCTTTTTCCATGAAGGCGCCGAGCGGGAACTTGTCGACGATGCCGCCGTAGACGGCAGGCATCGAGACGCGGCCGCCCTTGCGGCAGGCCACGATCGCCTGGCGGATCGAGTGAATGCGATCGGTGCCCAGGAACATCGAAGCCTTGATCTGGTCCACCACGTTGTCGACGAAGAAGCCGTGGGCTTCCAGGCCCACCGCGTCGATGACGGCGTCGGGCCCGATGCCACCGGTCATCTCCATCAGCGCCTCGTAGGTCTTCGATTCCTCGAAGTTTATGGTCTCTGCCCCGAACTTGCGCGCCAGTTCCAACCGGTGGGGGAAGTGATCGATGGCGATCACGCGAGCCGCGCCCATCAGGAAGGCGGACTGCACGGCGAACAGGCCGACCGGGCCGCAGCCCCACACCGCGACGGTGTCGCCTGGCTCGATGTCGGCGTTCTCGGCCGCCTGCCAGCCCGTGGGCAGGATGTCGGACAGGAACAGTACCTCGTCGTCGTCGAGCCCGTCAGGCACGACGATCGGGCCGACGTCGGAGAACGGCACGCGCACGTATTCCGCCTGGCCGCCGGCATAGCCGCCGGTCAGGTGGCTATAGCCGAACAGCCCCGACATCGGCTGGCCGTACAGTTCCATGCCGATGTCCTGGTTGTCGGCGGGATTACCGTTGTCGCAGGCGGAGTACTGGTGCTTGCCGCAGTGGTAGCAGCTGCCGCAGGCAATGGTGAAGGGAACGACGACGCGCTGGCCCTTGACCAGCGTGGATCCCGGGCCGGTCTCGACCACTTCACCCATGAACTCGTGGCCGAGGATGTCCCCTGCCTTCATCGTGGGGATATACCCGTCGTAGAGGTGAAGGTCCGATCCGCAGATCGCGGTCGAAGTGATCTTGATGATCGCGTCGCGCGGGTTGAGGATCTCGGGATCGTCGACGGTGTCGACGCGGACGTCATGCTTGCCGTGCCAGGTGAGCGCGCGCATCAGGCTTTCTCCTCTTGAAGCTGTGCGCGGGTGCTCGACGAAGTGGCGACTTCGCCGGTTTCCATCAGCTGCTTGAACCGCCGCAAGTCGCGCCGCGCCTGGATGGCAGGTTCGCGCTGAAACATCTTGGCGATGAGCTTGCCAACCACGCCTGCGGGTGGGTCGTAGACGATCGTCGCGGTGACGATGGTACCGCGATCCCCGGCGTCGCGGAATTCGATGCGGCCACTGTTGGGAACGTCTGCATCTTCGGTCGAGGCCCAGGCGATGAGTTCGCCTTCCGTTTCCCCGGTTACGGTCGCGTCCCATTCGACGGTCCTGCCGCCGGGGGCCTTGACCACCCAGTGCGAGCGTGTCGGCGACAGCACGTCGACCCGCTCGACGTTGTCCATGAACGTTGGCAACTGCGCGAAGTCGCGCCAGTAGGCGTAGAGTTCCGCGCGGGGCCGGTTGATCGTCACGGTCCGCCCGATCAGGGTGTCGCCCCGAGTTTCCGCAAGCGCCTGTATCGCAGCATCGTGGGTCTCGCGGGATTTCGACGTAGTGGATGGCGCGTCGTCGTTCACCGTTGCCATTCCTGCTCTCCATGTTTTCGGATGTGCTGCCGATCCGGTAGGATGTGGCCGCTTTTGCAAATGAAACGATCGCCGCGCGTATAAAGACCCAGCACGGCCGAAAGATAATCCCACCGCAGGCACGGCCGGACGCGGCCGCCCGTCAGCTTCCGAACCCGTGGAGCAAGCTTTCAACGTGCGCGAAACGATCGGCCTCGCTCGATATTACCTCGGCAAGGATCCAACGACCCTTGCTTTCAACCAGGCTCGTGCCCGCGAAATCGATCGAGCAATCGCGGCGCAAAGTGAATGCGATCGCGGCCGGGCCCGCGTCTATGCGCGCGATCTGCAAAGCCCGCGCTGCCAGGCGGATGAGGGCATGGGCTAACAGCATGGCCGCCTCGGCAGGGAACGGTCCGAAGCGATCCAGCAGTTCGTCCTCGAAGGCATCGAGAGCATCGTCGGTCTCGATCCGTGCCAGTCGGACGTAGAGCGACAACCGCAGGTCCGCCTCCGGGATCCAGCTTTCGGGCAGGGCGCCGGTCGTGCCGAAGTTGAGGTCGGGGCTCCATCGCTCGGCGTTCTCGCCACGCGCGGCCTGGAGCGCGATGCGAAGCAGATGCTGGTAGAGATCGACGCCGATCAGCTTCATGTGGTCGGCCTGGTCCTCGCCGAGTAGGTCGCCCGCGCCGCGCATGTCGACGTCCTGGCCGCTGATCGCAAAGCCCGCGCGCATCCGGTCGAAGGTGGCGAGCGTGCGCAGCCGCTTGAGCGTGCGCGCGCCGATCGCGTCCTCGCTTTCGATCAGCAGGATGGCCTACCCGCACCGGTTGTCGCGCCCGACGCGGCGGCGGAGCTGGTGCAGCTGCGCCAGGCCGAAGCGATCGGCGCGCCAGACGATCATGGTATTGGCGCGGGGCACATCAAGGCCGGGTTCGATGATGTTGGTCGCCAGCAGGATGTCCTCCCGGTAAGCGCCGAAGCAGACTATGACCTCGTCGATTTCGCCGGGCGACATCTTGCTGTGCGCCCGGACCAGGGTCAGATCGGGAGGACCTCGACGGGATGCACGAGGTAGGGCTCGCCCGTGTATTTGCGCCGTTGTCTGACCTCAGCATGGGCGGTCCTTGCAAACTCCAGCGCTGCCTCGACGTCCGTGCATGTGGTTTCCATTGGGTGACGATAGCACTCTCGGCCCCGAGCGGGCACATGGAAATGTCCCGCCGTTAAGAGACCCGCATGGACCGCAAAGTGCATGAAAGGGGAGAGGGCAGGAAGCAGTCAGGCTCGCTTGCAGGGAGCGATTATCATGGTTCTTCCCGCAACCATAACCAGTCAGGTCGACCCCGCCGCCATCACGAAGGTCACGCGCCTCTTCAACAATACGATCGGCGATGTCCTCGCCGAGCTTGTCCAGAACGCCCGTCGAGCCGGTGCCGGCAGAGTCGACATCGATGTGGTCGAACATTCCGGTTCCTCGCATGTGCGCGTCCGCAACGATGGTGCTGGTATCGCCGACACTGCGGTCCTTCTCGCCCTTGGCAGATCAGGATGGAGCACCAAGCTCGGGCAGCGTGAAGATCCGGCGGGCATGGGGGTCAGTTCGAAGCCATTGTCTCCAACGAGGGAATCGATGTCACTGTTTCGGCGAGCCACCCGGAGCGATATTGGAACGCCCAACAGTCGATCCGACAGAATTGAGATTCAATGTATCGCTTGCGAAAGCTCGACATGCTATGCAGTCGGCTACAGCATGAATGGAGATTGTTGTGACCGCTTATAGAGGCCGGGTCGTTTCCGGGGGCAGGCTGCAGATCCCCGCCGACGTGCGCAAGGAACTTGGTTTGACCGATGGCACGGATGTGCGGCTTGAAGTCGTCGATGGCGAACTTCGGGTGCGTACCTTTGCCTCAGCGCTCCAACGGGTGCGCGCGATCGCACGGGCTCATCTGACGCCCGGTGTAAGTATGGCTGACGAACTGATCGCTGATCGCCGGGCTGAGGCCGCCCGTGACTGAATTTGTTCTTGATGCCTCGGCCGTACTTGCCGCGATACAGGAAGAAGCAGGGGCGGAGGCGGTCGAGGTCCATCTTCGTACGGCCCCGATAAGCTCCGTCAATCTTGCGGAGGTCGTCACCAAGCTTTCTGATCGCGGTTTCAGCGATGCCGCGATCGACGAGGTACTTCTGCTGCTTGATCTAGAGGTCCATGCGTTTGACGCCGCGATGGCGATCGAGGCCGGGCGGCTGCGGACGGCAACTCGACATGCAGGTCTTTCGTTAGGGGACCGGGCATGTCTTGCATTTGCGAAAGCCCAAGGTGCGACGGCGCTGACAACGGATCGTGCCTGGGCCGAACTCGACATCGGAGTTGGCATCACGCTTTCGCGGTAAGACGACCATTTCTCGCCTTTGATCTAGCCTATTTGCTCTCGCTGCCTTGACGCCAGCCGGGCGGTGTGGGCGCGGACCATCATCATCCTTGCATGCTCTTGCAGATGCAATGCGGCCTCGTCCGCATTTAGATGCCGAACCGTATCGTACAGGGCGCGTGTATAAGGATCGCCGCGGCCCAGGAGGTTTCGCAGAGCCGCACGGGCATCACTCGTTTCGCTCATGATCCCCGCGTCGCACTCGGCCAACAGAGCCGCGATCGCACCCGCAAGGGCCTCGGCATCGTAATATCCGCTATCGAGCCCTAATGATCGATACTTCGAGAACCGGGGCGCTATCGAAAACCGCGGCAGTCTGCGGCAAGAAGACGATTTCCGGCAGCCTTAAGCTTGTAACATCACATTCAAAAAGGATTTTAACTTCCTGGAAGCTGTTGGCGCTTTCTGAAAGGGGGAAGAAGGCATGGGGCTCAAGCGCGCTTCCTTTACGAATAGAGCCGCGGGAACAGCACATCGAGAGTGCTGGCTGGAAACCGCAGCGAAACCGGACCCTTGGGCGTTTCCGAAGCGAGCAGGCCGGCGTCGGTCAATTGCCTGAGCACGCGGCGGGCGCTGCGTTCGGGAAGGCGGGTGATCCGCTCGGCCTCGCCCCGGTCGAACTCGCCGCGCAGCAGGGCTTCCTGCAAGAGCCAGTTGCTTTCAGGGGCAGGCCTTCCTCGAGCGCGACATGGCGTTCGATGCGCTTCGATAAGGCCGCAAGGTCGAGCAGTTCGGACATGTACGTGACCTGGTCGAGGCAGACCGACAGGAACCACGTCGCGAAGGTTTCCAGCCCCTCGAGCGAGAGGTTGCCCCGGCCGTCGCGGTCGCCCTGCCGCGGGGCGTCGGCGTGGGCCATGAGCCGCTTGTACTGGGCGCGGCCGTCGGCATCGCCCGAGATCCCGCGTGCGAGACCGCGCGAGACCGACCACAGGCCATGCGCGCCGATCCCTGCGGCCTGCGCCATGGCATGGCTCATCAGGCGGCTGACGCGGCCATTGCCGTCGGGGAAGGGGTGGATCCAGTTGAAGCGGTGGTGCGAGGTCGCCATCGCCAGGATGCGCTTGCCGCGCCCTGGCCCCACCGCCGTCAGGCGCATGCCCGCCGGCGGCTCGAAGGCGAAGCGGGAATGGAAGTATGCCATGAAATCGGGCACCCGGTCGGACGAGGGCGGCAGGTGCCGGCCGACCTGCACGTCCTGCCGGCTGCCGGTGCGCCATTCGCCCGGGGTCATGACGAAGCGGTGGCCGCTCCCTTCGATCGTCAGCATCGCCTCGGACGCATCGGCGTAGAAATCGCGGTGCAGCGCGCGGATGAACTCGGGGTCGGCCGGATCGGGGAGAGTGCCCGCTTGCGCGGCGTGGTCGATCGCCTCCTGCACGCGGTAGTGGGCGACGGCTTCGGTCAGGAGGTCGCGCCTGTCTTCGTCCTTCTGGCCCGCCAGTGCCCGCTCGATGTCGCGGGGGCGGTTGTTGTGGCCCTCGATCAGGTTGCTGTAGTAGGTGTTCATGATCCGCACGAGGTCGGCCAGGTTCGCCGCCGTGCGCGGATGCAGTGCCTTGCCGAGCACTTCGGCCCTGGCGGAAAGCTCGGCGACGATATCTGGCAGGTCGCCGGTCAACGCCTCGATGCGTGCCGGTTCGATCTGGGTGGGGGATTCGGGGTTCTGCGCCATGCTTCTGGCCGGTCATAGGAGTAGCGCTAGGCGGCAAGCCTTATCCCAGTAAGCTAAGCAATTCCAGCGTTAGAATGCGGATACGGCGTAAATATGCCGATCCGTTGGCCGATGTCATGGCCGATCTTCTGGCCGATCTCGGTGTGTGCCCTGGGTACTGCCGAGGCAGCTCAAGCGGGAGCCTCGCCCGCATGCACGGCGCGACCGAATCTGTAGCCCGTCAAGCACATCCCCGTCGCGCTACGACAAGGGAATTACGCATGCCTGCGACGAATCGACCACACGCCCAAGAGCCCGATGGCCTGATCGACCCCGCCGACCTCGACGTCGCGTGCCTGTGCGGCCTGCTCGACGAGGCCGGGATCGACCATGAAGGCGGCGGCGAGGAAGGCGCGATCTACGTCACCGGCCTTGCCTTTCCGTTCTGGCTCACGCTGGGCGGTACGGACGAGGGCGTGCATCTGTTCAGCCACTGGATGCTGCAGGGCCGGGTGGACGAGATCGACGCCTTGCGTTTTGCCAACGCTGCGAGAAGCTGATGGTGCAGTTCTCGCCGCTCGAACCGGGGCGCGCCATCTGGGGGCATCACTGGCTGTCGAGCCGCCATGGCCTCGTCATCGCGCCGTTCCTGCGCAGCCTGCACCGCTTCGCAGGCTGTTTCGCCGAGGCGGTGGCGCAGGGCAGGGCGCTCGACCTGTTGCGCGGGCCGGCCGCGGCGGCGGCGCGCGAAGTGCTGCACTGAGGGGAGATACGGGGTGTGGGTTCTGATGGAGCTGATATTCCTGCTGCTGGCCGGCTTTGTGATGCTGGCGCTTTGCATTGCGATCGCGTGGGCCTTGATGGTCGTTCTGCGGATCGTCGCGATGCTGGGGCTGGCGGCGATTTTGGCGCTCGCGGTCGGGCTGGGCTTCGCGGCTGCCGGGGCGGACGCGGGTCCGGCGACGCTGATGGGCGTCGTGGCCTTCCCCCTCGCGGTCTGGATGTTGCGGCGTCGGTCTGCCGGCAGGTCGCGGCCCTTCGCTCCAGCGGTGCAGGATAACGGGCTCAGGGTCTCCTACGCCGGCCCGGTCGAGAGCGAGGCCGACGCCCCGCTGGGCGCGGCGTGGGAGCGGCTTGCGGCGATGGTGCCGCTGGAGAACACGGCGCCCCTGTTCGAAGCGCGCGCTGCCTGCGTCCAACTCCTGCGCGTGGCCGAGCACACCGCCATCGACCTGGAGATCGTCGCCTGCGCGGTGTTCCTGCGGCGCAACCTGCCCGAACCTGCGGGGCGCAACGCCCGGCTGTGGGCGCGTGCCGATGCGGCCGGGCGCGCCGTTCTGTCGCGGGGCATCGTCGAGGATACCGTGCGACTGGGCGTCTACGCGATGCGCGAGATGGCACGGGAAGCGGAGCACGACCGCCGCGCCGATGGCGACGACCTCACGGCCCTGCGCAACCACATCGCCGCGCGTACCGGGTAGCGACGGCGATCGGTCTCAGTCCTTCGTGGCCGCCCGCCCCGCCCTGATCGTGTGCTTCAGCGTCTTCGAGACCGTGCTGCCCAGCGTATGCGCCACGCCGCCCACGACATCACCCACCGCGCCGCCCACGCTGGCCGCCTTGCCCGCGAGTGTCCCGGCGACGCTTCCCGCCGTGCCGACGGCGGTGCTGGCGATGTCGGAGAGGGTCTCGGTAGCGGCGCTGCCCGCCTTGGCAAGGGTCAGGCGACTTTCGGCTTCCAGTACGCGTTCGATCGCTTCGAGGGCCAGTTCCTCGCGTTCGTCGAGGGTGCCGTCGGCGGCGACCAGTTCGTGCAGGAACGTCATCAGTTCGGCCTGCATGGCAGGCGCATTGCAGTCCGGGTTGGCGGCGGCGAAGCGGGCGAGGTCCTGCGCGATCGCCTTGACGCGGGTCGCCTGTGCTAACGGTGTGAGCACGTCGAGGGCGCGGGCGACGTAGTCGGGATCGAGGCCCCAGTCGCGCACGAAGTGATCGACGATGCAGTCCCGTTCGCGCGGGTCGATGGCGCCGTCGATCGCCGCGACGCGCAGCGCCAGGCTGCCCAGCAGGTCGAGCAGGGCGGCGCCCAGCACGTCGATCGGGGTGTTGATGTACTTGGGGATCGTCTCGACGAAGCTGTCGCCCTTGCCGGAGAACCAGCGCGAGGCGCCGTACCATCCGCCCCCTGCCACCACCGCGGCGGCGACCACCCAGCCCACCGGCGTCGCCGCCGTGGCGAGGCCGAGCGTGGCGGCCAGCCCGGTCGGCGCGAAGAAGGTGCCGGCGACGAGCGAGGAACTGGCGACACCGGCGCCCGTCGCCGCCGCGCCAGCGGTGTCCCACAGGCCCAGCAGGCGCTTCTTGGTGCGCAGCAGGACGAAGGCATCCTCCCCGATGCGCAGGCGGCTCTTGAAGCGCAGCGGGTCGGCGACGACGCGCTCGAGCCCGGTGTGGTCGAATACGGGCCGTTCGGGCGCTGCCCCGTCAGCCATGGGCGGCGTCCGTGATGGCGGTGCCGAACCGGACGAGAGGCTCCCTCAGGGCGCCGTTGCGCAGGTCCTCGAGCGCGCCCAGCGTCAGCCCGAAGGCCAGCAGCAGCGGCGCCAGCAGGGCGGCCAGCGCGCCGCCGACCAGCGGCGTCGAGGCGATCAGGCTCGACACCGTGACCGCGATCAGGGCGCCAAAGGCGATGCCGCGGAACCGCTTCACCATGTCGAAGGCGAAAGCGAGGACCTGCCGCCCGATCGCCAGCACCCGCGTGCCCACCGTGACCGTCGTGTCGAGCAGCCGTTCGAGGATCACCTTGGCATCGGCCGGCAGCGCGATGCGATCGAGCTGGGCGACGATGTCGCGCCGTGCGGGAATGCTGAGCCAGTTGTGCTGCGTGTCGTCCATCATTTGGTTACTCGTGATGCAATAGTGTGCGGATACCTAGCGGGAACGGAAGAAATCGGACGTAGCGAACACGATCGCCGTCAGGAGATAGGACGAGACGGCCTTGCCCTGCTCGTCGAGAGCGGGGTCATAGCGGGCGTTCTTCATCACGAAATTGCACGCCTTGACGTCGAATTCGGGAACCCCGTCGGTGGGAAACGTCTTGCATCCGGTCGGCGCGCCCGTCTCGTCGATCATCACGCGCAGGCCGACCCGCGCGAGGCCGCCCAGCGCCTTCACGGCGGCCGGAGGATCGCCTGCCACGATCATTGCATTGACCGCGCTCGCGTTCACGGGTCGCGGCGGGCGGGACAATTTCGCCTGAACCGCCGGATCGAGCCCCCAACCCGCGACCAGCTTGTCCGTGCATTGACGCAAGGCCTGCATGACCGGGGCCATCGATCCCGTGTCGAGCAGAACCTTGTGGTCGGCGGCGTCGATGGTGAAGCGATCGATGCCGCTTTCCAGCGCCGGATCGGGATAGGCGGGCACTGTCTTGTCGTCGAGCGCGGGAGGCTGGAGCGACATGTCCCTGTTGAAGACCATAGCAGGGCCATGCGCGCCTGAGGAGCCGGAAGCCAGGACGCCAAATCGCAGAGGGTTCCCCGATCCGAAGGTTATCGTCGGGGCCTTGGCCGATGTGATTTGCGGAATTGGGGAGCCGGCAAGGGTAAAGTCGAAATTGTATCCCGGCGCATAAGTCCGCATGCGCAGAAACAGCGAGGCGGCGCCACTTTCGAAATTGCGGGAAAGAACACAGCTATCGCCCCCGGGAGACAGTTCCCAGGGCGAGGACGACTTGAAGTGTGATACCGTGGGTTCCGCCGCCCTGGCAACGCCATGGACCAGCGCCACACTGCCGATCAGAACCGCCGCCGCATGGCCCAGCTTCATAGTCGCCCCCTTTGATGGAAAATGTACCCTGCCGTTGGTCCATCGCAAATCCGGCACGGGCAAGTCAATCGCAGGTTCGCCCGAGCGCATTCATCGGCGATCCGGGAGGGGCGAAACGCGAATCCTGCCGCCTTTCCGCGAGGATACCGCCGACCAGCACGGCGAGATCGCCGGCGGCGCGGCTCATCGTGCCGGTCAGCGCGACCCGCCCCAGCGCGATCATCTCGCGCCCGCCATGCACCCCGAACCGCCGCACCTCGCCGCTGCCCGCGCCCGGCGCGGCGGGATAGAGCAGCATCAGCCGTTCGCATTCGTATAGCCGTGCGTAGGCCATCATCTGGTACACGTCGGCCTGGCTGACGCCGTGCTTGCGGTCGAGCGGGTCGGCACAGAGGCGCTTCCACTTGGTGTCGATCACCGCGATGACCTTGCCGCGCCGCCGCAGCAGAAGGTCGGGGCGGGTCTGGAACACGGCGCCTTGGCAAAGGCCGTCCTCGTGCCAGTCGCCCAGGCAGTGGCGCAGGCCGCCCTGTGCGACCACCTCGATGTCGCTGTTCGCCAGGGAGCGGCGAAGCAGGGCGGCGACGGCGTCCTCGAACAGGCGCTCCATCGGGAACAGCAGGCTGGTGCCGGCATGACCCGCGGCATCGTGGCCGGTCGCCTGCCACTCGCGACCCATCAGCAGGCGGGCGAGGCGGAAGAGGCTTTGCCAGCTGTGGTTGGTGCGGTCGATCCGCACCGCGCTCCAGGGCAGGGCGGAGGGCGGCAGCAGCGTCACGTCGGCCAGCACGAAGCGCAGTTCGTCCAGCAGGCGGCGAGTGGCGGGCACGCGGGTGCGTTTCCCCAGGGAAACGACCGTTGCGGCCATGATCCGCATCAGCGCGATGTCGTGGCTGAGCACGTCGAAGCGGCAGGCGAGCCGATCGGGCCGCACCGCATTGACGGTAAACTGGCGGGTCACATCGAGGCGCCCGCGCAGTGCGGGCAGGTCGTCCTCGCAGGCCAGGTATTGGCGCGGCAGGCCCCGGCGGGTCTGGGCGAGCAGGCGCTCGGCGAAGAGGCGGATAAGGACTTCGAGCAGGCTGTCCGCGCCGTGCGCCATCGCCGCCGCGCCGCCATCGCCGATGTCGAGCCCGAGTGCGAGGTCGATCAGCGAGACGAGACGGCGGCGGACCGTGGGCGCGTCCTCGTCGGGCGCCTCTGGGTCTACCTTGGGCAGGATTTCGAGGCTGCAGCCGGGCGCGGCGAGGACGCCGACCATCTGTTTCGCACGCAGATGGTGGCGGTGATCGGAGAGGATCGCACCGCCGTCCGCGCCGCCCAGCGGATGGGTGCTGGCGGCGGCCATCAGCGCCCGGGCCTGCGCTTCGGTGAAGCCGCCGGGCCGACCCACCGCAACCTTGCCCCATTCGCAGACGGCGCGGTGCGTCACTCGGGCTCGTCCGCCGCGTCGTTTCCGGCACTCTCGGCCGTCACTTCGACGCCGTTGACGAGGCTGGCGTAGGCATCGGCGGGGAATATCCGGCGGACGGACCAGGTCGGCCGGTCGCTCTGGTCCTTCATGCCCGGCGGTGGCTTGAGGTTGCCCTTGGCGATGAAGCCGGGCCCGACGACGGCGGCGATCCGGCTCCAGTCCTCGAAGAAGTATTCCTGCAGCAGCGGGATCACCTTGTCGCGCATGACGGCGTCGACATCCGCGCGGCTGCGGCAGGGGATGAAGAAGGCGTGGCCGATGCGGTGCTCGCGATCGACGAGGTATTCGATGCGATCGTTGATGGCGGTGAGCAGGGCGGGGAGGGGGATGCCCTCGACGGTCTTGAGCAGCGAGGGATCGGGCGCCATCTCGCGGAAGGTGAAGCGCCGGCGCAGCGCGGTGTCGAGCAGCGCGATCGATCGGTCGGCGGTGTTCATCGTGCCGATGATGTGGAGGTTGGCGGGGACGCCGAACTCGGTCTTGGAGTAGGGCAGCCGCACCGTCAGCGCATTGGGCATGCCCAGGCGCTTGTCGGGTTCGAGCAGCGTGATGAGTTCGCCGAAGACCTTGGAGATGTTGGCGCGGTTGATCTCGTCGATGATGAGGACGTGGGGTTCGGGTTCGCCGCTCGTGGCGACGGCATCGCCGCCGCTGGCGACGGTCTGTTCCAGCCCCTCCCAGTTCAGGTCGCGCGTGTTCATGCGATAGGCAGAAACCTGGCTCAGTTCCTTGGCGTAGATGCGCTCGCGCGGGAGACTTTCGCCATGCCAGAGCCAGCGCACCGCGCGCCGGTGGTTGTATTCGCCGTTGTGGCCGGAGGCAAACTGGTAAGGCCCGGTGACGACCCCGATCGCCCGGAACTTGCGGTTTCCGTCTGAGACCACGATCAGAGATCCGATCTCCATGGCGATGCGGAAGGTGTACATCTGCGACATGTTCGGATCGTTGCCGCTGGCATCGGGATGGTCCTGTCGCCAGCGTTCCTTGATGCCTTCCCACGTGTCATAGCGCGGGTCGGACCAGTCGATCTCGCCGCCCCAGCCCAGCGTGACATAGCCCTCGCGAATTGCGTCCTGGTAGATCGCGTCGTCTTCGGAAGCGCGGCTGCGCCCCAGCGACATCTTGAAGACTTTCTGGCTGCGGTCGATAGCGGGGGGCGTAGTTACGGCCCGCCCTCGATTGCTGACGGCGACCTCGGCCATCTGCTTGAAGATGCCGTCCTGTGGCTCCAGTGAAAAGCCCGTGGGGGTTTCGCTTTCGCTGCCATCGTTGACCGGGCGCAGGCCTTCGACGAAGTCCTCGTAGGCAAAATTCTGGTGGAAGGTAACGAAGCCGATCCGGCCCTTGTGCTGCAGTGAGCGGTACAGCGCCATCAGTTCGTCCCGGTTGTCGGGCACAACTTCACCGCACAGGCGTACCGCTTCCTGAGCGGTGGTGTAGGTCTTGCCGGTGCCGGGCGGGCCGTAAAGAATGAGGTTGGTGGGGGAGGGCATGGGATTTTTGTTCCGGGGTTCGGGGGCGGCACGGTGGCGGCGATCGAGCGGTATCGGCAGCTCATCGCCCGGCATCGTGTCAAGTTCGTCAAGGTCGTCGAATTCGTATTTCAACGCGATCCAGAGGAATCCCTGGACGTCGAACCAGTCTCTTGGTTGCCAATTCCAGTCGTCGCGCATGGTTGCAAAAATGTGTTCGAATAATTCTGCAAAGCGCCAATAGGATTCCGCCTCGAAGGCACCGTCGATTATGTCTGTCAGGAGCAGAATATTCGAGGCCCGGTTCATGACCTTGATCTTGAACGGCGCGGATTCCTGCGGGCGAGCCATGGACAAGGCGGAGAACAGTATATTGGCCTGTTCGCCGATGGTCAGCGGAGTGATACCGGCCTGTTTCATCTCAGCGAACTGGGTGAACGCTTCGCCTAGCGCGTCGCCGGCATAGTTGGTGCTGGCGACCAGTCGGCCGATGACTTCATAGAAGTCGTCGAGGGCCTGGGGATAGTGGGCGGCGATCGCGTCTTGCGTCTGCCAGCGGACCAGCGGTCCGGTCGGCGTCGCACTCTTGAGGATCTCGAACGTCTCTCGGCCTAGCGAGACGGGGTCGTGGATACGACCGATCGCGTCGCGCACTTTGTCGGATGCCGCTTCCTTGTAAGCCCGTTCCGCGACCACGGAACCTTCCCCGGGTTCGGTGAAGCTCTCGAAACCGGGGTTGTGGACCAAGAAGCGATCGCGCAATTCGGTGAGAACATTCCAGCCAGTACCGGAACGAAACTGATGGTAGTTACCGACGGCGGCGCGAATATTCGCGAGCTTGCCGGCAGGGTTGCTGGTCTCCCCACCCAGTGCCGCCGGGATGGGATGGCCGGCAACGGCAGCGTTGCGCAATGCTCTGAACTCCTCGAAGACCCGGGCCATGCCGTCGCGATCGAAAGCCCGATCAAGATCGGTGAACGGCAGGTGCAATTCGCGCATGGCGCGTTCGAACCGGCGGACGAGGTTTACCCGTTGGCCGACGGTCTTGAGGGGCTGGCCTTCGAACCGTCTGGCTTCCAACCACGCCCTGAACTGGTCTTCCCGCACTTACTTCCCCTCGCCCGCAATCCATGCCAGCGTATTCACTAGCCGCAGATGCTCAACCGATTTTGCATCCAGTTCCAACAACTTCGGGTTTGCCAGCACCACCGCCAGCGTCCGCGCGCGGCTGATTGCCACGTTCAGGCGGTTCTTCGAGTAGAAAAAATCGACGTGGCGCGGCAAGTCGTCGGGGCTGGAGGTGGCGAGGCTGACGATCACGACTTCCGCCTCCTGGCCCTGGAACTTGTCCACCGTGCCCACCCGCGCCGCGGCGGGAAGTGCTTCGGCCAAGGCTATCACCTGCATATTGTACGGGGCGACGATCAGGATGTTGTTCCAGCTCAGCTTGTCCGTCTGCCCGGCGCGGTCAGTGAAGGGGGTGCCGATCAGCTGGCCGCACAAGTCGACCACGCGGGCGACTTCCTCATCGCTGCGCTGGCCGCGCCCGGCGTGGTCCATCGGCACGAAGCGGATGCCATGGTTTGCCAGCGCCGGGTCGTGGATTTCGGGCAGGTGGAGGGTCTGGCGGGCGCAGTCGGGATGGGCCTGCAGCCGTCCGTCGTAGACCGCGTCCGAGATGAAGCCACAAATGTCGGGGTGCATGCGCCAGCTGGTGTCGAGCAGGATGCCGCGATCGGGGGCGACGGTCGCCTCGCCCTGCAGCAGGTAGTCGAGCGCGGAGAGGCCGCTTTCGCCGGGGTGCGAGCCCTGGATGGGCTGGGCGAGCTGCATCTGGTCGCCCACCAGCACGATGTTGCGCGCCGCCGCGCCCATCGCCAGCAGGTGCCCGAGCGAGACCTGTCCCGCCTCGTCGACGAACAGGTAGTCGAGCGACTGGTCGGCGGTCTCGTCAGCGAACAGCCAGGCGGTGCCGCCGATGAGGTCGGGGTGGTAATCCCAGGCGTCGCCGTTGCTCTCGACGTCGGTGATGATCACTCCGCCCAGGTAGCTGCCGGGATCGGTCTTGCTGGCCTTCTTGACGCCGACGAAGCTGACGCCCTGTTCGATGGCGATTTCCTCGACCTTCGTGAGCAGGTTATTCACCGCCTTGTGGCTGTTGGACGAGACGCCGACCTTCTTGCCCGCCGCCATTAGCGCCACGATCACGTGCGCGCTGGTGAAGGTCTTGCCGGTGCCGGGCGGGCCCTGGATGAACAGCGCGCTGTCGTCCATCGCCAGGCAGCGCAAGGTGGCGGCCTCGACCAGATTTTCGCTCGGTTGCACCAGAGCGCCAGCCTGTCCGGCCTGCCCGGCAGTGGGCCAGTCGTGCAGGCGCGGCGGCGTGCGTTCGATGAGATCGAGGAGCGCGCGGTAGCTCTCGCCGCCCGCCGCCCAGTGCGCGGCGACGCGGCGCACGGCGGCGATCAGCGGGCGGTTGTTCACCGCCGGTTCGGGGATCAGCGAGCCGCTTTCGGGAAAGGCCTCGCCCGGCTTGAGCTGGCGCTTGAGGGTGAGCTGTCCGGCGGTCGCATCGATGCTGTCGATTTTGCCCAGCTTGGCCAGCGTCGGCGCGTGGAGCACGGCCGAGCCCTTGCGCAGCTTGGTGTCCTGCGGTGCGAAGCGATAGCGCGCCAGGGTGCTGCGTTTCTCCTGCCACTGCCACGCACCCTCGGCGTCGGGCAGGGGAGCGATGTCGCCGATGCACTCGCCGTCCTCGACCATCTCCTCCAGCTCGCGTTCACAGCGGTCGAACATGGCCCACAGTGCGGGCTTGTCGGCGCGGCGGTGGAACTGGGTCAGGTGGTCGACCAGCGCGCGGCCCTCCGCGCTGGGCGGCAGTGGCCCCGCGGCGATCGCGGCGCTGAGCGCGGAGGCGGCGGCCTCCGCCTCGGCGCGGGCCTCGGCCTTGTCGTCGGGCAGGGCGGTGGCGAGGCCGACCTCGCGCCAGGGCAGGCCGTCCATGCGCAGCGAGACGAGCCAGTCGCGTAGGGCCTCGGTGTTCTCGCAGTCCACCTTGTTGTATTCGAGGATGTCGTCGAGGATCTTCTGCTCACCTGAGTCCTGCCAGCTTTTGTACTCGACGATCGAATCTCCGGCGTTCGTGACCGCCTGATCGCGCTTCCTGGCGAAGAACACCTCCATCGTCTTGAGTGAGAGGTTCGGCTCCGAGGTGCGGATCGACTGGCGCAGCACGCCGTAGAGGTCGACCAGCTTGCGCTCGCGCAGCAGCGTGTCGATCGCGTCCTCGCGGCTTGCGTGGAGGGTGGAGAGGCGACGCAGCGCGGTCACTTCGTAAGGTGCGTAGTGGTAGACGTGGGCGCCCGGGTTCGCCGCCAGGTGCGCGACAATCCAGTCCACCGTGCTCTCGAAGGCGACCCGCTCTGCCGCGCGGTCGTGGCCCCAGCGGAAGCGGAACTCAGGATGGCCGTCCACCACGTGATGCACGCCCCACAGGTAATCGAGGCCGCCTTCGGTCAGCGGATCGCCTTCGAGGTCGAAGAACAGGTCGGCCGGGTGCGGCGGGGGCAGGGTGGCGAAGCCACGCCCAGGCTCGATGGGCAGGGGAACCACCACCGGCGCGCCACCCTCGCGCCGCGCCAGCTGCAGCGCGGCCTGCGCGCGCAGCTTGGCGAACGTCGCCGCGGCCATGCGCGGCACCTTGGTATCCTCACCTACCCCCGCTAGCGCGGCGAGGGTGGTGATCCCGGCGTCCTCAAGCTTGCGCCGCTGCGGTTTGCCCAGGCCCGCCACGCGGCTGAGATGGTCGGCGGCGTCGAGCTGCTCGTCGCAGTGATCGCGCCACCCGCACAGCGAACAGGCCGCGCACGGCTCCGGCGCCGATTGCGGCGCGCCATCGCGGATGAAATCGAGGTAACGGGCCTTGGCTGCACCCAGCGTATGCGCGAATTCGGCCAGGCGGAACGTTTCCAGTCTGCCGCTGCCCAGCGCCACGTGGACCCGGCGCGGCGCGATACCCTGCACCCGCGCGATCATTTCGGCATAAAGCCCAAGCTGGACGATGTACGATGCCTTCACCGACTTCGCGAGCTTGGTATCGACTGGCTCGTAGGACCATGCGCCGAGGTCCGAAGGCTCCTCCACCCGGATCAGGAAGTCCGCGAAGCCGTGCCAGGGCGCATCGAGAAATGCGGCTTGAAAGATCGTCTTCGCACCAGCGCGCATCGCCTCCAGCGTCGCAGCCGCGCGGTGGCGCAACGAGCCCGTGGTGGGAATCTCCACTAGCCCGCCCTCGGCCTTGAGCCCCGCGCGATAGGCATCCTCGTGGTCGAGTCCGGCGCGCTGGACCAGCTTCGCCATCGCATCGTCCTGCGCGCGCTCGGGCAGCGCACCGGGATCGACGAGGCGCAAGTGATTCAACGACACCGCATGCGCGCAGCCGAGGAACGTCACCAGATCGGACGGCGAATGGAGCAGCTGGTCTTCGTAGGTGCGCAAGGGGCGAATCCTGAATTTGGGCGATGCCGGACGTTTGCGCCCCGCTACGACACATGCAGTCGTAGCGGGGCGTTGCGGGGTTGTCCGGATCGTAAGCTATCGGCTCAGATGTGGGCGTTGCAAAGGCAGTCGGGCGCGTCCGTCAGGTGTGCTGTGACCTTGCTGGTGCGATGTGTCGTGTAGGTTTGCTCGCAGCATCCGCGCGGCAGGGTCAGCCCGTCCAGGCTGTCGATCACTGACTTCAGGCCCGGGATCGCCCGCAAGTCGTCCAGCAACTGACCTGCGGAGTAGGTGGCGGGATCGATGATCCTGCCGTCTATGCGGACGAGTTCGAGCGGTGCTCCATCGACTTGCGCATAGCGCATGTAGGGCAGCGAGAGATCAGTGCAGCGGTTCGGCAAGGCCTTGTGTGTCGTCTTCGTGCACAGGACCGTGGGGACGAGCCAGGCGAAGACCAGTCGCTTGCAGGCAAGCTCCATGTCGCCCGCCTCCACCGCCATGAGCACCATCGATTTGACCTGCGATACCGGCAGGGCATGTTCGCGGTCGGACAGGTCGAGCACGGCATCGCCGCGCCGTTCGACGAAGAAGTGCTCGTCCGCCCTTTTCCTGGTCCAGGGCAGCAGGTGCTGATTGCGGATCAGGTCCGCCACCGCCTCGCGCTGCATGCGGCGGATGACGCCGGTGAAGTCAGTTTCGTGGCCGGTCGTCTCTCCCAAGTGCTTGAGAAACAGGAGTTCGGCGGACAGCTTCCCAGGCATGTAGAGGCCGGCCCAAGCGTCGATGCCTACGCCGTGCCATCCGCGATCGAGCCAGATGTCCCATTTCGCGGGATAGACAGTCAGCTTGTCCTGGAGGGGTGTGGTGGACATGTCGTTCATTGCGATCTCCATTGCGGGCGGCCGGTTGGAAAGTCCGGTCAGTTCAGCGTGTAGCTGACGGTCTGGCGAAGGTTCGTCGTTGCCACCGGCACTCCGGCGGCGTCGGTGGCGGGCCGGTAGCGCGCGCGGCGCAACGCGGCGTCGCAGGCCGCTTCGTCGAGGTCGGGCGAACCGCTCGAACTTGCGACCGTGCAATGCGTGACCCGGCCTTGCGCGGACACATCCACCGCGATGGTGACACCGCCTTCGCGTTCTTCGCGCGCGGCGCGGGTGGGATAGTTGTCGGCAAAGGCCCTGGAGATCAACTCGGGCTCGTCACGCACTGGGACCAAAGTCTGCGGAGTGGCCGAGGCGTCATCGCCGTAGGGCTGGTTGCCCTCGTCGCCATCGAGGTTTTCGTAGCCTTGGTCCGGCGGGATCGGCGTTTCGACCTCGACGGGCTGTGCCGTTTCCACGGGGCTGGGCGTTTGCGAGGGCTCTTCTATGGTGGTGTCGACCGGGCCCTCGCCCGGCGAAGGCGAGCATGCCGCGACCACTACCGACAGCGCCAGCAGACACGCGCGCCGCCGCGTTTCCGCGCTGGTCATGGCTCGATCCCTTCTGGCGTCGCCTGGACGGCGATTCCGCGCAGGTTCCGTTCGATCTTGACGAACAGGAAGACGAAAATGATGAGGACGAAGGCGAGGAACGCGGCCCCGGCAACGCCAAGCTTCACCATCAGGTCGGCGCGGGCCGAGGCCTGCCGGGCCTGGTCGGCCGCCAGTTCGCCGACGAAGTGCTGGAAATGCCAGGCGATCAGTTCGTGAACCCGCTCCTCGCTCAACTTGCGCCCGGTGCTGTTCAGCAGGCTTTCGCTGAGCGCCAGCACGCTCGCACCGTAGCGCGCAGGGGCATCGGCGACAGAGACCTGGCCCACCGCGCCGGTCACCAGCCCGTCGGCGTTGCCCTGCAGCAGGATCGAGAAGTTGCGCTTGGCAGCAGTGCCCGGCGTGCCGAGATACTTCGCGAAGTTCGCGGCCGCGGCATCGATGTCCGGGGCGATCACCGTCTCGACCTCCGGCCTGCGTTCGGCGAGTGTCTCGTCGCCGGGGCTGCTTTGATCCTTCTGCTCGGCCATGAACTGACGCAGGCTGCCGTTGGCGGTGTCCTCAGCGCCGCCGAAGCCCGCCGACGCCAGCAGCGATGGCCCCGATGCGACCGCGACGCCGATGGTGACGAGCAGCGCCAGGCTCGCAGCGACAAGAATGGCAACCCGCAGGATTGCCAGATAAACGCCTTCCAGTTTCGACAGCATGGTACCCCCTGATTGCCTCGTGCCGGTCTGGCGCAGGGGAAGGTTCTTCGTCGATCCGGGAAAAATCCGGTCTTCCAAAAGCTTAACGGCGCAGCATTGCTCCGCTCACATCCGCACCCGGTTGCCTTCGACATGCCGGAACGCGCGTTCGCGGCAGGTCAGCAGGATCACCTGCATGCGCTGCGAGGCTTCGAGGATCAGGTCGGTCATCGCATCGAGGCGCACGTCGTCGGAGTAGACCAGCGGGTCGTCGAGGATCAGCGAGACGGGCCGGCCCTGGTCCAGCAGCATGTCCGCGAAGGCGAGGCGGGTGAGGATCGCGAGTTGCTCCTGCGTCCCGCGCGAGAGTTGCTCGCAAAGTTCGTCCACGCCGGCGCGGCGGATCGCGGCAAGACCCAGGTCGTCGCCGAACCCGGGTTCGCCGCCGGGCAGGATGCGCCCGACATAGCGGGCGGCGCGGGTCGCCACCGGGCCGGTGATCGAGCGGGCGGTTTCTGCCTGCGCTTCGGCCAGGGTGTCGCGCAAAAGGCGCAGGGTCTCGGCTTCCTCTTCGATGCGGCTGAGCGCGGCGCGGGCGGCGTCGTTTTCCTCGCGGGCGAGGGCGGCATGTTCGGCCAGGCCCTTGCCGCCGTCGCTCTCCACTTGCGCTTCGAGGCGGGCGATGCGGGTGGTGATCTCGTTGCGGCTGTCCTCGGCGGCGCGGCGGCGCGCGGCGAGGGTTTCGATGCGGCGGGCGAGCGCGGCCTCGTCGAAAGCGCGGGCATTGGCTTGTGCGCGGTCCAGCTCCACGGCGGCAGTGGCCGCACCCTCGCGAGCGGTGGCCAGCGTGGCGGCGAGGTCGGCGAAGTCGGCGTGGGCGGCAAGCGCGGCCAGATCCTCGGCGGCGCGGGCGAGGTCGCTGGCGGCGGTCTGCTCGTCGATGGCGAGGGGGGGTTCCGCCTTTTCGGCGTCGCGCATGTCGCTTTCCGCCTGGCGCGCCTGTGCCTCGGCGCGCACGAAGACGGCGTCGGCGCGGTCCTGTTCGGCTTCGAGTTCGGCGAGCGGCCGGGCAGGGGCCTGCGCCTCGTCGGCGTCGAGCGGGTTCGCGGCGACGAAGGCGGTGAGCGCGTCGGCACCAGGGGCCAGCGCAAGTTCGCGGTCAGCGGGGGTGGCGGCGGCGATCTGCGCGGCCAGCGTTTCGAGCGCGCGCCCGGCCTCGCGCGCGGCGTCGGCGCGGGCCTGCGCAGCGGCCAGGCTTTCGAGCTGCCATTGCGCCAGCAGCGCGGCGCGGCGGGCGCGGGCGGCGTCGAGCGCGGCCTGCGCACCGGCGAGCGCCTGCGAGGGGCGCAGGACCAGTTCGCCGCCGCCGGGCAGGCCGATACGGGTGTCGCGGGTCAGCGTCCATTCGCCGGGCTCCAGCGGAGCGCCATCGCGCGTGAGCGCGTCCGCCCCGCCGATAAGTTCGATGCGGGTACCGTCGGCTTCGAGCAGGGTGCGGTGGCGCACCACTTCGCGCTCGGCTGCGGCGAGGTCGTCGAGCACGCGGGCGGGCACGGCGAGGGCGACCGCCTCGTCGAGCGCGGCGCGGCGGGCTTCAAGCGCGAGCACATGAGCATGACGGGCATGGGCGGCGGTGACGCGCTCGCGGCGGCGGTTGGCGGTGTCCTGCGCGCGGGCCTCGGCCAGTGCCGTGCGCGCCGTCTCGCGCGCGGCGAGCGCGGTGTCGAGGGCGGAGCGGGCCTGCGTGGCCTTGGCGCGTGCGGCGTCGAGTCCGGCTGCCAGCATGGCGCGTTTGCCGCTCGCCGTCTCGCGCCGCGTCTGCGCCGCCGCCTGCCGGTCGAGCGCACCGGCGTGGCGGGTCGCCAGGTCCTCCAGCCCGCCCAGACGCGACGATGCCGCCGCAGCTTCGGCCTTGCGGGTGGCAAGTTGCTGGGCGGCGCCGCGCGCGGTTTCCAGCCTGGCGATCAGGTCGGCGCGTTCGGGGGCGTCGGGATCGTCGTCGAGTTCGCGGCGCAGCGCGGTCAGCGCGCGGCGCGCGGTGTCGAGATCGGCGAAGGCGGCTTCCAGCGCTTCCTCGCGCCGCTCCGCCTCGGCCAAAGTGTCGACGGCCGTGCCCACGCGCTTTTGTGCGGCCAGCAGGCGGGCGGTGGGGGCGCCGCTTCTGGCGGTGAAGTACGTGACATACTGCCCCTCGATCCGCGCGCGCACGCGTTCGAAAGCGGCGCTGCCGATCAGCGACCCCGCCTCACCTTCCAGCGTTGCGCCGATGAGGTCGCGCACGGTGCCGCCGGGGGCCTCCACGCACAGGCCGTCCATCTGCGCCACCCACAACATGCCCAGCGCGCCGTGGAGCGCTTTGTCGAACGTCGCGCCCTGCTGGCCCGCCTCGAAGCCGAGCAGCGCCTGCAGCGCCTGTTCGGCAGCGTCGCCCTGCTGGCGTCCGGTGGGGCCGGAGAGCTCGACCGAAGGCGACTTGAGGAACTTCTTGGTCAGCGACCAGGCCGCTCCGTCCACTTCGAAATCGAGCGCGACCTGCGGCGCCACGTTGTCGCCGGTGGGCTGGAACGAGCCGATCAGCCGCGTCTTCGAGCCATGCTTGAGGAACAGCGCGGCGCGCACCGCTTCGAGCAGCGTGGACTTGCCAGTCTCGTTCGGCTCGATGACGATGTTCAGGCCACCGGTCAGCCCGGCGATTTCGTGGGGGCCGCGAAACTTGCGGAAGTTTTCCAGCGCGATGCGGCGGATCAGCAGGCTCATGCGGCGTCTCCCTGATCTCTCAGCGCTTCGACGAACAGGCGCTCCAGCGCGCGGCGGGCGCGGGGGGCCTCGGGGCCGTCGGCCTCGATCTTCGCGCGCAGCATCGCGCCGGCGCGGCCGAGCATCCCTTCGGTGGAAAGCGCGGCAAGGTCCTCCTCGGTGGGCCGCGCCACCACGTCGGCGTCGCGCACGTCGAGATGGCGCAGGCGGTGGGCAAGGTCGTCCTCGATCCGCGCCAGCATCGCCACGCGGTCGGTCAGCGGGACGATGCCCGCCAGTTGCAGGCGCAGCAGCGTGGCGGCGGGTTCGCACGCGGCGAGCAGGTCGTCGGCCAGCGCGGCGAAGCCGATCGCGTCGGCCACTGTCCAATCGCGCGACAGCCAGCGGAAGCGCCCGGTGCTAAGAGGGGCGACGCTGGCTTTTTCGGGCTTCAGATCGACCAGCAGCGCCTGCCCAGGGTCATCCCGGCCGGCCTGGAAGCGGTCCGTTTCAGGCGTACCGGAATACCAGGTGCGCGCATCGACCTGCAACGTGCCGTGCCAGTCACCCAGCGCCAGATAATCGAGAGTGGACAGTTTCGCGCGGTCGGGTGCGATCAGGTTCTTCGTCTCGCCTTGCGTGCCGAAGCCCCGGATCGAGCCGTGCGCCAGCCCGATCCGCAACCGCGCGCCGGGGGTCTCCATGCGCTCGAACGCTTGCGTGGGATCGTCGAGGGTGTGGCGGTGGAGCAGCGGCGCGGGCAGGAGCCAGACGCCGTCCTCGATCTCGTGCGGTTCGGGTTCGGCGAGGACGGTGACATTTGCGGCGGCGCGCTTGCGGACGCGGTCCCACAGCCCGCCGTTTCGTGCGAAATCGTGGTTGCCGGGCAGCAGCCACCAGCGGCAGGCGTGGCGCTCCATCCGAGTGACGGCCTGGACGACGGTGCGCTCGTCCGGCCCCTCGGTGTCGAACACGTCCCCGGCGACGAGGACGTGGCCCGCGCCATGTTCGGCCGCGGCTCTGCCCAGCGTGTCGATCACATCGAAGCGCGCCTCGGTGAGTGCGGCGCGCGTCTCCGCATCGAAGCGGCCGAAGGGCTTGCCGAGCTGCCAGTCGGCGGTGTGGATGAAACGCATAGGATGGTGTCCGCTGGTGAAGGTCCGTCGTCTAGCCGGGGATGAACGACGGGGCTACGACAGAAGCGGTCATGGCCGGCGGGCTATTTCTTGCAGATGATGTTCTGGCCGATGATCTGGCAGCGCTGTCCATCCGAAACCCGGATGGTCTTGCCGACCCTGCGGTAATTGTTGCCGTCCGGGCTGTATATGCAGCGCGAGATGCCCGCCCTTCCGCTCGCGAACAAAAAGCGATTGTTATGCCGGTGCATACTCGTTCTGATCGTCCAGTCGGCGCAGGCGGCGATCAATCTCGGTGAAGACCGCGTCCACGTCCTCGCCCCTGATAAGCGCGGCGATGATCTCGTCGCGGCAGTCACGCAGGCCGGGATGGTAGCGTTTCCCGTGCTCCTTGGCGTGCGCGCCCATGGCGCCGCGCGCTTCCTGTTCGGTGCGCCGGAGGCGGGGCATTCCGGTGCTGTCGTCGATGCCCAGTTCGGCGAGGAATTCCGGCGCGACCGCAGACCAGTCGAAACCGCGCGCATGCGATTGTCGCACCAATAGTTCAGGGAGCGGGTTGTCACCGGTCACGGCATTCACGACGAGACAGGAGAGGTCGGGATAGCTGTAACGCTGCGTATGGCCACGCAGCGCCTCAAGGCGGCGGCCCAGGTTTTGCGCGATCTGGCTGTGGATCGGGTGCTCGTGCCCGGCAAGCTGCTGGCGGGCGTCGAGGATCAGGTTTTCGTAAGTGATCGTCCGCCCGGGTCGCACCGCGGCGACGGCGACGAGGATGGGATAGACGGCGCTGGCGATCGCCTCGTCGATAGGGGTGAGGCTGCGGCCGGATGTGGGCGGTATATCGGCAGGCATGTTGGCTCCCTTTGAGAGGCGTGATGGCCTTGGAGGCCGCGTGTGGCAGTTGCGACCTCGGCGCGCCTGCTGCCGCTCTTTCCCTCTTTGCGGACCGGCCTGTCGATCCGGGAAAATTACCGTTTTCCATAAGGGTAATGAGACAAGGAGGTCCCATGCGAAAAGGCCGGCGCAGGCATGGGGACCCGCGCCGGCCCAGTTCGGCCTTCGCACCAGGAACGCGAAAAGCCTCGGGTCGCCTTTGAATTTCGGTGTTTCCCTCGGGAAACATGCAAAACTGTATCGCCTGCCGCAGGGCTCGGGTCGATCCGGGAAATACCCGGATAGGACTGCGTCAGATTGCCTCGCCCCGGCTGAGTGCGACGAGTTGCGCCACGCCGTTGGTGCGGGACTTTGCGACGATTGCGGCGCGGTGGTCTTCCACGGTGCGCGCGGAAATGGCGAGCCGCTGGCCGATCTCCTTGTTCGAATGGCCGCGCACCAGCAGGTCGAAGACCTCGCGCTCGCGCCGGGTGAAGGCGGCGGTGACGGCGGCGATGCGGCGCTGATTGCCCGACCAGGCGAGGCCCTCGTTGACCGCTGCGATCAGCCGCTGCTCGTCGATGGGCTTTTCCAGGTAGTCGAGCCCGCCGTGGCGGCGCACCGCGTCGACGGCGTGGGCGGTGGTGGGCCAGGCGGTCATGAACACCAGCGCCACCGCCGGGTCCTGCGCGCGCAAGGCGTCGGCGAAGGCGAAGCCGTCCATCTCACCCATCTGGATGTCGCTGACCACGCAGCCGAACGGCTCGGCGGGGAGCGTGTCGAGCAGGCTCTGCGGCGCGGTGAAGGCGTGCGCGGCCAGGCCGTGGCGGCCCAGCAGGCGCGCGACGGTGGCGGCAAGGTCGGCATCGTCGTCCAGCACGGCGACGGGCGCGTTCGGGTTCATGCGAAAGCTCCGGTGAGAAGGGGCAGCGAAATGGTGAAACGCACGAGGCCTGGTTCGTCGTGGCGGGCGAGAGTGCCACCGTGGGCCTCGACGATGGTGCGGGCGATGACGAGGCCAACCCCCATGCCGCCTGATGCGGTTTCCGGCGCGCCCGGTAGCGGGTTCGATACCTCGATCCGCACATCATCGGCCTCGGGTAAGGCGGAAAGGCGCACGACCTGTCCAGGGCTGGCAGCCAGTGCGTTGCGCAGCAGGTTGACCAGCGCCTGCGTCAGTTCGATCTCCTGCGCCTGCACCACGAGGTCGGCGGCAATGGCGGAGCACTCCAGCCTGCCACCGGCGGCGCGGGCTTCGGGGGTGACGATCTGACAGGCGGTCTGGACCAGCATCGCGACGGGCAGAGGCGACGGCTCGTCGACGTCTCGCCCGCCAAAGCGGCGCAACCGGCGCACGAGGTCCGACAAAGCGCGCGCCTTGCGGTCGACCAAGTCTGCGCTTGCGGCAGTATCGGCGTCGAGGTGCGCAGTGGCTGCCTTGAGGTGCGCGGCCTCGATTGCGAGGGTCGAGAGGGGCTGGCTGATCTCGTGGATCACCGCCACCGACATGGCGCGCAGGGTCTTGAGCCGCTCGGCCTGGAACAGCAGGCGGTTGCGCTTGTCGAGGGCGGTGCGCGATGCCTTCTGCGCATCGGAGAAGCTGCCCGCGAGCCAGGTGACAACGACCACGGCGGCAAGGCCGAGGTGCAATTCGAGCCGTTTGCCGTCGTCCAGCGACCCGGCGGAGTAGGGCAGAAACACGCAGACCTGCGCGCAAATCGCGAACCATGCGGCGGTGCGCCCATGGCGCAGGCCGATCCACGCTCCCGCCAGCAGGCTGGGGATCGGCTGCGCACCCAGCCCGGCTCGCCACAATGCGATCGTCAGCAGCAGGCACAGCGCCATGACCAGCACGTCCTCCAGCAGCGGACGCAGGTGTGGGCCCAAATTCAGGTAGGGCAGGCGCAACGGTGCAGCGCCCTCGGCCAGCGCGGCGAGCCACAGCAGCAGAGGCGCGAGGACGAGGATACCCAGCAGGTCGCCCACCGCCAGCCCGGTCAGCGAGATCGCGATGTCCACGCCGATGCGGTAGCGTCCGGCGTCGGCCGGAAGCCACGCTTCGAACGGCATCACCATCACCGCGTTGAGCGCGGGCGCGGCGACGGCGGCGAGACCCAGCGTCATCGGCGGCAGCGCCAGCGCGTCGCCGCTTCCCTTGGCCAGATGGCGCACCGCTGCGATGGCGAGGCCGCAAGTCAGGCCGGGACGCATGGCGCCGGTCACGGCTTGCACGACGCCGGGCCCTGTGAGCGGAAATACGCCGACGGCCCAGTCCGTCAGGATCTCGGTCGCCGCCAGCCACGGCGTCAGTCGCGCGCCCCGGCTCCACAGCACGGCGAACCGCAGACCCGCCGCCGGATACCACAGCGAGAAGAACCCCGCCCCGCCCCACGGCTTCGCGGCCCAGTGCAGGAGCGCAAAGGCGAGCGCGTAGGCAACAAGCAGCGGCAGATCTGCAACGCGCAGGGCCAGTGCGCGAAAGGCGGCGGTTGGGGAGCGGAGGGCAGCGTCCAGCACGGTCATCGCGTCAGCCTCTGGCCTGTCCGGGGCGGCAGCGTAACCCGGAATTTTCACGGGCACTTGCGGCAGACGGCGATCGGCTGCGTGAATCAAAAGCGCCGCCGTGATTCAATATCCGCCTTGGACGCCTACAGCGCACGGCGCGATCTTGCGCTGCCATGGATGATGTGACGACACAAGTGGAGCGCCTCTTGAGACCGGCCGGTGGCAGGCTGGCACTGGAAGCGCGCGACCCTCCGCGCAACCTCGCGAGGGGCTGCTGCTGCGGCGCGGCAGGGCGATGACGCGGGTCGGCGTAGCCTATAGATCGGCCCGGTAAAGCAGCCTAGCGGGCCGGTGCCATTTCTAACTGGGGCTTATATGAATTGGAATTGATAATATATATTATGTTAAATATTGGTATCTGGAGATGTGTTGTGCTGGGATCACACCCGCCGTCGTTCAGCCTTGACTACAACGGCAGCAATTTCATCAGCCCGGAGGAGAAGCCAATGCGTGAGAAATTTCAAAACAATTAAGAATTGGGCGTCCGCTATCGGCGGATGGCGCTTGAGTATGGCCGCGCGCGCATTGCTGGACGGGAACCAGTGTGAAGCGCCGTTTTGGCAGAGGGTGGGTCACGCCCTGGAACTATCGTTAACGTCGCTGTGGCCTGCTGCCGGTTTGGCGGACACCGAAAGAGGCTCGGTCAGGTTACCCCCGCTTCTCGCTCAATATCCATAGGGCTGAGATAACCTAGGGTCGAGTGACGCTGGGTTGCGTTGGAGAAGCATTCAACGTAGTCGGACACATCCGCCTTCGCCGTGGCCCTGGTGCGATAAACCTTCTTCCCGATCCGCTCGGTCTTGAACGAGGAGAAGAAGCTTTCCATGGCGGAATTATCCCAAGCATTGCCGGACTGGCCCATCGAGCAGGTATTGCGAAGACCGGTTCAGTCCGCCCTGACTGCCTTGGTCCGAATGATGCAGCAGGGCGTCCGGCTTGCCCCTCCGCCAGATCGCCATGATCAGCGCGTCGGTAACGAGCAAGGCGGTCATGGTGTCGCTCATCGATCAGCCACCCACTTCTAGTTGGGCCTGTCGGCGGTGAACTCGCGATCCAGCACGTTGGCGGCGATGACCGAACGTTCGCCCTAATCCGTGGGCGGACCGCGAGCGTTTCATATGGATTTTCGTAGACTGTTCGCTGCGAGAAAAGATCGAGAGCCGTGGAGAGTGCGGGATCGACATGCAAGGGCAGCGAACCATTGGCCGATCGGGATAGGGTATTCACATCATCCTTTCCTCCCTATGCGTCACGTCAGTCCAAACTGTATCTGATGGTGCTGCCGAATAGACGGTATCGACGTGGCGGTGAACCTATCTTTCGATCGAGGGTGCGCCCGCTCACCAGCAGCGCCTGTCGAGCCGGCTGCCAAACTACCCGCACCTTAATCCGTACAGCGCGCCAGGAAATTCGCCGATCAGACAGGCTTCCTCGCCCATCCCAGGCGAAGAGATTCAAGACAGGTTTTCACAAACTCCGTTCCAGCCCGATTTGCCGACCCCCACTTCCTGCCGAAACTCCATGGGCGTCCGACCCGTAGATTTGCGAAACGCCGCTGTAAACGCCGCCGAGCTCCTGAAGCCCGTATCGAACGCCACTTGCTTGATCAGGACGCCAGGCTCGAGCAAAAGCGCCTTCGCCCGCTCGATGCGCGCATTGGCAACGAAGCTGCGGAGCGTCGTTCCCGTGGTATTGCGATAGGCGCGGGCGAGTTGCCGAACACCCATATCCGCGACGGTGGCAAGATCCTCAATGCAAGGTCCCTGACCCGGGATATCCTTCGCCATCGAGCATAGCCTATCCAGCTGTCGCGTGGACAAAGTAGCGTTGCAGTGGATGGCCTCCGAAGGTGCACGGCGCAATTGCCGGCGGACCTCCGCAGCGACGAACATCAAGGCAATCTCGATTTCCATAGTGCTGGCAAAGCCAGGCGCCAGTATCTCCTCGGCTACCCGTCGCAGGCCTGCGCGCACATAATCATTGCCGACCGCCAGCGAATTCATCGGGTCGCAACTGGGCCATTCCCAGTTCATGCCCGCTCTCGTCGTCAATCCTTCAATATCGAACATGCAGGAAATGCTGCGCTGAAGCCCTGCGTCCCAGACGCAATAGAGCGGCGTGTCGGAGGGTATGCAGGTTACGTCGCCCAGTCGGCGATAATCCGATACCTTTGCATGCCCATCATAGCTGGCCCGTACAAGAGGGCGGGTGAGGATCATTTCGACGAAGAACATCGAAGGGTTGAAGACCCCCTCTCCGGGCTCGGCCCAACGAGTCCTATGCAACTGCACGTCAAACGACGCACCACTGGCATGACCTTCGACGATATTGTCGAGAATGGCGGCCGACATCATTGCCGCATGTTGAGGACTCGGTTGTGCCTGCATCCACCTTGCTCCCCGGCCGTGTCCTTCTTTCAGAGACATCAGCCGTGCATCTACTATATCCGACGGAGCCATTCATTGCCACCTTAGCTGCACTGCAACCTATCGCAATGCAGGCGGAGCCATTCGCGCCGATCGGAGACCATCGCCGAGATGCAATTCATATCGTTGGATGGTTCGACGGGTTGGCGTGCAGAACGGCCTCCTATAATCGCGAGTCCAGATCTTTCGTAGGTATCGCATGACCACCTCATCGCCTCTGAGCCTGCTCGAACATCCCGACCTCGACGCCGTCCTCCGCTGCCGGACGGCCCGTCACCGCGTACTGATTGGCCGGTTGCTGGCTCGCGCCGGTGGCGATGCCGGCAAGGCAGCCGCCCTTCCATCGTGGAACTGGGCAGGCCTCCTCTTTGGCACCGGATATCTGCTCTATCGAAAGCTCTGGCTGCCAGGCCTCGTTCTATTGGCGATGGAGGTTGCCGCCTCACTGTTGCCGCCGCCCCTTTCCTATGCCGCCTGGATCGCGATCGCGCTGGTGATAGCGCTGTGGTCGGAGGCGTGGCTGACCGGTCGGGTCGTGCACATCCTGTACCATCCCAAGTTCGACAGCGCGTGCCGTCGCCAAGCCGGTGGCACGAGTTGGACGACAGCAATCCTCGGCATGGGTGTAGGCATCGTAGCGACGATGGCGCTGAAATATCTCTAACAAGGGCGCAATCCGGCCCGACGAGCAGGAGACAATGATGGCCGACAAGGCAAAAGAGATCGCGCTCAAATTCATCGGCTATTTCCGTGAGACCTGGCCAGAAGATTTCGACGCGCCTTTGCAGCTGGTTTCGGACGACTGCTACTATCAGAGCATCGTCCCCACGACCGATGCGATCTGCGGCAAGACAGCGATCAAGGCCAAATGGGACAAGATCCGGGAACTCTATGGCGATCAACGGCACGACATGAAGGCGTCGGCCTCCGATGGCCATTTCGTGTTCACCGAACGTACCGACTGGAGTTGCATCGACGGAAAATGGGTTTCCATACCGCTCGTCGCGGTATTCGAGGTGGTCGACGAGAAGATCGTGGCATGGCGCGAATATCTTGACGGTGGCAATGTCGCGCGTCAGGCCGGCCTCGACCTGACGGCGCTTGAAAATTCGCTCAACGCTTCGCCTGCCTGACCGTCATCTGCCGAAGAAGCGGGCGGCCACCTGCGTGTCCATATATTCCCGGCCACGCAGGATCAGGCCGTCCGCCATCGTAAGCAGATAGACATAGCTGTTGCAATATTCACCTTCGGCGAAGGCGAAACTGCCAAGCGCTTCGGCGGCCACCCGATCGTCCTGTGCCGTCAGGCTCTGTACCTTCATCACCCGCACGCTTGCACGCCGGATAGTCCCAGCCACGGCCTCCAGAAATTGTGCCCTGGTCATCATGCCCCACCCCTGCACCCACCATGTTGCTTGGGGATGAAGCAAAGCATCGATCCGATCGAGACTACCCGAGACGATGGCGCCCATCAGGTCGCTGGCGACCTGTGCATTGAAGGCCGGACCAGTCGAGCCGCAACAGCCTGCCGCGGCTCTTCCTCCATCGTCGAGATCAACCACCGAAACGATAGCGCAATTGCACGCCATACATGCGCGGCTCGTTGAAGTTGACGCTGATGCCCGGCGCGCCCGGGGTGTTGATGGCGCCGGCGATGATTGCGTCCTTGTCAAACAGGTTCTTCGCGAACAGGCTGGCGTCCAGACTGGTTCCGCCGACATCGTCCCAGTCCAGCCGTGCGTCGACCAGCGTGTAGGACGGTGCGCGATAGGCGATAAGTTGCACCTCGTCGCTCCAGTAGAGACTGCTGTAGAGGGATATTTTACCCAGCGTGTCGGGCACCGGCAGTTCAAGCCTAATATCGGCGCTGAGTGATTTCTTCGCAGTGAAGTTCAATGGAACCTTGCCGTTGGTGACGCCCGCATAGCCGGTCGCGAGCGCGGCAGGCAGAGTCATCTTGTCCGTCGACTGATCCAGTAACGTGCCGCGCAAACCAAGTCGCAAAGCCGGGATCGGGCTGATGCTGAGATCGAACTCTACGCCCCTGACGGTCGTGTCTCCGATGTTGACCAGCAGCACGGACTGCGCTGGGTCGTTACCGGGGAAACAATCGCCATCCGGCGAAAAGGGCGGCCCGCCGAAGACGGGATCGCCGACGGCGCAACCCGGTTGCGTGACCAAGCCAGTCAGCGTGTATTGCACGTCCTTGGCCTTGGTCAAAAACACCGAGATGTTGGCGCGCCCGCTCAGCCGGCCCGCGGTCCAAGACGATTTCACCCCCGCCTCGAAGTCCGTGACTTTTTCAGGCTTGAAGACCTGTCGGTCGACCAGGGTCGGACCCAGCGCGGGATTATTGAGGCCGCCCGCGCGATAGCCCTTCCGCGCGGTCGCATAGAGGAACAGGTCGTCGTTCGCCTTCCAGTCGGCCCCGATGGTCCAGGTGAAGGCGCGATTCCGGTTTGTCAGTTTGGCTCCGGTGCCGATGAGGAATATGGGATTGTTGGCAGAGCACTCGTCCGGTCCGACCGTATGAGGCGGGGAGGATTCGCCGCTACCACCGCAGGTCGTTTGCTTGTCCCAAGTGTGCCTCAGCCCTGCATTGAGCGTCAGCCCGTCGACCATATCGTCCAGATGATAGCTGACATTGCCGAACAGCGCCCGGCTGTGCTCGGTCACATAAGCGTAGGAAAAATTGCCGGGAAATAGTCCGAAGAACTGGGGGAATATTGACCCGTTCGTATCGTAATCATCCTTCTTGTAGTAAAATCCGCCCATTAACCAGTCGAGCTTGTCGTCAAGCGCGGTGCCGCGCACCTGCACCTCGTCGGTCAACACGCGGTTATGATAGAGATTATAGGCGTCCAGCAGTCCGATCGGTTCGGGCAGCGCGTCGGTGTTGGCGTCGTAGAGCCACTCCAGCCTCTGATGGCCGAAGATATTGATAAAAGTCGCAAAGCCCAGGTCTATCTCGGTGCGGTTGATGATCGTGCTGTGCTTCTGATTGCTGCGCGGCACGAAGACACCGTAGTCCACAACACGGGGACCGCGCGCCTGCTGCGCAACCAAATCGGGTCCCAACAACCCATCGATGCCGAATAGCGCCGCCAGCGGGGTCACCTCGACCAGCACCTGCGACGACCCGATCGACCTTGTCCTGCGATAGTCGAAATAGGTGACGTTCTCGATGCCCTCGACGGGATTGACACGCAGCGCGAGACGGAACTGGTCCGAATGGACATTGTCCGGGTTTCCGCCCGTGCCGATATTCTTCGTATAGCCGTCGCGCCGGCTCAACCGTCCGGAGAAGCGGATAGCGACCTTGTCCTGGACGATGGGCAGATTGACGGCGCCTTCCAAGTCCTTGTAGTCGTAATTGCCGTAACTGCCCTGAACATAGCCTTCCAATCGGTAGGTCGGCACGGTGGGGTAGAGGAGGACCGCGCCACCAGTCGTATTGCGGCCGAACAGGGTTCCTTGCGGACCTTTGAGTACCTGAACGCTGCTGAGGTCGTAGGTCATCGCCGACGATCCGAAATTGGGTAGCGGCACCTCCGCGAAATAGCTGACGACACCGGGCTGGCCCGGCCCTGCGACCGGACGGCCCTGCCCTCGAATGGAATAGACCGCATTTTCTTTGCCGCCGGCGCCAGTCAGATAAACGCCGGGCACAGCGTACATCAGGTCCTGCGTCTCGCGGATCGACGACTGGCGCAGCGTGTCGGCGTTGAACGCGGCGATGGTGACGGGCACCGTTTGCGCATTTTCCTCGGTCCGGCGCGCGGTAACGATGATCTCGTTCGCGCTTGCGACTGGCTGCGGGGCAGCATCCTGTGCAAAAGCCGGCGCGCAAAAAACTGCCGCCAAGGCCGTTCCGACAAGGGCCAGCGCCGGCGCGCCAAAAAGATGATCTTTTGTCATTGTCCCGTTCTCCCCGTTCTGGCCGTTGACCGGACCCATTGTCTGGCGCGTCCGTCTGCGTATCGGCAGCGGAAGCGCACCCCCCAATTTTTCTAGGTCAGGGCGGGATGTAGGGCGACGATCTTTGATATCGCCCAAGTTCAAAACCTATCGTTAAGTTGCCTCACCGCTTTCCCCGCCGATTTTGAAACTGTAGCCATGAGATACGGGAGATCAGGATGACAAAGAGCGACGGCGATGCTGCGACGATGGCTGCCCTGCACAAACGCACATGCCCGCTCTGCGAAGGAATGTGCGGGCTTGCCGTCGCGGAGGATGCCGAAGGTCGGATCAGCATCCGGCCCGACCCCGACAATGTGTGGAGCCGCGGCCATATCTGCCCCAAGGGCACCACGCTCGGCGAATTACATCGCGATCCGGACCGCATCACCACGCCCATGATCCGCGACGGGCTGGCATGGCGCAGCGCAACCTGGGATGAGGCATTCGACCATATCGCCGACCGCCTGAAGCGGATGCGGCACGATCACCCCGATGCGCTGGTGGCGAGCTATACCGGCAATATGTCCGGCAAGGGTTTCGCCACTGGCCGATACATGATGCTTCTGCATGGGCTGGCACGCTTCGACGCGAGCTTTTCCTCATCCAGCGTTGACCAATTACCCAAAAATGTGAGTTCGCATCTGCTTTACGGCGACATGTGGCGCATCCCGGTGCCGGACATCGATCGTACCGACCTGTTCGTTATCCTGGGCGGGAACCCCGCCGCATCCAAAGGCAGCCTGTTCGCGCACCGCGACGTCATGGGCGCGATCCGCGCATTGCGCGCCCGGGGGGGCAAAGTAATCGTCGTCGATCCAGTCCGAACGCGCACCGCCCAGGCCGCCGATCAATGGATCGGTATCCGGCCAGGCGGGGACGCCGCGCTGCTGCTGGGCGTGTTACATTTCCTGCTGGCAAGCGGCATCTGTAATCCGGGGCCTTTGGGGCAGTGGGTGGACGGCTTGAACGAGATCGCAGCGATCGCGCATCGCTTCCCGCCAGAGCGTGTCTCCGCTTTCTGCGGCGTCGATGTCAGCACGATCCGCGATCTTGCCGACGCCATTGCCCGTGCCCCCACAGCCGCCGTCTATGGCCGGATCGGCACCTGTACGCAAAACTACGGCACCCTGACGTCCTGGCTGATCGACGTCATTTCCATCGTCACCGGCAATCTCGACCGGCCGGGCGGTATGATGTGGAGCACGCAGGTCGCTCCGCATCTGGACTTGACGCCGCCTTATCCCAGCACCGCCGAGATTATGGGAGCGCTGTCGCGCGTGCGCGGATTTCCCTCGGTTCTGGGTCAGTACCCCGCCTCCTGCCTCGCCGAAGAGATCGACACGCCGGGGCCGGGGCAGGTCCGCGCGCTGCTTACGATGGCTGGCAATCCAGTCCTCAGCGTACCCGGGAGTTCCCGGCTGGACGAAGCGTTGCCGCAGCTCGACTGCATGGTCAGTCTGGATATCTATATCAATGAAACGACCCGCCACGCTCATGTTATCCTGCCCAGTCCATCGCTGCTCGAACAACCGCACTGGGATATATGGGCTTGGCCTTGGAGCGCGACCAGCGGCGGTCACTACTCGCCCGTCCTGACCGATCCCATCGATCGCCCCGAGGAATGGCAAGTGATGATCCGGCTCGGCGCGCTGTTCGGCGGTATGGACGATCCCGATGTCGACGCATTGGACGACGAATATTTCGGGGGCATGTGCGATGCGGTCGGCATAGACCGGTCCGTCGCGATGACCGCATTGCCCGACCATGGCCCCGAACGCATATTGGACCTGTGCATCCGATCGGGGCCATTTGGCGACCGCTTCGGCGCGGTGCCGGACGGGCTGACGCTGGATCATTTCAAGGCGAAACCCGAAGGCATATTGCTTGGCCCCGCCGTCAGCCTGGGCGCGACGGCAATTCGGACCGCCTCGGGCAGGATCGACCTGACCCATCCCCATTTCCTGACGGACCTCGAACGGCTTGAGAACGATCTCGCGGTCCCGTCCGACGACCTGCTTCTCGTCAGCCGCCGCCAGCTCCGCTCGCTCAACAGCTGGATGCACAATGTCACCACGTTGGTGAAGGGAAAGGACCGCTGCACGCTGCAGATGCATCCTGTGGACGCGGAGAAGCGGGGGTTGGCGATGGGGGACGCAGTCATCGTGCATAGCAGCAACGGCGCAGTGACCGCTCCGCTGGAAATCACGCTCGACATCAGGCCCGGCGTCGTATGTCTGCCGCACGGTTGGGGCCATGACCGGCCCGGCGCCCGACTGCGCGTGGCCGAGGAACGCCCCGGGAGCAATATCAATCAACTGAGCCCTCCATCCCTGCTGGACCCTGCGTCGGGCACCGCGGTCCTGAATGGGGTTAGAGTCGAGGTTACTGCCGCCTGACTGGCGTTCAACGAGGGGAAGCGCATGTCCGGTAACTGGCTAATCAAGGGCGCTTCCACCGGATAGGCCGCGAGTAGCGCAGGTCATATTGGCAGACGGTCTGATCTGACTGCGTGCGTTCGCAATCCAAACTGGATCGCGGACCTGAATGCCCGGTATCCGACCAGCTTCTTGTCGAGCGTTTCGACGTCACACCGACCGCAGAACTTGCTGCTATCGTGGCGAGGACGCCGGCTCGCAGAAGTCGACCTGTCGGTGCACGCTGCCGGCTGCTGTCGCACGAAAATCAGTGTAAGAAAGCGCGACAGAGCGGCAAGGTAAATTTATCAGATGTGCACAAAGAGAAGGGTGCCGGACGTGCCGGCACCCTTCCAGTGGATACAAGCTCAGGGGGCGATTAGAACTTGATACCGATCACCGACCGGATGGTCGCGACATTGTTGTTGCTACCGAAGGCGTAGGTACCGCCCAGGGAGATGTTGACCTTGTCAGCCACGATGGTGCTGAGACCGGCGGCGACGGTCGCATAGCCCTTCGGATCGACACCTTTCAGTGCGAAAGTGTTGCCGTCGGGATCGCCAAGGTAGCCGACCGTGCGGGTGGTGCCCGCATCACCCTGGAACGTGTAGGCCAGGCTGGCATAGGGCCGCAGCGTAAAGGTGTCGGTCTGCGTGGCAACCGTGGCGAAACGAACGCCCAGGGTCGGCTCGAAGACGCTCTTGCTGTCGCCTTCGACCTTGAGGCCCAGACCTGCGCCGCCCTCTTCGGTGAAGCCCTTGGTGCTCCAGTGGCGGATCGCCAGTTCACCGTAGGGCACGATTTCGACATCGCCCTGGCCGAAGTTGTACGACACGCCGATGCTGCCGTCCCATTCATTGCCGTTGAACTCCGCGGTGACCTTGCGGGCCAGCAGTGCCAAGTTGCGCTGCGCATCGAAGCTCGAGAAGCCGTAGACGAACTGCGCATTGACCGAGAGCGGACCGAAGCCCTGGGTCCAGTAGGCACCCAGCGAGTAGGTCTTGCCGTCCACCTTGACCGGCTGACCCTTGGCATCGACGTTGTGGCGGGCATAGCCGAAGCCGAAGCCGAAAGCACCGGTCTCGTTATAGGCGATGTCGAGGCCTGCGCCCGCGCCATAGCTCGTCGCGTCAATCTTTGCGGCACCCGAGTCAGTGCCGCTGAACTTCGCGAAGTTGCCGATCGGCGCGATCCACAGACCGGTGGCACCGGCCTGACCGTCACGGCGCTGGGCAAGCTGATCGAGCTGCCCCTGGAACGCGACGTTCTGACGCAGGTTGGCGAGCGAGCCATAGATCGAAGCCGAAGCCAGCTCGTTGAACACCGCGGCAGCCTGCGCCGCAGAGAGGTTCCAGTCGAGGTTCGACACCAGGTTAGCGACGTCCTGGATCTTGTTCAGTTCGTCGATCGAGGCGTAGCTGCGCACGCCCGATGCATCGTCGACCAGAACTTGCACCACGCCCGGGATGGCCTTGTCGAGAGCGACGGCGGCTGCGGTCGCGTTCGGGCTGGTTGCCGCCGTGCCATAGCTGACGCGGGTGGCTTCGACCGAGACGGTGCCGCCCGAGGTTTTCGAGGCCAGCGTCACGAATTGCGAGTTCAGGTTGCTGACCACCGAGACGGCGCCGGAGACCGTTCCGCCCACGGTGAAGAGATCCGCGCTTTCTCCGCCAAGGAAGATCGAGCCGGTCGGGACATAGACCTGCACCTTGCCGCCAAGCGCCAGGTTGCCGCCCACGGTGATCGACGAGGGCGAGTTGATCGCCACGCCGGCCGCTTCGGGGGTGGTGTAGGCAAGGCCCGAACCGGTCAGCACGGTGGTGATCGGGGCGAGGAAGTCGGTCGAGGTCGAGACCGGTGCAACCGGGGTCTTCACCAGCGTGCCGTTGAGCCCGACGGCCAGCGTACCGGCAGTCGTGAAGTTGCCCGAAACCACGAGGTCCGTACCCACGATCGTGGGCGTGGTGCCGGTGATGCTGGCGCCCGATCCGGTATTGGCCGGGGTGACCAGAGCGCCGACGATCAGCGTGCCGTTGGCGCCCACGGCGACGTCGCCATTGATGCCAAAGGGACCATCGACCGGCGGGGTGATCTCCGCCGTGCCCGAGTTGACGTTCAGCTTGAAGCTGCCGCCGGTGGCGCCCGCCTCGAGGCCGGCCGACCACACGGCGTCGGCATCGATCGTTTCGGCGGGAACGTAGGCCGGGCCGACCAGGGTCAGCTTGCCGCCGTTCACGTTGACCACGGTGTCGGTGTTGTTCTCTGCGAAGAACGAACCGGTGGTCTGCGAACCCGTGTTGAGGTTCACCGTTGCGGCGACGTTGCTGGTCTTGAACGTTGCGTCGGCCGTCTCGTAGCCCGCGTAGTCCGCACCGGTGACGTAGACGTTGCCTTCCAGGATACCGTTCTGGTTGACGGTGTAGGTCTGGGTGGGCAGCGTCGCAGCCGGGGTGAAGACCCCGTCCGGGTAAAACGACGGCGAGGTCGAGGTGACCACGCTGACCGCCGTGCCGTTCGGTACGGCCATACCCAGCGAGATATCGCCTTCCACGGTCCCGCTATTGGTCACCGTGCCGGTGGCACCGGCGACTTCGATGTACGAAGTGGTGCCGCTGTTGGTGACCGAGGCGGCCCCGCCGACTGGCGTGTAGGTCGTGGTACGGGTAATCGTGTGGGTGGACGGGCTCAGGTTGGTCCAGTCGTTATCGACTTCGACGTAGCTTTCGCTCACGCCGCCGGCATAGGCGACAAGAGCCGCCGCTTCGCCGCTGTTGGTGACCGAGGCGGTCTTGAGACCTTCGGCCACTGCCGCACCGGCGATCGTCCCGGCATTGGTGACGCTTGCCGCGTTGCCGACCAGCGTTTCGGCATAGCTGTAGTTCTGCGTGACGACGCCGGCGTCGGCGTAGTTGCGCGTGACCGTGCTGGTCGTGTCGGTGAAGCTGCTCGACGCGTAGGCCGAACCATCGACGCTCGATCCCGCCGCAACGGAGATGGTCGCGCCGCCGAGACCTCCTGCATAGACGTCGGAGACGCTGGGCGTCGCCGTGCCCACGCCGTCCGCCTTGAAGGCTGCCGAAGTGTCGATCACAACCGAGGCAGTGCCTCCCGAAATGGTGGAGCTGCTGGTGCTGGTGTAATCGGTCAGTACCGGCGAGGCCGACGTTCCGGCGTAAGTCCACTCGGTCGAGTTTGCCGAGCTGAAGCCTACGGCGTAGGCGTCAACATAGCCGCCGACCTGGCCGGTGACCGTTGCAGAGGCATTGCCACGACCTGCCGACACGACGAGGCTTCCTTCGACAAGACCGTCGACGGCTGCCGAAGCGTTGCCGGATGCGGCGGCGACCTGCGAGGACCACGCTTCGGTCTGGGTCCGGGTGGAAGTCCCGGCCTCGGCGTCGAAGGCGTAGAGGTCCGTGCTGGCCGATGCCATGTCGGAGCCAGCGGCCGCTACCGTCACGTTGCCGAGCACGCTAGCACCTGCGGCGACCTGAGCCGAGGCCGAAGACACGCCCGTGACGCTGAGCGAGCCGTTGACTTCGCCCGATCCGGTCACGTTGCCGACACCAGCACCGCCGGTTACGGTGCTGGCATAGCTGTCCGCATAGTCGGAACCGATCAGGACCGAAGGCGAACCCGCGTAGGTATCCACCGAGTTGGAGGTGCTCTGCGTGCTGGCGATGCCGTTCGCGTTCGAATTCACCGATCCGTCGACGATGCCGGAGACGGTGACAGTGCTACCCGTGGTACCGTTCGAGGAAACGGTTTGCGACCCGAAGTAGGCATCCGACACGTGGCCGGTAATGTTCACCGTGCTCGTGCCTGCGGCGGAGGTCGAGGAACCCGTCGACGCATAAGTGTAAGTCGATGTGTTGTTTTCCGGCGCCGCGGCGTCGTTCACATAGACGTCGGTGAAGGTCCATTCGCTTTGCGACGTACCTGTGCCCAGCCCGGCCGACGAGGCGATCGAGCCGAAGACCGTGCCCGAAGCGCTGACCGTGCTGTTGCCGGTCGCTTCCTGGGTGATGTTGCCCTCGATGACAGGTGAGAAGCTCACCTGGCCGTTGGTGCCCGAATACGTACCCGTCACGTCGCCGGCGATGCCGGTGGTCTGCGAGGAACCCGTCTCGGTGTAGGTGACGTTGGTGACGTCCCCTTCGGTCACGGTCGCGAGGTTCTCGGAGTAGGTGCTGGCAGTATCGGTGCCGCCTACGTTCACATACGTCGAGCCGACGACCTGGCCGCTGTTGGTGACGGTGGCGTCATTCAGCGCGGTGACCGATACGTTGCCGCGAACGTATCCGGCGTTGTTGAAGGTGGCATCGCCGCCCGCACGGGTGGAGGTGTTCTCCTGGCTGTAGCTGTAGTCGCCGGTGACCGGGTCGGAACCCGTGCTGGTCGTCGTCGAGGTGCTTTCGTAGCCGGGACGGGCGCCGACGTAGACCGAGCCGTTGACGATGCTCGATGCCGCCGAGGTGACCGACGCGCTGCTGTTGCCGTAAGAGGTCACGTCACCACCGACGGTCGCACCCGAACCGATCGCGACCGAGGCCGCCCCGTCCGCGAAAGTGCTGCTGCTGTTGCTGACGGTCGTGTCGGTATCGGCCGTATAGACGCTGTCGTACGTGGTGCTGGCGATGTTGGGCTGGCGGGCTGTGATGCTGCCATCGACATCGCCGTTGGCGATGACCGAGGCGCCTGCATCGCCGACCGCGTTGATGCTGCCGCTGACCGAGCCGCCGGTGCCGATCGTCACGCTCGCAGCGCCGCCCGAACGGGTGCTGGTCTGCGCGTACGTGTTGCCGGTCAGATTGCCATCGGTATCGTAGCTGGTGCTGCCGGCGTAAGTGTAGTCGGTTCCGCTGGAGACCGCGTTGATGCCGCCGGCGATTTCACCGTCGCTGGCCACGCTCGCACCGGCATCGCCGGTCGCGTTGATGCTGCCCGCGACGGAACCGCCTGCGCCGACGGTCACGCTCGATGCGCCGCCGGACTGGCTCTGGGTCTGGGTGTAGGCGTTACCGGCGAACACGTTGTCGGCATCGCGCGTTTCGGTGGTGACGTAGCGATAATCGTAAGTCGAGGACGAGGCATTGACGCCGCCGGTGCCGACCTTGCCGTCCACGGCAACAGTGGCCCCGCCAACGGCGCTTGCCGAGACGCCGGTGACATCGCCATCGGCGCCGACGGTAACCGCCGCAGTGCCGGTCGCGGCGCTGAAGCCGTAGTCGTACGTGGTCGTGGTCGCATCCGCGACCGCAGCGTTGCCGCCGCTCCACGACGTGCCCGAACCGGTGGCGCCGACGGCCGAGACCGCACCGGCCACGGCGTTGACGCTGACGCTCGCGTCACCCTGGTTGGCGGTGGCCGTGAGATTCGCGCCCGTCACGCCGTCTGCCAGGGTGGCATCGCCGTTCTGGGTGATCGCGGCGTTGCCGCCCTCGATGGTCGAGGTGGTGATGCCGTCCGCCGTGGTGCTGGTCGCCTGCGAGAACGCGGTCGCACGCACGCCGTTGAACTGCGACGCTGCGATCAGGGAGCCGCCTGCAGCCGTCGTCACCGCAACGTTGCCGAAGCCGGTGCCGTTGATGCTGCCATATACTGTGCCGGCATTGGTGATCGAAACGTCGCTGCCGAAGTTCGTCGCCTGCACGCCGCCCGTGACGAGGCCGTTGTTGGTTACCGTGGCGGTGTTGTCGGCAGCCGCCGATCCGGCGCCCAGCAGCCGCAGGCCGACCGTGTCGGTGACCAGACCGTCGGCATCGACGGCGCCCAGTTCACCCACGCTGGCAAAGCCGAGTGCGCCATCGCCGCGACCTGCGCCGAGCGAGGTAAGGACGACATTGCCGCCGCCGGTAACGACGCCCGCTCCCGTGACGCTGACTGCGACCGAGGCTGAAGGCGTATTTGCCGCAGCCGCGATGCTGGTGTTCAGCGCGATGGTCGTGGTCGGCTCGGTTACGCTGACGCTTTGTGCAAGCGCACCGCCGCCGTTGATGGACACCAGCGCTGTGGTGATGGCGAGTGTTGCGCGCCGACGGCGCAGACGACTTTGCGTGCTAACTGAAAAACTGGACTTCATAAATGCCCCCTAAATGCGATTTCAGGCCTGGAGCAGAGATGCTTGTTGTGAATGCCTGTTTGGACATACTTCTCTGGCTCAGCGCGATGTCGTTAAGGCGGTAATGGGAATAAAAGTACTTCTTTCGCCTGCGTTATATTCACGAATTATGTTCATGTATAAATAACCGGCAAATGATGCAGGAATAATTCGCAGCTTTAAATTGCGTTACACGCTGGTGCTTTGCCGTTTACAAAGCCTGCGACGCCAAGCAAGCGCATGGTACTTGCCGCTGAATAGGGAATGTGAGTCAGCGTGAAAAAGTCAGATGGCCAACAGGCGCCGCCGATGCGAGTTGCCGACGCAGCGGTCAGGCGCCGCGTCCAGCATACGCTTTACAAACTGCTCGAACTGGACAGCGATATGCGGGCGGAATTCGGGAGCAGTTTGCTCAGCCACGATTTTAGACTGATCCTGCAGGCAACTGTCAGCGAGAGCCTGATCGTGAAAGATGCATCGGCATCATCGCTGCTTTCCGGTCGCGCTTTCCACCAGTTGCTCAAGCGCCTGGAGACAGTCGGCCTGATCAGGTTTGAACTGAATGCGCATGACCGCCGATCGAAGTCGATTGCCGTCGATGAGGGCCTGGTCGCCCATCTCTACGATAACTTGGGTGATTGAATCGAATCATCGACCGCCGCATCCAACCGGTCCGACGCCCTCGCTGGACAGGGATCAGCCTTTTTGTCGTTCGAACCGGCAAGTCCGAAGGTATTCAGGTATTGGGAATGCCTGTACGCCATCAGGCTGCAACCGCCTTGCAGCAATCGGCCGTAATTCTTTCAGGCGCTTCCGCCAGGCTGGAAAGTTTTTGCCACAAATCATCGCTTAGGCACATGCGCTTTGTCCGCAGGTCATTGGGCGCAGTCTCTTGTCGGATCACCCCGTCACGTTCGAGGCGCTTGGACAACTCATAGAAAGCTCGGTCCGACAGCCACGAGGACAGCGCCGCTTCCTTGACGATCGTTCCGCCTTTGACCGCGAGTTGTAGGATCAGCCTGGCTTCATGGCTTAACAAGCCGTTCGATATGACCGTTCGCAGTGAAGCGTCTGCATTAAGCAGCGCTTGGCAGCGCTCGGCGATGGTCCGGCGATTTAAGTTGCGCAGGTTGGCAGGCGCGTCATCGATGCGCAGCAGTGCGTGTTCCGTTTTTGGACTGGTCGCAAAATTCATTTAACCCCCCGGTAAACAATGAAACTTCAATTAGGTGCGACCCTCATTCCTGCTCTTTATCAAGTTCGTTCGTACGTCATCCCATAATTATGGTATGGGTGGAAACGCCTAGTTATGATTACCAATGTTGCTGCCGACGTGCCGCATGGATCGATTTTGCTGATAATTGATATCCGGGAAATTCACGGTATAGACATTGTCTGCCCTGCCTGCTTTGAGGAAAGAGATGGGGCACGGTAGACCGTCCAGCAGTTACTGGCGTTTTGCGTTGACTGATGAAACCTGCTCTGCCCACAACCTTCTGAATTGGAAAGCGGACCGACGTGACGCAATGACGCTGACCCGGCTGATAGGGGCCGGTGAACTCACAGCGATGTGGATGCCGCTCGAGGCGGACGAGGCGGTACGCGACCTCATTCGCGCCCGGCGCAGCGGACACGAGGATGCCAGTGGGATCAACCAGACGGTGCAAAGCGTCTGGCTACCGCATGATCATCGTTTTGGCGGTAGGACAACTTGGACGAAGATGTACCGGCGGTGGTTCTCTGAACACCACTTCGTATTCCCCCATCAGCAACTGGCATTCTAGGGGATGCAGAAGCGGGTAGTTGAAGCGCAGGTGCGGGGTCGGAAGGCTGGAGACGGCGCTGTGGAATTTCGCGAAGAGTTCGTCGCCATCCATCTCAAGCGTCTGGGCGGGGTGAAAGCGACAGTAGCGGGCGAAGTCCACGGCACTAGGGCCGACGCGCAGGACGATCTCGTAGTCGTTTTCGCGTTAGATGCGGCTGCGCTGCAGGCGGACCAGCGCGTTGAGCGCGGCCGGCATTTCGTCCAGCGTCAGGCCTTCGCTGGATTCTGAAAGCAGATAAACGAGCGTCAACGCGCGGCGCAGCTTGCCCATGCGCTGACCGCCGCCCGTATCCAAGCATGCCGGCAGAAGTATCTGCGCAGCAATGCTGCCGCTTTGCAATTACAAGAATTTAATCGTTGTTTACCTAGCACTTCTCTCACAGATGACCCGTCGTCAGCAACGAATGCTGCATGTCGCACTCGGTGTGCCGGCGGGATGAGGCGCATGGTCACTGGTCCGGGCCCCATCAGGGTACCCGGGAAAAATACGGATACTTTTTCGAGCTAAGTCACTGGAATCACGCAGTCACCGGCGGGGGCGTCCGTAAGCGATCGGACACGCCGGTATTAGGGGGTTATCAATCATGAAATCCGCAAGGTTTGCGGCGCTTGCGCTGTGCCTGGGCACGGCGCTGCCCATGACGCTGGCCGGGTGCGACAAGGTCGCGCCGTCGGGCACCGAGGCGCAGCAGGATGCGCCTGCCGGCCTGGCCGGCGTGCGCGCCGCCATCGTCGCGCGCAACTTCGGCGAGGCGGTGGACCTTGCCGCCGCCGAGGTAAAAGCCCACCCCAAGGATGCCGCCGCCCGCTTCGAGCAGGCGCGCGCCGAAGCGCTCGCCGGCAACGAAGGCCGGGCGCTGGATGCGCTGGACCAGGCGATCGCGCTGGGCCTGCCCGATGCCCCGCGCGCGCTCGAAGACCCAGCCTTCGCGCAGATCAGCGGGTCCGACCGGTTCGCCGCATTGCTCGACCGGGCGAACCCTGTGGCCGGCGATGCGGCAGGAAGCGCCGCAAGAACCGCAATCGTCGCAGGATCGCCGCGCGGCCGCGCCGGGGATGGCGTGTCGCTGCGCGAAAAGCCGGGCGGTGGCACGCATATCCAGGCCGGCGACGTCGTTCTCGACACCGACTTCTGACACCTTCCCCACTTCCCTTCCCTTACTGACAGGACCGTTCCCGTGATGAGCGATCGTGCTTGCCTGCGCGCCTGGTTGCGCGCGTCTACCTTCTGCCTTGCGCCACTGATGGCCATTACCCCCGCCTTTGCCGACACCGTGCAGGGCAACGGCCGCGCCATGATCACCAAGGACACCGAGTCCGTGCGCAACCTCGCCATACTCGAGGCCAAGCGCGACATCGTGCGTGCCATGCTGATCTCGACGATCGGCGCGGGCCGTATCCGCGAGGCGACGCCGGACATCGTCGATCGCATGGCCGGGCAGGTGCGCGACGACATGATCTCGGCCCAGACGTCCGAGCGGGTAGGCAAGGACTTCCTCGTCCACCTCACCGCCGACATCGATCAGGCCTGGTTCCGCACGATGCTGTCCGACTTCGGGCTCGACAGCGCATCGCAGCGCGCGGACGGCAATCGCCAGCTGATCCTCGTCTACCTCGACCGCGACGACGGCACCGCGACTGACTTGTCCGCGCCCGCCGAATTGGACGTGGAATACGACCGGCGCACCGGTGCCTCGTTCTCCGACACCTCCAGCGTCACCGCATCCGCGAAGGAGGCGGGCGGTTCCAGCTATCGCAGTGCCTCGGGATCGAGCAGCGCGTCTTCGGGGGCGCAGCGTACTGCGGTTTCGGGGGCCTACCAGCAGCGCAGCGCCGCCGCCTACGGCGCATCGGGCCAGGGCGGATCGGCGGCGGGATCGGCGCGCGGGGCCGCTGCGGGGGCTTATGCGGGCAGTTCGGCCAGCGGGTATTCGAACCGCGCCTCCAGCGCCTCGGCGACCAAGTCGTCGAGCGCCTTTGCTGCCTCCTCGTCCTTCGCCGACCGCACCAACGTCCAGGCCGAAGTGCACGACGACGTCTATTATCGCGCGCACGTGGTCTATCAGACCGCGCCCAAGAGCGTCGACGGCGACGCCATCCGGCAGGGCCTGAACGGTGCGCTGCTCGACTATGACGTGCAGGTCGCCGATTCCTGGATGGCGCTCTCGTCGTACTATCCCTCGGGCGTGCCGCGCTATCAGGACCTCAAGCGCGACCCCAGCTTCGCCGGGTTCCTGGGCAGCCTGAAGGCACGGAACACCCCGTTCTTCCTGGGCGGCGCGTTCAAGGTCACCCAATCCGGGCGCGATCCCGCCAGCGGGCAGGCACTGTGCTCGGGCCAGCTCGATGCGGGCGCCGCCGCCAGCGAGGACGGGCGCACGATCGCCAGCGGCGTATTCCCCGCCACCGCGCTGGGCATCAGCCCGGAAGACTGCGCTGCCAACCTCGCGCGCAAGCTGTCGAGCGCCGCCGCAGCCAGGCTGGGCCCGCAAATCCAGCGCCACTGGCGCGCGAAGGCGAGCGCCGCGCTCGGCCAAGACACGCGGCAGGAGGCGGACTACACGCTGGTACTGCGCGCGGCGAAGCTCGACATGGGGCTGCAACAGGACCTGCTCGACGCGATCGCCTCCACGCCGGGCGCGCAGATGCAGGCGTTCGTCTCCTCGGGGGCGAGCGAGCTGCGGCTGACCGTGCGTTATGCAGGCGCCATGCCGCTGCAGTTCGCGCTGTTCCAGCAACTGCGCGCCCGGCCCGCCTTCGCGGCGATGCAGTCCAGCGTCGACGGCCGCGCGATCACGCTGTGCCTCTCCACTTGCGGCGGGGTCTAAGGCAATGGGTAGCGCATTCGCGCGCGCCTCGGCGCTCGCCGCCGTCCTGGCCTGCCCCCTGCCCGCCTTCGCGCAGGACGCTGCGCCGCTCGACGCGGGGGTGCCGTGGCTGTGGGCCGCACCTGCGCTTTACGGTTTCGAGGGCGGCGTGTGCGCGCCCGGCGCGGCGCAAAGCGGAGCCACCATGGTCGATCCGCTGTTCTGTGCCAGCCTCCGCCTCGACCAGCGCGTCGCCATCGGCAATGCCTTCGCCCGGGCGGTCGCGAGCGGATTCCGCAACGTCGAGCCGACCTTCGGCGCGCACCTTCCCGCAGGGGCGACCCCGGCGGCGCGGCTTCGCGGCACGCTTGCCGTCTCGCTGCGGCTGACGCGCGCGGGGCTGCACACCGTGGCCAAGCCCGGCGGCGTGGTCGATGCCTATGCGCCGATCACGCTGACACTGGACATCACCAACCCTGCCACCGGCGAAGTCGTCTTCACCCGAACCAGCAACGACGTGGCGCAAGGCGTGCAGTCCGCCGGCACCGTGGACGCGGAGATGGCGCGCCAGGTTCAAGCGCACCTCGACGCCGCGATGCACGCCCTGGTCACCGAAGCCGCTGCCGCCTTCCGCCCCTATGCCCAGAGCGCCAAAGTGCTCGGCACCGTGACGCTGGCGAAAGGCGAAACCGGCCACGTCGTCGACAAGGGCCGCGCCTCCGGCCTGCGCGCGGGCGACGGCATCAATGGCGACGGCAAAGTGCTTTACGCCGGGCCCGACTATGCCGTCGTCCAGGCCCAGCTTGGCGACTATCGCACCGGCCAGGTACTTTCGCGCCTGGCGACCGCCCCAGTCGAGACGCTGGCACGGCCCAGCGTGCTGACCGTGATCGACGGCACGCCCGAAGGTTATGCCCCCGACTGGCTGCGCCAGATCTTCGAGGATGCGCTGGGCAGCGGCAGCGCCCTCGCCCCGGTGCCGGTCAATGCCGCATTCTCGGCCCTGCGCACGCTGGCGCTGGACGGGGCGGGCGCCGACCTTGCCCCCGATGCGCGCAGCCTGCCCGACTACGTCGTGGACGTGCGCACGGTCCTGCTGCCCTCCTCCACCCGTCCGAGCGAGATCCCCGGCGTTGTGATGGATCACCACGAGGCCTTCGCCTTCGTGACGCTGGTGGATGCCTCGGGCCGCGCGATCGGGTCGTGGCAGGGGCATAACGTGATCGAGGACAAGGTGACGCGGGGTATCCGCCTCTCGGCATCGCAGCGCCACGATGCCGTCCTGCGCAATGCGCTGGGGGATGCTGCCAAGGCGATCTCCACGTTCCGTCCGCAGCCGCGCTTCGTACCGCTGACCGACAAGGGCGGCGCCTTGGTGATGACCGACGATGCAGGCGCGGCGGGGCTCGGCCAGACTTTGCCGGTGCTGCGCCCGGCCGGCCGCTTTCCGGGCGTGACAGGCGCCGTCATGGTGCCAGTGGGCGACGTGACCACGCGCCAGGCGGTGGCGGACGGCCTTGCCGTGACCGACGCCGGTGTCGTCCCGCTATCCCTGCGCGGTGGCGAAGTCGTTGCGCTCGAAGCCTCGGGCGTTCCGGCGACGATGCGCCAGACGGTCGGCCAGTGCCTGGACGCAGCGGGCACTCCAGCCCTCGACGATCGCGGACAGGTGGCGATGCCGGGCTACGCCCTTGCCGCGCCCGCGCTGCTGGCCGGACGCATAGCCGCGCCGGTTCGGGTGACGCAGCTTGCCTCCCTGCTCGCTGCCTATGCCCCCAGCTTCGCCGGGTGGGATCGCTTCGCGGCGGCCGCCGCGGCGCCGGTGGATGTCTGCTTCGTACCGGTGCTCGCCGTGGTTCCGGCCGCTACCGGGTATCAGTTGACGGCCGGCTACACCCTGCACCGGGGCGCGCTGGCCTCCGGCCCGAAGATCGGCACGAGCGGCCTTGCTGTCACGCTGTCGCCCACGCGCCTGCCCGCCGGCAGCGATGCCCAGGCGCAGTCGGCCATGCTCCAGTCCGACCTTGCCGGGCAAGTATTGCCGGTGGCCGCCAAAGCCGCCGCCGCGCTCAAGCCCGCGTCCTGAACCCTTTTCTCAAACCTGATTCAATCGAGGAGTGTGACTTTCATGAATACCCGTAAATCGATCGCGATCCTGCTTGCTGCCGCCGTCCTCGCCGCGCCCATGGGCGCCTCGGCGCAGTTCGGCGCCCTGGGCGGGCTGGGTAAGAAGATGCTGGGCGGCGGCTCCGACAGCAGCGTATCCAGCGCCGACGCCGGTGCGTTCCTCGACGGCGCCCTGCTCTCGACCAAGAACGTGATGATCTCCGCCGCGCTGCTGGCGCAGGCACTGAAGGACCGCAACGGCCTCGCCACGCAGAAGGAGGAAATCACGGCGATCCAGAATGCGCAGAACTTCGGCGAACTGGGCAGCCACAAGGCCAAGATGCAGGAAGACCTCACTGCCCTGTCGGCGCAAGGGGCGATGACTGACGGGATGACCGCCGCCTACCAGAACGGGAACGCCGAGCAGAAGAAGATCATCGGCGCCGCCCTGGTCAACCTGGCGCTCGGCATCACCCGCAACATCAAGCTGGCCGGTGCGGCGCCCGGCATGCTGCAGTCGGTCGGCAGCAACCCGCAACTCTTGACCCGCGTGGGTGAATTCAAATCTGCCGCCAGCCTGCTGGGCATGCAGGGCAAGGGTCTGGGCACGATCGGCACGGCGCTGCCCAAGCTGATGACCGGCCTCAAGATCAAGCCGCTGCCCGAAGCCGAAACCACCAAGCCGGTCGAGGTCGCGCTCTGACGCGGCCCTGATGGGACGAGGGCCGGTCCCGCCCCTGTGTCGGGATCGGCCCTTAACGCGCCTCGAGCGCCAGGCGGGCGGCACGCTCTGCGGTCGCCTCGGCAAGCGCGGCAGTGATGCCTTCGGGCAGCTCTGGCACGGCCATCCGTCCCCCGATCGCCGCCTCAACCGTCACCGCTCGGCGGCGCACGAACGGAGCGGTCAGCCCGGCATCCTGCGCGAAGCGGGCGAAGCTCTCCGCGTCGATGTCCTCCAGTCGCGATGCGCCGCCGAACCGCATCGCCAGGCGCGGGGACAGTTCCTCCCACGCACGCGTCGCGACGAGGTCGTAGAGGGGCGCCAGCACCACCTCGCCGCTGGCTCGCCGTGAGGTCCGAAGATGCACGGGGCGCTTCGCCCAGTTCCTTCAACACAAGCGGCGCAGGTTGCTCTCGACATGCGTACGAAGAGCGGCTCGCACCATATCGAGCCGCTCTCCCCGGACGTCGCCCCATCCCATCAGGCGGCTGGTCGTCTGCGACGAGACGCGCATGGTCAAAAGCAGGGAGGTCAGCATTGACATGGTCAGCTTCGTTTCCGGATCGTCGGCGGGCCTGCCCATAATCCTGCCGACTAACCGGGCACCCTTGACATGCATCGGCAGTATGAGTTGCTCGAAAATCAGCTCGAAAGCTTCGCTGGGCTCTGCCCGCGTCTGCTCCCGCGCCAGGAACAGAACCCAGTTCCTGGTGTCGTCGTCAGCATAGAGGTACACAGCCTGTTGGTCGAGAAACTGGCACAGCCGCTCGACCAAGGCTTCGCGTGTCTCGTCCGGTCCGGCATCGTCCAGCAAGGCGACCGCCTCGCTCAACCCTTCCTGCGCCTTGACCACGAGATGCTGGGCGCAAGCGCGGTAGAGGCCGTCCTTGCTTCCGAAGTAATATTGAAGTGCGGCGACGTTGGACTGCGCCTGCGTGGCGATCGCGCGTGTCGATGCGCCTTCATATCCGTTATCGCCGAAAGCCGTGAGAGCGACTTCCAGTATCCGAAGCCGGGTCTCGTCACCCCGGGCATAGCCGCCCTCCGAAGGACGCCGGTTCGACCGTTCGACCGTCACGATCGGCCGGCCGCAGATACGAGGTACGAATTCACCACGAACGGAACTCCTACGCGACCGTCTGATCGCAATCGCCCGTCAAAGGCTTTCCTCCACACTTCGCGTTCACCCTTATCATCGCCATTACCAAGCATCGCTCCTGTCAGGCGGGCCTCGTCAACCTCCCCCATATCCCCGTTTCCAAAGGCACGTCAAAGGCTCGACACGAAATGAGACGAACCGGGCACGGAGGTCAATCGGGCAGGAAGATTTTGCCGGGATTGAGAATGCCCAGCGGATCGAACGCCAGCTTGAGGGCCTTCATCACCTCAATGGCCCCGCCCCCCGCTTCTGCGAGGAGATGCTCGCGCTTGTTCAGTCCGATGCCGTGTTCGCCGGTACACGTACCGCCGACAGCCAGGGCATGGTCGATCATGCGATAGTAGATCGCCTCGGCGTCGGCGCGCTCGCGGACGTTGCCCGGCTCCAGATTGAACAGGACGTGGAAATTGCCGTCGCCGACATGACCCACGATCGGCGCGAGGAGACGATGCGCGTCGATATCAGCACGAACGGCGCTCACCACCGCGGCTAGGCTGGAAATCGGAACGCACACGTCCGAAGTCCAGACCTCAGCATTTGGCCGCAAGTTGAGTGCGGCGAAATAGGCGTGGTGCCGCGCCTTCCACAGGCGGTTGCGCCCCTCGACCCGGTCGGCGCGTACGAAGCCGGTGCCGCCATTGTCTGCCGCGATGCCCTCGGCCAGTTCGGCCTGCTCTCGCGCCGACGCGACGGTGCCGTGGAACTCGAAGAAGAGGTGCGGTCGCTCGGGAAGATCAAGTCCCGAATAGAGGTTGCACGCCTGGACCTGAACCTCGTCAAGAAATTCGACGCGAGCCACTGGAACATCCATCTGGACCAGCGCGGTCACCGTTTCGATCGCGCCCGACAGAGTCTCGAAGGCACAGGTCGCCGCCAGTATGCTTTCAGGGATACAGTAGAGGCGCAGGTGCACTTCGGTAATCAGCCCCAGCGTTCCTTCCGAGCCGACGAAGAGATGGGTGAGATCATAGCCGGCCGCCGACTTGCGCGCCCGTCCGCCGGTCCGGATGACCGTGCCGTCGGCCCGCACGACCGTCAGCCCCAGCACGTTATGCGCCATCGTCCCGTAGCGTACAGCATTGGTGCCGGACGCCCGGGTCGATGCCATCCCGCCTAGGCTGGCGTTGGCGCCCGGGTCGATCGGGAAGAACAGGCCCCGGTCGCGCAGATGGTGATTGAGCTGCTCGCGCGTGACGCCTGCCTCCACACGGCAATCGAGATCGCCGTCATGGACTTCGAGGATGCGATCCATCCGCCCGAAGTTCACGGCAAGGCCCCCGCGGATCGCAGCGATGTTGCCCTCTAGCGAGGTCGCGGCGCCGCTAGCCACGAGGGGAATGCAGCGCTCGCTGCAGAACCGTGCGATGGCGCTGGCCTCGCCAGTCGTTCGGGGGAAAGCGACGGCATCGGGCGGCAGCGAGACGGGAAAAGATTCTCCGCGAGCGAACTGGTCGCGAACGGCAACTGCGGTGGTGAAACGATCACCCAGCATGGCTGCCAATACGCTCCAGTCAATGTCCAACGTCGAACTGCCGTTGATGTCGTCACTCTTATCCAGCATTGGCTTGTCCGTCATTCCCAGGTTTCGATGATGTCCGCGTCACCCACCACTTCCTCGACGCGATCGCGCTTGGAAGCCATGTCCCAATAGGTCGCGGCGATGTTCTCGGGATCGACCATGACCGGCTCGACCTGGACGCGCCGTTGCGGCTGGGTCAGCGTCAGGCGATCGTCGGTCGCGCTGTGGCGCACGATGCCCGCGATCGTGATCGTGCCAGCATAGACGCCCTTGTCTTTCAAGCTGCGATTGAGAACATAGGCATAATTGCGCAGCCCCGCCAGCGCGAGACCTGCGTTGGAATGCGAAGGTATCGGATAGCGTGCTGAATAGGCGCCCGTCAGCAGCAGGCTGCCGTTGCCGCGCTCGATCATGCCTGGCAAGACCGCCCTGACGGCAGCGATCGCACCGAGCAGGGAATATTCGAGTTGGTGGATCGCGTCCTCCGGCTCCAGGTCTTGGGGTAACACGAGCCTGTCGCGCTGCGGAGTGGGATTGTAGCACAACACGTCGGCCGGCCCGCCGACCTGCTCCAGTCGCCCTATCGCCTCGATCAACGCCTGTCGGTTCAGCACGTCGGCGCTCTGCGCGCTGGCGGCAATGCCCTCGCGCGCAAGTTCAGCAACTTGTGCTTCCAGTCGGACACTGTCGCGCGCGATCAGCCCGACATGCAGCCCTTCCTTCCCGAACTGGCGTGCAAAGGCCTGCCCAAGCGCCGGACCGGCGCCCACGATGATGATGCTTCCCAACGTATTTCCTCCTTGAACGATATGGATTTGACGAGATCGAGCGAGCCGGTGCGTCAGCCCCGTCCGGCTAGCTGGCAATGTCGGTGACTTCGTCGCGGCTGAGCGAACGACCAGCGAGCAGCAGGAAAAAGCCTGCGATGAGGGGCAGAACACCGAACGCAGCGAGCGCCCAGCGCAATCCCTCGGCGACGGCATCCGCGCAGTGTGCCACGGGGATCCTGGCGCCCGTGGCGCAGGTCAGTGGATCGACACCCGCGCGGACCATGAAGACATGCGACGACAGGTCACTCAAAAGCCCGATCGCCGGCGCACCCAGCCCCTGTCCGATCAATATAGTCGCCAGCAGGAGCAGGGCGGAGGCGGTCGCCCGGCTCCGAGGCTGCGCGACGTTCTGACCGACGGCAAAAACGATGGGCAGCGTGGGGGACTGCACCAGGCAGGCAGGCATGAACAGGGCGATGTAGAGCGGTAAGCTGGGCGCCATGAATGCCAGCGCCCAGAGGGGCCCGGCTAGGAAAAGGCCGATCGCGGGCAGTCTTGTGGTCCATCGCGCGTCGCGGCGGGCCAGCCGGTCCACCGCGATGCCGCCCAGGACGATCCCGATGGCGCCCATCAAGGCGGGTATCGCGCTCTGGATCATCGCGACCTGCGTGAGGCCGAGCCCGTAAGCACGGATCAGGAAGGAACCGACGTAGAAGAGCACCGACATGCCGAGTTGGGCGATGACGCCGCCGATCATCACGTTGCGGAAGGTCGGTTTGGCAAGCAGCGCCTTCAACGTAGCCCAGAAGGACACCGGCTGCGTGGTCTGCGCCGTCCGGTCCGGCTCGCGAACGGTCAGAAAGACGACGATCGCCAGCACCACGCCGGGAATGCCCAGCACCAGGAAAGCACCGCGCCAGCCAAGCGCCTGGGCCGCAACGGCACCTATGACCGACAGGAGAATGACCCCGAGCGGCTGGCCCAGCGAAAACAGCGACAGCGCCATTGCCCGGCGTTCGAGAGGCACGGTGTCGGCGATCAGCGCATGGGCTGCCGGCGTGAAGCCGGATTCGCCCACGCCCACTCCCATGCGGGCAGCGACGAGTTGCACGTACGTGGTGGTGACACCGCACACGGCGGTGAGTGCGCTCCACATCGCCATCGACGAGGCGATGATCGCCACCCGGCTCCGGCGCTCCGCTAGCCGCGCGATCGGCAAGCCACACAGCGTGAAGACGAAAGCGAAAGCGGGGCCGGTCAGCAGCCCAAGCTGCAGGTCGGAGAGATGAAATTCCCCCTTTATGGGTTCCTGCAGGACCGCGATCAGGGCGCGGTCTCCCAGATGGAATGCGTTGAGAATCATCAGCGCGACGAGGGTGTAGATCGTCCCGAACCGGACGGCGCGACCCTCGCGCGGAGCCACTGCGGCCGGAACCGGTGAAGATGGGGATATGGTCATTAGTCGAACTTCCAGTCGCGGATTGGCTTGATGGATCGTCGGAAACGACCAGCAGGTGACAAGGACTTGTCGCATAACCATTTTGGTTATCGCCTCATGATATATTCTTGCTTCTTCGAGCGCTTGTGAAAAACCTAATCTTGCGATTAGTTTTTCTTTTCATCCGTGCAAATTTTGTTGCTCGCTCGACAACGAACCGACCATTACTCTACCTCTTCGATAGAGATTTACCCGACAGCGGTCTTTCAACATCGCGTGCGAATCGCGGCAGCTTGTGCAGTCTCGCGTCCCGAATTTCCCCAGGAAAGCGGCCAATTTCCATGTCCAGCTCTTCGTCTGACACGACCGCGCGACTAGCCCGGCCCAGCTATGCCTCCCCGGTCGATATCGCGCTCCATGGCCCATATGCGGTGCCTCGCATCGAAAGCGTACCGCTTCACCAGTTCGTCGGACGCATCCGCAAGGACGGCTCCACACCCTTTGCGCCGGAGCCGGGACGCTACCATTTCTACCTTGCGATAGGCTGCCCGTACTCTCACGTAATCGCGATAGTTCTGAACCTACTTGGTTTGGATTCAGCGATCAGCCAGTCGCTGGTGGACGACTTGCGCGATGCTCGCGGCTGGGCGTTCCGCCCACTGCGCGGCCCCGATCCCATCAACGGCTTCGCTTTCCTATCGGACGCCTACATGGCCAGCCGCCCTAGCTTCGTCGGCCATGTGAGTTGCCCGACGCTATGGGACCGCAGGACGGCCCAGGTCGTCAGCAACGACAGTCACGAAATCGTCGTCGACCTCATCACGCAATTCGACGAAATCGCGACCGAAACGGTCGATCTTTATCCAGAGAACATCCGTGCCGACATTGACGCCCTGAGCAGCCGCATTCTCGACGAGGTGGGTATCGCAACCTATCTCGCAGGCTTCTCGAACGATCAGGCCGACTACGCCGGCAAAGTCCATGCCCTGTTCGCGACGCTGGACGAACTGGAAGAGCGCCTTGGCAAGGGACGTTTTTTGTTCGGCGACCGGCTGACCGAAAGCGACGTCAGGCTCTGGGCGATACTCGCGCGCTTCGACATTGCCTACCACTCGCTGTTCCGGGCCAATCTGCGCAGGATCATCGATTTCCCGAACCTATGGGCCTACGCCCGCGATCTGTACGCCCTGCCCGCGTTTCGAACGCTCAGCGATTTCGAGGCGATCAAGGCGGTCTATTGGGGGATGTTCCCTACGCTGAACCCCTCCGGCATCGTGCCTGTCGGGCCGCTGCTGAACTGGCACGCGCCGTCGGACCGTACCGCGAAGGCTGGGATATAGAGTGACCTAACGGCGCGCAACCCGGCGAAACACAGCCCCATAGTCCATGGGCAGGACTTGGCGGCCATCGCCGCGACAATCTCGCTGACGGTTGACCTTGAAGCGGGTTCGCCGGTCGGCGCCCCGGACACGGTGGCAAACACTGACTACCAGTTGCGTCTCGAGCACCGGACTGCCGAACTCGAGAGCGCCGACCCGGCGCTGCTGCAGATACTCGAACGGCGACTGCAAGGCAGCCAGAAGAGCATCGACGTCCCGGCCTGAACGAACGGCCTGGGCCTGCAATCGCACGGTGGCCCAACGCCTCGAGGCCGCGCCGCCGCGCCTGGATCCATCACGCCCGTCCGGCGGGCGAGTCGCCGTTCGTCCGGCGCCGATCATGTGCATCAAAAATGGGGGTTATCATCATGAAACGTTCTGCCTACGCGCTGACGTGCGCGCTGCTGTCTTCGACCGCGCCCGTGCTTTCCGTCACCAGCCACGCCCAGACTTCGGCGCCGACCGCAACCGACGAGACGGACGTGCTGATCGTCACCGGCACGCGGCGATCGGAGCGTAGCGCCTCCGACGCCAGCGCCCCCGTGGACGTCATCGGCAACAATGCCCTGCGCACGGTGTCCTCGCCAGACCTCGCCGACCAATTGACCAGGAACGTGCCGTCCTTCAACGTGCAGCGCATGCCCGGCCTCGTGGGGGCCAGCTTCGTTCGCCCCGCCAGTCTGCGCGGCCTCTCCCCCGACGAGACGCTGGTGCTGGTCAACGGCAAGCGGCGCCACCGGACGGCCTACGTCAACCTGGTGCCGTTCGGCGGGCATCAGGCTCCCGACCTCGCCCAGATTCCAACCGGCGCGATCGCACGCGTCGAAGTGCTGCGCGACGGTGCCGCCGCGCAGTACGGGTCGGACGCGATCGCCGGGGTCGTCAACATCCTGCTGGAGGACAAGCCCGGCTTTTCGGGCCTGGCGGAGATACGCGAGAGTTACGAAGGCGATGGCCTGACCCACCTGCTGTCCGCGCGCGGCGGCGTGGCCTTGTCGGGCGGCGGCTCGCTCACCGTCACGGGGGAGTACAGCGACACGGACTATTCGTCGCGCAACGGCACGCCATCCCGCGTGGGCTTGCCGAAAAGCGATGCCTATCGCCTGTTCTACAACCTCTCCGCACCGATCTCCGATGGAATCGAGCTTTATTCATTCGGGAGCTACAGCTACACCGACGCGGCCAATGACGCCGCCTATCGATCGACTGCGATCTTCGTGCGCTCCTACTATCAGGACCATGCACCTTTCATCGCACCGGACTTCGACTTCAAGTCGATCTATCCCAACGGTTTCGTTCCCAGCTTCCAGTCGAAGACCGACGACTACAGCCTGGTCGCTGGCCTACGCGGGAACATAACCTCGGACCTGACCTGGGACCTCAGCGGGAGATACGGCCATGACCGGATCAGATACCGGATCACCAACACCATCAACTTGTCGCTGGGCCCCAATTCACCGACCAGTTTCCATGCCGGCAGCCAGAGCCAGACCGAAACCGGCGTCAACCTCGACCTCAACTACTCCCTGGACGCCGGCCTCGCCAAGCCGGTCAACGTCGCTTTCGGCGGTGAATACCGGACCGAGCGCTTCAAGCTTCACGCCGGCGAACCGGGCTCCTACGCGATCGGCGTCTTCGCAGACCTCCAGCCGGGTGCCGCAGGCTATCCGGGTACGACGCCGGACCAGGCGGGCAGTTGGGGACGGCATAGCGGCGCGGCTTATCTCGATGTCGATACCGACCTTACCGAGCGGCTGAACCTGGGCGCCGCAGTGCGTTACGAGGACTATTCCGATTTCGGCGATACCGCCAACTCCAAGCTGTCGGGGCGCTACAAGGTCACCGAATTCTTCAATGTCCGCGGTGCCGTCAGCACCGGCTTCCGCGCGCCGACGCCGGGCCAGTCGCACATCACCACGACGCAACAGAACCCCGATGCGTCGTCCGGCCTGCCGCCGCCATTCCCGATCGTGACGCTTGCGCTGCTGCCGCCCAGCAACCCGATAGCGCAATACTTCGGGGCGCAACCACTCAAGGCGGAAAAATCCACCAACTACAGCCTCGGCTTCGTGCTGAAACCGTTGACGGGCTTTTCGCTGACGGCGGATATCTACAGGATAGACGTCAGGGACCGCATCGGCCTGCTGCCCTTCACCCGCATCACCTCCGCGCAACGGGCGCTGTTCGTGTCCCGGGGTATTCCCGGCGCCGCCGGCCTTTCGCAAATCCGGTTCTTCGTGAACGGCCTCAACACGCGCACGCAGGGCATCGACATTGTCGCCACTGCGCAGCGTGAAGTCGATGGCGCCAATCTGGGCCTGACCCTCGCTTACAATCACAACGTCACGAAGGTCCGTAAATCCGATGCGCGCTTCGACGTTCTCGAAACCTATCAGTATTACGAGCATCATCTGCCGCGCGACACGCTGATCGCCACGGCGACGATCGACATCGAGCGCTTCAGCCTTCTGGCCCGGACGCGTCACTACGGCACCTGGATCGACGTGGTGCTGAGCAGCCCGCTGGCGGCGCAGAACCAGAGGGTCGGCTCCGAGATCTTCTTCGACCTGAGCGCCACCTATCGCGTCAGCGACGCGGTGTCGGTTTCCGTTGGCGCGGAGAATTTACTCGACAACTATCCGGATAGAAAGAAGGGCTTCCTCGCCACCGCCGGTACGCTGTGGCCGGTCTATTCCGTCTACGACAAGGATGGCGGGCGCTACTTCGCGCGGCTGGCCGTGAACTTCTGAAGGAGGCCGCGTCGATGTCCGCAGGTACGATCCTGATCGTCGGAGCCGGTCCCGGCCTCGGCCTGTCCATCGCCCGCACGTTCGGACGCGAGGGCTTTGGCGTGGCCCTCGTCGGCCGGTCACCGGAACGGCTCGGGCAACTGGTCGCAAGGCTCGTCGAGGACGGGATAGAGGCTGCAGGCTTCGTGGCGGACGCGACCGACAGGGATGCACTGACCGAAGCGATCGCCGCCGCCAAGGTGCGCTTCGGCCCCATCGACGTCCTCGAATACAGTCCGATCGCGCCCGCGGCCGACCCTGCCTCGCTGGCGGCGACCGTCCTGACCGCCGAGGTCGCGGAACAGGCGATCGGGTTGCTGGCGCTGGGCGCCGTCGCTAGCGTCCAGGCGGTGTTGCCCGACATGCTGCGACAGGGCAGCGGGACGATCCTGATAACCACGGGGGGATCGGCGATCCAGCATCAGCCTTTCCTCGCGGCTTTTTCCATGGGTGGCGGTGCAGCGCGCAATTATGCCCTGACGCTGCATGCCGCGCTGGCGGGAACCGGCGTCTATGCCGCGTCCGTCTGCATCGCGCTCGGGATCAGAAAAGGCGATCCCGAAGGGGACCCGGACCTGCTGGCCACCCGGTATCTCGCCTTGCATAAGGCACGCGAGCAGGCGGAACTGCAGATCCTTGCCAGATCTCAGCTCGAGGATCTCCGGGAATTTGCGGATCGGAGCGGCTGATCCGAACCGAACCTGTCCGGACGGGCGCGGCGGCTAGGCTAGTCGATGCTGGCGGACAACATGGCGCGAAGGTGAGCGTGCATGACCGCCTGCCAAAGTGACAGGCGAGCGCCGGTGAAGTCGTCCCACCCCATGAACCGCAGCGTAACCTGACCGTGGCTGCGCATGCCGGTCATCAGCGACAGGATCATCGAGGTGCGCAACTGGGTTTCGGGATCATCCGCCTGCTTGCCGATGATCGCTCCGACGATCGGCGCAAACTTGAGCAGCACTTTCCGGTTCAGGCGTTCGAAAATGATGTCGAAGATTTCGCCCATCGCAGAGGTTTGTTCCCTTATCAGGAACAGCGAGCGCTGCGACATCGCCTCGTCCAGGTGAAGCGTCTTTTCCTGGGCGAAGAAGAAATCGCACAAGGCGTCGATCAGCACGTCCTGCCCCGCGTCAAGCGACAGCGCGTCGAAAGCCTTCGCGTCGGCCTCGATTTTACCCCAGGCATGATCGGCGATATGTTCTGCACAGGCGCGGTAAAGCCCGGCCTTGCCGCCGAAGTAATACTGGATTGCCGCTGGGCTCGCGCCGCACGGTTCGACCAGCATCCGAGTGGAAGCGCCGTCGAAGCCCCGATCCCCGAACACCGAGATGGCAGCTTCGATCATGAGCTGGCGGGTTTCGTCTCCCCTTACGTAGCCGCCCTCCTGCGGGCGATGCTTCATTCTGGTGCCAGCCATGACTTCGTCGGGAATCCTTTGCCCTACACTGCGGCCACGGTGGAACGGCCGTTGCTTCGGGGCGTACAAGCTTGCAAGCGCCTAGCCTTTTTCGATGGGCAAGGCCAGAGCCGGCAAGCCTGCGCGCAGCCTATTGCGCCGTCACTTGTTCGCGCATCCTGGCCGCCGCTTCGAGCGCGCGAACGGTCGCAGGGCGCGCCTTGATCCGTTCGAGCCAGGCGGAAAGGTGCGGCATCTCGTCCAGCGGCTGACCGAGCCCCGCATGCGCCTCGATCCAGGGATAGCAGGCCATGTCGGCGATCGAATAGGCCTCACCGGCGAGGAAGGAGCGATCGGCAAGGCGCCGGTCCAATACCCCATAGAGGCGCGCCGTTTCGTCGGCGTAGCGCTTGATCGCATAAGGAATCTGCTCGGGCGCGGCACGGCGGAAGTGGCCGCTTTGCCCGGCCATCGGGCCAAGGCCGGCCATCTGCCAGAATAGCCACTGGAGCGTCTCGGTCCGCACCCGCAGGTCGGACGACAGGAACCGGCCCGTCTTCTCCGCTAGGTATTGCAGGATCGCGCCGGATTCGAAGACCGGCAGCGCCGCGCCGCCATCGGCCGGCGCATGGTCGACGATGGCGGGTATGCGGTTGTTGGGCGAGAGCGCGAGAAAGGCGGGGTCGAACTGGCCGCCGTTGCGGATGTCGACCGGGACGATCGTGTGAGGAAGCCCGGTCTCCTCGAGGAAGAGGGTGATCTTCAGCCCGTTGGGGGTCGGGAAGTAGTAGAGGTCGATCATCGCCTGGCTCCTGTTCACGCGAGTTCTGCATAGGGGCGGATCGGCCCCCGGAACAGCGGCATGACCTTCTGCGCGAACAGCCGCACCGAGCGTTCGACGATCGCGTAGCTTTCCTCGTCGGTCGGCGCGAGGAGTGAGAGGTGGAACAACCCGAAGCCTTCTTCATCGATTTCGCGCACGTGTTCGATCATCGTCTCGACGCCGCCATGGACGGTCATGTGCTTGCGGAAGGCGTCGCCGGCGCGGTCCTGAACGTTGGGCAGCGGTGCCTCGATGCCCTGCAGCGCGCGGGCCTGCGCTCCGTAGGACAGCTTGCGGCGGTGCAAGTCGCCCAGCTTGGCGTTGAGGAACGCCCATTCCTCGGCGGCGGTAGCGTCGTCTTCGGCGATGTGCATCGAGGGCTTGGCGATCGACGTCCATTCCGCGCAATGGGCCAGCACCGCTTCGTCGTGGCCGTGGCTCAGCAGGGCCTTGCGGTACTGCGCGAACAGTTCGCGCGCGTCCTGCGCATCGCGCTTGATAAAGAAGATCGGCCAGCCCTCTTGCGCCGAACGTTCGATATGCCGTTCGGTCGAGGCGGTGGTCTTGAGATAGGGGCGCGCCTTGCGATAGGGGGTGGGCGTGATCCGCTCCAGCAGCGTGCCTTCGTACGTCCCCACGCGGATCGACAGGTCGGGATCGTCGCTGCGCTTGGCCCACAGCGCCAGCAGCGCTTCAAGGCCTTCGTGGAACAGTTCGTCGTTCTGCTTGCGGATGTCAAAGCCGAAGGCGACCGCGTCCTCGGGCGACATGCCGCTGCCCAGCCCGAAGACGACCTTGCCCTTGGCCAGATGGTCGACGATGTTCAACATCTCGGCAAGGCGGACCGGGTGGTAATTGGGCACGATCGTCACGCCCGTGCCCAGCCAGGCGTTCTTGAGCCGAGGCGCCAGCGCGGCGAGCGCCAGCAGCGGATTGCCGCCCGCGATCCCGCTGAAGTGGCGTTCGCCCACGATCACCATGTCGAAACCGATCTCGTCGGCGAGCACGCCCAGCCGGATCTCGGCCTCGACCATCCATTCGTCATGTTCGGGTGCGAGCGATACGGGGAGCAGGGAAAAGGCAAAACGCATGGTCGAGGACTTTCTCTCGAGAGGGTGAATCGTCGGGCGATGTGGTAAGGCTTTTGTTGAAAGCCGTTATGGGAAGGGCCGGCCGATCGGCACGGCAAGCGCGCTGGGATGTGCGGCGTCGTGGATCACGCGGACGGTCACCGGGGCTCCGTCGGCGAACGTCTCGCGATTGATGTCGCCGCCGGAATTGTAGTTCTTCTCGCTGTAGATCGAATTGATCGGCCCGATCACGAGCCGCAGCCGGCTTCCCGCCGCGAGCGAGCGGGCGACGAAGGGGAACTGGTCGAAATCGTAGCGCAGTGGCTTGTCGGTGCGGATCAGCTCCGCCTTGCGGTTGCTCACACGGTAGCGCGCGCGCTTCTGGTCGGTGGCGAGCAGAAGCGTCGATCCGTCGGCCTTCACCTCCTGGATGGAGACCTGGAAATCGGTGTCCGGCCGGTCAATGGCGATCCAGGCGGAAAGCTTGAAGAAGCCGGAGACCACCGTGGCGCGATCGAACGGGGCGGTCTGGTAGACCAGTTGCTTGCCATTACGGGCGCGGATCAGCGCGTCGTCCACCAGGCTGGAGGGATCGATGCGGCTTTCCAGATCGGCACCGGACACGTCGGCCGGGTCATAGACGTAGCGGTCGCCGCCAGCGTTGCGCGCGGGCTTGCCCGGCGCAAGGGTGCCCGGTGCCGACAGCGTGTCGGGATTGCCAGTCGATCCCAGCTGGTAGGCGCGCGTTTCAGCCGGAATCTCGGCGAAGTCGTCGGCATAGCGCCAGACTTCCGCGCCAGTGACGTAGTAGGCGATCTTCTTTTGCAAGAAGGCGGGGCGCTCGCCGCCCGCCAGCGTCCAGCGATACCAGTCGAGGTTGAGCTTCTGGAGATCGAGCAGGCCGGCTGGCGCTATCGTCAGCCCGCCCACTTGCGGGCGCGGCGTGCGGGTGCCGGCATGGTCCCAGGGGCCGATCACCAGGTAATGCCGGTCGTGCGCCTGTGCGGTGGAATAGAGCCGGTGGCGCTTAAAGTATTCGATTGCGCCGAGTTGCAGGTTGTCGAACAGGCCGGTGATGCTCAGGATCGGCATGTCGATCGCGGCGAACTGCGCCTGTGTCGGCACTTGGGCGTCCCAGAAGGCATCGATGGCGGGGTGCTGCGCCCACAACGCCAGATGCGGCGCGAGCGCTTGCGGATCGCCAACGGCGCTGGCGAGCGTGGCGAAAGGTGCGCCAGCCACGAAGCGGTCGCGCAGTATTCCCGACCACAAGGCACCGTCCATCATGATCGTGGTCTGCAGGGCCGGGCCGGCGATGTAGACCGCCGCCGGCAGGATCGCGGTGTTGCGGATGTTGCTGCGGCCCGGCAGGTCCACCCCCATGAAAGGCGAGGCGGCGGGCACGATCGTCGCCAGATGCGGTGGGTGCCGCCCGGCCGCGCCCCACTGGTTGTAGCCCTGGTACGAGCCGCCCCACATCGCCACCTTGCCGTTGCAGTAGGGCTGCGCGGCAAGCCATTCGACCACCTCCGCGCTGTCTGCCGCCTCCTGCGCGAACAGCCGCAGCGTGCCCCCCGACGCGCCGCGCCCTCGCACGTCGACGACCAGAAACGGAAAACCGCGCGCCGCGAAATAGACGGCAGTGCCATGGTAGTTCTGGGCGGTATAAGGCGTCAGCGTGACGATGCAGGGGGCGGGGGTCGCCTGTTCCTTGGGCCGGTAGAGAGTGGCGTTCAGGCTGACGCCGTCGCTCAGCGGAACGCGCTCGCCCCAGCGGAAGCTGACCCTGCGCGAATCCGGCACCGCCGCCGCTGGCGCGGGCGACGGCTGGGTGGCCTGCCCGCCCGCTGTCGTGGCGCAGGCTGCGAGCAGAAGCGCGGTCAGCCGCGAAAACGACACCGGGCCCATCTCAGCGTCCCTTGAACCAGGCGAAGCGTTCGGCGACCACTGCAGACGGGGCGCCCCGCCCATCGGCAACCGCGGCCTTGAGCTGGCGCACGCCTTCCTCCAGCGGTCCGCCCTCGCCGAAGATGAAGTCGGCACGGCTCTGCGCCTCGGCGAAGACCTCAGCAACGAGCGGGTCGGTGCGGGCGCGGTCGAAATAAGCCTGGAGTGCGGGCAGGCTCGCCAGCGCGGCGCCGGTGGAGGTGAGGTCGCCGAAACGGGCGATCGAAAACAGCAGCGGCAGCAGCGCCGCGTCGGCATGGCCGAACGCCGTGCCATTAAGCCAGGGCCCGGAGGTGTCGCGATAGTGCTCCACCGCTTCCAGCCCACCCGCGACCTGCGCCCAGGTGTCGTCGACGACCTGCGCGTTGTGCGCGCCGGCCATCAGCGCACGCATATAGCCGTTCACGCCCGGTGCGATCGCCACGTCGACGAAGCGGGCGAGCAGCGCTTCGCGGGCCCGCGCGCGCGGCTCCTGCGGCCACAGCGAAGGCCCCGGCAGGACGGCATCCAGATAGTCGGCGATGACCGAGGATTCCGGCAGGTGGAACCCGTCATCGTCGAGGAAGGGAATCTTCCCCTGCGGATTGATCGCCAGGAACGCCTGCCGCTCCTCACCCTGGAACGGTGGCGGCAGGACCTCGAGGTCGCTGCCCTTGGCGCGCAGCACCAGGATGACGCGTCCGGCATAAGGGGACAGGCTGGTGGCATAGAGTTTCATCGTAGGACCCTTCAGAAACGGTAGCTGACGTCGGCGCCCACCGTGCGCGGACGGATGGTGCCAAGCTGGCGCTCCAGCCGGCCCGGATCGAGCGGGGTCAGGGTGGACTGCACGTTGACCGCGCCGACCGCGTTGGTCAGGTTCTTGACGAACAGGTGCAGGCCCCAGCCCTCCGTCTCCACGCCCACCCGCACGTTGACCTCGGTAAAGGCGGGCAGCCTTTCGTAGACGTTGTAGGTCGGCCGGAATTCGTTGGCGACGCCGCCGCGATAGGCGATGTCGGCCCGCGCGAAGGCGCCCAGCCGGTCATTGAGCCGCCAGTCGTACTGGACCGCAGCCGTGCCGTTGAACCTGGCCGTATAGGGAAGGCGATCGCCCTTGATCCCGGTCTGCGCCGTCGGCGTGACCGCCGCGCCGTCGGCTTGGCCGCGGGTCAGCTTCGCCTCCGGAATATAGGACAGCCCGCCTTCAAGGGTAAAGCCCGGGAACGGCCGCGCTGTGCCTTCCAGTTCCAACCCCCGAATGCGCGCCTGCCCCGCGTTGGCGACGATACGGAAGGCGGGCGGCCAGTTGAGCGTCGACTGGATATCGACCCAGTCGATCTGGAACACCGCCCCGTTGAACGTGTAGCGCCCACCGCCGAACGAGGCTTTCAAGCCGCCTTCGTAGCTGTCGACCGCATCCGATCCGTAGACGAGCAGGCTGCTCGGCAGGTTCGTCGCGGAAATGCGGTTGACCCCGCCAGGGCGAAAGCCCTGCGCCCACTGGACATAGCCCATCACGCTGCGGCTGAATTCGTAGGCGAGGTTGACCTTGCCGACCCAGCCATTGTCGGCCGTCTTAACGCCGGTGGCAGGGCCCGCGAACGATCCGTAGACGTAGTTGGATTCCAGGACCTGGCCCGAACTGCGCTTTTCGTAGTCGTAGTGACGCAAGCCGCCGGTGAGCGTCAGCTTTTCGATCGGTCGCACCGAGACTTCGGCGAACTGGGAGAACTGCTTCAGGTTTGTCTCGCCGGTGGAATAGCCGTTGTAGACTACGCGCGGGTCGATCAGTTCACCCGTCGCACTGTCGCCGACCGAGGTGTAGCTGTCGATATAGTCGTCTCGCTTTTCGTAGAACAGGCCGACGGTCCAGTCGACGACGCCGCCGCCCGGCGATGCCAGGCGCAATTCGTGGGTCTGCGTTTCTAGGCCCAGGGGCTGGTGGAAGGCCGCGGGCAGACTGTTGTTGATGTAGGTCCGGTAATTGGCCTGCTGGGCAGGCGTGCACGGCGTCACGGACGCGGAGTAGGCTTGGCAGAAGAGCCCCAGGCTCGCGACCGTCTGGAACCCGGCCGTGACGTCCACGTTGCGCACGATGTCCCACTTGTACCAGGACGACGTCGCCGTCAGCTTGCCGAACGGCAGGGTCCAGTTGGCTGTCGCGCTGAACAGCTTGAATTTGTCTTCGTAAGGCACGAGCAGGGCGCCGTCGGTCCTGTAAGCCTTGCTGCCGAGGCGCTGATACCAGGCGCTGTTGCTGTCCTGCTGGCTCTCCTGGTAGACGGCAGTGCCGGTGAGGCTGAAGTTCGGGCTGGGCGTCCAGGCGAGAATGGCGCGGCCGCCCGATACCGATCCGCTGTTGGCGTTCTTCCTGCCCACCGCGACGTTGTCGACGTAGCCGCCGATTTCCTGGACGCCGCCGACCACGCGCAGCGCCAGCGTGTTCTCGACCAGCGGAATGTTGAGCGCGCCTCTCAGGTATCCGCTCGCGTCGCCGCCGTGGGTGGCCGATCCTTCCGCTTCGACATGACCGCCGAACTTGGTCGCATCGGGCTGCACGAACAGGACGCGGATCGTGCCGCCCACCGATCCCGAACCATAGAGCGTACCTTGCGGACCGCGCAGCACTTCGACCCGCCCGACATCGAACAGGTTGAGGTTGGGCATCTGCTGCCCGGCGTCGGCGGTGCTGCCGGCCGGTCCGGTGACCGGGGTATCGCCGTAATAGAGACCGACGGTCGATTCTCCCGCCGCCCAGATGCCGCGCAGCGAAATGCGGCTGGCGCCCGGCGACACGGGATTGTCGGTGATCTGCAAAGACGGAACGCTGCGATAATAGTCGTGGAAGTCGGCAACGCCCTTGCGAACCAGATCCTGCGCACCGAGTGCAGTAATGGCGGCGGGCGCGTCTTGAAGCGTCGAATCGCGGCGCAGCGAGGTGACGACGATATCGCTACCGGTCGGCCCGGCGGCATCGGCCGCCTCGCCCTCCGATCCGTGCGCTGCCGAGGTCAACAGCAACCCCGCGCCCACTATAAGCAGGCTCGCTGATCGGCACAGACCATCCTTCTTTAGATCCGACATGATTCCCCCTCGAAATTAGCCCCCGCCCCACCGGAACCCCATCAAGTGGCAGGTCTTGAACGTCCCCACATGCGGCGTGCCGATCATGTAAAAGATTGTCTTCCAAATCGGTAGTAAATAATTACGCCCAATCGGACAGATTTTCTCAACAGGTAGAAATGGGCCGGATGGGAGGCAGGAGGGGGCCATCAACCCGACGACCAAGCCTATGTTTCATCAAGGAACTTTTGCTCGGTGACCCGGACATCCTGCTCGCCGGCAGGGACCCGACCAGCCCATTACGCCGCTTGGCCTGGGAAGCTGTCATGTGGGAGAAATACCCTCCCTGTCATGAGCAATGCTCAAGTGTCTTCTACGCGTCCTAGCGTGCCCCCTGGCAGACAGCCTCGCGGGCAGGATCCAAACGATCCACATGCTCCCGCTCGCCCGCGCTGAGATCGAAGGCACCGATCCATCGTTTCTCGACGACCTTTTCGCCGGAAGGCTGGAGGGATGAAGAATGCCCGGGTCGGCAACGAGCTCGTCGAGACAGTAATGCTTGGCGGCTTCCCGGAAGCTATATCGCGGACGAGCGAACGCCGCCGCCAGGATTGGGCCCGCGCATACCTGACCTCCGTGCTGACGCGCGATTTGAGAGACATCGCGGACATTGAGAAACTGACGGAGTTACCCAAGTTCGTACGTCTGCTCGCCGAACACTCAGGGCAGTTGGTCAACTACTCCCAGCTCGGCGCCACCATCGGCGTCAGCCACAAGACCAGTCAGCGGTACACCGCCCTTCTAGAACAAATTTTCCTCGTAACAACCTTGCAGCCCTGGTTCACCAATTCCCTTAAACGGATCGTCAAGACGCCCAAGCTGCACTTCTTGGACTCCGGACTCCTCGCCTTCGCCCGAGGCCTTACGATCGATCGCTTACGGGGCGACCGCTCGGCTTTCGGACCGCTGTTGGAGACGTTCGTCTTTTCCGAGGTGCGCAAGCTCATGACGCGGTCAGACCTCCGACTGACCCCCTACCATTTCCGCGACCAGCAGATGCGCGAAGTGGACATCATGTTAGAGCGAGACGACGGCATGGTTGCAGGCATAGAGATTAAGGCTTCGGCTACCGTGAAGGCTACTGATTTTGGAGGGCTGAAGCCCCTGGCGGAAGCATGTGGTGAGCGGTTCGCGCAGGGAGTAGTGCTCTACGATGGCGGAGATGTCGTGCCTTTCGGCGATAACTTAGCTGCAGCGCCGCTCTCGAGCCTCTGGACCTGACTGCTCAAACGCGCGCTTGGACCGAAGCAGTGCGCGTGTCCAATTTCCCGGATCGAGCATGGCCAGAAGGTACCCCAGTATCGTCCCAACCGCCCGGCGATCGTTCCTCAATCTCGCCGATAGCCCGACCTGTGAGATAAATCTCGGATTTGGCCTCAACAGCTATACATTTGAGCTGCGGACCAGCTCGATCATGTCATCACAGCGGCCGAACGGGTCAGGTGGCGGATGGTGGCCGCGTCGATCTGCCCGCGCTGGTAAAGGCCCCGGATGCGCGGAAGCAGATTGCCCAGCGCGAGCGTGCGCCGCACGACGATGTCGGGGAGGCCGAACGTTGCCGAAATATCCTCGGGCCTGCGTCCCTCCCGGATCAGGCGCGAGAAGATTTCAATCGGCAGGCATGTCGGGCAGGCAGGCGGTCGCGGGACTTTGGAAGAGCATGCCCCCTCTCCGCCGCGAGGGCACTTCAGACGCTGCCCGGCGTTGATCCGGCACCACAAGGAGGCGTTGCCATGAAACCCCAGTATCCCATCATATTCGCCGTTCTGGCCCTCGTCGCCTGTGATGGCCCGAAAGAAAAGGCTGGAAAGGAACAGGACAAAGCCGCTGCAAGCGCTGCCGGCCAGGAGTATACCGGTTCAGGGCCGGCCGAGCGGGCCGGCGAAGTTCAGGACAAGGCGGACGCTGCAGCACGCGATGCGAAGAATGCTTCCGCAGACGCAATCGAGGCGCAAGCAAAGAACATCAAAAAGCAGGCTGATGTCGCTGCGGAAAAACTCGAATCTCACGCAGATGCAGTCCGCGATGCGGCCGAAAAGCGCGCCGACGCCCTCGAGCGCGAAGCCGCGAAGGTGCGGGCGCAATAGCCGCCATCGTGGGACCGCTCTGGGCACAGCGTTACCCCCCACCGCCGCGCAGCAGTGAACAGGTAGCGAGAAGTCCTCGGTGCGGGCGGGAACTGCGTAAAACCGGACCAGTTACGGGCTTGCAGGGCGGACAATTCAGTCGGCCCTGGATCAAGGAGTTTCAGATGATCTGGAAAGTCGTAACGGCGCTCGTCGCTGGCGGGATCGGGTTTTCAGCGTCGGCGTGCAACACCGTCAAGGGTGCCGGCCGTGATGTGACCTCGGTAGGCCAGGCTGGCGAAGACGCAATCAAGTAACGCCGGCATTGAGCCGTCCGCCCTGTGAGGCGGACGGCGCCTCAAAGGCATCGGCGCACGGCCAATTCGCGGGTGGCTGGCAGCGTCTACAATTCCGTTCGGACCAACCGATGGCGCCCGCATCGCAGACGGCTTTTCATTAACACAACACTGCTACCTTGGAGGCGATGGATACCCTGTTACGGTCAGTCTTCCACTGCATGGTGCACGAGCATGACCCGCGGCTCGTGGTCATCGCGGGGCTGGTGTGTCTCATCGGCATTTTCGTATCGCTTGCGATGGCGCAGCACGCCGCTCGCGAGGTCGGCGCATCCCGTACCAGGTGGGCTGCCGTAGCGGTGATTGCGAGCGGCTGCACGGCCTGGACGACGCATTTCATCATTCTGCTGGCATTCAGGCCGGGGCTGCCTTCGGCGTTCGACCCCCTTCTGACGGGCTTGTCGCTGATTTGCGCCATCACCGGCATTGCCGCGGGGATCTTCGTCGCGGTTGGTGGCCGGCGCAAAACTGACCACTTCATAGCCGGCGTAATCGTGGGAACGGGCGTCGCCGCGCTGCATTACGTGGGACAGTTTGCGTACCTCGTGCAGGGCAAAGTCGAATGGGACCCAAGATTGGTCGTTCTCTCCCTGGCGATCAGCCTGCCGCTGTTCGGATTGGGACTGCTGTCGGCTGCCGATCGGAACCGCCAGATCCGCATGCTCGCGCTGCCCATTCTCCTGCTGGCAATAACCCTGCTGCATTTCTGCGGCATGGCGGCGCTAAGGTTCAGTCACGACCCGTCCTACAGCTTTCCCGCCGGAGCGGTTTCGCCGGCCGGGATCACTCCGATCGTGTTCGCAGTGGCCGGCGCCCTCATCTCCCTGGCGGTTGCGGGATGGCGCTTCGAAGTCGAGGCCAAGAGGCGTCTCCACCGCGATCGGAGCCGGCTGCGGGCGCTGGCCGATATGGCGCTGGAGGGCCTGATTATCTGCGAGGATGACGCCATCGTCACTGTGAACAGCACCATGGAGGCAATGACTGGCCACGACGCGGCGACCCTGACCGCGATGCAGGCAAGCGCCCTGCTGCCGGGTCTGGACATCGCAAACCTACCTGACCGAGAGGAGCGCGAAGCCCGTCTGTTGGCTGCGAATGGCCAACTGATCCCGGTGCGCGCGCTGCGACGGCAGGTCGAACTGGACCAACGCGTCCAGGCGGTAATAGCGGTCAGAGACCAGCGCGAACGCCTGCGCACCGAGGCCGCCATGCGCGCGATGGTGTTCAAGGACCCGCTGACCGGCATGGCCAATCGAACACGGTTCTTCGAGCTGCTGGCCATGCACACCAAATCGAAGCGGGAGACCGAGCAGTCGTTCGCCGTGCTGATGATCGACCTCGATCGGTTCAAGCTCATCAATGACACGTATGGGCATGCGGTGGGCGACGTGATCTTGTGCGAGGTCGCCCACCGCATGCGCGGCGCCTTGCGACGCGGGGACATCATCGCGCGCCTGGGCGGCGACGAGTTCGCCGTCCTGGCCCTTGCCGTTGAGAATTTCGCCGATGCGGAGGCGCTCGCGGCCCGGATCATCGATGCGGTGAGCGCTCAACCCTATCTCGACGCGGGTCGTCCGTTGTTCCTGGGTGCGAGCATCGGCCTGAAATGGACCCAGGACAACAGCGAAAAGCCGGACGACCTGCTGCGCCATGCGGACCTGGCCCTTTATGCCGCAAAGGAGGAAGGCCGGGGACGCACTCGACGCTTTGACGCGCGCCTGGAAGAGCGGCTTCGGGAAAGCCATGCCATCGAGGAAGGCCTCCGCGTCGCGATCGCGAAGGGCCAGCTGGAGCTTCATTACCAGCCACTCGTCGATGCCCGGACAGGAAGGATCGTCTCGGCCGAAGCCCTCGTCCGCTGGCGTCATCCCGAGCGGGGACTGATCCCGCCTGCCGAGTTCATCAAGATCGCGGAAGAAACCGGCTTGATAGTTCCGCTGGGCGAATGGGTGCTGCACACCGCGTGCCGGGAAGCGGCGTCGTGGCCTGGGCAGGTCAAGGTCGCCGTCAACCTGTCTCCTGTGCAATTTCGCGAGCCGTCGCTCGTATCGGCCGTGATGTCTGCGATGGGGGCGGCAAAGCTGCCTCCGGAGCGCCTGGACCTAGAAATAACCGAAGGAGTCTTGCTGGGCGACGAGCAGCAGACGCTCGATACCCTGACCAAATTCAGCGCATGGGGCGTGCGGATTACGATGGACGATTTCGGGACCGGCTATTCCTCGCTCAGTTATCTGCGCAAATTTCCGTTCAGCACGGTCAAGATCGACCGTTCCTTCGTGCAGCAGCTGCCGCATGATGCCGAAAGTGTCGCGCTTGTCCGCGCGATCATCTCGATGACGTCCGCGCTGGGAATGGCAACGACCATCGAGGGCGTCGAAACAGCCGAGCAGTTCAGGTTTGCCGTGGCCGAAGGGTGCACGAGCATCCAGGGCTACGACATCGGACGTCCGACCGATGGTGCAGAATTCGGGCGGCTCGTGAAACGCGGCACGATCATCGCGGCCTAGGGCAGTTTGGCGAGGAGAGGATCGGGCCGGGAATTCCGATGAAGCCGATCGTTTCCTTCATACCTTGCCATCGCGAGGGGGGCGGCGATGGAGATACGCTGACGCCAGGGCTCGCTACCGGCTCCGAGTAATCGCGCCACACTGTCAGCGATCGTCCGCTGAGCATCGCGCCGTGAAGCGATAACCCCACCGGCAGCATCGCACGATCACGCCGCCGTAGCGCAACCTCACCCCGGACGCTTCCACGTGGGGATGATGACGGTGCCTGACGATTGACCCCGGAGGCCGAATCAAGCCGCGAGGCTTAACGGCTCCGCGGAATTGGACAGGACTTGCGTGACCTCGTCCGTATGCACCTTGAACGATGCTAGCCGCACCGAGCCGAAAGCTGTGGTCAGCGCTGTGTCGGCAGCATCCCGTCCGCACGCCATGAGGATGCGGCCAATTCGGGGGACACGATGACGGGCATCGAAGCTATGCCACTCGCCACCCAGATACACCTCGAACCAGGCGTGGAAATCCATCGGAACATCGACCGGATCGATCCCAATGTCACCGAGGTAACCGCTGCAGTAGCGCGCCGGAATGTTCATGCAGCGACATAGCGCGACCGCGAGATGCGCGAAGTCCCGGCACACGCCGACGCGCTCGTTGTAGGCTTCCCACGCGGTTCGCGTAGACCGGGCATATTGGTAGCCGTAGGTTAGATGACCATGGACGAAGTCGACGATGGCCTGGACACGTTGCCAGCCGGGCGCGACGTGCCCGAAATGCCACCAGGCGCTCTGGCACAGCAGGTCGGTCTCGCAATAACGGCTTCCGACGAGATAGAGGAGTACCTCGTGAGGCAGATCTTTCACATCATGTTGTATCGCATGGGGGCTCTGCGGGTCGGGAAGCCCGTTGTCTTCGATCGCAAAATCGCACGAGACCGTGGTGAACCCCACTGGCAGCGTCATGCGAGTGCAGATGTTGTCGAAGGCATCGCGGTAATCGTGGGCTGGTATCGAACTATTCGTCTCAATGCGATGTGGCGTGATCAGGTCGGGAAATCGCGAAGGCCGAATGGACAGCATGGAGATCAACGGGGTGGGCGCACTGGTCTCTAGGACCAGTTCATAGCCGGCGCGGATAAGCATATGTGACCTTCAACTTTGAGGCGTGATCTACGAACGCAAAAGCCTCAAAGCGGTCGAGAGTTTCTCGTATGAAGTATTATCGGATAATAAATTGCTCTGTGTAATAGTGGTCGTTTCCATCCAAGTTGATCTCGTCGAGGCATGCGCTCGGCATTCA
>NZ_CP171151.1:0-543092 GCF_044813085.1 Novosphingobium sp. BL-52-GroH | reverse complement strand
GCCTCTCCCCACAATGGATTTACGGCAGCACCCTCATGGTTCGGGCACATCGAGTGAGAACTCCGAACGCCACCACGCCCGGTTTTCAGCGGTGCATGTGGCTCTGCTTCCTGGTCTCTCCAGCGACGGGCTCGAGATAACCGAGACAGCCTGGGGTAGTCTTGAAAGCCACCTCAACTGCTTCTGCAGATCATCCCAGGAAATCGCATGCTTCTCATCATTCATTTCCCACTGCAACATGGCTTGCATATTTTCATTTGCCGCCGAAATGCCAACCAGGCCGTGGCACAGGCCATTACGAACATCGAGCGCCATTTGCAGTTGGCTGCATAACGCGGTGGCGAGAAGCGGCCCCAATGAGCTGGCGGGTTGAGATTGGATGACCGAGCTCTCCCAGGTTCGGAATGCCGCAGCAATGCCATGGGCCCTTGGCGGAAGGTGGCCGTGGGCGCGAACGACTTCGTTGCGCACAGCCTTCTCGACCGAGGCCCAAATGAGCAATAGCGATCCCAACGCCCCGCTGATCCTCTCGTAAGATATTTCCAACGCAGCCCCCGTCGATCTCATCAACGCGACATATCTCCGGCACCGAATGATGTCACCTGAGGGCTGCTTGCCAAAGCCATAGGATTGTTGCCCTTAGGCGGTCACGGCTTCCTGACGGCACGGGAAGGGAAAGCGGCAGTTCCGCTCCTAGGGAGTAAAATCGGGCGGCGTAACGGCATCAAAGGGTCGCTGGCGGCAGGGCATTGCCTGCCGGCCATTAAAACGGTCTACTTCGATTTCGGATCGGGCAACAGGATTGCGAGCAATCCGATGGCGGGTAGCCAGGCGCAAATCGCATAGACCATCTCAATCCCAGCTCGGTCTGCCACCGCGCCGAGAACCGCTGCGCCAACGCCGCCCATGCCGAACGAGAAGCCGAAGAACAGGCCGGAGATCATGCCGATCTTGCCGGGCACCAGATCCTGCGCAAACACGACGATTGCGGGAAAGGCGGAGGCGAAGATGAGGCCGATCATCACGGTCAGCGGTCCTGTCCAGAACAGGCTCGCATGCGGCAGCAACAGCGTGAAGGGCAGGGCGCCGAGGATCGAGAACCAGATCACATATTTCCGCCCGAACTTGTCGCCCAGCGGCCCGCCCGCGATGGTGCCGACCGCGACGGCGGCGAGGAAGGCGAACAGGTGCAACTGCGCAACCTCCACCGACACACCGAAACGGTGTATCAGGTAGAACGTGAAGTAGCTGGTGAGGCTGGCGAGATAGACATATTTGGAGAAGATCAACGCGAGCAGCACCGCGATCCCACCCAGCACTTTGCCACGCGGAAGTTTCGCGACTGCCTGCGCGCCGCCTTTGCCGGAAGACAGGCGGGCAAGCCCGTGATGTCGATACCACTGGCCGACATTCCAGAGGATTGCGCAGGAGAGCAGCGCCAGCATCGCGAAGAATGCGAGGCTCGACTGGCCCCAACGCATGACGACGATGGCCGCAGCCAATGGCCCCAGCGCCGATCCGGTATTGCCGCCGACCTGGAACATAGACTGGGCCAGCCCGTGCCTACGCCCCGCTGCCATCCGTGCGACGCGTGAGGATTCGGGGTGGAAGACAGATGAGCCCATGCCGAGCAGCGATGCGCCGACCAGCAACAGGCTGTAGCTGTGCGCCACCGACAGGACCAGCAACCCCGCCAGTGAGAAGAGGGTCCCACCCGGCAATGCGAGGGGTGTCGGCCGCTTGTCGGCATAGAGGCCGATCAGTGGTTGAAGGATGGATGCGGTCACCTGATAAACGAGCGTTACCAGTCCGATCTGGCTGAACGACAGGCCCAGCTCCGTCTTCAGGCTGGGATAAATGGCCGGCAGCAGTGATTGCAGCATGTCGTTGATGAGATGGCAGGCGCTGATCGCCGCGATGATGCCGAAGACTGTGGTTTCGGCAGCTGGCTGGATCGGTGCGGCTCTGGTGGCGTTCATGACTGTTCCGTTCTTGATGGCGCCTAGGCCATAGACGCTCGCAGTTCGACCCGCATTCGACTATGGGTCTTTCACTTTCGCGAATGGGACAAGAGATGCCGTGGAACGATCCTGCGACCGTCGAGCATATCGACAGGCCCATCGTCGGCATCAGCAATGAATATCCGCCCGCTTATGAACTGGACTGGCACGAGCATCGGCGCGGGCAACTTCTCTACGCCGCGCGAGGTGTGGTCGTCGTCAGCACGGCTCATGGCGCCTGGGTTGCGCCGCCGGAACGCGCGGTCTGGACGCCAGGTGGCTGTCCCCATGCCGTCCGAATGGTCGGCGCGGTCAGTACGCGCAGCGTCCTGATCGAGGCGGAGGCGGAAGGTTCACTGGGCGAGCGCAACAAAGTCATTCAGGTGTCGCCGCTCCTGCGTAGCCTGCTAGAGGCGGCGTGCGATATCCGCCCCGAATATGATCGTGACGGCCGGGACGGGAAGCTCATGGCGCTGCTTCTCTCTGAACTGGCAGCAGCCCCCACCGTACCTCTGGCCGTGCCATTCCCACAGACCGCTGCGATGGCGGCAAAATGCGAGGCCTTTCTGCGGCATCCCACGCCGCATGAAAGCATCGACCAGTGGAGCGACGATCTCGGCATGGGACGGCGCGCGTTCACCCGCGCATTTCGCCGGGAAACGGGCCTGAGCTTTGGTGCGTGGCGGCAGCAGGCATGCATCCTGATTGCCTTGCCGAGGCTGGCTGCGGGCGAGTCCATCACAGCCATCGCCTTCGACCTTGGCTATGACAGCACGGCAGCCTTCACGACGATGTTCAAGCGGCGCGTGGGGGTGCCGCCCAGCCGTTACAGGCGAAGCAGTTGAAGGCATGGATTGACGTTCGTTAATGTCCGCTTCTGGGGGATGGAAATTGCGAGTGGAACGTCAACAATGGGTCGGCTCCGGGAAGCCGAACGCCGGATCGAAGGACAATTCTGCGCCTTCCCAAGCGTGCTTGCAAACGGCGTATTCGAGGCCCCACAGTCATTCACATAGAACCTGTGACCTTCAACGCCCTGACCGCGCGACATTGCTCAAGCATACCTCGGTAGCTTTCGTATCAAATCGAGGCACTGCGCGATCGATCTTGTCTACCCCATACGCTATCCTGCGGGCCTCTCAGCACACGATGACGCGTTGAATTCCAGGCCCCCAGCAGGACGATAGCTGATGCCCCCGCAACAAAATCGACGGCAAGCATCTCGGCGGGATGCGAAGAGGCAAACACGATCGTCGCCAGGGGAATGCACGCCATGCCGACGGCACAGACGGGCAAGAGTTCCGTTGCCGCGCGCGCGCTTCCGCGCAAGAGCGCCCAGATCACGAACCCCGCGAAGACAACGTGATAGACAAGGCTGTGAGTTCCCTCGCTCGCACCGGTGCCCAACAGCTTGGCCGCCGCCACCGTTACCGAGATCCCGGCGATGCAGCCGAGCGGCACGCCAATCGTCAAGGACCCGAGCACACGGGTCGAGCGGGTCTGGCTAACGGCACCAGCCTTGCGTTCCCGCTTGCGACGGCTCTCCACCCAAAGGAGGTTCCCGGTGTAGAACAGGAAGGCTCCGGCCAGCCCCAGCAGGAAATAGGCCCAGCGCACGCCAGTGCCGCCGAAACTGCCGAAATGCAGCGCGAAGAAACTGGTCACCGTGGCGCCCCAGCCGTCCTGCTGTCCGCCGAGGTAATCCTTGTCCTTCACCCGCCCGGTTGCCGGATCGAGCGCGGCTACGGTGTAGGTCGGGCCGCGCAAACCATAACGTGGATCCCGGCCCATCGCCCGCAGCGACGCCGTGCCGTCGCGTCCTTTGCCATAAGCCAATGCCACGGGCACGAAACCGGGCACCTCGCGCGACAAACTATGGATCACGCTGGCAGGCGAGGCCGGGCTCTCGGGCGATGACCCGGAAGCGACTGCGGCGGGGCGATCCTCGGCGTGCGCGAAGACGGCTTCCTGCGCATCGTAGAACTGGTCGTGGAAGGCGAATACCACCGCTGTCAGCGCCATGATGATGTGGAACGGCAGGCTGAAGACGCCGAGCAAGTTATGCACGTCGAGCCACATGCGCTTGACGTTCTTGCCGCTGCGCAGCGCAAACAAGTCCTTTACGAGGCTGGGAAGCAGCACGACCAGCCCGGAAACCAGAGCGATCGCATAAAGCATGGCGATCGCGCCCATGATCGGCATCGCTATTTCGTGGTCGAGCATCAGTCCGACCTGCTGGTGCAGCACGTCGATGAACTCGGCTACCGGCGATGGACCGTGTTCCTCGACCTGCAATTCGCCTTCTGTGTCGAGCGCGGCATAGAACGTGCGGCGCGCGCCATGTCCATCGGCGCCGCGGGCCGCCACCTGCCAACTGACCCGCGCCGGGTTTTCGCGCCCCGTCTCCAGGTTCACCTGATAGCCTTTGGCTGCTTCGGGGTGCGCCGCCAGCACGGCGCGGATCAGTTCGGGGGTCCGCTCTACCGATACCGGGGCGGCCAGTGTGCTGGGAGTTGAAGCCCAGCGCTGCAAAGGCTCCTCGAACATCGTGATCGCGCCCGCATAGAACGCCACGAACAGAGCAAGGCCCGAGATGATGCCGACCCACCCGTGGATGTCCTTATACATCCGCACGATATCGGTGCGCACCTTCATCCGAGCATTCCCGTAGCATAGAGCGCTGTCCAGACGCCCGCGCTGGCCAGCCCCAAAACACCCCATGCCCGCAGGCCCGAGCGGAACAGGAAGCACAGGCTGAGAACCAGGCACCAGACCGGCGACATGGACCACATCGCCAACTGGCCTTTGGTCGAAAAATAGGAGTCGCTGACCCCGATCCACCACGCGAGCAGACCGCTGATGCCCAGCGCCAGCAAGAAGCCCAGGATCAGACCGGCACTCGCCTTGCCCAGCCAGTCCCGGCTTGTCAGTTGTGCTCCGCTCATCGCCGCGCCTCCTGTCTCATGCGCAGCCACAGCACGATCAGCGGAACGACGCTCCAGACCAGCGAGGCCGCCGTCAGCGCGATGAACACCGCTGTCGCCGGGCCGGCCCAGCCGAGCAGAACCCCTTGCCCCGCGAGCATCGCGGCGCCGCCACCGAAACCGCAGGCGCGACGCGGGAAGGCCGCCCCGGTCAGCGACTGGTTCGGCGAGGATAGAAACACCATCAACGCCCCGGCCATGACGAGCAGCGCGCCCGCCCAGAACATCGTCATCGTCCTTCCTCCCCGAATGCCGCCGCGATTCCGGCGGCAATTGCCGCCAGCATCGTCGAGCCGTGGCTCTGCCCCGGCAACGGCAGATAACGGGCGGCATGCCCACTGGCCTGCCAGCGCGTTACAAGCGCCTCGCCATCGCCACTGCCGTTATTCGCGAATGTGCTTTCGTTCGGCGCGCTGGCGAGCAACAGGACCGCGCCTGCCGCGTCGCCTGCCTGTCGCTCCGCCTGGGCGAGTACACCGTCGCCGAACCACAGCGACGGGCTGACCGCGACGACGCGCGAATAGGCGCGGCCTTGGTACATCGCCTCAAGCGCCAGCAGGCCGCCGAAGCTATGCCCCATCAAGGTCTGGCGATGCGGATCGATCCGAAAGCGGGCGGCCAGCCTTGGCCGCAGGTTGCGGTCGATGAAGTCGAGGAATGCATCGCCGCCGCCTGTCGCCAGTCCGTGCGCGGGCATGCCCTTGGGGATCGCGTAGCCGGGCGCGGGAGGCGTATAGTCCAGCACGCGGCGCGGCAGCCCTCCACTCTCGATCGCCACGACGATACCCGGCTGGATGCCAGAGCGGGCACCGGCGCGCTCTAGCCTGCGCGCGGTCATCGCGGCGATGGCGAAGTTGTCGTCGCCATCGAGCAGCCATAGCACCGGCCAGCCTTCGGCCGGCGGCTCCCCTTCGGGCCACGCGATCATCACCCGGTAGCCATGGCCGTCCGGCGATGTCACTGTCTCCACATCGGAGCGTTCAAGCTGCCACGGCGCGGCCATGGCGGGAAGCGCGGCAGGCGCCGACGCGGCCAGAGCCGACACGAGCGCCATCGCCGCTTGCACTGACGGCAACCGCTTCACCAGCGCGTGTCCAGACGAACCGTCACGCTGCGGCCCTGACCGTAATAGCATGCCGATACCGCCGTGCAGGTGGCGACATAGCGCTTGTCGGCCACGTTGCGGGCATTGACCGAGGCGACCATACCGTTATCGAAGTCATAACGTACGAACAGATCGAACAGCGCGTAATCCGGGATCGACAGGGCATTCGCGTTCTCCCCGAAGCTCTTGCCGGTGTAGCGGACGCCGCCGCCCAGCCCCAGCCCCTCGAGCGGGCCGGCGGTGATGCGCTGGTCGAGGAACAGCGACGCCATCCATTCGGGCACCTGTGGCAACCTGTTGCCCAGCTGCGCCGCGGTGTTCGTCCTGGTGATCTTGCTCCAGCTCCTGGTTGTCGTCGCGATCACCGCCATGCCCCAGGCCAGGGAAGCCTTTCCTTCAAACTCGATGCCGCGGATGCGGCCCTCGCCGGTCTGGATCTGGCAGTTGGGGTAGCAGGCCTGTTCCTCGTACTGTTCCTCGGTCATGCCGGCGGGCGCGTCCGCGAAAGTGGCGGGCGTGACGATGTTCTGCTGGGTGATCTGGTAGGCACCCAGGCTGAGGTAGATGCTCTTGCCGCTCTGGTAGCGCAGCCCCGCCTCGTACTGCTGCCCGGTCGTCGGCACGAAGCCGGTGCCGTTGATCGTGGTCGCCGGATCGGCCACTTGCGGCAGGAAGCTCTCGGCATAGCTGGCGTAAGGCGCGAGGCCGTTGTCGAACAGATAGACCGCCCCTGCGCGCCATGTGAAGGCGTCCGACTTGTTGACGTAAGTCGTATTCCGGATCGCGTTGGTCGTCGTGTCCTTCGCCCAGTCCTGACGCCCGCCCACGGTCACGCGCAGGCGCCCCAACGCGATCTGGTCCTGCAAGTAGAGGCCTGACTGCTTGCTCACGGTTTCCGTATAGATCTGAGGCGCCATGTTGGCGGCAAAGCCTGTAGATCCGCGCGATACCGGATCGAAGATGTCGAGGACCGGCAGCACCAGCGAGGAGGACACCAGATCGCGATAGTGCTCCCATTCCGTATGGAAGTAGTCGAAGCCGCCCAGCAGCGTGTGCTTCACAGGCCCGGTCGACAATTCATACTGCAACTGGGTGTCGGTCGCGATGCCGTCGCTTTCGCCGACGCCCTGCACCGCGCGGCGGCCGATGGTCTGGCCCGGAATGCAACCGAAGATGGTGCTCGAACAGGTCGCCAAGGTATCGCCCGATAGCACCACCACCCGGTAAAGCGTATCGAGATGGGTGTAGCGCGTATTGTTGCGCAGCGTCAGGCCGCTGTCGCCGAAGCGATGTTCGAAGAAACTGGCGGCGAGATACTGGTTGCGATCGAACGTGTTCCAGTCCGGCTCGCCCAGATTGGCATCGTTGGCGATGTACTTGCCGTTGCTGGAAACCAGCGATCCGGTCTTGGGCAGGAACTGGAATGTCGAACCGCCGTCGTCGCGCTGGTACTGCCCCAGCAGCGTCCATGTGGTATTCTCGCCCGGCTTCCAGGTGAGGCTCGGGGAGATATACTGGCGGCCGATCTTTACGCCGTCGACCTGCGTGTCGCCATAGCGCGACAGGCCGACCACGCGCCCCGACAACGTATCGGTGATCGGTCCGGAAACGTCGGCCGCTGCCTGATAATTCCAGTTCGACAGGTCGGTGGTTCCGATCCCCTGCAGCATGAACTGGGCCTGGAAGGTATCGGTAGGCCGCTTGCTGACGATGTTGACGACACCGCCCGGAGCAGTCTGCCCGTAAAGCGCTCCCGACGGCCCCTTGAGCACCTCGATCTGCTGCAAAGCGAAGGAATCGAAACCCGGGCGCGTCCATTGTCCTCCGGACGGCAGGCGAAGACCGTCCACGAAATTGTTGTTGGACGAAAAGCCGCCTGCGCCGAACCCGCGTACGGATACCTCGTCGACCCGGCTGTCGATGCCGAACGCTTCCGATTGCACGCCCGCCGTGTAAGCCAGTGCGTCAGCGATCGTGGGCGAAGCACGCAAGTCCATTTCCTCGCGGCTCACGATCGAGATCGACTGCGGGGATTCGATGATTGGCGTGTTGGTCTTCGTGGTCGAAGTCGCCGAGGACTGACCTGTCGCAGTGACGATGATTTCCCGATCGGCAGCAGCCGCATCCGGCGCCGCCTGCGCCATCGCGTGACCTGCGTGACATGCCATGACGATTGCCAAAGCGGTGGAGGTGGTGCGCATGTTTACCCTCATATTCTCGTGCGTCGCAATGCGCGCTGCTAGTGCGAGGTAGTCGCATTATCAACCCCATTCAAACAGCCGGCGGTTAACGGCACGCCATCCGCAAAGAATATGTCCCGTCTGTATCGTTGCGTGAACCCAACCTCTGCCAGCACAACAGGGTTTACAAATGTAACACCCTTGCGCTTATGTCGCTAACGATTCGCATTAGCTATTTTCGCATTGCTTCAGGGGTGGAACGACAATGCATTCAACAAGGCATCAAACGATCGCACGTCGCCCGGTAGTCAACGGGTTTGGTGCATTCCTGCTCGCGAGTACCGCATTTGTCGTGGGCACGACGGTGCCGTCGGGCACCGCCTCGGCGCAGGAGAGCGGCGACTTCCATATCCCCGCCGGACCACTGGCGGACGCCATCGACCGATTCGCCCGCCAGAGCGGCGCGCAGATCCGTCACAGCGCAGTCGCGATGGAGGGCAAGACCTCGGCAGGTCTGCAAGGACGGTCCGGCGTGGCCGAAGGGCTTTCCAGGATTCTGGCCGGGACCGGCCTTACCTTCCGGCAGACGGGCGCGAACAGCTTCACGCTGGAGGCCGCACCGCAATCGGCGGATGGTGCCATCCAGCTCGGTCCCGTCCGGGTCGGCGGCGACGGTACCACCGTAGGCGGCTACGACCGCCCGGTCAGCGGCACGGCACTCACTGAACATTCGCGTTCCTACACCTCTGCAGGCCCGATCGCCGCGGCGACGGGACTTGGCCTGACCTTGCGGGAGACGCCGCAGTCCATCACCATCCTGACGCGCGAGCGTCTGGACCAGCAGGGCATCACCACTCTGGGCGATGCGCTGGCACAGGCGCCGGGGATCTTCTACCAGCCTGCGGGTTCGTCGGTCGGCGGCTATGCCGGCCTCAACTCCCGCGGCTATGCCGTTACCAGCATCATGCTGGACGGCGTGCCGATCCCGAGTTCTGCGATCGCGGGCTATGCCGCGCTGCAGGGCCTCGGAACGCTGAACACCGACGTCTACGATTCGATTACCGTCGTGCGCGGCGCGACCGGACTGATGACGGGCGCAGGCGACCCTTCCGCGACCATTGCGCTGACCCGCAAGCGTCCGACCGACACGCTTCAGGCCATCGCTCTGGCCAGCTACGGGCGCTGGGATCAGGTGCATGCCATGGTCGATCTTGGCGGCCCGCTCAATTCGCAGGGGACCGTACGGGCGCGGGCGGTCGGCTCGTTCGAGGACGGCGACAGCTGGAAGGAAGGCTACAACTACCGCAAGTACTTGGGATACGGCATCATCGAGGCGGATCTGTCGGACCGCACGCTGGCCAGCCTGTCCTTCGACTTCGGCGGCAACAACGGCAAGGGCGGTGCCGGTCCGTACACGGGCTATGCGCTGACCGATGTCGACGGGAATCCGACGCCGTTCAGCCGCCGCGATAATGCCCAGACGGAATGGAGCCGCTTCCGCGACCGCCGCATCGGCGTGACCGCAGCCATCGAGCATACGTTCGACGAGGATTGGCGGGCCAAGCTGGTCTACAATCACAACGAAGTGAAGACGCGGCAGTACTTCGGTCTGGCGGCAGACCTGCCCGACGCGGACGGTTTCACCGCGCTGCACCTGCGCAGCTATCGCATCACCAATAAGGTGGATTCGGTCGGTGCCAAGCTAGACGGCGCCTATTACCTGTTCGGGCGCAGGCATGAACTGGTGGCCGGCTTCAACGGATCGTGGACCGACGAGATCACGCCCGACTGGTACCGCAGTTTCGCCAGCACCGTGAATGTCTATAGCTGGAACCGCCAGTTCCCCGAGCCGGACTGGGAATCGCTCTATGGCTTCGGCTGGGGCACCAAGGTCAGCCAGTACGGCGCCTATGTCGCCACCCGGTTTCGGGCGACCGAGGCTCTCGCGATCCTTGGCGGCCTGCGCTGGAGCAATTGGCGCACGCGCGATCTGGACGAGACCGGAGCGGACTATGACGACCGCAAGTATCGCAACGAGATCACGCCCTATCTGGGCGCGGTCCTCGACATCACGCCGAACCTGTCGATCTATGCGAGTTATACCAGCATCTTCAACCCACAGTCCTCGCGCGATGTCCAGGGGCGCCTGCTCGATCCCGAGACGGGCTCCAACATCGAGGCCGGCATCAAGGGTGAATGGTTCGACGGTCGCCTGAACGCGAGCGCCGCCGTATTTCAGGTGAAGAAGGACAATCTGGCGGTGCAGGACGGCACCAACCTGACGCCCACCGGCGATCAGGCTTATGTCGCGATCGACGATACCAAGGGCCGGGGATGGGAAGTCGAAATCTCGGGCGAGCCGGTCGAAGGATGGAGCGTTCAGGGGGGCTACACGCGCGTGCGGACGAAGGACAGCGCCGGGGCGCGCCTTAACGGCGAGATGCCGGAACATATGGTCAAGCTCTTCACCAGCTGGACGGCGCCGTCGCTGAGCCAGCTGACCGTGGGCGGCGGCGTGACGTGGCAGAGCCGCATCTACTCGCCATGGATGGATGAGGCATGGGCCGATCGCTATGCGCAAAGGAGCTATGCCGTGGTCAACGCCATGGTCCGTTACGCGATCAGCGAGCAGATCATGGTGACGGTCAACGCCAACAACCTGTTCGACAAGGTCTATCGCACCGACGTGGACGTTCACGACTATGGCGCGCCGCGCAGCTTCGTGGCCTCCGTGCGCGCGCAGTTCTAACGATCGGGAAACTGGGGGCGGCGCTGGGCGCTGCCCTCCTGACGGGAGCTGGCGATGGCCGCCGCGCAGGGCAAAGTGGAGCGGCAGGGATGGCGTCAGTCGATGTCCTCCCTTCATACATGGGCGGGGCTGATCCCCGGCTGGATCCTGTTCCTTGTCTTCCTATCGGGTACGGCGTCCTTCTTCCGCCACGAGATCAGCGCCTGGATGCGCCCGGAACTGACGCCCGCGCCGGTGACACGACAGGCGCTGCGGGCCGCCGACACCATTCTGGCCACGGCGGGAAGGGATGCCCCGAACTGGTCCGTGACCCTGCCCAATCCGCGCGGAGGTGAGGCTCTGACGCTGGACTGGCCGCCGTCCACCGATGAGGGCGAATGGACCAGCATCACGCTCGATCCGGCGACCGGGAAACGCGCCTCGATCCGCGAGACCGAAGGCGGGGACTTCCTGTTCCACTTCCATTACAATCTGCGCTACCTGCCGTGGTGGGCCGGACGCTATCTGATCGTCATCGCTTCGCTGGCGATGGTGGTGGCTATTCTTTCCGGCGTAATCACGCACAAGAAGATCTTCACCGATTTCTTCCTGCTGCGCTTCGGCAAGGGCCAGAGAAGCTGGCTCGACGCGCACAACGTCACCAGCGTGCTGGCCCTGCCGTTCCACCTGATGATTACCTACACCGGGCTCGTCATCTTCGCCAACATGCTGCTGCCCTGGCCGATCAGCGCCAATTTCGCGAGTGAGGATGGCTATTACGAGGAGTCCTACCCATCGCTCGCCGATGTCGAAAAGGCTGGCCGCCCTGCTCCCGCGCTATCGCTAGTCGGACTGATCGACACCGCTCGCAGCTGGATCGGAGAGATGCCTGCCAGTCTCTCGATCCAGCACCCGGGCGAGGCCGCCGCCATCGCAACCGCCTATCCGCGACCGGACCGGCTCGGCGGCAATCCTCCTGCCGTTTACATCGATGCCGTGTCGGGAGCGGTCCTGACGGGAACCCGGCCTGCCAGCGGGGCGGAGGCGACCCGCGATGTCATGGTGCAACTCCATGCCGGCTGGTTCGCGGCCCCCGTCCTGCGCTGGCTCTACTTCGCCGCCGGCCTCAGCGGCACTGTCATGATCGGATCGGGCCTGATCCTGTGGACGGTCAAACGGCGAGCGAAACTGCCCGATCCGGCACGCCCGCACTTCGGCTTCCGACTGGTGGAACGCCTGAACATCGCGGTCATAGCCGGAGCGCCGGCCGCGATCGCGATTTTCTTCCTGGCCAATCGCTTGCTGCCGCTTACCCTGACGGACCGGGCCGCATGGGAAGTGGACGCCCTGTTCATCGGTTGGGGCGCGATCTGTGGCTGGGCGTTCGGACGTCCTGCCAAACGGGCCTGGGTCGAAGTGCTGGGCACCGGCGCCGTGTTGTATGCCGCAGTGCCGCTTATCAACGCATGGACGACCGGGCACGGGCTGGTCCCCGCCCTCATCTCCGGTGACCGGGTCTTTGCCGCGTTCGATGCGACGATGCTGGGCACGGCGATCCTGCTGGCTTTCGCGGCACGGCGCATGGCCCGTTACCGGCCCAGAATGCCGCCAAGCCGACAAGGCCGCGTAACCACACAGGCTGCGGCATGATCCATATCCTTATCCTGATGCTTGCGCTGACGGGCTTCATCGCCCTGCTTCTGGGACTCCAGAAGCATCAGCAGGTATGGTTGCGACGCAAGCTGCCGAAGACCGCCACCCGCCTGCTGCGCGCGTGCGGCTTCCTGTCGCTGGCCCTGGCGTATCTTTCGGCGGGGCTGGCGTTCTCTTGGGGCCATGGAACCGTTGTCTGGGTCGGATGGCTGACGATCGCGGCAGGTCTGGTGCTGACCGTCAACGTCAATCGCGAGCGCATCATGCCAAAGGTGCGGCGATGACGCGGCGGTCTTCCGTAGCGGCCACGTCGTCCGTGACGGTCCGCGTGATCGCCGGGACACTGGGAGCATTTGCGACAGGCGCGCTGGCGACCACCGTCCTGTCGCTGGGCCTGGCGCGCGTCGGCGTCTCTCGCGCCGATGCCGTCACCATCGCGTTGCTGGCCGGGCCGGCCATTCTTGCGCTGATGTCCCTTGCCGCGTTTCACAGCCGCAGCCCGACCCAGCTGCTGGGATGGCTGGCGGCAGCCGCAACGCCTCTCTCCATCGCCTATGTCCTTCTGCGGAGCAGCCCATCGTGAAGCACCTGCCCGTCGCGCGCCCACCGCACCCGCACATCGCCGCAGAGGTCGAGCTTCCCTCACGCTATGGTGTCGGGACAGGATCGCGCCTGTTCGGAGTGGCGGGCACCTGCGTGGTTCCCATGCTCGTTCTCGGCGCGCTGCTGCTGTCATGGGAAACGTACAATGGCCCGCCGAAGCCTCCGACGCTCAGCGTCTATGACGTGGCGCTGCCTGCGGCACCTCCTGCCCCCCGACCCGAAGCACCCGCCGAGCCGGAGCCCGAGCAGGAGCCGCTGGACGAGCCCGTCGTCGTCGATCAACCGGCGATCGCGCCTCCCCTCCTCACGCTGCCTCAGACCAGACCGGTCGCGGTCATAACGCCTCCCTCCCCGCCACCGCCGGACGTGCAGGCCAGACCTAAGCCGCAGCCGGAAAGCCAGCCGACAGCCGCCGCACCGGAACCCTCGAACGCGAAGCCGACATGGGAAGGCGCCGTGTTGAGCGCGCTCAACACGGTCAAGCGCTATCCCCGAGAGGCGCGTTTCGCACGACAGCAGGGCGTGCCGTACATCCGGTTCGTCATGGATCGCGAGGGCACGATCCTCTCGGTGCGGCTGGAACGCCCTTCCGGCGTGCGTTCGCTCGACCAGGAGGCGCTTGCCCTGCCCAGACGAGCACAGCCTCTGTCCGCACCGCCTGCGGAAGTGAAGGGTGCGACGATCGAACTGGTCGTGCCCGTCGAATTCTTCATGCGATAGTCTTGAGCCGAAGGAACACGATGACCGACAATGCACTGAAGGCCGCGGGGATCGCCGGGATGGTCGGCGCCGTCCTCTGGTCGATCGGCGACGTGCTGATCGTGGGGGGTACGGCAAATCCTGCGGACTACCCCTTGCTGTCGAACACATACGCATCCCGGATCTCGTTCGGCGCCTTGCCGCTCATGCTGGGGCTGCCGGAGCAGCGGCTGGCGCTGGGCGCCCTGCTCAACAATCTGGCGATCCCGCTCTATCTCGCGGGAAGCTGGCACCTCTATCGCGGCGCGCGACCCGCCGGGCGAGCGCTTTCGTTCGCGATACTGGTACTACTCATGTGCGGCAATGCGTGGTCGCCGCTGGGGCACGCCGGGTTCTACTACATCGGCCGTGTGTACCAGACGATGCTGGCGGTGCCGCCGGAAGCTCACGAGGCCCTGCTGGCCCTCGGCGACGAGTTCAATCGCATGCTGTTGATCGCCTGGCTGCTTCCGGTGGTCACGCTGGGCTGCGGCCTTCTCCTTCTGTGCGCCGCCATCCTGACCGGCAGGAGCGCGTACCCCCGGTGGAGCGCCCTGGTGATCAACCCGTTCGTGCCGCTCTTCATTGCGGCTGCCGGCTCGATCCTGCCATCGCCTCTCGGGCCATGGTTCCATGCCGCCGTGCTGAACGTAGCATTCCTGCTGATCTACACCGCATCGACCGCAGGCTCGATGGCTGAAAAGATTCTCAGCATCCGGAGCTAGCATTTCACATTCTCGTCGCGGGGCCCCGCCGAGCCAAACGACTGATCGGTGTCCCGGTTACGCCCGCTTTCGTCTGAACCCGTTCAGTTCGGGCGGTTTTCATCCAGGCGTCGCATGACGCGACCCAAGTGGTGTCGGTAGAGGGTCAGCGGGTGCAGGCGAATTCCGGCTTCGGTCAGTATTGCGGCGCACCTAAGGACGCTCGATGTGATTTGCACATCACCGGGCAACAATCGCTCCGTCGTTGGTCGCTGCGCGGCGGCGAGCCACGACAGCAGGAGCAACTCATCATCTCCGAGATAGGCCGTTCGCCTCGCCTGAACGATGAGCCCCCGCTCTTGCGCCAATTGGCGCAGTTCGTCGAAGCCATGTCTATGGTCTGATGTGCGAAGGACGTCACGCTCGCCACGCAGCATTGCCACTGCATCCTGCTCCTTGCGTGGACGCCGGTGTAAGGCTCGATTCAAGTATGCCATTCATCCGTCCTGTCGTTTGGACCGAGACGAGATCAGACATCGTCTAACACAGTCCAGGTTAGGCATGGGAGCAAAAGCATCCTGACAGGCGCGGCCGCGTGATGCAGTCGCGATGCGGGGAGGGTAAGCGCGATCGACTGGCGTTTGGCCTTATACTGCGGGATTCAGAGTTTCGAATTCCAGCGATCGCAGTTCGTAGCGCCTGGCGCGACGTCGGCAGCGTTCCGCCTTTTTCCCGGAAACACTCTCAGCGCGATCCCGCTCTTCTGCCGCGCGGTAGCGGTAGTATGCGGCATCGATGTGATCGAACATCGCTATCCCCTTTGCTGACGACAAGGATCGCTCGCGTCCACGTAGTCGAGGCACGGAAAAATCGGCCGGGGCAGGCAAGGCAAGGAGCCGCCCCGGCCAGGATCACAGGATGAGAAGGAATGGCCCATGACAAGCGTTCCTTCCGGGCTTGTGGCTTGACGAGAGAGACAAGCTACACCGCCTTTTAATGCGACTAAGTCGCACTTGCAAGAGGATTCGCTGCAGCGGACCTTTTATTGCTATTGCGAGTCTGTTGCATTACAATTAGCGGAACTGCCCCTGCAGAAGCAAGTCGGTATCGGCATCAATCTGGAATGAGAGCCTTGGCTGAATGGACCAGCGCTCGCCGCCGACCTTGTCGATCCAGCTTTTGTTGCTCTGATACTCACCTGCCACCCGTGCAGAGATGCCGGACGTCAACGCGACGTTGATGTCGCCATAGGGATTCCAGGTCGAGAAGCTGCCGGCTCGCATCGCCGTGTACCCGCCCGTCTTATCGGATGGTCGCTCGGTCACGACATTGATGATGCCGCCGAGCGGGGTGCCGAGACCGCCGCCGTAAAGCGTGGCGCTTGGTCCCTTGAGCACTTCGATTCGCTCCACGCCGATCAGGCTGCTCAGATCATAGGCCTTCTGGTTGCCCGCGAAGATCGGCAGGCCGTCGAGATAGACCTCGCCAGGAAATCCCCGTAGGATCGGAGGGATAAACAGGTTTTCTCCCGATCGCGTCGGCGTCACTCCCGACACGTTGACCAACGCATCGCCAAGCTTCGGCGATCCTGCTCCTGCAAGAGTGAGTGGGTGGTGACCTGCACCGACTGCGGCACTTCGATCAGGGGCGTATCGGTGCGCGTTGCCGCGCTGGAAGTGGGCGCTCTGTACGTCTGACGCTCCCCTGTGACGACGATGTCGGCGCTGGTCCAGCTTGCACCGACCTTATTACTGGACGTTTGGGCATACACGGACTGACTTGAGGTTGTGGCGACAGCGAGCACGACGAGCGACCACCCTCGCGGGTGCTGGAAACGAATAGACATGGAATAACTCCAACGGGCGGACACGCGTGGTCGCGGTCAACCTAGCTTTGACAATGGGTCCAGATTGTCGCGAGCGTCGGGGGGCCTCGGAGCGGCGGGCGACTATAGGAGAAGCGGTGCTGCGCCATGGCGCGGGCAGGCATGAAGCCAAGCAAGATAAGGAAGGTGAGCGCCATCGCCAGCAATGGCGCATCAGCGCCGCCGAGCGCGCCCATACCGAGGGTGGTGAACGCGCACTTTCCGTCAGGCAAGCTACCTTTGTTGTGTCCTCCCGGCTGCCTCTTGCTGTCCATCTGGATAGCGATGGTGGTCGTGCGGTGTTCGATACCGTCAAAACAGAGCTGCACAGTCAGGAATTTCGTGCTGGTCGATGCGACCATGTAACCCTGCGGCACCACGAACTTCGCGCACAACGCCAGCATCACCATCAGCAAGGCGAGACTGCGATGATCGCGGATCAAAGCGCGGAAATGGCATTGAGGTGCCCCTTATCCGGCTGGGAGGCGAAAGTCATGCGACAGAATGTCCTATGGTGTTTTCGTAATCATCTTGCGGTTCCAGAATGATTCGCATATCGGCGCACACACGATGCCGGGGACAAATCCGGTTTCGATGATCGCGTCGGTGCCTCGAAAGAGGCTTAATAGGGAACATGGTGCGGGTGGACTTCCACCCTAAGCCAAGGCTGTCCCTGCAACTGTAAGCGGCGAGCGCGATGTACATGTGCGGCGGGCAATTGCCTTGTCGCCAGCCACTGGGTCGGACGCAAAATCCTGCGAGACCTGGGAAGGCCGTACATCAAGCTGTGACCCGTGAGCCAGGAGACCTGCCGGCGATGTGGTCGCTCTTGCTTTGGTCCAGGGGATGGTCAGGGCACGGTACTCCGTCTGAGCGACGAGTTGCGGCTGGGTCCGCAGCGGTGGGCAACCGCCGGTCGCCTCCTCGCGCCCGGCATCCTCCGCTGTAACTGTTTCGGTACGTTACCGGGACTGGTCCTAACCGTTCGAAACTTGTGGCTGCTGTCGCGCCCCTCGATGCGCGGGAGACAGGTGGAGGCGTGCGGGTGGAACAGGGCAAGGCAAGGCGATCAGCGAAAGCGCGGCAGTCCACGACGGCCTTGCTGCACCTGTGGCTTGGCCTCAGCGTCGGCCTTCTGCTGACCATCTGCGGGCTGACCGGCAGCTATCTCACCTTTCATCAGCAGATAGAGCGATCGGCCTTGGCCGAGTTGCGTCTTTCTCCCGGAGTCCAGCCCGCGAGCTATGAGGCGGTCTACCGAACCCTGACCCACGTCGCTCCATCCGCGCCCGGAGACTGGAACATCGAGCTTCCTGTCGGCGGCGGCATTATTACGAGCAGACTGCCCGGCAAGGATGGCCCGCGCATGGTGTCGATAGACCCCGCAACGCTGCGTGTCGTGCGCGACGTGCAGTGGGGGGAGACCATCTCCACCTGGTTGTATGAACTGCACTATCATCTGCTGATGGGGCGCACCGGCGCGAGCGTGATGGGCGTTGCAGGGATTGCCATTATGGTGCTGCTCGCCCTTGGCGGTGTCCTGTGGTGGCGATCGGGGCGGTCCATGCGGAGCCGTCTCTCCTTCCGGGCCAGCGGGACAGGGCAGCGCAAGCTCTATGACGCGCATCGTCTGATCGGCCTTGCGAGCCTCCTCCTCCTTTTCATCAGCGTTCTGACGGCGGTGGCGATGAGCCTGCCCAAGCATGTGCGACCGATGCTGGCGGCGGTATCGCCCATCTCCCGTCTCTCTGACACCAGTTCCGGCTCGGCCCGTGGCAGACCCAGAATGGGCATTGACCGCGCTCTGGCGATCGCCCGTACGGCAGTGCCCGATGGCGAGGTCCGCTGGATCAGGGTGCCTGCCAAGAGCGAGGGTGCGTATATCGTCCGCTTCTGGCAGCCCGGCGAGCCGAGCAGGCGCTTCCCTAAGAGCAGCGTCTCGATCGATCAGTATGACGGTCGCGTGCTCGCGATCTACCGCGCGCCGCGGGGCTCGATCAGTGATGGCATATTGCTGTGGCTCTATCCTTTGCATGGCGGCGAAGCCTTCGGCGTCGCGGGACGGGTCATTGTTGCTCTCCTCGGCTTGGTCCCTGCCATCCTGTTCGTGACGGGCCTCCTTCGCTGGCGGAGCAAGGTCGCACGTCTGGCTGCAGCCACACGGAAACAGGCCAAAGTTTTGAATACCGACGCCCGGCCGGCCACCATCCGCAATCAATGATATGTTGTATCATTCAATCTTCTTCACTATTGAGATCAGTTATCGGGGGGAATCAAATGACGAGGAATTTTCGGTCCGCGCGGGTGCTGGCGACGGCATCGTCTCTTGCGGCGGTCGTATATGGCGCTGCGGCCCTGGCGGCGGATGAGCCAGTCAGTGCGTTGGATGAAGCCATTATCGTCTCGGGGGAACGTGAAGTTCCGCTCGATGCGAAAACGCAGACTGGCTCCCGCCTAGGGCTGGAAATCCGCGAAGTGCCCGCCACGCTCGACGTCGTGACGCAGGAACGCTTTCTGGAGCGCGGCCTGCGCAGCAGTAATGAGGCGTTGAACAGCGCGCCCGGTGTGACGGCGGCCGACACCGGCGGCCAGCCCGGCTCCATGTCGATGCGCGGCTTTGGTGGCAATGCGGTCTCGATCAACTATGACGGTGTCCATCAGCCGTCATCGACGATGGTCACGCGTAACTATGACAGCTTCGCCTTCGAGCAGATCGAGGTGCTGAAGGGGCCTGCCTCTGTCCTGTTCGGAGAAGGTGCGCTGGGCGGCACTGTCAATTATGTACCCAAGAAGGCCATGCTGGACCGGATGGCGGTGCAGAGCCTTGCCGAATATGGCAGCCGCAATACCTTCCGCGTCGCGGGCGACGTTAACGTACCGCTGAGTCCCATCGCCGCCGTCCGCGCGCTGGTCAGCTATGCCGGGTCGGACGGCTATATCGAGCGCACGCCCAGCAAGACGCTGACCGCAAATCTGGGTATCACCATCCAGCCCGCATCGAACCTGACGATCAACCTTGCGGCCGAGCATTTCTCCAACAACAACAGCGCAACCTACTGGGGCACACCGCTGGTGTCGCGCGCGGCATCGCGGCAGGCGACCAGCGTCGTCAGCAGCGCCAACAACGGCTTCGTCCTGGACAGGGCTCTCAGCCGGACCAATTTCCAATATGAAGATGGCCTCGTTCGCTCCGACAGCCAGTGGCTGCGCTCTGCGGTGAACTGGCAGATCAACGACGTCTGGCGCCTGCGTAACGACTTGGGCTACAACAAGGGCGACCGGCTGTGGAGCGATGCGGAGAGCTATTCTTTCAACGCGGGCACAGGCCGCGTATCGCGCTCGCCCACCTATATTCGCAATGTCCTCGATTTCTTGAACGAGCGAATTTCCCTGTCTGCGGACGGTCCCATCGCCGGGCACCGCAACCGCTTCCTTATTGGCTATGAGCACAGCGAGATGGACCACACCAGCTACCGCCGCTTCGGCGCCAGCGCGACGGTCGATCCCTATGCCTTCGCGCCGGGCTTTTTCCCAACGTTCAATGCGACCAACTTCCCCGGCAGCGGCAATGTCACCGACTCCGTGGCCAAGGTCGTGACCAATGCGGTTTTCGGCGAGGATGCGTTCAACCTGACCGAGAAATGGCTGCTCGTCGGCGGCGCGCGCTATGAGGAGATGAAGCTCAACCGCCTCATCACAGACTATAATCTCGGCACGAGTGGCGTCTTCGGCCGCATGTACCGCCCCTATAGCTGGCGTGTCGGCACCGTATACGATGTGCTGCCCAAGACGCAGCTATTTGCCCAATATACCCAGGGTGCGGCGCCGGTCGGAACGCTGCTTCTTCTCTCGCTGACGAACACGGGCTTCAACCTGACCAAGGGCAAGTCGGCAGAAGTAGGCCTGAAGGGCAGCTTCCTGAATGACCGCGTCAACGCCACCCTGTCCGCCTACTGGATCCAGCAAAAAGACATCATCACCCGCGATCCGGACTTCCCGAACGATGCGACAAAGCAGTTTCAAGGCGGCACCCAGTCCACGAGGGGCATCGAGTTTGCGATCGCGGCGGCGGTGACGAAGCAGTTCCGCTTCGACGCAAACATCGCCGTGCTGGATGCCAGGTTCGACCAGTTGATCGAGGCTGGTGGCAACCGCGCGGGCAAGACACCGACGAACGTACCGGAAACCGTCGCCAACTTCTTCGCCAGCTACCGGCCGGACGAAGTGCCGGTCAAGGCGACCTTCGGCGTGCGCTATTCCGGTCCCGTCTATGGTGACACGGCCAACACCGTGCGGGCGCAGGGCTACACGGTATTCGATGCGTCCGTAGGCTACATCTTTCCCTTTGGCGAAGTGACCGTGCGCGGCCGCAACCTCGGTAACCGGCTGTATGCAGAATGGGTCGGCTCCAGCAACGTCTACCTAGCCGCTCCCCGCTCCTTCGACATCTCCTTCAGGACGAAGTTCTAAGCCATGCTCGAAGCCTTCAGCGTCACCAAGACCTTCGGCGCCAACCGCGCCCTCAACGCTGTCTCGCTGCGCGTCGAAGGCGGCGAGATCTATTGTCTTCTCGGCGCCAATGGTGCCGGCAAGACCACTCTCATCAACCATTTTCTCGGCTTTCTGTCCCCGACAGAGGGCCGGGTCGTGGTCAACGGCCGCGACGTGTCGGAGCATCCGCTCGAGACGAAGCAGGACATGGCGTACATCCCGGAGCAGGTGAACCTATATGGTGTGCTGTCCGGGATCGAGAATCTAGATTATTTCGCGGCGCTCGCGACAGGCGAGCGATTGTCGAAGGAACGCCTTCTGGAACTGCTCCTCAACGCGGGCCTTCCGCGCGATGCGGTGACGCGCCGTGTCGCCACCTATTCCAAGGGCATGCGGCAAAAGGTCGGCATCGCCATTGCGCTCGCCAAGAACGCCAAGGCGCTGCTGCTGGACGAGCCGACCTCGGGTCTCGATCCCTCGGCGGCCAATGAATTCTCGCAATTGCTGACGCAGGCACGGGAGGATGGCGTCGCCATCCTGACTACCACCCATGACCTCTTCCACGCCAAACAGACCGGCACGCGCATCGGCATCATGAAACGCGGCAATCTAGTCGAGGAATTGGCGAGTGCCGACATCAGCCATGCCGACCTCGAAGCTCTCTACCTCCAGCACATGAAGGACTGAGGCCATGCTGTCCCTCATTGTTCGGAAGGAAATCAGTGAGTTCGCCCGCGACGGTCGGCTTATCTTCGCCGGTGGCCTGATGCTGATTCTGCTTGTCACCGCCATCATCATGGGTTGGCAGCAGCAGAGTGCGCTTCAGGCGGAGCGCGCCGCTGGGCAGGCGCTGGATTACAAAGCATGGCTTAATCAGGGACCGCGCCATCCCCATACGGCGGCGGATCAGGGCATGCATGTCTTCAAGCCGCAGCCGCTGCTCAGCCTCATCGACCCCGGCATCGATCCCTATGTCGGATCGACCATCTGGCTGCGCGGCCATCGGCAGAGCGAGACGAAATTCCGGCCCGCGCAGGACGCGACCGGGCTGCAACGCTTCGGTGGCCTGTCGGCGGCGTGGATTCTCCAGATCCTCGTGCCGCTGCTCGTCATCATCCTCGGCTTCGGCACCTTTGCGGGCGAGCGGGAGCAGGGCACGTTGCGCCAACTTCTCAGTCTCGGCGTGCCGCTGTGGCAATTGCTGTGGGGTAAGGTGCTGGCGATCGGCACGGCGCTGGCCCTGCTGATCGCCCCCGGCGCGCTGGTGGCGGCAGGAGCGTCGCTCCTCACAGCGGAGGTCATCACGCGGTTCGATGTGGCGGCCCGTCTTCTTCTGATGGGATTGGGATACAGCCTCTATCTTGGCGCCACCATCTTCCTTGTCGTGGCGGTATCCGCTGTCTGTCGGTCGGCGCGGGCCTCCCTGTTCTGGCTGCTAGCGCTGTGGATGCTGGGCACGCTGATCGCGCCGCGCGTGATCGCGGACGTGTCCGGCAAAATCTATCCCACACCGACGCGCATGGGATTCGAAGCCGATATGTCCCATGACCTCGACAGCACCTCCGCCAAGGCATGGAAGAAAAATTTCGGCGTCGAGACGGCATGGGATCCGACCGTGCCGCTCAACAAATGGGGCAAGGGCCTGCAAGTGGACGATCACGCCGGTTATGGTGTGCTCGACCAGCATTTCGGCAGGCTGTGGGACACGTTCGAGCGGCAGCAGCAGGTGCAGGAAGTCGCCGGGCTGGTCGCGCCCGTGGTCGCGGTGCGCGCCTTCTCCATGGCGGTTGCGGGCACGGACTTTTCGCAGCACCGCGATTTCTCGGCAGCGGCCGAGCGGCAGCGGCGCGTGATCCAGGAGACGGTCGGCCACGACCTGATCGACCATGCCGATCCGCTGGGCAACCAGCACTTCAGCTATAAGGCGGGCAGCAATTTCTGGGCGAAGGTTCCGCCCTTCCGCTACACCCTGCCGACCTTCGGCTTCGCCCTTAAGCGCCATTGGCCGAGCCTTGTCGCGCTCATTTTGACGTTCTGCGCGTCGCTGTCCTTCGCATGGGTCGCGGTCACGCGCCGCCTGACGGTCTGAGGGGGCCATCATGACCAAAATATCCCGGCTCCGCACATTCATGCTGGTGTTCCGCCACGAATGGAAACTGCTCCTTGCCGACCGTTCGCTGCCGCTTGTCTGCGGGTTGCTGGCAGCGATGATCTGCTATGGCTTCTACAACGGATTCGTCGAGATCGGCGCGCGCGACGAGATGGTGGCCAAGGCCCTGTCGCATGACGTTGAGACGGCAAAGGGCAACCATGACAGCTTCCGGCGCATGGCGGCGGGCAGCTTCACTCCCGGCCCGTTCGACAATCTCGCCAATCCCGCGACGCTTGGCGGCGCGGCGGGGCCGCATGCAGTACTGCCCAGCACGGCGCTTGCGCCCGTCGCCATCGGCCAGTCGGACATGATGCCCAACTATTATCGCATCGGGATGAAGAGCAAGGTCGACTTCATGTACGACAGCGAGATCGAAAACCCCTGGGCGCTGCTCAGTGGGCATTTCGACCTCGCCTTCGTGATGATCTGGGTGCTGCCGCTCCTCATCTTCGCGCTCAGCTACAATCTGTTGTCGGCCGAGCGGGAGACGGGCACACAGCGCATCCTCTTGTCGCTGCCACTGGGCGTCGCCACGCTGGCGCTGGGCAAGATCGCCGTGCGCGCGCTGCTCATCCTGTCCGTCGCGACGGTACTGCCCATGCTGCTGACGCTGATCTTCCGTCCGGAAGCGCGGTCGCTCGGGCAGGCGGTACCGCTCCTGCTCTGGTGCGCGCTCGTCATCGCCTATGGGCTGTTCTGGTTCGCGCTTGCCTTTCTCGTCAACAGTCTGCGCTGGTCGTCGGCGGCCAATGCGCTGATCCTGATCGCCAGTTGGACCGTGCTGGTCCTCATCGTCCCGGTGCTGCTGAACCTCACCATCGGCATGGCGCATCCAGCTCCGTCGCGCACGGCGCTCGCCAATACCACGCGGGCGATCAAGGCGGACAATCTCAAGCGCTATGATGATCTTTTCAGCGGCGACTATCGCTATATCGCGGAACCGGAGAGCCTGAAGGTTCGCAACGGCCGCATCGACATCCCACCGCGCACCTTGGCGAGCTTTCTGGCGAAGCGGGACATGGACGCGCGGGTCGAGCGGCTACTGACCCAGTTCGACCGGACCATCGCGGAGCAGCAGGAGGCGGTGAATCACATCGGCTTCCTGTCGCCCGCGATCCTGCTCTACGATGGCATGACTTCACTGGCGGGTACGGACGGCGGGCGATATGGGGCGTTCCGCGCGCAGGTCGGCGCATTCCACGACGGATGGCGCCGGCGGTTCGAGCCGTCGGTCATGAGCGGCACGGCCATGACCGAGGCCGACCTCGGCACCCTGCCTGTCTGGCGCTGGCAGGAAGTGGCGCGCGGGCAGATGGTCGGCCAGACCGGCTGGCGGCTGGTGCTGATCCTGCTCGTCACGGCCCTGTTCGCGCTCGCCGGTTCCTTCGCCCTGCGACGCTATCGGGTGCAGTGATGCGGATAGCATGCTTTGCCGCCCTGTTCGCGCTGGGTGGTGGCGAAGCCTTGGCCCAGCGCGCCAGCGACAATGCGGTCACGGCGGCGGAGGATGCGTTCGGCACCTCCATCGGCAATGAGTCCATCGGCCTTTACAGCCCCAGCCAGGTACGCGGTTTCTCGCCCACCACCGCAGGCAATGTGCGGATCGAGGGCCTTTACGTCGACCGGCAGGCGACTATTTCGCAGCGGCTGGTGTCGGGATCGACGATCCGCGTCGGACTGGCGGCACAGGGCTATCTCTTCCCGGCGCCGACCGGCATCGCGGACTATCGCCTGCGCAACTTCGGCGAGAGGCCGCTGGTCAGCGTCGTCGCGGGCAGCTTCGCCTATGGCGCGCCGACGATCGAGGTGGATGCCCAGATTCCCATAGACGGCGCGCGGCTGGGGCTGGCGGCGGGTGCCTCCTATGCGCATGAGGAATATTATGACGGATCGGACGCGCATTACAGCCGGTTCGCGCTGATCCCGCGCTGGCGGCCGCGCGACGGGGTAGAGATCATTCCTTTCTGGTCGATGACCATCGGACGCGACGAGCAGGTGGCGCCGACCATCATCGCAGGCGGGCCATTCGTGCCGCCGGAGGCCCCGCGCCGGGCCTATTTCGGCCAGCGCTGGGCGGCCAAGGACAGCTATGGCGTCAATGCGGGTGTGATCGGCAAGCTGCGCTTCGGATCGGACTGGGCGCTGGCCGCCGGGCTGTTCCGTTCCGTTTCCGTCAACGAGCAGAATTTCGCCGAGCAGTTCGTCGATACGGCCGCCGACGGCCGGACGACCGAACGGGTGATCGCCGAGCCCGGCCAGCGTTATGCCTCGACCAGCGGCGAGGTGAGGGTGAGCCGAAGCTTGGTCGACGGCCCAGGCCTCCATGCCCTTAACCTCTCCGTCCGCGCGCGGCGGCTCGAAAGCCTCTATGGCGGAGCGGCGCCCGCGCTCGATCTTGGAGAGCGTCCGCTGGGGATAGGTGTACGCGTGACCCGCCCGTCGTCCTTTGCTTTTGGCGCGCAGACCCATGAGCGGGTGACGCAGACGATCATCGGTCTCGCCTATGAAGGATGCTGGAAGGGCGTCGGCGAACTCGGTCTCGGTGTCCAGCGCGCGGACTATGCCAAGCAAGTCGATCTGCCCGGCGGGGTCGCCGCTCCGGAACGGCGGGATCGGCCATGGCTGTTCAATGCCGCTCTGGCCGTCCACCTTCATCGCGATCTCGCGGCCTATGGCAGCTTCACGCGCGGGCCGGAAGAAAGTGGGCTCGCGCCCACCAATGCCGCCAATCGCAACGAGGCCTTGCCCGCGATACAGACTCGCCAGATCGACGCAGGTCTCCGCTGGTCTCCGACGAAGCGCATTAGGTTGGTCGCGGGGCTGTTCGACGTGACCAAACCCTATTTCAATACGGATGCCCGCAATGTCTTTACCGAACTGGGCACCGTTCGTCATCGGGGCGCGGAGTTCAGCCTGGCTGCCAGCCCCACCGATGCGCTGAGCGTTGTCGCCGGAGCCTTGCTGATGCAGCCACGGGTGAGCGGCAGCGGCGTTGCTTCGGGCCGTATCGGTTCGCGGCCGCTGGGGCAGGCCAGCAGCACCCTGCGCGCAAATGGCGAATACAGACCGCCCGCTCTCCCGGGATTTTCGATCGACGTGGCAGTGTCGCATACCGGCGCGCGGCCTTCATCGCGGGATAATCACGTTTGGGTCGATCCCTATATGCTGGTCGATATTGGTATGCGCTATCGCTTTAAATTAGGGCGCTCGCCAGCGACGATGCGGTTGCAGATGGCGAATGTTACCAATGCCTTTGCATGGAATATTGTTGGTAGTGATAGCTGCGGTTTGATGGATAAGCGTCGAATTACAGCTTTTCTGGCTGTCGATCTCTGACACTATTTTTTGCTCTACAATCTTCGGAATGCCCGCTATCGCGGCCCCGATCTCCTTATACGTTAGGAAGTTGAGCGCTAAGAGTAACGCGACACAACTTCTGCCTGGGTGGGTAGGCCTTCTAAAACAAATGGCAGCTTTTGGATGAAGCCGCCTTTCAATTAGTAGGCCTGAATGACGTGATGTGGTCGCGATCTGCCGGATAGCGGACCTTCCGCGCCTCGGAAGCTGAAATCCGGCGTTGATGGTCCGAAATGGGTCGTTTCGGTTATCTTCCGCGCACCCGTTGTGCCTTTGAAAAACCTGTAGGTCGAACTCAGGAAATTCTGACCTTCCCAAACTTCTCGCACGCGCGGAGGGCCGGATTTGGTTCGGTAGCATGCGCCAGCTGGTCATCTTCGCGCGTGCTCATGCTGTAATACGCCCTAGGTTATATGCCTACCAAGAACAATGGCGGCGTCAACGTTGGGATTTCGTTCGGCTTGCCACTCGTTGCCGTGGCCTAGGCCTCGAATTTTCGGGAGGAACGATGGCGGCCCCGGGGGTTTGCAGTGACATCCTCTCGACGATCCCATTCCTTCCAACAGCCGGGCCTGACAGACCATGAAGCAGCTTGCAGAAAATTTCTGGAACGTGCGCGGTTCTTTCAAGGTCGCGAAGATTATCGATCTTGGCACCCAGATGTCGCTTGTCCGCCGGCGCGACGGAGGCTTCATCCTGATCGACAGTTACGGCGTATCGGAACCCGACCGCGATGCCCTCTTGAAGCTGACCGGAAACGGTGCCGCGATCGACACGATCATCAATGTCCACCCCTTCCACACGCTGCACTGCGCAGCAGTCCATGAACTGGCACCGCATGCAAGGCTTTTCGGGACCCGGCGGCACCGCGAACAGGCGCCCAAGCTGCCATGGGAGGAGGAGTTGATGGAGGACGCAGAGACACAGCGCCAATTCGGTGATCTGGACTTCTCGGTCCCCGCCGGGCTCGATCTGGTGACCGGCGATGACAGCGTTCACGCTGCCTCGGTACTCGTGCGGCACCGCGAGAGCGGCATCGTCCATGTCGACGATACGCTAATGGTGCTGGCAGCGCCCGGCCTGCTGGGCCATGTCCTGCCCCAGTCGCGTCTGCGGTTCCATCCAATGCTTGGTAAGGCGCTGCAGGAACGCCCGGGCGCCGCCGACGATTTCGCCGCATGGGCCCGCCATCTGGCGCATGAATGGGCGGCGACGCCCATCGTCTGCGCCGCTCATTCCGCCGTGCGCCAGCTGCCTCCTGGCGCATGGCGTGAGGAAATGACACGCGCGCTTTCCGCCGTCGACAGGACACTTGTTCATCACCGTGCGCGCCACGGCTGAGGCTTCCTCTTATTCTCTTACTCCATTGGATTACACCTAACGATGACCGACAGTCCCATTGCCGAAAGGCCCATCATTGGCAGGCATGCCGGCAATACAATGCTGCGAACCGACGTCGCGGTGATCGGCGGGGGCACCGCCGGGCTGGCTGCAGAAAGGGCCGCGCGCAAGAACGGGGCGTCAACCCTAATGATCGACCCCGATTTTAACGGGACGACATGCGCACAGGTTGGTTGTATGCCCTCCAAGCTGCTGATCGCTGCAAGCCGCGAAGCCGCGCGCATCAGGCGGGCGGGACTATTCGGCCTCGAGGTGGACGGCATGCGGGTGAATGGACCTGCCGTCCTGCGCCGCGTCCGAGAGGAGCGTGACAGGTTCGCCCGCCTGACCCGCGAAACCATCGACAAGCTGCCCGAAGGCGTGACCATTCGCGCCCGCGCCCGGTTCGACGGCCCCGGTCGTCTTTTGCTCGACGACGGGCGTGCGGTGGAGGCGCGCGCCATCGTCATCGCCACCGGCTCGGCGCCGATCCTGCCCAGGCCTTTCGCGGCGCTGGGCGAGATCGCACTCACCAGCGAAACGGTGTTCGAACTCGAGGAACTGCCAAGGCGCCTCGCCGTAATTGGTTCGGGCGCCATCGGACTGGAACTGGCGCAGGCATTCGCCCACCTTGGCGTAGAGGTCACGCTGTTCGACAAGGGCGAACGTATGGCCAAAGTGCGCTGCGAGAAAGTCCACGGCAACCTGCGCGCCGCGATCGGGGAGAACCTTGCCCTGCACCTCGGAGTCGAGGTGACGCCGCACGCGGCCCAAGAGGGCGCGCGCCTTAGCTGGACGGGCGCAAGCGAGGGGGAGGCAACGTTCGACAAGGTGCTGGTCGCGGTGGGGCGAAAGCCGCAGCTCGATGGCCTGGACCTCGACAAGGCGGGGCTCGAACTGGACGATCACGGTGTTCCGAGGCACGATCGCGCGACGATGCGCTGCGGGCAGAGCGTCGTGTACCTGGCCGGCGATGCGGCGGCGGACCTGCCGCTGCTGCACGAGGCCTCGCACGAAGGCGCCATTGCCGGGCGCAACGCCGCTGCCTTCCCGGCACCGATCCCGGTGGAACGTAACACGCCCTTCGCCATCACCTTCACCGAGCCGGTGCTGGCTACAATCGGCGAGGCGGAGGAAGACGGAGCCATCACCGGCACTGCTGATTTCTCCGATCAGGGCCGTGCGCGCGTTGACGGTCTCAATCGCGGCGCGCTGACGCTCTATGCCGCTGCTCCCGACGGCAGGCTGATCGGCGCCGATCTGATCGCGCCTGCGGGCGAGCACCTGGCGCACATGCTCGCCTGGGCAGTACAGGGCGGCCTAACCGCCACGCAGCTGCTGAACATGCCCTTCTACCACCCGACCGTCGAGGAAGGGCTCAAGCAGGCGCTGCGCACGATCTGTGCCGCGACCCCGATCGCCCTCCCGCCCGACCAGGACGCAGGTGCCCCCGCCGGCGCCTGACGGCAAAGTCCACGAAACGACAGACGTCATTGTCATGGCGTCCTTCCAGACCGCTTCGGGCAGGGGCGATCGAAACGTCCGACCGCTACGCGCCCATGCTCTCGTTCGTTTCTGTCTGTCTCGGCGGCATATTTGTAAAGCCAGCGGAAACCCGCCTTGAGCCTTACCTGTTGTTTCACGCAACAGGAGGGCTGTTTTGGCGAATTCGAAGACTTCAGAGGGACGCGGACTGCAGGCGACAGGACCGACTGCTATCCCTGCAGCAGGTTGGAAGCAGATCTTGGCCCGCGCCTGGCGGGAGGCGAATGAGGACAATCTCGGGCTTATCGCCTCGGGTGTCGCCTTCTGCGCGGTTCTCGCGCTCGTCCCCACGCTGGGCGCGATCGTAATGACATATGGCCTCGTTGCCACTCCCGAGACGGTTGCATCCAACGTGGCATCGCTGACGGCAATGATGCCCGATGACGCGGCACGCCTCATCGGAGAGCAGTTATCCAATGTCGTCCACACGTCCGATGGAAAGAAGGGCATAGGATTGTTTGTGGCACTGGCGATCGCGCTCTACGGGGTCATGAAAGGCGCGTCGGCTCTCATCGTTGCGCTTAATATCGCCTACGATGAGGAAGAGAGGCGCGGATTTCTGCGTCTCAATCTGCTGGCCTTCACGATTGCGGCCGGCAGCGTGGCCGTGGCGATCGTCGCGATGGCCGCCATAGCCGCGCTATCGGCGGTGACCGGCACATCTGACTCCACCCCCGGTATACTGACTGCATTGATTACTGCTGGGTCATACATTCTGGTCGGATTGGTCGGCGCAGCGCTGGCAGCGACGATCTATCGATATGGGCCGGACCGCGCGCACGCGAAATGGCGCTGGCTGACGCCCGGCTCGCTTTTCGCCTCGGTCTCATGGATGATCATGACGTTTGGCTTCGGCCTCTATGTCGCGAACTTCGGCAACTACGACGCAACCTACGGTTCGCTCGGCGCCGCCATGGTGCTTCTCACCTGGCTGTATCTGTCAGCCTACGTGCTCCTGCTTGGCGCCGAACTGAACTGCGAGCTCGAACGACAGACTTCGAAAGACACGACAACCGGAGCGGAGGTCGCGCTCGGGCAGCGAGGCGCCTATGCAGCCGACACCGTTGCACACACGGGATGAAGTCTGAGGGCGCGGGTTCAGCTAAACGCCTTCAGTGGCTGCTCCGGCGATATTCCTATTCATCAACGGAAGATGCCTTCAAGCCGTCAATGATGCGGCGCGGTACCCCAGGCGGGATCGAACAGTTTCGCGACAAAATGGCGCAGAGCGGAGAACTCCGGTGCCACCAGGCTAGAGGCGGCAAACACGACACTCCGAAGTTGGTGTAACCAACCACATCTGCAGTGCGCCTGCAAATTGACCTGGGTTAAGACGATTCCCCAGACCGCCCAGGAACCTCTTAAACCGCTAATCATTTCGGTTCCCACGCGGGTTTTATAAAATCCGCAAAGGAGATGATGGTGTCTTTTGCAAGGAAGGTCTGTCCGGAAGCCGGCAACGCGGCAACGGGCGAAAACGGGAGCTCCCCGCCGGCGAGTATTGCGGCTCCAATGCTGCGCAGACAGCCTTTAACGGCGGTCGATTCCGAATTCATGCCGTCGGACTTGCTGGCGCAAGCCGCGCGCACCGCTGGAATGCTTCAACGTTCCGCCCTGGGCAATCTTCAACACTCGGGCTGGCGTTCGCGATTCCAGACCGATGCCAAGGCGCTGGCCGACGCCCTTGCTGCGTTAGGGTTTGTCCCAAGTGTTGGTAGATCGCATGAAACCGGAGAGAGCCAATGATTGCCGATGATCTCCTCGGTGACGAATTCCGGGCGAGAATTCAGGAGCCCGACTTTCCTTGTGTGGGCGCGAAATCAGCGCTGGCGAAAGGATCACTGAAGATCGTGGCAGCGCGCAATCTGACCAGCGCCTGGAATGATGTGGTGATCCACCGCGAATTGCTCGCATGGAGCAAGGGGTATCAACAGGACCCAAGCGGCCTGCGCAGTCTGGCGATAGTCTTCGAAGGCCCGCTCGAACTGAGTGAACGCGAGTTCGAAACAGCGATGTGGGAGCGGATTCAGTCGTTTGCCGACAAGGATGCCTGGCTCGGACAACCTTATGATGCGTCCGTCAGCCCCGACCCGGACGACCCGCATTTTTCGTTGAGCTTCGGAGGCAGCGCCTTTTTCGTGGTTGGACTCCATCCGAACGCGTCGAGGCCGGCGCGGCGATTTGCACGACCCACGCTGGTCTTCAACCTTCATGAGCAGTTCGAACGACTGCGCGAGGAAGGAAAGTACGAACGAATGCGGACACGTATCCTTGAGCGGGACACGGCGATCGCCGGTTCGGTCAATCCCATGCTCGCCCGCCATGGGGAAACGAGCGAAGCGCGGCAATACAGCGGGCGTCTGGTAGGTCCGGACTGGGGATGCCCCTTTCGGGATCCTCGCGAATGAGTGCGCGGGTCACCATACCTCCCCGCAGCGGCGCTGCGTTCGTGGTAAAGGCAGGCGATATCCTCACCGTCTTCGACCCTATGGGATGCCAGGTATCCGATCTATTGGCTTTCTGTGCCGATGATATTCGCGAGGTGATCTCCAACGGTCGTACGTTCGACTATGAGGAGACGATCAAGCTGACCACCGGAAACAGGCTCTGGTCCAACAGATCGCGAGTGCTATTGGATATCGTCGAGGATACTGTGGGTTGCCACGATTTCCTTCTCACTCCGTGCAGCGAAGCCACTTTCCGCCATTTCTACCCCGAGCATCCTGTCCACCGTGGCTGCTTTGGAAATCTTGCCGAAGCACTGTCGCCATTCGGCGTACAGCCCGACGCCATTCCTACGGCATTCAATCTGTTCATGAATGTTCCCGTAGATGGCGATACCGGGCGGCTTGAAGTCCTGCCGCCGCCCAGCATGCCGGGTGACTTCATCAAGTTGCGGGCAGAGCAGGACTGTGTCATTGGCCTTACAGCCTGCTCGGCTTATGCCTCGAATGGCGGGAGCTTCAAACCGATCGAATATATGATCGAGGCGCAATAGCCCGTCCGACCGGCTCGCCTATCGTTGGAATTCCAGAAGACTTCTGGCATCAGACTTCATAAGGCAACACGAGACGGCGCTCCAACACGCGAGGAGTACAACGGTTCGCAGAAGTGTTCGCCGCATCTCAGCTTTCGGCACCGCGAGCTTCAGACCTTACGTGAACCATCAGCGCCAACTATATCGATGGGTGTAATTCGATATTGAGCCCGGCGACGAACCTCGGGGTCCGACAGACGCCCGCCGGGCGGAAGGGTTGGGTGGCCCGGGTCTGCAATCGGTTTCAAATCCTTCACCCCAGTGTCCCGTCATTTCCGGCTTGCGTTGCGTCTTCGCTTAAAGACCCCGAACCGCCGAAAGATGATCCCGCCGGCGGAACGCCCTGTCGCGCTGCCGGGTCATGGGCTGAGGGCGTCCAGGAGACTTTCGACCCGGATGTCATGTCAGGCCGGAAGCAAAAACGTTGGGAAGGACGAGGGCGATACCTGCCGTTCCCTGGTCACACCAGCCGCGCCGCACTGCTGCGAGTCTGTTCTCGCGCAGGCGAGTAGCATGACGGCTAAGCATCACGATCGGATCGAAAAAGCGGCCGTTTTTTATGGTGACCCCCGCGCTTAAGTTACGGTCGCTGCAGGCCTGCGCCGGCGCTTCGGCTTGTCGGCAAGCTCGACCCAGACCGGCGCGTGATCGCTGGTCTTTTCCCAGCCGCGAACATGCCGGTCGACTTGTGCGTCGACGAGGCGATCGGCGAGAACCGGGCTCAGCAGGAGATGGTCGATGCGCAGGCCCGCATTGCGCACATAAGCGTTCCGGAAATAGTCGAAGAAGGTGTAGATCACGTCGCCTGGGTGGATCGCGCGCAGCGCGTCCATCCAGCCCTGATCGAGCAGACGGAAATAGGCGGCCCTTACCTCGGGCGCGAACAGCGCGTCGTCGAGCCAGCGCTCCGGCTTGTAGACATCGAGCTCGGTCGGCATGACGTTGAAGTCACCGGCGATCATTATCGGCAGGCCGGTTTCCAGCAGACCTGCGGCATGCTCGATCAGCCGGTCGAACCAGCGCAGCTTATAGTCGAACCTGGGTCCGGGCCGAGGATTGCCGTTCGGCAGATAGAGGCCGCCGATCAGGATGCCGTTGACCGCCGCTTCGATGTAGCGGCTCTGCGTGTCATCGGGATCGCCCGGCAAACCGCGCCGTGTTTCATGGATCTCCCCGACACGGCTAAGGATGGCGACGCCGTTCCAGCTTTTCTGGCCGTGCCAGATCGCATCATAGCCAATCTCGCGGATCGCGCTAAGCGGGAATTTCTCCTGCGGCGCCTTCAACTCCTGCAGGACGACGATGTCTGGCTCGCGTTCGGTCAACCAGCGCAGCAACACCGGCAAACGGCCATTGACGCCGTTCACATTGTACGTCGCGATCTTCACAGGTCGGGGAGGATCTGATCGGCGCGCCCCCAGTGAGCGAGGTTTTTCGAGGCGGCCCGCTTCACCATCTCCGCCGCGTCACCGATATGCCAGTGCGAGGCCTTGTCGAGGTCGCGCAATTCCTCCCAGGCGAGCGGAACTGCTATCGAAGCATATTCGCGGGCCCGTGCGCTGTAGGGCATCACCGCCGTCGCGCCGCGCTGGTTGCGCAGATAGTCGATGAAGATCCGGCCGGTTCGTTTCGCCTTGGCCAGCGCTGCGGTGAAGCGTTCCGGCTCGGCCTGCGCGAGCGCCAAGGCGAAGCGATGCGCGAAGTCCTTCACCACCGGCCACTCGGCCGAGGGCGTGAGCGGCGCGATGACATGAACGCCCTTGCCGCCGGTGACCATCGGGAAGGTGGTGAGGCCCATCTGCGCGAGCACGTCCTGGACATGGAAGGCGGCCGAGACGACGTTCTGGAAGTCCAGCCCCTCATCGGGATCGAGATCGAAGACGAGCCGATCAGCTTTTTCAACGTCCTCGATCCGTGCCCCCCAACCATGGAATTCGATCGTGCCCATCTGCACGCAGGTGACCAGCCCAGCCGGCGTATCGACGAAGAGATAAGGTTCGTCATGGCCGTCCTTCTCGCGGATGCCGACCTGCTTCACCTCGTCGCCAAAACTCCCGGCATCGTGCTTCTGGAAGAAGCATTTCTTCGATCGGCCTTGCGGGCAGCGCACGAGACTGATCGGCCGGCTGCCCGCCCAGGAAAGCATGATGGGCGCGACCATCTCATAATAATCTGCGAGCTGGCCTTTTGTGATCTTGCCTTCGGGAAAAATGACGCGGCCGCGATTGCTGATCTTGATACTACTGCGTACCGGCGCCGTCGCGGCCGCCACCGGTGTCTCGGCCTCGATCACTACAGCTTCCGGCTTTTTGTCCTCACGTAGGCCAAGATAGCTCGGATGGCGCAGCACGCCCTCGTCGGTGAATTCGATATAGGCGATCTCGGCAACGAGCTTGGGCTCGAGCCAGTGCGCACCGCGAATGGCGGCGAGCGGAGCCTCGACTGTCGCAGCCTTGCGTTCGAGCGGCGCCATGATCTCCATAAGCCGCTCGATCTCGTCGGCCGTGAATCCGGTGCCCACCTTGCCTGCATAGCGCAGCTGGCTGTTTTCGTTCACGCCCAGCAGGAGCGAGCGGAAACCGCGCTGCTTGTCCGACGGCGTCCATCCGACGATGACGAACTCCTGACGGCGGATGCATTTGGTCTTGAGCCAGGTTCCTGCGCGCGAGCCGCTGTACCTCGCATCGACCCGCTTCGAGATCACCCCTTCAAGGCCGGCGTCGCAAAAACTGTCGAGAAGCTTCTCGCCATTGCCGATGATATGATCGGAGTAGCGGATACGCCCTTTCGCCTTGCCGATGAGCGCTGCCAGTCTCTCCTTCCGCTCGATCAGCGGGAGGCGCGTCAGATCTTCGCCGTTGAGCTCAAGCAGGTCGAACGCGAAATAGTCAATGGTGCCTGGATTTCCCTTTAACGCCGCCTGCAAGGCCTGGAAGCTGGTGCGGCCATCGGGAAGCATGACGACCGCTTCGCCATCGATCAGGGCACTGCCGACATGCAGTTTCAGCGCCTCGGCGATCAGCCGGGCGAACCGATCGGACCAGTCAAGTCCCGAACGCGTATAGGCGCGACCCTCGCCGCCGCCGATAGCGAGAAGCGTGCGATATCCATCGTATTTGAGTTCGTGCAGCCAGCGCTCACCGGGTGGGACGCGATCGACGAGTGCGGCGAGCTGCACAGGTTGAAAGGGCGGCAGCACACCGGATTTCTTGCGGCGGGTCGCTGCTGCGGTCGCCTTTTTGGCCGGGGCGATAGCGGCTGGCGCTTTTGCGCTCACCTTGCGTTTGGGTACGGCCTTACCGGCAGCGATCTCTTCCATCGTGCGTCCGGTGTCGATACTGATGAGATGGGAACCGACAAGGTCGTCGGAGCCTCCGGCGAACGCATCCTCGACCTTGCGCAGGATCCAGTTCTCGGCCTTCTCCTTGCCGCCCGGCTTCAGGCGAAACAGCACCCATTCGCCCTGCATGCGCCGACCGTGAAGTTTGAAATGAAGATGGCCCTCGGGCAACGTCTGGCTGGGATCCTTGCCCGCAACCGGTTCCCATGTGCCATTGTCCCACAGCATCACGGTGCCGCCGCCATATTCGCCCTTGGGGATCGTACCTTCGAACCGGGCATAGTCGAGCGGATGATCCTCGGTGCGAACCGCGAGGCGCTTGTCGTCGGGATTGCTGCTCGGTCCGCGCGTGACCGCCCAACTCACCAGCGTGCCGTCGAGTTCGAGGCGAAAATCATAATGCAAGCGGGAGGCCGCGTGCTTTTGGACGACGAACCCGTTGCCCGCCGTAGGCTCGCTCGCGCCGGACGGCTCGGCCGTGCGCGCAAAATCGCGCTTCGCGCGATATTTGGCGAGACGCTCTTCCGCCGCAGTGGTGTTCGCTGCCCTGCCTCGTGCCATGCTGGTTCCGATCGATCTTCTGAATAATCGATCCGCCCGTGGACTCGTTCCCCGGACGCCTATTTGCTGATCGTGCGAATGAACCGATAGCTTGCTTGCTCGAATTTCAGCGCGCGGAAGAAATTGTGGCTGTTGTCGATCAAGATATCACTCATGGCCTCGATCCGACCGCACCCGGCCTTTGCCAGCGCGGTCTCGGCGGCTTCCAGCATCTTAGATCCCACGCCTTGGCGACGATGGCCCTTTGCGACGACAAGTACGGTCAGCCGGCCGATCGCGCCGCGATGGATGGTGGCGACGACCGCCCACCCGCAACAACCGACGATTTCGCCGCGGTCTGCGACGAGCATTCCGGCTTTTGCCTTGCGCGCGCTGGCGAGATTTGCTGCGACATCCTCGCTTTTCAGTGACACACCGCCGAGCTGGCTCAACAATGCCGCAAGGGCATCGGCATCCTCTGCAGTGGCCGCTCGAACCCGCAGCACCGGCTCGGGAGTCGGCTCTCGTCTGGGCTCCGGCTCTGGCGGAGCTTTTGGAACGAGCCGGAGGGAAGGTCTAGGCCTGGCCTTTGCGGAGCTTTTCGTTCGCGCAGGCGCCGTACCTTCCTGTTCTCGCCGCGCGAGACGAGCCGGAGACACCCGCCTCGCGCGGCGGCGGATGGGCTCGTCCTCGTCCTCAGGCTCGCGGGGGTGGCGCATCCTCCTGTTCGCAGCTCGATCGGGCGTCGTGTCGGCCGATTGCTTCCAGGTGTTCTGCTCGCTGCGACGCAGATAGTCCTGAACCTCGTCGGCGCTCGCAGTCAGGCCATTGTCGCTGACGCCGAGGAGCGCGTTCCCGCCCATATCGGTGAGGCCGTACTTGCCGAAATCGCCGGTGCCGGGCTTGCGCCGGCGCGACTTGAGCAGCTTGAGCCCGCGGTGCTGGGCCATTTCACGCAGCTGTTCATCGCTTACCTGCGCCATATCACGATCGAACTGCAAGCCGCGCGGTTACGAGCGCCGCAGCGTGGTTTGTGTCTTTCGAATCCGATCAGAGACTGCAGTCGGAACAGCAGGCGCAAACGTGCGCTTTTGGGAACATGCGCATACGCATTCCCCAATCCTCGATGATCGATTGCATCGGCTATGATGATGCCGCCGGCACCCTGTCGATCTGGTTCTGCGATACCGGAAGGTACCTTTATTACGGCGTTCCGGCGGCGCTGTTCGAAGCCTTTTGTAACGCGGGCTCGGCCGGGACCTTCTTCAACGAACGCATCAAGGATCGTTTCTGCTACGTGCGCGATCCCGAACGTCGGCGTTTCGGACCGAACGTGTGACAAGTCAGGCTTCGTCAAGGGCACGATACACCGACATCAGATGGCGCGAGGCCACGGCGCGAGCGCGGGGCGACCGGATCGTCTCCTCGTTAGTTTCGTGCAGCATTGTGAGCATGTCGAGCACCTCCTGACGCGGTGTGCCCGTCTCGCGAAGATGCGTGCCGATCAACGTGAGGAGATTGGCCCACAATGTGATTGTGCCCTCGGCGAACGCGGAATCGTCGTCGAACGGCGCTGATGCCGGGTTCGATATGTTGACCATCGGTCAGGCCCGCTTGGGCGTGGTCGGTTTTGACTTCGACTTCGTCGCGCTCTTCTTGGCGGCCGGTTTGGCTGTGGTCTTGGTCGGCTTCTTCGCTGCCGGCTTGGAGGACCTGCCCCCGGAAGAGCCGAGCGAATTCTTGAGCGCCGCCATCAGGTCAACAACATTGGAGCCGCGAGAATCCCCGCTCTTGTCGTCGCTCTCGATGTTGAGCGTCTTGCCTTTCTTCTTGCGCTCGATCAGCTCCTTGAGCGCGTCTGCATAGCGATCGTGAAAGTCGCTCGCATCGAACTTGCCGGTCTTCTTGTCGATCAGCGTGGTAGCAAGGTCGAGCAGCTCGTCATCGGGATCCGCGTCGCCGATCTCGCGGAAGTAGCTCGTAGCCTTGTTGACCTCGTCGGCGTAGCGCAGCGTTTCCATCACCATGCCGCGTCCACAGGCCTTGATGCTCACGACATATTCCCGGCCGCGCATCGCAAGCTGACCGAGGCCGATCTTGCGGGTGCGGCGCAGTGCCTCGCGCAGGACGATAAAGGCCTCCTCGGCAAGATCGTCCGCGGGAACGACATAATAGGGCTTTTCGAAATAGATCGCGTCGATGTCATGGCTGTCGACGAACTGGGTCAGCTCGAGCGTTTTCTTGCTCTCCAGCTTGACTGCCTCGATCTCCTCATCGTCGAGCAGGACATATTCGCCTTTGGCGTACTCGAACCCCTTGACGATCTCATCGACATCGACGGGTCCGATGCCTGGCACGACCTTCTCGTACTTGATGCGCTGGCCCGAGGGTTCATGGATCTGATTGAACGCGATTGTAGCGCCGCTGCGCGTGGCCGAATAGATTTCGACGGGAATCGATACGAGAGCCAGCCGGATCTGGCCTTTCCAGTAGGGACGGGCGGCCATCGCTATCTCCTTCGCAGACATCGTTACTCCTCAAGATCGCCTGGGGGATTGGCCTCCCTCGAGCGCTCTCGCTGCCCTGAAAATTCCCGAACGGCGCAATAGTTCTCGCCTTCCGCATTTTCGCGCGATCCGGACCGATTCTTCTTTTCCATTGCAGTTTTAGTACAGCAATCCGCACGGTCATGCCGGCATCCGCGATCAACTTCCAACGTTATGATGGTTGTGGCCGTTGCCGGCCGCCCTCTCACCAAGGACAGCAGTGAGAGCAGGCGGTAGCTTGGGCCTCGCTCTGCTTCCGACCGCTCCACGACAGCGACGGTGTTCTCAACCGTCCGCGCTTGTGCCTGTTCCGTGTGACTCGCCACCACCGCGCAGTGCCATGCGGTCGGGTCCTTGAAAGCGGGCAGCACGTTCCCGGCCCGCACCTGCGCAAAGGCGATGCGCTGAGCGGTCCCTTGAGAGAAGCATAGACGGGTTGCTTAGCAGATTATTCAAGGAACTGGACCTCGTCGGTATAAACTTCGAAGCGCGCGAGGGTCGCGGGCCCGAACGCGGTCGTCAAGGCGACATCAGTAGCGTCGCGCCCCCGCGCCATCAGGATCCGACCGATGCGCGGTTTGTTGTGGCGGGCGTCGTGCGTGTACCAGCTACCATCGATATAGACGTCGAACCAGGCGCTGAAGTCCATCGGCGCCTCTGAGGCGGGTACACCGATGTCACCGAGATAACCCGTGCAGTAGCGCGCTGGAAGGTTCATGCAGCGGCACAGCGTGATAGCGAGATGAGCGAAATCGCGGCACACACCCCGACGCTCCTGATAGCCGTTCCAGGCGGTTTTGTCGGGCCGGGCGTGATGATACCCGAACTCGATATGTCGGTGAACGAAGTCAACGATCGCGTCCACCCGGTCGCGGGCACTGCTGTAGTGGCCGAAATTGCTCCAGGCCACGTCCATGAGTCGATCGGTTTCGCAGTAACGGCTGCCCAGCAGGAACGGCATCACGAAATCGGGCAGGTCCTCCACCGGCATCTGCGGGCCGTTGGCAGGGCGCATATCCGGCTCGCCGTTGTCCTCGATGACGAAGTCGCAGGACAGGGTCACGCCGCCTGCCGGTATGCTGAGGCGCGTGGCGACGTTCCCGAAGGCGTCCTCGAACTGATAGAGAGGGATATCGGGGTTGGCCAGCAGGCGCTGGGGCGTGCGCAGGTCCTGGTGGCGCGAGGGGTGAAGGCTGAGCATCGCCATCATCGCGGTCTTGGTTTCGGTCTCAAAGCGGATATCGTAACCACAGCGGATCAGCATGGGTGTCACTTTCCTGAAGCGCCGGAGCGGCGGCTGTTTACGGCGCCATGGCCGATTGAAGGGAACTGGTCGGGATCGGCCCGGTGGACGTCGACGGTCACGTCCATGCCGAGGAAGCTGGCAGGCAGCCCGAACCAGGTGCCGGACAGAGGCAACGCCTGGTAGGGATCGCGCGCCACGGCGACGCGGATGAGGCCGCGATTGCCGATGATGCCGTTGGTGGGATCGAACTCGACCCAGCCGGAGCCGGGAAGGAAGATGCGGACCCAGGCATGGGTGTTGCCTCCGCCGAGCACGCCTTCCGACCGCGATGGATTGTAGACGTACCCCGAGACGAACCGCGCCGCGAAGCCGAGCGCGCGTACCGCTTCGATCATCAGCATCGCGAAGTCGCGGCAGGTCCCCTTGGCGCTTCTTCAATCTCTCGATCGGCGACTGAGTGCCCTTTTCATGGCAGGGGACATAAGTGAAGTCCCGCTTGATGCTGGTCGCCATCTCGGTCAGCAGGGAGATAGTCCCGGTGCTTGCGTCGTCTTTGAGGAATGCGCGCGCCCAGTTGTCGACGATGCGCTCAGGGTCGAGGTGCTGCCGCTCAATCGAGCGCAGAAGGTCGGGCATGTCCTCCGCCGAATAGGTAAAGGGAAACAGACGCGCATAACTCTCGACGTCCACCTGCGTCTGGGAAAGCGGCGCATGCTCAAGCGTCGTCTTGCTGGTAATCGTTAGGTTTGTGGTGCGGCGCTCGAACGAGGCGACGGCAACCGAATTGCCGAATACGTCGTGCAGCCAGCGCAGCTCACTAGGCTCGGGATCGATGATGAGGCGCGCGGACAGCAATTGCCGGTCAAACGCCTCGCGCGGCCGCATCATGATGCGATGTTCACCGAGCGAGACAGGCTGCTGGTAGCGATACAGCGTTGTGTGATGGATCGTCAGCAACGGCATGGAGGCATTTCCTGATGACCGGGCGCACGGTGGAGAGCGTGCTGGGTCCAGGAGATCCGGCGCCGTTTGCTGTAATCAACGCCGCAGGAAAGTCGCCGTTCCTGATAATCGGTGACCACGCCGGATCTGCAGTTCCGCAGCGCTTGCAATCCCTCGGACTGCAACTCGATGATCTGAGGCGCCACATAGCAATCGACATCGGCGTGCAAGGCCTCGGCGAGGTTTTGGCGCGTCTGCTGGATGCGCCTTTCGTGCATCAGGCCTACTCGCGTCTCGTCGTCGACTGCAATCGCCTGCCCGTAAGGCCCGATGCCATCCCTGAGTTTTCGGACGGCACCGCCATTCCTGGAAATTGGCATCTCAGTGAACGGGCGCGCACTGCCCGGACCGCTGCGATCCACGGACCTTATCATGCAGCGATTGCTACGCTCCTTGACGCTCGCCGCACTGCCGGCGAGCAGACGATCCTGCTTTCATTGCACAGCTTCACGCCGAAGTTGAACGGAGTGACCCGACCTTGGGACGCCGGGGTATTGCACGGTTCGGGACGGAATGATTTTGCCCGTGGACTGCGCGATGCACTTGGGGAGCAGGCAGGCCTGATCGTTGGCGATAACGAGCCTTACGCCATGGACGAGACCGACTATACCGTACCGATCCACGCGTTCCCGCGAAACCTCCCCTACGCCGAGATCGAGGTACGCCAAGACCTTATTCGCGACCTGTCTGGACAAAAGGCATGGGCGATGAATCTGGCCGAGGCGGCACGACGAGCCGCAGGAATATCGTCGATACGTGCCGACTTAGCGCAAGAGACGCCCGCTCGCGGACACGAACGTATTTGGAGAAGCAGGGCGTAATCGGCGCCCCCTTGAACGGCCGACCATCATCGCATCAGTCCGGCGCTCCTCAGTGCATCTTCGATGACCTTGCGCAAACCGCCGATGCGCTGCGTATACTGGTCATGGGCGAAGGGGCGGCGGGCGTAAATCGGTGGCATGGCACTGATGATCGCGTCATGAGCCGCCTCCTGCCCTGACGGGGAGAGCGCAGGCTTCCTCGCAACCGTGGCAGCCTTTCTCTCGGTCTCTTGAGCCAGTCCCCAGAAGCGGCAGATGAGCTGGGTTGAGGAGATATTCGCCTCCAGCATGTAGGCCCCGCTGGCACCGCAACCCTGTTCGCTCAGGGTGTCGAGCGGAGTCCCGTGGCCCATGCCATGGATGGTGTACTCCTCGATCACTTCGCGACCCGCTGTGTCGGTCCAAGCCCGCCGCGCATGGGCGCCTATCGCCTCGACATGATCGGGCGCCATTCGCGCGCCGTGCAGGGGCTGCCATTGGTCGATGATAGCCTGGGCATTGTCGTGGCTCACGGTTGCATCGGCGGTGCCATGCCAGATGGAGAGCGTGGGCCACGGTCCCTCGTGGTCCGAAGCACTGCGAACAAGTGCCGTAAGCTCCAAGGCGCTCGGCATCCCGTGTCCGCGCATCCGGTCGAATGCCTGCGGGACCGTACTTGCACATCCGTAGGGAAGGCCAGCAATGATCGCGCCGCCCGCAAAGACCTCCGGATAGGCCGCGAGCATGACTGCTGTCATCGCGCCGCCGGCCGACAAACCGGTCACGAAGACGCGGGCCGGGTCCAGCCCGTGCCGCGCGGTGACGGCTGCAACCATTTGCCGGATCGAGCTCGCCTCGCCCATGTCCCGCCGGATGTCGGCGGGTGAGAACCAGTTGAAGCAGAGATTAGGGTTGTTCTGACGCTGCTGCTCCGGGAAGAGCAGCGCAAATCCGTGCCGGTCCGCCATGTCCGACCATCCCGCGCCAAGGTCGTAGCCGGAGGCATTTTGCGTGCAGCCATGCAGGACGACGACCAGCGCCGCGTTCGCCTCGAGTGTCTGGGGGATATAGACGTATCCGCTCAGTGCCCCGGGATTTGGACCGAAATCGGCGAGCGGTGTGAGCCGGCTGCTTGCTGAAGAAAAACCATTTGCGGTACCAGCCGCGCGCAGGGCTGCAAGCCGGTTGATCGTGTCGGAAATCTTCCGCATGCCAATTCCTTTGTTTCGGGCCCGCTGTTTGCGTCAGAACCTCAAGTTATGCTGCACTGCACAATAGATGGGGCACAGGCTCCCACGCGCAAGGTGCGAAGACGGAGCATTGATGTGGATTAATGCGTTTCTGGCGGGGTCAACTGGCACACCCAATTTATCGTCCATATGGCGGTCCGCGTTAGAGGTCTGGCTCGCTTGCCCGACGCCCAACTTGCATGACTCTGACTTAGTGGATCACGCCTTGCCCTCTGGCAGAAATCTGACAAAGCTCACCGCCCATTCTCTTGCAGGTCGGATCCTTGACCGTGCGAAGGCAGCTATCCGAAGGTGGCCGTCCTGAGTCCACCAGCCATCTGGCGGAGACATCCGAAATAGGAAAGCTGGCCTACCGCCCCTCAAAAGGCGGCCGAATGTTTGAGCTGGCTCGTCTCCGGAATAATGCGCCAAGCTTGGGGGACTTTGCCCTAATGCGCAAAGCCAGCCCTATCGCTGCGCGGAGCGTGTCGGAAAAACCGGCCCGCGAACCTGCATCCTTGCAGCATCGAACGGCCGCTGCAGCGAGACGACTCGGTCGTAGGACCCGCGCAGCCACATATCGATGGTCTCATGATCGAGGATTGTCACCATCGCTTTAGGATGGATCGGTTCGACCAGCGAATTGGCATTGCAGGTCACCATGGTGAAGCCGTTCCCCCCTGCCGCCTGTTGCCAGAAACCGGCTACGGCAAAGACCGGCTGATCCGTAACCGAAAACCACATCTCGCCTTTGAGCGGCGGCTTGCCGTCGCCAAGGTCATGCTTTTCCGGCGTGAACTCGCAGAACTCGGTAAGCGGCACGACGCACCGATTTTCGGCCCGCTCGGCGAGCCGCTTCCACTGCGGTAACGCGAGGTTGCGTACGTTGGTCATCGGATAGGGCGCCTTGCCGCCCAGAACGTCCCAGTTCATAACGTCCCACGCGCGAACTCCATCCTGTTCGCGGATGACGTAAGCCCTCCCCTTGGGCCTGAGCTCCATTGGATCGAAAAGGTTGTCGCGCGGCCGCTCGCTGAAAAGTTCGGCGATGGACCCCCAGATCGTTTCTATCTCGCCCTTCATTCGGGCCCGGTTGCACATGCTGATGACTCCTGCGCGACGAAAGTCATCCATGCTGTCAGCGCTGGTGCTTGCCAACCTTGCATTTTACAGATTGCCTTGTTCATCCATCGGTACATCGTCGTCCGGGGCAAAGTAGAGGGAAGCGCATTGCGCGCGCAAACATCCGCCCTCGAGCACAAGGTCGTCGCGAAACGCGTCCCTGATGAAGTCCATCGTGTCGACGTGACGATCCTCGAAATACATCTGGTGCACGTCACCGCGACCCGTACCATAGCCTATGCGACCGACCTTGGCCCAGATCGAGGCCATCGTGCACATGCCGCACGGCTGCAGCGTCGAGTAGAGTGTCGCGCCGCGAAGGTCCATCTCCCCATGGGCAGGCCCTGCTCCCCGAAAGGCCATCATTTCGGCATGGGCCGTCGCATCGCAGGTCTCCAGCGTATTGTTGACGCCACGAGCGAGCTCAAGGGTTGTGTAACCAGAGGTCTGGAAATTCGTTCGGGTGGGGACCGTTAAGCCGGTGCCGGGGCATGCCCCGGCACCGGCTGCCCATCTTCAGCATTCCATGGAGTCACTACACAACCATGGAGCAGACGAATGGACAAACGTGACGATACAGCGATCGAAGCTGTTCTGGAACAGTTGATCGAACACGGCCCCGAAGGGATTGCGGCCGTGTTCGCGCGCACCTTCGAGATGGCGATGCGTATCGAGCGTGAACGCTTTCTGGGCGCGCAGCGTTATGAGCGAACGCCCGACCGGCGTGGCTATGCGAACGGCTACAAGCCCAAGCGGATCGATACGCCAGCGGGCACGGTACACGTGGCGGTCCCCAAGACCGCCGGCCATGACGGGCAACCTTTCTACCCGCAATCGCTGGAGCGTGGGTGCCGCTCCGTGCGGGCGGTCATGCTGGCTGTGGCGGAGATGTACGTGAAGGGTGTTTCCACCCGTCAGACCGAGGCGGTGCTGGGCGAATTTGGGATCGAAGGCATGTCCTCTTCGCAGGTCAGCCGCGCCGCGGCCCTGCTTGACGAAGAGCTCGAGGCTTGGCGCACGCGTCCACTGGGCGAGATCCGTTACCTCATCCTCGACGCGCGGTACGAGAAAATGCGCCAGGGCGGCGTTGTACGCGATGCTGCGGTATTCTCTGCGATCGGGATCGGATCTGACGAACGCCGCCGGGTGCTCGGTGTCAGCGTTGCCCTGTCAGAAGCTGAAGTCCACTGGCGCAGCTTCCTCGATGACCTGGTCGCCCGCGGCATGCGAGGCGTCGAATTCATCGTGTCCGATGATCATGCAGGCCTGCGCGCAGCTCGCCGGGCGGTCCTCGGATCGGCCACCTGGCAGCGCTGCCAGTTCCACCTTGCCGCCAATGCCATCCATCACGCTCCGAGCGTTGCTATCCGTGCCCGTATCGGCGCCGAACTGCGCAGCGTCTGGAACGCCGGCTCGCTGGCAAAGGCACAGACAGCACTCGACGAACTCGTCGCGGGCTATTGCAAAAACGCGCCCAAGCTCGCCGCGTGGCTCGAAAACGCCATCCCCGAAGGCCTGGCTGTCTTCACCCTGCCTGAGCACCATCGCCGGCGACTGCGCACCTCAAACCCAATCGAGCGCGCCGTCCAGCAGGAACTCAAGCGCCGAACCGTCAAGGTCAGGGTCTTCCCCAACGAACAGGCGCTCCTGCGCCTGGTCTCCGCCGTTCTCGTCGAAATCGACGAAACATGGGCCTGCGACAACAAGGCCTACATCAAATGGGAATGCCGAGATGCGTGACCCCCACACGATTCAATTTCCATACGTGATGTTGCTCAATCAGCTCAAGCCCATCGAGCACGATGATGGCGGCAATAGGGGTGTCCTGCGGTGAGGTACCTTTCGTTCTTGCGAGCGCAATGGCCTCACGCATCCAGGCTCTGTCGTTCTCGTCGATCATGGGGGTTCAGGCACTTGCAGGCCGTAGGCCGGTTCCCGCAATGCCTGGCGTTACCGGCTCATCACGGGAATAGGTGCCGATCAGCAAGCCGGCGGCAAGAACCTTGCCATGGATAGCATCAAGGAACGCCGAGCGGCCGGGGTTGGCATTGAGGACAGGAACCTGCGAGAGCGCAAAAAGCTGGAATACGTAATCATGCACGCCGTGGCCCCTCGGCGGATCTGGCGGCAGCCAGCCTTCCGCCAGGTAGCTGTTTCGACCGACATCGCTGCCGTTCGAAGCGCCATCGCCGTCCGGCACGATTGAACCTTCGGGCAGCCCTGCGATATCGGGCGGAATGTTCCAGACAAGACCGTGAACGAGAGGATGGGGGGTAGGCGCATCGGGATCCTCGACAAGCAGCGCCAGCGATACAGTTCCCGGCGGAAGAGGTCCCCAGCTCAAAGGCGGCGAGACGCCCTCCCCGTCCGCCGTGAAGCGCATAGGGAGGCGTTGACCATCTGCGAATGCGGGGCTCGATAACGGAAACAGACGGTCATCGATGTCTTCCCGAACAATTGACAATTTAGAATGTCCGGCGCGGACATCCTTGAGCAGACTACCCAGCCAGGCTGGGACGTGTTCGAGCACTTCGTCATCCTTTCCACGTGGGCGATGAACCTTGTTGGCTCATGCCCGGTTGGTCCGCGGAGCCTTCACATCATGGGAATAGGCTTATTGCCTCGATCCGCGTGCACCGGCATTCCTTGGCTTAGAAGGTATGCATCGACGTGCGCCATGAACGCGCTCTTGAAAGCCACGAGATCAACAGTGCGCCAGGAGACGTCGTCCCCTATGCCTTCAATCCGGCCAATCAGAACGTCCTCAAGGCGACAATACATGATGGGCGTGGTGAAGCCGCGATGGTGCAGACGATTGGCGGCAATCAGAAGGGAGTTTTCGATCTCAGGCATCGAAATACTCAACGCATCACGGCAAGGATGGTCGCAGCGACTCCTAATTTTATTGGAAAAGCTGTGATTTACCCTTCTCCATCGAACGATGGCTGCTTTGGCAATGTCGATCTGGGCGCTGGGCCTATGCGACCCGTTCGATGCGTCGATCATCGGGGCGGCTGCTGGATTGCGCCGTACAGGCTTGGCAAGATGCGCGCGTTCGGCTGTGGTTAAGGGATAGGCATTCCGCTGCGACAGAAAGACAGTACAACGAAATGGCATGGAGGAGCCGTTGATGAATCTGATCGCTTGCCAGAATTGTTGCCGCGAGGTTCCCGGCTTCGACATCGTTCATTACGGCGATATGGAAACGGGTTACCGCGACATGTGTAGTCGCTGTTTCAATGACCGGATTGCAAGCGGCGCGGCTCTAGATTCGGTATTTACGACTTTTCAGCCGATTGCGCTTACCGATGCTCGAGGACTGCGCCACATATTTCACCTGCGACTGCTAGATCTCGGCGATCGAGTCACGCTCGATGCCCTTGAGGTGCGCGACGATGAGCGAGATGGTTACCAGTTCCAGGCTCTTGGAGAAGCAGGGGTTGATCCCTTCGACCTTCTTGCGCGGCTGCTCAAGCGCATTCGACGCGCACTTGCGCAGACACATCTGGTAGAGCGCGGCCAGCGCTGGGAAATCGACGACCGGCTTGTTCGCGGCAGGATCACGTCCGATCTGGACCGCCCAACCAGCACGCCCGTGGTAATCATTGATGGCCGCGAAATCAGCTGGAATGACTTTGGCGAGATGCTGCTCACGTTCGAAGGATGGCAATTCGAGCTGGCGATTCATGATCCGAGCGACGATACTTGACGGCGATCCTCGCGCTAGCGAACCGCAGCCCGTCCAACATCATCTGCTCCACGTTACAGCCGTTGTTTGCCGACAGTGGCGCCGACCAGCCACTGACCCCGGTCGCAGTGGCCGCGGCAGACAAAGAGGCTGCAGCGCGCTCAGCCTTGCCGAGTTGCAGGCCTGACGCGCGTTCAAACCCAATCCTGGGGCTGGGTGCTTGGGACCATACGCGCCCAATGGGCCGGCGGCCTTGGCCCTCCCAAACAAGGCGACAGTGTCGTCGAATATACCACTTCGCCCATTCGCAGGATTACGAAATTTGTCCGAAGAAAAGCGGACATCGCTGATGCCAGCGCCACGCGGAGCGATAATCGCCGCGAACTCCAATCGAGCACCGCATTGCCGGCAAGCATGTACGATGTCGGAACCACCGCGGCACGCCGTGGATTAGCGTTCCATGGAACTCTCGCCACCCCAGAAGTCTCGCTGGCCCGAAACGCTGTGGCTGATCCGTCATGGCCAGAGTGCAGGTAACCTCGCGCGTGACAAGGCCCATGAGGCTGGACACGCGCGGATCGAGCTTGACCATCGGGATGTTGATGTCCCGCTGTCCTCGCTCGGCGAAGATCAGGCACGGGCCTTGGGCCACTGGTTCGCAGCGGGCGAGGAGGGCGAGCAGCCCGAGATCATCCTTTGCAGCCCCTATGTCCGCGCGATCCAGACTGCCGAGCTTTTTCGATCTGCCGGAGGGTGTCACGGCGACCTGCGCATCTGCTTGGACGAGCGCCTGCGCGAGAAGGAATTCGGCATACTGGATGGCCTGACGAGCGCAGGCATTCTCGCATTGCAGGATCTTCCGGGTGCGCGCACTCCTTGATACGGTGTCGCTGCATTATGCGGGAAAGCGCGTGATGATAGTCGCGCACCAGGTCGTCGTACTGGGCATGCGCTACGTGCTGGAACATCTTACCGAGGCACAGATACTCGCAATCGATGCCCAGGGCGATGTGGCCAATTGCAGTGTGACCCAGTACGTTTTCGATGCCGGCGATTCCAGCAATGAAGCTGGATCGGTATAACGTCGTCGCTCCTCTTGAACGCGAGGGGAAGCCATCGACGCGGGCGCCCGATCCTATGGTCGCAGCTCGTGGCTGAAGATTGCCCCTTTGAGCCGACCGCCTCGGAAGTCCGGATAGACCAGCACTGGTTGCGCGATCATCCCTTGCCCTCCCCGATTGAAGGCACGGACAAGAACGGTCGTGGAAGGGTGATGGTCATCGGCGGCTGCCTAGAGGTGCCTGGCGGCGTGGCCCTCACTGCCGAAGCTGCGCTTCGCGCCGGCGCGGGCAAGGTTCGCATCGGCACCGTGACCTCGGCTGCCATCGCCCTCGGGGCGGCCTTTCCGGAGGTGGCAATTGCCGCTTTGCCGGTCAGTGCCGAAGGAGAGATCGATGCACCATTGCCCATACTTTCGCCCCATCTTGCACGTTGCGATGCTGTCGTGCTGGGCCCGGCCATGTCCTGCCAGGGCCACGCGTCGCGCCTTCTTGCAACGGTGCTGCAAATCTTGGGTCCACACGGCGACATCGTAATCGATGCGGCGGCACTGATGTCTCTGAGCGATATTGCTGGAAGGCTGAAAGATCGCAGGCGCCCGGCTGTTCTGACGCCGCATATCGGTGAAATGGCGGGAATGCTGGGCACGGATGTCGATATTATTGAACGCGACCGAACGGCCGCAGCCCAGCTTGCAGCGAAACGCTTTGCCGCAGTCGTTGCCTTGAAGGGTGGCGAGACCGTAATCGCCGCACCCTCGGGCGCTTTGTTTCGTTACGACGGGGGCGGCGTAGGATTGGCGACCAGTGGGTCGGGCGATGTGCTGGCCGGAATAGCCGGTGGGCTTCTCGCGCGCGGCTGCCCCCCTCTGGAAGCGACAATATGGGCGGTCTGGCTACACGGCGAAGCAGGCCGGGAATGCGCTCGCAACATCAGCCCGATCGGGTTTCTTGCGCGCGAATTATTGGGCGCGATTCCCGGGCTGATACGACGAGCAAACTAGGCTTGAGAAATCCTCGCCACTCTGGGACGGGCATCGAACCCGCAGGCGGTGCAGAGCGATCGCGTGCAGATAAATACGATAGCAAAATCCGCCCTGCCCCGACCTGCTGGCCTTCCTGCCACCAACCCAACCACGAGAGATGATATGACGACGGCGGACGGCTCATGCACACGGGCTGAAGCTCGTCCGCTACAAATAGGGTCAGCCCAACCAATTCGCGATAAGCCTCAGCTCGGCCGCATACCGATGCGATCATCCGCATAACGATACCTGTCACGGAAGCGCGAACAACCCTCTCCTCCAGAATGGTTGGCGGTCCATCCATCATCTGATCAAAGCAGGGACCCGCCGGCCGCCCGCGATCGCTCGTAGGCAGTGGTATTGCGCCGCAGGCAGGGGAAGAGCAGCCCCCGAGGTACGCGTCCCGCTTTCGTGATGCCTTGAACCGTTCCACTAACGCCGGGCGGCACATCCCGAAGCCGGTTCGACAACGTTGCATTTTCAGGCTTGAAAGCTTCTGGGCGCCTATTATTTTGCTCTCGACCGCACCTGCAAGTCAGGTGCGGTCGAGAGGAATGTATTGTTGTGAAAGGAGGTATGCAGTGCCCCTCTCTCAGAATCACCACCCTCTAGGCAGCGCATCGCGCCCCCGCGTCGAGCCCGAGGTTCTTAGCGCCATTGTTGCCCGCTGGCTGCCGGATCGCGAACAATCCGCGTCGTCACGGCCGAATATTCCTCAGGTTTTGGAAGGCGGACCCCCGAGCGGATCCTGGCAGGAGCTTTGATCATGCCACCGGAGTTGGACGCCTTGTTCGCCCGCGAGCTATCCAGGCTCGAGGCCGCCATCAATGCTGCTCACGAACACCGTTCAATGGGAGATCTTTCGATGCTTCGGACCCTCAGAAGCATCACGAAAGACCAATGGCATCGCTGGCAACGTGATCTGACGAGTGACAATGCATTATCGCAAAGGGCAGCGTAGTCCCGGATTCATGATTTATGGGTTGGCGATGCCGATTGCGCGGGCGCCGTTTTTAGGCTGCCGGATCGTTCGTCATCCGCAGCGGTTCTCTCAGGGAACCGTAGCTGCGGAGGGCTGTTCTCTACAAACTCTCTGCAGCGGCGTTGAACATGGATTTTGGACGATACCCCGAAGGCGCGAACGGCAAGCAAAAGTTGCCACCGTCGCTTGTCGATGAAATTTCAAGGTCATGGAAAGCGCACCTTGCCCAAGTATCGTTGCATTGCAGGCGGGCACACGCCACAGCTTTTGGCGGTCCTGCTTCCACGCCTGAGGGAAAGTGAAAAGTGCCTGCGCCAAGCCTCTCGATCAACACACCTCAGACGCGCGAGCAGCTTGAACGGCACGTTTTGAACTTGCGTGGATGTGCCGAGCGGTACCGGTCGGCGGCCTTGCAAAGAGTTGAACCCAAGGTCTCGGCGACATTGACTGCGATATCCCGCACTTACGAGGCTCACGCCATGCGTCTGGTCCGCGGAAGCTCGATGACGTGCGAGACTCCTGGTTTTTGAACCGAAATGGACTAGCATCCGTCGCCATCAACTTGAAGTGATGCCGATGCCTTAAATCATCAATATGTAGCCGCTACGCAACGTCCGTTTCGTGGTAACGCCCGGCGAGGCGCAACTGGCGCACGATTCCGTTGAATGCCGCGGTCACACCCTGCGCGCGGCCGATCTCGTTCTCCTGGCGCGCCGCGTCCCAGTACAGCTCGAGCGGCCAGCGCTCGCGGCAATGGGGAAGCAGACAGCGCAGCGCCAGGCGGACTTCGACCGTATCCACACGGGCAGCGCTGCAGCGAGTGACATCCCCGCGCAAGATGTGGACGGAAAGCGCAATGATGACGCGCTGATGTTTGGCAAGCGTGGCCATGAGGTCAATGGAAGTCGTGTGACTTGAAGCGCACGACGTCCTGAGGATCACACCCATCGGCATGCGGCGGCCAGTAGCTGTTGTGGGGTTTCGGGCTCCAGTCCCGGTCAGCCCGAACCACGTCGCCCCGATCCGGCGCGCTGGCGTACCGCGCCCATTCCCCCCTGCCCGTCCAGTGCGGGAACGACATCTCGCCCACCTTGTGCAGCAGGTCGCCATGATCGACGATGCTGTCGCAGATGACGTGGATCACCTCGCCCTACTTCTGCACCCGGCCCTTGAGCCCCACCATCGATGCGGACATCACCGTGCGGCGCTGCGCCTCGAAGCGATCGGACCACAGGATCCCGTTGGCGATTCCGGTCTCGTCCTCGATGGTGATGAAGAGCACGCCCTTAGCCGAGCCGGGCTTCTGGCGCACGAGGATGATCCCGGCCACCTCGACCTTGCGACCATCGCGGATGTTCGCAAGGTCAGCGCAGCGCGTGACCCCACGCCGGGTCAGTTCTTCGCGCACGAACGTCAGTGGATGAGCGCGAAGCGAGAGCTGCAGCGCGCGGTAATCCTCGATAGCCTCGCGGCCATCGGTGAGTGGGCGCAGTGCAACGGCGGGCTCTTGTCCTTGAGCGCTGATCGGCTGGCGCTCCCGACGTTGCGCTGCGTCCGCTGCCGCTAACAGCGGCAGGGGTGCTTCGCCTAGCCCCCTCACCTTCCAGAGGCCCTGTCGCCGGTCAGACCCGAAGGTGCGGAAGGCATCGGCATCGGCGAGCTTCTCGATCGCAGCGCGCGGAATGCCGGAACGGCGCCAGGCGTCTTCGACGGACTCGAATGGAGTTGCCCCACGCGCACCGACGATGCTGGCGCCATCGGCATTGGAAAGCCCCCTCACCTGCCGGAAGCCGAGCCGTACGGCATGGTATCGGCCTCGCGTGCGCTCGAGCGAACAGTCCCAGCGGCTCGCATTGATGCAAACGGGGCGCACCTCGACGCCGTGCTGGCGCGCATCGCCGACGATCTGCGCCGGCGCATAGAAGCCCATAGGCTGCGCGTTCATCAGCGCGGCGCAGAAGACGTCGGGGTGATGATGCTTCATCCAGCTCGAAGCATAGGAGATCTTCGCATAGCTCGCGGCGTGGCTTTCCGGGAAGCCGTAGGAGCCGAACCCTTCCAGCTGGCGGAAGGTACGCTCGGCAAAGTCGCGAGGGTAACCCCGCGCAACCATGCCCTCGATCAGCTTCTCGGAGAAATGCGAGACGCCGCCAGTCATCTTAAAGGTCGCCATCGCGCGGCGAAGCTGGTCGGCCTCTACCGCCGTGAACCCAGCGCCCACGATCGCGACCTTCATTGCCTGCTCCTGGAAGAGCGGCACGCCCAGCGTCTTTTCTAGGACGGCCCGCAGTTCGGGGCGTGGATACTCCGGCTTCTCCAGCCCTTCGCGGCGGCGAAGATAGGGGTGGACCATGTCGCCCTGGATCGGGCCGGGGCGCACGATCGCGACCTGGATTACCAGGTCGTAGAAGCGGCGCGGCTTCATGCGCGGCAGCATCGACATCTGCGCCCGGCTCTCGATCTGGAAGGTGCCGAGCGTGTCGGCCTTCTGGATCATGGCATAGACGTCGGGATCGTCGCTCTGCAGATCGGCGAGGCCCACTTTGAGGCCCTTGGTTTCTTCGAGCACGTTGAAGGCCCGGTTCATGCAGCCCAGCATGCCGAGCCCCAGCACATCGACCTTCATCATCTTTAAGGCATCGATGTCGTCTTTGTCCCATTCGATAATCTGGCGATCGACCATGGCGGCCGGCTCGATCGGCACGAGATCATCGAGACGATCATGGGTAAGAACGAACCCTCCGGGGTGCTGGCTCGACTGGCGCGGCACGCCGATCAGTTGGCATGCGAGATCGAGCGTCAGGCGCAGCCGCCGGTCGGACATGTCGAGATTGAGTTCCTCGACCTGCTTTTCGCCAACGCCTTCGGCCGACCAGCCCCAGACCAGCCCGGCAAGCGACGAGGTCAGGTCCTCGGGCAGCCCCATCGCCTTGCCAACGTCGCGCACCGCGCCGCGCGCTCGGAACCGGGTGATGACCGCCGTCAGTGCCGCCCGGTCGCGCCCGTAAGTATCGAAGATCCACTGGATGATCTCCTCGCGCCGCTCGTGCTCGAAATCGACGTCGATGTCCGGCGGCTCGCGCCGCTCGCCTGAAACGAAGCGCTCGAAGAGCAGTTTGTGCTTGATCGGATCGATCGAGGTGACACCCAGCACGAAGCAGACGCACGAGTTCGCCGCCGATCCCCGCCCCTGGCACAGGATGCCCCCGGCGCTTCGCCTCGGTCACTATCGAATGAACGGTGAGGAAGTAGGGCGCATAGCCCAGTTCGGCGGTGAGCTTCAGCTCATGGGCGATCTGGTCGCGATACTCCTGCGCAGGATTGCCATCGAACATCGCGAGAAGCGCTTCATGGGCCATCTTCTCGAGGGCCTGCTGCGCGGTCAGCCCTTCGATCACCTGCTCCTGAGGGTAGTGGTAGGTGAGAACGCCGAGCGAGAACGTGCAGGCCTTGGCGATGTCGACGCTGGCGCGCAGGGCATCGGGGTAGGCGGCAAAACGGCGCTGCATTTCCTCAGGCGACTTGAGCGCGCGATCGGCGTTGACCTCGCGGCGATAGCCAAGATCATCGACCCGGCAATTGTGCCGGATCGCGGTCACCACATCCTGCAGCAGCCGGACATCGGGCGTATGGTAGAGCACGTCGCCGGTGACGACCGCGCGCACGCCGGCCTCCCGCGCCTGATGTGCCAGCGCATCGATCCGCACGGCATCGTCAGGGCGCCGCCGCTGGGACAGTGCCATATGCGCGCGCCGTCCATAGACGGATCGCACATCCGCCAGCGCCGCGGCATTCTCGGCATCTGCCTCGTGCGGCAGGAGAATGGCGATCACCCCTTCGGACCAGGCTTCGAGCTCATGCCAGTGCAGCAGGCAGGCCCCCTTCCCTGCCCGGCGGTTGCCGATTGTGAGGAGACGCGTGATCCGCGACCATGCGCGCTTGTCGGTCGGATAGAGCAGCAGGCGGCGACCGCAGGACAGATCGACCCGGGTTCCGGCAATGAGCCGGACCCCGGTGGCCTTCTCGGCCTCCCAGGCGCGCACCACGCCGGCGACACTGCCGAGGTCGGCGATGCCGATGCTCCGATATCCAAGCTTTGCCGCAAACGAGAACAATTCGTCCGGGCTCGAGGCCCCGCGCAGAAACGAGAGGTGGGTGAGCACCTGAAGTTCGACATAGGCGATCATGCGAAGATCCCGTGCATCCACCACGAGAGATCGCCGGTCTCGCTCGCGACACCATCGCCGCGCCGGAACACCCAGTAACGCCCGCCCGCGTCATCCTCGACCCGGTGGTAATCGCGCACCGCCCAGACTTCCGCGTTTCGCCGCCACCATTCGCCATGGATGCGGTCCGGGCCATCGCCGGCAACCACCGTGTGGGACTTTCCGCGCCATTCGAAGCGCTTTGGTGGCTGGTCGGGCAGCAAGGCCATGACCCGGTGCAAGGGTTCGGGATGCGCAAACAGCCGCACCGGCCGCTGCCACGCCGGCCAGGAGCCGGCAGGCAGGATCGGGCTCGTCAGTCTGACCGCGCGCTCGGGGACGTGGCTTTCGACGGGCGCGATACGGAACACCGAACCAGGTCCGATCCGCCCAGCCACAACGTCGACCAGACGCGCGGGATCGCGCACCGTACTTTCCCCAGCGAGAATTGCCCCCAGGTTCTCGGCATCGAGCGGCTCAGTGTGCGGCGCCAACAGGCGGAACTGTTCAAGGCCCATGCCGGGGTCAATGCGCTCGATCCTGAGCTTCAGCAGGCGCAGCAGGTGCGGCACCTCGCGGCTCGGCCGGGACGTGCCGATCGCTACTACCTGCTCGCCACCATCGATCCGCAGGGCAACCAGGCGCAGCGACCGGGCGCCCAGCCCCTTGCGCTGGAGCACTTGCGCCAGATCCTGCAGCAGGTCGTGCATGACCTGCGCGATCGCTTCGGCTGTGCCGATCGGTTCAAGCAGCCGCCGCTCGACCGCAGGCGTCACGATATCCTCGCGCGGGGTGATCGGTTCGGCCTTGCCGCCCAGCGCCTGGTCGAGCCGGTCGATCGCAGCCAGCCCCAGCCTGCGCGCCAGGGGGCCTCGCGCGACCGGCAGCAGGTCGGCGATGGTCTCGAAGCCGAACTTGCGCGCCGCGGCCAGCGCGCCCCTGTCGAGGCGCAGCGCGGCGACCGGGATCGGTGACAGGGCTTTCGCCACACCACCTGCGGGAACAATGGCGATGTCCTCGGCGCCATAGCGAGCCAGCGCGTGCGCCGCGCCGGGGGTATCGGCAATCGCGATGCGCGCCGTGAACCCAACCCGGCGGCAGAAGGCCTGAAGCCGCTGGTAGAAGCGCTCCTCCCCGCCATGCAGGTGCGCCGCGCCGGTCAGGTCGAGCCAGATACCATCGGGCGGCGAGACCGCGACGATCGGCGACGAGTGGCGAATGCCGAACAGCGCCAGGCGATCGAGCAGCGCCTCGTCGGCCTCCGGCTCTGCGGCGCGGAAGTCGAGATCGGACACCAGCGCACGGGCATGGGTTGCCGCCATGCCGGGATGGATGCCCAGCGCCCTTGCTGCCGGGCAGGCCGAGACGATCTCGTCGCGGCGGCCGACTTTGCCGATGAGCGCCAGCGGGGCGGCCGCGACCTGTGGTGCAGACTGCAGATGCGCGGACGACGCTGGCGATGCCGTTCGCTTGAACGGATGTTCGGCGGCTTCGGAGCGGCGTCCCAGTTCGCGCATCGGCGGCTTGGCGTGCAGGGGGCAGCCCAGCGATCTCGCGCTCGACGTCGGCCCGCGAGCGGTCGCGGGCCTGAGCCATCCCCTGAGCCATCCCATGCACAGTTGCATGTTGCTCCTGGCGGGCCCACCGCGCACCGGGGCGCCACCCACCCCCGCGAGGGACCGAGCAGGCACCGAGATTGTCGTCGACACGAAACTGGAGCGCGCGCGGCTCAGGCCGCGGCGCGGCGAACTGGTCCTGCCGTCTCAGCCGTTCGATGGCCAGGTACGGCAGGAACAGCGAGACGACCTGTCGCATCGCATCCCTCCACAATCAGGGAAAAGCCCTCGCCGCCCCGCTGGCGGGCAAGTTCGACCAGCCAGCGCGGGCGACCGATGCCAGCCCCGCTACCAGCATGGCCAAGGCGCTCGGACGGTGCGCTGGAAATCCGCCAGCGTGTCCAGGCGGCAGACGTGTCGGAAACGGGTCACGGTCTCTTCCGCGGTGACGTCGCAGCAGGAGCACCGGGATATCGGCCTCGGCGGCGAGAAGCTGCAGGCGGCGGGTGGCGATCATCGAGACCTTGCTCGCCTCGGCGACCACGGCAGCCGGTGTTCCGTCGCGCACTGCGTCTTCAACGACCGCGAGCAGCGCGGCATCATCGCGCGGCTGCGCATGGATGACGTCGGTGGAGGCAAGACCCGCCTGTTCGAGGCCCGGTGCGTAGAGGTCATTGCGGCAACTCACCCACAGGACAGACGCCGCCGCCGCGCAGGCTTCGCGCGCAGCAATGCCGGCAAGAAAGAGCGTGGCTGCGGCATCGTCAACCAGCGAGCAGGTCAGCGCCGTCGCCTCGTGCAAGGCCCCTGCTCGCAGACCGCCGCAGCCCAGGTGATCATCCAGAGCATCAATGCCAAAGGGCATTACACGATGCTCGGCGAGCGGCGCTGCCAGTGCGCGGAGGGCGTCGATGTTAGGATGCAGGTGTGATGATCGGGAGGACACGGCGATTCGTGAGACTCGATTTCGTTCTCTATATGTTCTAACTTTCATTTGTCCGTGGTCAACCCATATACCTCTGCGGCCGCATCTGACGGCGAGCCAACGGTTGCTTGGGAGCGGCTTTTTGTCCGTCAGCCAAACTTGGCCGTAGTTTGGGAAGCGACGCCTGACATCGCCAAATGCCCGCAGGTGTATATCGCTGATTGCGGTATGCGCGGCCGCCCAAAGTTCCTAGAGGTGTACCTTAAGCAGCGATCGCCCTGCCATGCAAAGCGACGGGAAGGACCACTGCCGGCATGGCGCATTAGCGGCGTCTCCGATCGCTGATTACGGTACGGTCTGGAATCCAAAGCCGGAAGGCGCGGCTAGGGCGTCAGTTGTCTCCAATGGAGAAAACGGCTCAAAAGCCCCGGATCAGGCCGGTTTAGGCCATTTTTCGACGTACCGTTTCCAGCGATCCTTCAACGCGTCGCCTTCGAGCGTTTCGAGCTCGCTTCCAAGGAGCTTACGGAATGCGTCGGCCATTATCGTTACGGAATTATTTGAGCCAAAGTCCCTGCCGATCCGGTACAGCTCAGGTTCGGCAAATTCGAGAGCCCCGCTCGTAGGAAAACGGATCGCCGCCGCAGGCTTGGGCAGCATCGGCTTGTCCGCACTGTACACACGGAGAAGTCCCGTCTCTTCCGCAGTGCTTGAAACTTGCCGTCTGGGTCCCCTGCCCTCTCCTTGGAGAAGCAGCATCCCCTTCGTAGGCTTTTCAGCGTGTCGTAACCGGATGATGAGATCACTGACGTCCACAGAGTGGCGGGCCTGCTGATACACCCCGGAGACTTCTTCCCAGGCAGCCCGGACAGACTGACGGAACTTTGTCATAGTGTTCGACTGGTTGCCCAGATGCTTTGCCAGATCCGCCCAGCTGAGCCGAACTTCCGTCCCTTGAGGGATCCGTGGCAAACGGTAGGCGAGCCAAGTGTAGAGATCGAGCTTTGTCGCACTGTCCTTCAGAGCCACGATCGCCCGTTCGTTAAACGGTACCGAATGCTTCAGCAGTTCCCCGTAGAATTCCTCGGAAAGGACGAAGTGTGAGACGAAGGTGCCCTCCCCCGTTCTCAGGCCGGCATACTGGTTGACGATGCGCATGTCGTTCACAGCGAAAGCGCGTGCTTGCTGTGCAGGCGCGGTTTGCCACTTCTTGCCCTTGCTGGACGCCGGAACACTGTCATCCCAGCGGATTGTCCACTGGCAGTTGAGTATCCGGTCAATCTGATCCTGGACGCTTGTCCGTGTCCCGCGCTTGCCTCCGGACGACGTGTTGGTGATGCCCATCCGGCGCAACCAGCTTGAGAACGAGCTTCCCAGGTAAATTTCCCGGGTTCGGGTGCGCACAGCCTCTGTCATGATATAGATCATGATAAGCCGGGCATGGCGGCCGTAGGGCACGCCCTTGTTCACGGCTACGAATTCGCCATCCGGACCAATGGGTTCCTGCCGTTCCATGGGCTGGATGATCAGCGAGATGTTCCCGTCCCGCCGGATCACAGGTGCCGACTGGTCCTTCGGGGCTTTGACCGGGAGCGACATCGCGCACAAGGCCGAATGCATGAAGTTGGGAAGAGATTCCTCTTCCATGACGAAGTGTACGGCATCGAATATGCGCTGTGCATCTTCGGTTTCGGCAAGCGCGCGCACCTCGGCGGCCGGACTGTACTTGAGCGCCTCGACAAACTGTGCTCCCAGAGGAAGCATGATCTGAGCATCGCTCTCGCCGGTTTTGCGCCTTGCCACAGAATCACCTTGGGAAAAATCATTTTCGGTGGCGAGATTTTGCCGAAAATCGCGATCGACGCAAGATATTGGCGGTTTTTTCTGGTTATGGCCTTTGAAAGTGCCAAGAGATCGCTGATTAAAGTATGGTCAGCCAACTGCCAGCCATGTCATTTCTCGAGACAGCCTCACGCGTCATTCCGGAGGAAGGTATCTCCCAAAGGGAGTAGGAATCGGTAGTAGGTTAGATGGCGTACCGTAATCAGCGCCCTTTCGTACCTTATTCATCGCTCTATCGTACCCTAAGCAGCGGCTGTGCGTACCTTTGCCAGCGACCGGCCAGGGTTATCCACAGGCTCCGTGCGAATGGCCAAATTCCCCTTCGCCCGCTTTGCGCTTTTGACGAGAAATAGCCCGGAAAAATGCCAAGGGATCGCTGATTGCGGTATAGTCGACAGCGCTTAGCCTGAGAAATGCAGCCTTGTGGGCCGGCAAAGTCACGGCAGGGTCAAAGCTCAGATATGCTCCAGCCGTACCGTAAACAGCGACAGACCAGCTCATCTCGCTTGTCAGATTTTGCTCATTCATTGTCGATAAATCGACAACTCATCGCTGCTTTGGGTATCTTCGACAATTACCGAAATCGCTTCCGGTGCGGGAAGCGTGACGATCGGAGATTTTCGTTGTCGAATTTTCGGTAAGATTCTAGAGGAAAGTGACAAAGGGGATGATTGCCCCGGTAATTTGAGAGCCAAACGAGGACAAGCATGGCGTCCCTTCCCTCAGATCTGGGCAGCACCACCAAGGAGCTGATCACCCGCTATTATCACATGGCGAGCATGGTGCTGAGCAAGCTCCAGGAACGCAACATTCAGCATAACCCTCCGCGAAGCGGTCCGATGTTCTCCATCTCGCAGGCGGCGAGCTTGGTAGGACGTTCGGCATCCGCGATCCGGATCGCCGAAGCGGAAGGCCGCCTCCCTCATCAGGAGCGAAACCTAACAGGCCGGCGGAAGGGTTACACCCTGATGGACCTGGATACCATGCGGCAGGTCTTCGATACCCGCCCATGGCGCGAGGAGTCCGATCCGCCGGCGATCATTGCCTGTCAGAATTTTAAGGGCGGCGTTGGCAAGTCCACTATCGCGGTCCACATGGCCCAGTATCTTGCGATACACGGATATCGCGTGCTTCTCATCGATGCCGACGCACAGGCCTCGGCAACGATGCAGTTCGGCTATATCCCGGACAAGGATCTGGATGAGCTCGACAGCATATATGCCCTGCTTCAGGGCAAGCCGGAACGCGGCATTGCGCAGATCGTGCGCAAGACTCATTTCCACAACCTCGATCTCATTCCAGCAAACCTCAAGCTCTACAATGCTGAATACGAGGTGGCAGCCCGGATCGGTGTGCACGGGTTCGATGTCCTGACCACCCTCGCCCGCGACATTAACAAGATTTCGTCGCAATATGACGTCATCGTCATGGATCCGCCGCCAGCACTGGGCATGGTATCCTTATCGGTTATGTATGCAGCCAATGCGCTCTTGATCCCGGTGCCGCCAAGCATCGTCGACTTTGCATCGACAACGGCGTTTCTCGGGATGCTTGAGGAGACAATGGGCGCCCTTGGGGAGCATGATATTCAACCCGAATATGGGTTTGTCGGGATGGTGATATCAAAGAGCGAAGCGAACATCGAATCGCAACGCCAGATCGTGGACATCACGAACGCGGTCTTTGGGCGTAGTGTATTCTCCCAGGAGCTTCGAAGCTCGGCGGAGTTCAATAATGCTGCGAGCCAGCTTAAGACTGTGTTCGACCTTACGTCCTCGACAACCAATCACGCCGTACGGACGCGGTGTCTCAACCAACTCAACCAGCTCGGATGGGAACTGGAGGGGAACATCAAGAAGTTGTGGCCGTCCAAGCAAAGTCTGGAATGAGCTTGCCTCAATCTGCAAATTCCGAGTGCCTGTAACCCCGGCGAGTCGCCGGGGTTTTTCTTTGATCGCGAACCATCTGCTCCCGTTCTCGTCCTGCTCCAGGCCTTGGCAACCGACCGACTATGGTCGGTCGGCGTCTTTCCCTTTGGCGGTTTGCTCGATCGCGCTCGCTAGACCATGGGGCGCTCCCCTCGATTGCTCGGGCCGCGCATGGCCATTTATCTCTGAATTCGCCCGATCTTCATAGCAGCACAGCGTCCGTCTCCATTGGAGACAGGCGGGCGGGAGATGTGACAGACCCGCAATGGCGGCAGTTCCGGTCAGCAAAATATCGGCCGGGATCGATCGAGTCTCCATTGGAGAATCTCCCCGCCGTGTGCCCGAGCGAGGGCGAGTGCGAATGGATATACGAGATCGTTGGGGGTCGACACCAGCCGTAGCTCGGAGGTCGGCAGCGGGGATTCTCCAATGGAGAATACCGAATTCTTGCGGTGCCGTGACCCGGCGTGTATGTCCGAGGTCGGCGGATTTAAGCGCCATTCGATGCTACGAAGGCCAATTTTTCACGTCGTCTCCATTGGAGACATTGGTCAGCAGGCACCATTGGCTACAGACTTTCCGTGATAGCCGCTTGCCGTCTGTGCTCCTCAGTTCGGCTTGCCAGTCCGTGACACATTGAGTTCGGCGGGGGAGGGGGTAGGGCTTGACATGGGCGCAAGCAAATCCACTGCTGATCGGCTCTCCTGACGTCGTCGCGCCGCGTCCCAATGGAGATGGCGCGCGGCTTCACTGCAGCCGATATTTGGGCACACGAGAAGGCGCGGTCTTGCACTCCGATTGTCTGTTCCGATAATCACCTCCCGAAGGTCGGGAGCGAGATTCGGTCGCGACATCTTATCAGGTTAGGAAGAAGGGAACATTGTATGGCTCGCAAGCCGGGTTTTGGAGCCTCGATCGCTTCGGAGGTCGTCGAGGCATTCGGAAGCGGTGAAGCTCCGACCCTTCCGACTGGCGATGTTCTGGTCAGTCGTGGTAAGGCCTTGTCCAAGCTTGGTGCCGATGTTCAGTACGAACAGTATGAATGGGTAGACCCTGCTTTGTGCAAGCCGTCGCGTCAGAATGCGCGACGCTACGATGACCTCACCTATGAGGACTGCGAAGAGCTGATCCAATCGATCCGGTCGGAAGGGCGTCAGCGTATGCCCGCGATCGTGCGTCGTACCGATGACTCTGCGGTGCCTTACGAGATCGTCGCAGGCTCCAGGCGGCATTTTGCAATCACCTGGTTGCGGGCGAACAACTACCCTGACTTCAAATATCTCATCGATGTTCAGCCGCTCGACGACGAGGCGGCGTTCCGGCTGAGTGATCTCGAAAACAGAGCACGCGCGGATGTCTCGGACATCGAGCGCGCGAGAAGCTATCAGATGGCCCTGCATGCCCATTACAAAGGGGATGCCTCCGCGATGGCGGAAAGGCTCGGGGTGGGGAGAGCGACGATCTATCGATACATGTCGCTTGCCGATCTGGACGATACGTACATCAACGCATTCGGCGATGCGAAGGTTGTTACAGTCTCTCATCCTCGCGCGATCACTTCGATCGTAAAAGGGGGGGGGCAGGTGGCCGAAAGGGTACGTGCGGAGGCTGTCCGGCTAGCAGACGTCCAGCGCGAGCGCCTGAAGGAAAAGGTGTCCCTCATCCCGCCTGCGGAGGTCATTGCCTCCTTTCGGCAAGCTGCGAAGCCGCCTCGGCCTCTGGTGATCGAGAACACTTCGTTTACGATCGGCGGAGCCGACGGCGGCGAAATTCTCACCTACACTAGGCCATCGAAAAAGAAGGGGATGTCCATCACTCTGTCCGCAAAGCTCTCGGCGGATCGGAGCGAGGTCGAGGCGGCATTTCAGCATTTGTTGGATGAGCTGTTTGGGGCCGGCAGGAAATGATGTGCTCAAGAGGAACATAGCCGGAACCACGCCGATTTGGCTTTCTGGCGGCATTAGAGCGCGCTCGAGGTCATTAGGCCCTTAGGGATCGGCCAATCGGCGTTTTCGCGCTGTAAGCCCAGTTTCTGGGATTGTTTTTCCCACAGCTTTCGAGCTAACCGAGCCATTCGGCAGGCTGTGACCGTCATAATTCCTCTCGCGTGAAGCAAGCGCCTTAGGAAGGGGTGAGTTCTGCCATTAGCGATGCCGCCGTCGACGCAGAGTGGCGGGCAGTTCAGTCACCAATGATCAACCATGCTTCGGCTTCTTGGCTCGGATCAAATAGCTAGCTTACGCCTTTTACGCCTTCGTCGCTGACGGAGGAGGGGAGGGGCGGATACCGTATCACGGCCTGAGATAGGCGGCGATGAAGATGCCACCACTGCGCGACTGGATATAGCAATGGTCGGACAGGATAGGATGTCGGGCCTCATGTCGACGCGGCCAACGATCCTGGGGGGAAGGGTGCGTGCACATTTAAGAGGTCGCATCCTGCTCGGTAGCAGGGCTTCTCTGCGGTCGCGTCCGTCAATGTGGTGTAAAATTGGGTGTGGCCAGCGGGCTGCATTTTCAGGCGGCCTTGGGTGTAATCTGTAGCGGCTGGACCTCCTCGATCATTGGTGTGGCAAGGGCGGCCATGCCCTCGATCTGCATGTAGCGGTGCTGGAGCTGGTATTCGTCATTCTGCTCGAGCAGGACAGCGCCGACGAGGCGAATGATGCTATCCTCGTTCGGGAAGATGCCGACAACGTCGGCGCGACGCTTCACCTCCTTGTTCAGGCGCTCCAGCGGGTTGGTCGAATGCAATTTGACCCGGTGCTGCTCGGGGAATGTCATGTAGGCGAGGACGTCGTGCTCGGCGTCGTCCATGCAAGCGCCAAGCTTTGGCCAGCGGGCTCGCAACTGGTCGGCGACCTGGCGCCAGACCTGCGTTGCGGCGGCATGATCGGGCTGGAGAAAGACCTGGCGGATGGCAGCGGCGACCACGGTGTTCTGGCCCTTGGGCACGTAAGCCAGGGCATTGCGCATAAAGTGAACGCGGCAGCGCTGCCAGGTAGCGCTGAACACGCGGGTGATCGCTGCCTTGAGGCCCTCGTGCGCATCGGAGATGACCAGCTTAACGCCGCTCAGGCCGCGCCGGGCGAGGTCCTTGAGGAAGCTCGACCAGAACGGTTCGGCTTCGGAGGGGCCAATGTGCAGGCCGACGATTTCGCGCTTGCCCTCGATGTTGACGGCAACGGCTATTATCGCGGCGACACTGACGATCCGCCCGCCCTCGCGCACCTTGAGGTAGGTGGCATCGAGCCAGAGATAGGGCCACTCACCGGCGAGGGGTCGCTTAAGGAAGGCATGGACGCGTTCGTCGATATCCTTGCACAGCTTGGACACCGAGGACTTGGAGATGCCGGTCATGCCCATCGCCTGCACCAGCTCGTCGACGCGTCGGGTGCTGACGCCGGCAATCCACGCTTCCTGGATCACCGCGACCAGCGCCTTCTCCACGGTCTTCCTCGGCTCCAGAAAGCCGGGAAAGTAGGCGCCGGTCCGCAGCTTGGGAATCTTCAGGTTGAGCGTGCCGAGCCGGGTATCGAGGCTGCGGTCGCGGTAGCCGTTCCGCCAGGTCGTCCGGTCGCCGGAGCGCTCGTGTCGGCTAGCGCCGACGAGGCCGTCGACGTCGGCCTCCATGATGATCTGCAATACGCTCTCGGCGATCGTGCGCAGGAAATCTCCATCTCCGGTCTTCGCCATCAGCTCGGCAAGCGGTAGTCTGTCGTCGGTCATCGGGATCAACTCCTCGGTGGGCGTGTGAAGTGTGGTAACTCCACCTTACCGATGAGCCCGGTGGCCACCGAGATCGAAATCGCATCGGGTGGGGCATGCCCCACCCGATGCGATCACCTCAATCTACACCAGAAATTACACCACGAGCGCGGACGCTAACCTTCTCTGCAGTCCTGGGCAATCGGACCGGCGGCGCGAACGTGTGGCTATTCGCAATCTGCGCTGCTCAGAGCGCAATCTTAACTCATCACGGAAACCTCCAGGCGTCGTGGATGATACCGAAGTTTGTGAACAAACAGGTGGCATCCGAGGATCGCGTTGAGGCGACATCTCGACGCGCATCCGATGATTGGCTTCCATCTCGTGGGCGCGGCATTCCAGTGACGATCGTTTGTGCCTGATAAGCACTCAATGAGCGCCGCTAGCGCTAGGAGTGATCCAAAGCCCTTACCTTAGTGGCAAGTGTCCTCGCTCTACGCTCAGCCTCTGCTAAAGCCGAGCCTTTCGTACGGAAAGGGCCGACGTCGTGTTCGGGCTTGTCGGGAAGCCATGCAGGAAGAAACCACCATCCACCGGCGCGATAACTGACAGCGCTGCGCACCGAGCCGATGCCTTCGGCGAGGAACCAGCCTGGATCAAGGCCGTCACGTACCCAATGCGGGGAAGGGTGGTTCATGGCATTCTCCGTGTCAGGACAGCAGGCCGTGCCTCGTTGTAATACGACCTGGAGCCCCAATGTCAGCGGTAGGATACGTATTGTGTTCTGAAACCTTACACGCTCCCTGGCAAAGCGCGAAAATGGGCCGTTTTTTCTACTCAAGTTAAGCTAAATCCACATAGGTATACATCTGCTGATATCATCCGTTTATAGGCATGCGATAATTGCAGTTATCACATAAGCATAATTGACCCCTCTTTATAAGGTGCTGTCGGTTTCAGGATACGACCGGACTCTCCGTCACCGCTGATTTTTGGGCAGCTGCTCTGGAAGAATACGGCCGGATTCCGGGAAGAATACCGTCGGACACTTGCACCCTTCGCCGCAGAGTTCCGGCGTTTTCAGCGACCCTACCTAACCGTATCCGCAGGCTGCGACGGGACGGGGCAGGGGCCTTTCTGAACGTCTGAATGCCTGGCTCAAATGGATGGGTGTTAGAGGCCCGATCCGCTCTGGGGCGATGGTCATCGGCCGCCAAAGCACTTATCATACGGGGGCAACCGAACGGTTGACCCCGTTAGATGGATTGTGACAAATGCCTTTGATTGGCTACGCCCGAGTTTCAACCGACGAGCAGGATACTCTCGCACAGCTTGGTGAACTGCGCGCAGCTGGCTGCGCGACGATATTCGAGGACCGAGCGAGCGGCGCGAGCCGAAGCCGACCAAACCTTGCGCGAGCTCTCTCGAAGGTAGAGCACGGCGACACTTTGGTGGTGGTCAGAATTGACCGTCTGGCGCGTTCGCTCGTCCATCTGCTGGAAATTGTGGAGCAGCTGCGAGGGAAGGGGGCCTACTTCCGATCGATCAACGATCCGATCGACACCAGCAGCCCGCAAGGCATGCTGATGACACAGATGCTTGGTGCGTTTGCAGAGTTCGAACGTGCGCTTATTCGCGAGCGTACGCGCGCGGGCCTCAAAGCGGCGGTCGCGCGCGGTGCGAAGCCGGGAAATCCGAAAATGCGCGCACGGGATCTGTCAGCAATCGATGACTTGCGTCACTCCCTGAGGGAAAAGCATCTCCACGATTTGATCGATGGCCGGCGGGGTTGGCTGCCGCTCGTTGAGCGCCTGCGGCCGCAGTTGCCCTGGGCGTTGGTGTTGCGGCACATTCGAACGCTCAAGCCCCCGGTACGCTCGTTTTCTGAACGCACGCTGGTGAAGGCCTGCCGAACGCTTGTTGATGCAGGCTACGCAAATCCTGTGATCCTTGAGACAGCGCCGCGGCTCTCGCGCGATAGTCGCGTCGCTTTACTTGTTGCCGATAAACTCCGAAGCGAGCCAGACGCGACGCTGCGCGGCATCGCGGCTTGGTTAAGTAAGGATTTGCGAGAGCCAACGCCGCGAGGGGGGATGCAATGGTCACCTGAAGGCGTGAGACGCGTCATTTCCCAGGCCCAAGGTCTAGGCATTCTGCCCAATAAATTGGCGGGCCAGAAAGGTGGCGAATGAGCCTTGAGAGCGAGCAAAAGAAGAGAATGCCGGTAAGGTTTCGGCGCTGGCCTCAAGCGGATAAACCAGTCCGATCCTGACGTAATTTGGGACAGAGCCGCCATTCACGGAGCCGCTGCTGAACGGCAGAGTATGCCAGACCTGCCGTTGGCCTGTGGAGGCTGGATCGACCAAACGAACGTCCGGTTCCAGGCTAGCTATCGCGGCGCCGGAATAGCCGACTTGGGTGGAGAGCGGACACTTAAACGGCACATAAACCTTTTCAGCATACGTCAGGAAATATGAAATTTCCCACTTCCATAATCGCGTTGATAGCCCTTCAGGCCTGTGCGACCGAAAAAGGCAGCGATAACTTTAATGATGTTGAAAAGTCGCGGTGGGCAAATGATTCACAGGATTGTCATGACAGCTACGTCAGCTTTGACAAAAGCCTTCTCCAATTCCACTTCAAAGATGGCAATACTACTTTAGGAAGAATTATAAATCCTGTTGATCAACAAAGACCAAATGGCTTCATATTCTCGATGGAGCCAGACGAATTTCTAAAAGCTAACACCCCAAACCTGCCTCGGCTCTTAACGCTATCGTTTTCTTTAAACCATGACCGTTTATCGCTCTATGCGATGGTCGCTGGAGAAAATGGGGAGATGGGAGGCGTGAGTGACAAGAACTCAACGTTCTCGCGATGGCTAGACCTCAAGCGGTGCGCAAACTGAGCGTTGATGTGCCGAACGCCTGGAACGGGGCGTAAGCGGAAATCTGCAGTCCCGGCCGATCTGCTCGCACAGACACCTCCTCTGGTTGTCCGCACAGACCACCCTGCCCGCTCACGAACCATTTTGGTGCAATGTCAGTTTTCTGGGCGTTGCGCGTGGAGCGAGTCTCATTTTTGAGACAAATGTGCATGGTTATTGGACCATGCACATGGGGCGCTGCGCCTCTGTGCGCTTGGTCACGTCCTCGCTCGCTCCGCTCGCTGCGGCGTGACCAGGCGCACGCGCCGCGCCTCGGCCCAAGGGATCGAGGAGCAACAACGAAGAACAAAATGGGCTACCGACTGGCGGGCGGCGGCTATGCAGAAAGCCCCTCAGGGCCGATGCAGGGCCGAGAGGGGCTAATTCGAACCGAAGTATGAAGGGGGCTATCCGTCAGGGGCTCCGCCCCCAACACCCCCGAACTGGACGCTGGGGCAGTGTCGGCTTTCAGGCGCGGTTGCAGGCTGCAGGAGCGGCTAAAAGGGGTGGATGCCGTTGAAAAAGTCGCTTTTTGGTCGATGCGGTTGTTGCTGATTGAAGCGGACCAGCGCAGATGCCGGACCTCATGTCATCGCCGGCTGCCCGGCGAGGCTGATCTTGGCGAGCTTGCGCAGGTTCTGGGCGGCGGCAGCGAGGTGGAATTCATCCCGAGCACCGTTTGGTCCGCGTAATCGCAGCCGGTCGAGCCGCATAATCCGCTTCAGGTGAGCAAACAGCATCTCGACCTTCTTGCGTTCGCGGCGCGAGGCGACCCATTCGTCTTCTTGCGACAGGGTCCGAGCCAGATCGCGTGCGCCTTCGTGGATCGACCGGGTCACCTTGCGAGACGGCAGGATGGGCGTGCATCGCGGCTTGAGAGCGCAACCGCTGCAGTCCTGCTGCCGGGCTCGGTAGCGGATGAAGCCGTCCTTGTCGGCCTCTGGTCGTGGCGAGGCAAAGTTGCGGTTGCGTGGACGCAGGCGCTTGCCGGCCGGGCAGGTGTAGCTGTCATCCTCGTGATCGAACGTGAAGTCGCTGCGCTCGAAAGCACCATCGCTCCTGGCAGACTTGTCGAAGACGGGCACGTGCGGCTCGATGCCACGCTCGTGCACGAGCCAGGCGAGCATGCCGGCAGAGCCGTAGCCGGTGTCGCCGATCAGCTTGCGCGGCCATAGGCCATGGTGGTCTGCCGCCCGCTCGATCATCCGCTTGGCGGCGGTAACCTCCGCCTGGCGCACCGCCGTACTCGCCTCGACATCCACGATCACCGCGTTGTCGACGTCGATCAGGTAGTTGGTGGAGTAGCAGAAATCGGCGCGCCCGCCGTGCGCCGCAGTATAGCGGGCCGCTGGATCGACAGGCGAGACGCGCTTGGGCTCGACCGGAGTTGCCCCGCCGAAGACTGCATCATCGAGAACGGCGAGGTACTCCTCAACGGCCCGCCTTGGCTGATCGGCGGGTAGGCCCTGCGTGCCCTCGACATAGATTTGCCGATTGGCTTCGGCCCGGATCAAGCTGGCATCGACAGCGAAGCCGTCGCCTCCGACCAGTCCTTCTTCGATGCAGCGCCGCACGGTGGCTTCGAACAGCTGGCGGAACAGATCACTCTCGCGAAACCGGCCATGGCGGTTCTTCGAGAAGGTCGAGTGATCCGGCACGTCGCCCTCGAGATCCAGGCGGCAGAACCAGCGGTAAGCCAGATTGAGATGTACCTCCTCGCACAGCCGGCGCTCCGACCTGATGCCGAAGCAGTACCCCACGATCAGCATCCGCAGCATCAGCTCAGGGTCGATCGAGGGGCGACCGATCGCGCTGTAGAAACCCCGCAGGTGCTCACGCATGGCCGACAAGTCCACGAACCGGTCGATCGCCCGAAGCAGATGATCGGCAGGGACGTGCCGATCCAGGCTGAAGTCGTAGAACAAGGCCTCCTGCGCCACTCGGCGCTCGCCCATCATCGCTTGGCATCCTTCAGCATCCAGATGCTGAATCAGACGCTCACCGCGAGCGCAAGACCAACTTTTTCAACAGCATCGGTGGGTAGCGGTCTTACGGCTTTTGGGTGGCAAGTGCACAAAGGCGGAAGGTAGCTTCATGCGCATTCCGCCGGATCAGCCCGTGAATAAGCAATATATTGACCATCGTTCGCGAGCATCCGAAAACTGTGAAGGTCAGTTTCATCAAAGACACCATATGTCTCTTGATTTATGACCTTATAGAAGTTCAGAAATTTTCCTGAGCCTCGTTTATCTATAGAGTAGCGGTATCCAGAAGCTGACGCGTCAGCAGATATAGGGCGTTCGGCAGTAAGCGCGATCCCTGTCTTATGGCGCTCTAAGTGGAAACCGATGATCGGAAAATTTTTCTGCTCGATTATCATGCCATTAGCTTCGAGCCGTATAGGAGGTGCGCTTTTCGAGGCGAAGCAACCGTACGCTAGGTGGTTGAGTGGATCAGGTTTTGGCTTTGGTCCGAGGAAAAGCGCCGCTCCAATGAACAGGGCCATTCCGATCAGTCCGATAAACTTGAGGTTCCCTTCCAGTTTTGTTCCGGCGTCGTAAGGCATCATTGAACCTGTACTATGAAGGCTACGCCAGGAAGAGTCCGGCTTTGCGACCGCTTTGGAAGCTTAAGCACCTGCTCGTCAACGACTAGGATGGGGCGTTTGCCGCTGGACCGCTCTCCGGGTTAAATTAATACAAGGCGGTCATTCCCCTTCCGAGCGCCGGCTTGCCGTCGCCTGATGACCGGGAAGGGGACAAAGGCGAGCTAGTCTTTCGTGTTTGTATAGCGGTACTCATGCTGGCCATCCCGGATTACAAGCGGCTGTGCCCCCGGCCCGGGGTTTGCTGTAAACTCATACCCACTGTTTGCAGGCGCGATCGTTACGTAGGACGTAGTCCCATCTGAATTGCGCTTGGAAGCGACCTCGCTCTCCCACCCCGGAAACTGGAAAATGCGTCGTTCATCAACGGATCGCACGATTATGCGGCCCAGCTCGGGACTGATATACTCCCTCCCCAAATGGCTGTCATCTGGCGGGGTAGTTAAATCGGCTCTGAGTTGCCGCAACTGACCGAGCCGCATGGTGGCATCGCTCGCCAGATCACTTTCCGCTTGAGGAATGCCGTCATACAGAACCTCGAGCAGCCTTCGCATAAACGGTGCTACCAAATGGCTGCCGCTGTTTGAATTGGTTAGAAGCACGGCACCGATGCCGGCGTCGGGAATGAACAGCAAATCTGTCTGGTAGCCAGGCATGCCACCGCCGTGGTGGTATACTGGCACTCCCCAGCTAGTGTCTTCGACCAAGCCCAATCCATACCGGCTATTCTTGCCGATCGGCACGCCCGGCTTTCGTCGTTCCAACATATTTGTTCGAGAAAACAGCGACGGCCCCTCTGGGGAGGCACCAGTGAGAAGCTCGTTCCTGACATACAGGGCCATATCATGCGCAGAGGACCAAGCGCCGCCCGCCGGCCGGTAAGGGGCGATAAGATACTCAAATGCCAGATCGGCCGGAACGGTCGAGCCACTAAGGTTTTCTCCGTGCGGTGAAGCATGATCACCTGACAAAGCGATATCGGTCGAGAAGGTCGTGTCTGTCATACCCAAAGGCCTGAAGACCTTATCTTGCATTGCACGATCGTAGGCGGTTCCGATCTCCTCGTCGGGATACAGCACATGCCCCGCGACATAGCCTGCAGCCGCTGCCAGCGTGTTGCTGTACTGAAAGGTCGAGCCAAAGCCACTAGTGGGGTTGGTCGTCGCCAGTTCACTGAACACAATTGACGCTGGCGTTTCGCGAGATCGGCCGAAAGTCCATTCGAAATCTCGCCTCGGAAGCCCAGTGCATGCGCAAACCAGCTGCCTGACAAGCACTTTGGATGTGAGGTCACGATCCCCCAACCTGAAGTCTGCATAAGCGCTGGCGACCGGCTGATCCCAAGACAGACGCCCCTCATCAACGAGCTTGGCGAGAAGCAAAGTCGTCATGCCCTTCGTGTTGGATGCGACAAGGAATCGGGTATGCATATTGATCTGATCTGATCGTCCGACCTCGCGGACGCCGAAACCACCTTCGTAAACGATCTTCTTATTCTGGATCAGAGCCAGGGCGACACCCGGGATCTCGAGCCGTTTCATGGCGTCAGACACAAACGCCTTAATGGTGTGCACGCGCTTCGCATCCAGCTTGTGAGCATTACGGCCTGCGAAGCTTTCCCTGACATAGCCAGCGGGCTGCAGCGTATCCCAGACTGAACCAAAGGCCGCACCGCGTCGTTCCGCGACGTCCTCCGCGGAGCTCTGTATCAGCACGGTCCACCGGCCCTTGGTCAGGTGGGGCGCAGCCACAACCACCGTATGCAGGGATGGGGGAACTTGATAGTCGACGATGGCACCCGCTTCCCACCCGTCTCGCCCGGCGCGATTTGATACAAGGCGAACGGGCCAAGGTTGTGTGGGGCCAAGCACCTTCCACGCCGCTGCAGCGGCCCCAGCTGCATCTGGCTGCGCGCCAACTTCGACGATGGCAATGAAGTTGGTCTGTTCGGCGGGCCGAAGGATAGTGGCTTCCTCGCGCCGCTCGACGCTCCATCCATCGGGCACGCTGAATTGGGCCGGTTGGGAGGACGAAGCAGAAATATCGCCGGTCTTTAAGCCAGGATCGTCAGATTTAACAGCTTTCCCTTGCGCCAGTGCTCCGCAAGGGAATGAGAGTATGGCGCAGGCCACTATTCCAAATGTGAGTGCCGACTGAATTTGTCTCATTGCGCACAAACCTCATCCAAGGATCTGTAGTCCGACTAGGCTATGATGGGTGAATCAGACCCCAACAAGCGGTCAGGCAGTAACCGCCTGCAAGCGGACATTGACTCCCCAGTCAACCATGGCCAGGCGAAGGACCGCTGGCGGCGAAACCCGCCGTTCTTCTGGCAAATTGGGAACGACCGGATCTGGTCGCGTGCCGACGGAAGCGGAACGCCGCGCCGTGGGACAAACTCGCCGTTCACGTTCATGGTCGAGAATGGCAAGGTTCATATCCAACACCCGCCATTCCCGGAGTTCCCAACGATCGGTCGCTGGTCTGAACCGCGCCGGGATTGCCGGAGGCCAGTTTTGTTAATTAGGCAGCCAGTGGGACGTCGTCCAGCATGGCATAGTAGTGTTGCTCGGCTTCGACTGGTGGAATGCTTCCGATCGGCTCGTCGATGAAATGCGGCGTCAGCTGATCGTCATCCCGGGTGCCAGTGTCGTCGAGCGGATGGCCGGTGAGGCGGCGATACGGTCTATAACGTTCTGAGGCATGCGCTGATCGTTTGTCTGACCTGCCGGCGTCGTTGAGCAGGGTCGTCGTTTCCGGGGAATGCTTCCTGCCGAATGCGCCGGACCAGAGAGCGGAGCGCCGCCCTATCTGGTCGCCGTTGTGCGCCGATGGCGGCAAGAAGCGCAGGATAAAACCAGCGCAGGGCCATTACTTGCCATCCCGTTCAAGCGTCTCCGAACCCAGATTTTTATTTCGGGACGTGAGCCACAAAAAGAGTGCGCCGAACAGCCCATATGCTGCGCACAGCCTGACAAAACCGCTGTGGGTCAGGCCGCTCAGCGAAACGATTGCCAGTAGCCCGAGAACAAGAAACGCAGCCCAATTGCTGTGGTGCAAGCGATTCGCCACACCTGACGCAAGGCAGCACATCAAGGCGACAGCCAGAAGGCTGCCGAAAACGGCACCAATGGCCTCAACCATTCCGGCAATCACGAACATGGGTCGTCCTTTCCAGCCTGACCCCGCTTAAGCTGCCATCCGGCAGCATCCTGCCCCCGAACATTTTATATCGTATCACGACATAAATATCAAGTGCCAGCTGTCGTCCTGGTTCCGCCGACATGCCGGGTCCGCTGCGTTTCCTCGACTCGAATCCTGTGTCGTGCCTTGAGCAAATCTTGGCGCGAGAGAATGCCGACAACCTTGCGACTATCGGGATCGACGATTGGGATGCGGCCGATGCCGGATTGAACGATAAGGTCGGCCACAATGCCGCTGGGGCTGTCGGGAAAGGCGGTAGGCTGTGAGGCATCAGAGAGGCTTTCGGCAAGGAGCGTCTCCTGATCACAACCCTCCACTTCCCATCGCAATACGTCGCTGCGTGAGACAAGCCCGACCAAGCGCCCGCTCTTATCAATGACGGGATAGCTGCGATGGCGAGCTTCCTTCTCGAAGAACCGGATGACCTCGCGTATCGGCATATCGCCAGCAAGCGTCTCCGGTTCAGCGGTCATCAAATCTCTCACCTGCAACAGATCCAATGCATCGACACTATATTCCTGGAGGATATGCCGCCCACGCCGCGCGATCTTCTCCGTCAGGATCGAACGGCGCATCAACAGGACGCTGATCGCGTAGGCTGAGACCGCGGCCGCGATACAGAACGGCAGCGCAGCGAACTGCCCGGTCAGCTCGGCCGCAAACAACGCGCCGGTTATAGGCGCGCGCATTGCGCCGCTCATGATGCCAGCCATGCCTATCATGGCCCAAAAACCCGGGTCTCCGGGCAGGAACTGTCCTATGAGGCAACCCAGCGCCCCGCCCAGGATCAAAAGCGGCGCTAGTACGCCGCCTGACGTTCCTGACCCCAACGCGATCAGCCAAACGAGCCCCTTCACCACCAGAAGCATGATGATGGCGCGCATTCCCAGGCTATCGCCCAGCAAGGCATGGATATTGCCGTAGCCCGCGCCCAACACTTGAGGCTCGACCAAGCCGCCTAGCCCGACCGCGATCGAACCCAATGCAGGCCACCACATCCAATGCAGTGGCAGATGATGGAACCCGTCCTCGATCCAATAGAGTGCCTTTGAAAGCAAGGTCGCTTGCAAGCCAAGAAGCAGGCCGATACCCAATGCATACGCCAGCGACCATGATCCGGTTGGAAGCGCGAGATGGGCCGCGAACATCGGACCATTGCCAATGAGCAGCGGTCGCCATGTGAAGGAAACGAGGACCGCAAGGACGACCGGCACGAAGCTGCGCGGCTTCCACTCGAACAACAGCACCTCGATCGCCAGCAATATGGCGGCGAGAGGTGTGCCGAATATCGCAGTCATTCCCGCCGCTGCGCCGGCAACGAGCAATGTCTTGCGCTCTGCTGCGCTCAGGTGGAAGCATTGCGCAAATAGAGAACCAATTGCCCCCCCCGTCATGATGATCGGTCCTTCAGCGCCGAAGGGGCCGCCGCTCCCGATGGAAATCGCGGACGATACGGGTTTGAGAATTGCCACCTTCATCGACAGTCGGCTTTCACCGAATAATATCGTCTCGATCGCTTCGGGTATCCCGTGTCCGCGAATCTTTTCCGAGCCGAAGCGCGCCATCAGTCCGACAATCACGCTGCCAATCATCGGGATGACAAGGACAGCCATCCCGAGGGCATTGTCCGCCATGTCAACTTCCGCGAACGACAGGCGGCCGAACCAGAACAGGTTCGTCGCCAGCGCGATCAGCTTCAGGAGCACCCATGCACTTGCTGCGCCACCACTCCCAACGAACAGTGCCATGGCGGCCAACATGATCATGCGCCGATCCGCGCTATGGTCGCCCAGCCTGACAGCCTCGGCAGAACAGGAGGCTTCCCGAATCATACAAAATCCCTCTTTGAAGAAGTAGCTTGGGGCAGTTATATCGCATTGCGATATATTTCAACACGGAGGTGCTATGGAAACGAAAGAAGCAGAGTTGGATGATGCCGATTATGCCGCGCTGGCGGATTTGCGGTTTGCCTTGCGGAAATTTCAGGCTTTCAGCGACGAACGGGCAACGCAAGAGGGCCTAACGCCCCAACAGCATCAGGCCCTTCTGGCGCTACGCGCTGCCCCCATTGATGATGCTACAGTCGGATTCGTTGCACGGCGCTTGCTGTTGAAGCCGCATAGCGCAACGGGCTTGATTGATCGGTTAGAGAAGCAGGGATACGTAACCAGACATTCGAACGACGATGACCGGCGCCGTGCCCAATTGCGGCTGACGCCCCAAGCTTCTGAGATTTTGTCGAAACTCTCGAGCGCCCACAGGGACGAAATTCGGCGGCTCGGCCCCCTGCTCACGGAAATGTTGGCCCGCTTCGTTTGAAATGTGAGATGTCAACCGAATGGCGGCGGACGTCGAGAACCCGTGCGGTCCTGTCGCCGGCCGGGGACGCTAAAGCCGAACTCGCGCGCTCAAGCGGGTCGCTTCTACCTCGGCTTGGGGCCATTATTCTTACCAGGAAGGACGTGAAACGCCCCGAATACACAATCACAATCCGGCTCGCCAAGCATCACCAAGATGGGGCGGTGACGACGGGCCGGATCTTTGAAAGTCAGTCAGCCGATGCAATCGGCAAGCTCTTTTTAAGCCGCTAAGAGTTCGTCAGCGGGCCCGAAGAACTCATAGTGGATGCGGCTCGATGGAACGCCTGCGAGCGAGAGAGCGGAAACCGCGTGGCGCAAGAACGGGCGCGGACCGCAGATGTAATAGTCGGCATCGGCAACCAGTGTGTTGGATACGAGCCATGCGTCGGTAATGATCCCGGCGACGTCGTAATCCTGCCCGGCGATCTCGCCCGCGATCGGCGTCTGGTGGAAGTCGACAACGTTGACGTTTGCGGTCTTCGCCGCCAGCGCACGGACATGATCGCGCATTGCGTGCGTGCTTCGATCGTGCGTGCCGTGGACATAGTGAATAGGCACGTCGCTGCCGCCCGCGACCAAGGCTTCGAGCATCGCCACCATCGGCGTCAAGCCAACGCCGCCCGACAGCAGCACGATGGGGCGATCCGGGGCGCCGTCCAAAAAAAACTCCCCTGCGGGCGCCGCCACCTTGAGGATGGTGCCTGGCTTCGCGTTGTCGTGAAGCCAACCCGAGACGAGCCCGTGGGGCTCGCGCTTGACTGAGATGCGATAGCTTTCGCCGTTGGATGCCGATGAAATCGAATAATTGCGTTTGATCGACGGATGGCCGGGGATCTCGATCCAGAAGGTCAGATATTGGCCGGGCTTGTGTGTCATCACCGGCCCCCCATCGGCGGGACGCAGAACGAACGACGTGATGACGCTGCTTTCCGGGATGACCTTCTCGATCCGGAAGTCTCGCCACCCGTTCCAGCCCCCCGTAGCGTGCTGTTGGTCGTGATAGATGCGATCTTCGCGTGCGATCAGGATGTTGGCGAGGAACCAGTAGGCTTCGCCCCAAGCCGCGAGAATTTCTTCGGTTGCGGCGTCGCCGAGGACCGCCTTGATCGCGCCAAGCAGGGCGTCGGCGACATAGGGATAATGCTCGCGGAGGATCTGAAGCCCGACATGCTTCTGCGCGATGCGCTCCACCGCCGGCGCCAGTGCGCCGAGATTATCGATGTTGCTGGCATAGGCGAGGATCGCCGCAGTCAGCGCGCGGGGCTGCGAGCCGGCGTCGCCGTGGTGCGACTGGTTGAACAGGTCGCGGATTGCCGGATTCTCGAACATGCGCCCATACATTTCGCGCACGATGTCGAGGCCGTGCGCCTCGAGCGCGGGAACGGTGGCTTTGACGAGCGCGATGGTCTCGTCGCTGAGTGTCTGCGACATCAACGTCTCCTGTAGCTAAGAATTTGCGGGAGCGGGAAGGACGGTTCAGCCATCCGGCGGCTGATCGTAGAAATCGACCTGCATCCTGACCTTGCCTAGCGGTGTTACGAAATGGGTTTGCTCGGGCTCGACGACGCCGGGATTGCCGGGGCTAAGAATCTTTTCGGAGGCGGGCTCGGCATAGGTGAGATTAAGTTCGCCCTCGATTGCGCGGATAAGACCCCAGACCCCCGCTTTGGTTTGGTGGAAGCCGCGCAAGGCTGCAGGGATGCTGGTCTCGTCGAAAACAGGTGCCGAGCGGTAGGGAGTCGGCGCGGTCATGACAGTTGCCCCACCGCGCTCGCAGTCGTCTTGTGGCTTCCTGCGGCAACCGACATCGCCGGTCCGTCCAATCGGAAGAACATCGCCAGTTGCAAGCTTTCGGCGATACGCGCCGCTTTGGCCTGCAACGCTGCTGCGGCGGCGGGCGGCATCAGGGCATTGGTCGTTTCCGTCCAAAGTGCGAGCCAACGATTGAAGAGGGCCGGAGTGATCCGGCCGCTGTGCTTCATATGCGCCGGGACTGGCTGGCCTTTGTAACGACCCGTTGTCAGCATAACCGAGGACCAGAAGGCCGCCAGTTTATTTAGGTGGTTCGGCCAATTGTCTATCGCGTCGTTAAAGATCGGCCCCAGGTCGGCATCGTCGCGGACACGAGCATAGAAGGCATGCACAAGCTGCCCCAGCTTCTCTTCATTGATCTGCGCCACTGTGTCCACGACTCAGGCTCCAATCATGTATTCCTTATGCATCTATCGCTGTGCGTTGAAATATGCAATCTAAATGCATATTATCTGAGTGAGCCATGAAGCGGGCTACCCGGAGCGTATGAAACTGACCCTGTTCACCGACTATTCGATGCGTGTGCTGCTCTATCTCGGCGCGCGCGACCAAAGGCTGTGCTCGATTGGTGAGGTTGCGAAAGCCTATGGGATCTCGCAAAACCATCTGATGAAGGTTGTCAACGAGTTGGTCCGCAGCGGCTATATCGAAAGCGTGCGCGGCCGCTTTGGTGGCATCCGGCTCGGCAAGCCGCCCAATGCGATTAACCTCGGTACGCTTGTGCGGCATACCGAAGAGGGGTTCGATTTGGTCGATTGCGGAAGCTGTGTCATCGCCCCGGCTTGCGGCTTGACCGGAGTATTAAAGGAAGCCTTGGGTGCCTTCCTTGGTGTTCTAGACAGCTACACACTTGCTGATCTGCTCGCCCGGCAACCGGGTTTTGCTGCGATGTTTCCACTCGTGTCTGAGCCGGCAGAACACAGAGCCAAAATCTGAAAACTATTGCTCCACTGCTTCGCTTCGCCGCATCCCCGGATCCGTCCTGCCAATGCGTTTGTGTGCGAGGTTGCAGATTGATGTGGGAGCTTGCGCTTTGGCCCGCGTACCTGCTGACCAGGATCTGTTTCGAAAAGGGTCAAAGGCATCGGCCATGCCGAACTGCGTGTTTCGGAAAGTCCCCAGACATCGATTCCGGTAAGTCGCGGACAGTGATTTCGGAAAGGCCCGGACAGTTTACGCGGCGCGGAGGCGCGCCGGTGCCGCTGTTTCATGCGATCGGCGCCCAGGGGCAGTTCCCGATGGATGCGATGACTGATTGCTCGGTTATGAACGCATCGAGCTTGGCCGGTGAAAGATAGAGTGTTACGTTTGATTGATGACCGGATCGATCATCGAGCGAGCGGCACGAGCGCTCGCGCAGTCAGCTAGCGGGCATGATGACTGGGATTCCCTGGACCCCAAGCATCAAGAAGCGATCGAGCGTGATGTGCGCGCAGTATTCCATGCCATCCGCGAACCCACCGACGCAATGGCACTCGCGGGCGGCGAGGTAATCCGCAACATCGCCCTTGTCGAAACCGCGGTGGACCGTCGAGGCGACGCTGCGAGCACTTGGCGCTTCATGGTCGCTGCCGCAATGGACGAGCGATGAGGCGGTCCCTGATCCGAAATTGAAGTGGGGGCCTGACCGTAACGACCGCATAATTGGCGGAAGGTACGCCCGTTATTGCCTGCTGGGAGGAACAGACGTGAAAGCAATCCACGATAGCATCATAGGCCCTTTCACGATCGAGGAGGATATCGCGCTCTATGGTACCATCACTGGTGCCGCGACCTTGCGCAGCGGTTTTCGGCTCATTCTCCACGGAACGATTGCTGGCAGCCTAACCGTGGAACGAGGATCCCGGGCAATTATCCATGGCACCGTCGCTGGACGCATCTTCAATGACGGAGGCCGCGTGGAGCTTTTCGGCATGGCGGATGGTGTCGCCAATAGCTCGGCGGATGCGGTTACGGTCATCGACGCATGCGCCCATGTCAGAGGGCGGGCATAAGTGATGATCTGATCCCGGAAACTGGATCGCTTTGAGTTAGAGTTTTTCGCCGTAAACTCCCTTGGCTGGGAGGAGCGAAGGACGATGAAGGCATCGAGATTCTCAGACGCGCAGAAGGCGTTCATTCTGAAGCAGGGAGCCGAAGGCATTCCCGTGGCAGACATCTGCCGCAGGGCCGGGATCAGCCAGGCGACCTACTTCAACTGGAAGAAGAAATACGACGGCATGCTGCCGCCGGACATGCGCCGGTTGAAGCAGCTCGAGGACGAGAACACGAAGCTGCGCAAGCTCGTGGCGGACCTCTCGCTCGACAAGGAGATGCTGCAGGATGTCATCCGCCGAAAACTGTGAGGCCTGCTCGTAAACGCGAGCTGGCCGGTGGTGGCGTTGTAATTGTTGTCGGTCTCGTCACGGCGGATCATCTGGCCGTCGCCGTTGGTGCGGAACACGATGCTGCGCGGCCGCCCGTCGCCGATATAGGCGTTGGTCAGCACGCCCTGGCCATCGAGGGTGAAGGTAGTCGTATAGGTCGTGCTCTTCGACGTGTCGGGCTTGTAGGTGATCGCGCTCTGCACCGCGCTGTCCCACCATTGATAGGCATTCACCGTGCTCGAGCTGTTCTGATAGCTGCTGTTCTTGTAGTTGGCGGTCGTCACCGTGCCGACCGCCCCGAGCAGATATTCCCCGGTCCCCGAGAGCGTGTATGTGTAGGTGCTGCTCGTCCCGTAGATCACATTGTCGTAGCGCTTGGTGGTCGTATATTCCGTCAGCAGCGCGCCGTTCGCGGCATAGGTCGCGGTTTTGGAGTAGACCGCACCCGTCACGCCGGACTGATAGTCGCTCTGGGCGGTCTGGCGGCCCATCAGGTCGTAGCCGAAGGTCGAGTTGGTGAAGCCGCCTGTCGTCGGCGCCGCGGGGATCGTGGCGGGCGGCGTCGATACGCCGGTGCCGTAATCATAGTTTTCGGACGCCAGGTCGCCTTGCGTGGTGCGGATCGCGGTGATCCGGCCCGCGCCGTCATAATCGTACATCTCGCGGCTTTCCTGGTAATAGCCGGGGACGTAGATGCCGAAATAATAGGAGTAGGAGCCGGGCATGTAGTCGGTGCGGATCGCCGCGGTCCGCTGCCCCGTCAGGTCATAGACATAGTCGCTGCTCGGCGTCGCGGCGCCATAGCTGTAGGTGCTGGCCCGAACGATCGTCGTGCCCGCCGCGCCTGCTGCTCCGGACAGCACGCCGCGATCGGTGACGAGGCGGTTCATGCTGTCATAGCGATACCAGTAGGTATCGGTAGTGGTCGATGCCACGCCGCCGTTGAGGTTCAGGACGGCGTGGGTGCTGACCGTGCTGCGGACGTTTCCGGCCGCGTCATACGTGTTCGTGATACTCGCTGCCGGCGTATCGGTCGAACCCAGTCGATACGCGACTAACTCTCACTGTGAATTACAGAATTAAGCGAACTCCGCTAATTGCCCCTCAACGCGAGAGACTAATTCTTCAGCCTCACGAAGAGGAAAATCCATCCCCTTGTCATGAAAGAAATGGAACGCCGCGGCATTCGCCATCCTAAGCCCCTTTACGATAGGCGCGCGCAAATCCCGAGCATTGATAATCGCTTGTGGCATGGAAATCTCTACCACAAGACCTTTATCTTTCTTCCCAAAATGGCCCAATCGTGTGCCCTCAAAGTCTGGCTCGCCGAGAGATCCAGCAATAATGAAGATTGGATTGACCCAAGGGGTTGTGCCATCAGCATAATTTCTAGGGCGAAGCTGATTTATTGTCGCGCTAGCCTTATCCAGAGCAGCTCGAATTCTAGAGTTGCGATGCTCTGGGCCGCGATAATGTTCACCCGTTGCAATCATTTGCCTTCCCTGCCCTCTCAAGTCGGCAGCCGAACCCGCGTGTGGAATGTTACCATGCGGTAGCTTGGTCAATTATACAATGCCGATCTCAAATAGTTCTGTATTGTGCTGGATTCGACGTTAATAAACGGACCAGATTTGTTCTCGATTTTCAGTATGCCGTGCTTGGGCGAAGATATACTCAAAACATCATCGTCAAGGCCGGTGCCGTTACCTTCCTTTCCAACACATTCGAAAAATTTTTCCCCGAGCCACATCGTTGAACCGACAGCTTCGATATATCCGTCTCGCATAATCCAGCGACCGGGATTGCTCGACGTGTCTACTATCATTTGGTCAAGAGGAGCGGGAAGGCCATTCGACACCAAGGGAAGCTGGTCAACTGATTTCCCCGCTGCCTCAAATTCAAGGGGATCTGATGCATTCTGCCAGTAATCATACTCCGCATCCGATACCCAAGCCTCAACAAAGCTCGGTTCACTCAGAAATGGCTCCACCCAAACGTCCCAAGACCGAGCCGCTCCGGACTCCTCCTCTTCAATAAGAACAAACCCTTGGTTCAGCGACGGAACGAATCCAGCCTGAACTTTAAGACTGCCTAAAAATACGCTTGCGCCCCAATTTCCTCGATGAATTACGAAATCCTGAAATTCAGATATTGAAAAAATCTTCCCATCCCCCCGCTGGAACTCAAGTGGCATATCAAGGGTCTTCGCGGATTGGGCAATATGGTCGATGATAACTTTAAATTCTATTCCCCGATTTGCATGTATTTCACGAACTTTGTCGCCCGAAAAATTGCGCTCGGTGCCTTCGATCGCGAAGGTTCCTAATACGATTTTGAGCTTTTCTAATCGGGCGTTCATTTGAATTCCTTAATAACGACCGTTACGTTATTATCGCGTCCGAACTGAATCAGCGACCGCGCTGCCGATGCTCCGCCAGGTTGGACTCGAAGATCAAGAATCATGTTTGCACGAGATCCATTGACTGTCGCGCCTCTGCTTCCGAGATCTGCTATGTGATCCTCCATTCGCGTCATCCAGCACGAATGACCTGCCCCCCGGCGGTCCCTCGGTCATAACGAGAGTCTTGCGGTTGAATATTCCGGCACGCTCGCCTGCACAAGCGCGTCGGGCGTGATGCTATCGTCCTGCACGAACGTCCGACGCGCTTGTGCAGGCGTTCGATTTCCCAACGATGAGTGGGGCCGAACATGGTTGTAATCGTAGCGCCAGATGGCCAGCTTCCGACGGGCGTCAGCCAGGCTTTCGAACAGTTCCTCGTTGAGCAGCTCATCGCGCAATGAGCCGTTGAAGCTCTCGATGAAGCCATTCTGCTGGGGCTTTCCGGGGTCGATGTAATGCCACTCGACCTTGTTCTTGCTGGCCCACTGCAGGATCGCCCGGCTCGTAAATTCAGTGCCATAGCACATTGGGAAACGCCGGATCGGGAGCCGCTATGGCCCTGATGAAGACAAGGTCGCGAAGCGGCCGCCGGCTTCATCAGGGCAAGCCATGGCCGGCCAGCATGTGTCTAAAGTGAAGTTGTCGAGACAACACTTTGGAGGCCAACCGACCATGACCAAGCTCATCCCTACGCCTGCCGATGCCGTGCTGGTAGCCATCGATATGTCCAAGAACCGGCAGGAGGTTCTCATCGAGCGACCGGAAGGCGGGCGGCGCCGACGTATGACCGTTATGGCGACCAAGGAGGACTACGACGGCTTTGCCGAACAGCTCGCCGCCATCGGTCGTCCCATCGTCGTTGGATTTGAAGCGACCGGAAATTACCATCGCACGCTGGCGCACAGACTGCTGACCGCAGGGTTCGAGCTGCGCCTCATCTCATCAGTCGCGCTCGCTCGAACCCGCGAAGCGCTCCATAATGGCTGGGACAAGAACGATTCCAAGGACGCGCAGGTGATCCTCCACATGCTGCGGATCGGCGCCACACAGCGCTACGTCGATCCGCTCGCCGCTGGGATCAACGACCTTCAAGAGCTGTCCAAGACCCACGAGGTCGTCTCCAGAATGAAGACGCAAACCTGGCATCGCATCTTGACCCATTACCTCCCCCTGTATTTTCCCGAGATGGCGCGCTTCGCCGGCAACAGTCGGTCGGATTGGTTCCTGGCGATGATCGAACGGTTCCCGACCCCAGCCAGCATCACCTCGCTTGATCGGGAAGAATTCTCTGCCGCGGTATGGCCTCTGATCGGGCGCAAGGTCTCCAAAGCCCGTTTGATCAACGATGTGTATGAGACCGCCCGCAGTTCTGCGGCGTTGCCGGTGCCCGAGGACTCGATCGCGATCACCATGTTTCGCATGGTCATCGCGCAAGGTCGCAGCCTCATACACCAGCGCGACGAGATCGAACGGCTCGCCCATGCCCGGCTTGCCGAGCATGTGGATTACCGGCTGCTGCGCAATATTCCTGGCATCGGTCCGATCAACGCCCTGACGATCCTGGCTGAGGCAGGCGACCTTCGCCGCTTCAACCATCATCGCCAGTTCCTCAAGTTCTGCGGCCTCGATCTTGCAACTTGCCAGTCCGGCACGTTTCGCGGTCGCACGAAGCTATCCAAGTACGGCAATGCGCGATTGCGTCGTACATTCTGGATGGCAGCTCAGGTCGCCGCGCGTCAGCGCGACAACAGCTTCCGCGACAAGCTCGGACGATACACTGCCGGGCACGCGGACGATGCCGATCGCCGCCGCAAGGCGATGACGGCGCTCACCGCCAAGATGGCGCGCGTGGCTCACGCCGTCGTCAAGACGGGGACAGAGTACCGGCCGTTCGTCGAACGGCCGGGTGCCAGGTGGAAGGACCCCTCTCTGCAAGTGCCGTGAGGGCGCGAAAGCGACCCTGTAGATAATGTTCGGGCCTTCCACCTGGGTGCGTATCTCATTCTAAGGACGGTGAGGACCACGGTGGCTTCGGCGCCGCTGGATCCTGTGTTTGCTATGGCAGAGAGCGATCCCGTTGACGGTGGAAGCCATCTGGCTCAGAATGCATGCCGTGCCGATCATTGTCGGCGCATAGAGACCTGCTGGCCAAATCTCGCCGTTGCTTCCCTACCCAGGACGTTGTCACTGACGATGCAAGCAGGTTTCCCATGCAGGCGAACAAGCGCATCCAGTTCGCGCGCCACTCGAGCCCCCGAGATGCTGGTGTCCGCCGCCAGGCATAGGTTCTCCCGGCAGCAATCATCGTTGATCGCCAGAATCCTGAACTTGCGCGACGCGCCAAATGTATCGGCGACAAAGTCCATCGACCAGCGGTCACCAGGACATAGTGCTCCCGGCACCGGCGTCCGGCTGCCTCGGGCGCGCTTGCGGCCGCGGCGTCGGCGTACAGACAAGCCTTCTTCCCGATATAGCCGGTAGAGCTTCTTGTGGTTCATGCTCATGCCCTTGCGTTCCAGCATGACGCCGATCCGGCGATAGCCGAACCGACGGCGCTGCCCTGCGATCTCCCGCATGGCTTCGCGGATGGCTCCGTGGTCCGACGGGCGTTCGCGCCTGACCGTCTTGGGATCGACGCCAATCAGCACGCAGGCCCGACGCTGTGAGACTTGGTAGTCCCGCATCACACCGAGCGCCACGTCGCGCCGCTGGCCTGGCGTCGTCAGCCTTTTCCCAGCAGGTCTTTCAGGATCGCGTTGTCCAGCATGCTGTCGGCCAGGAGCCGCTTCAACTTGCCGTTCTCGTCCTCCAACTGCCGCAACCGATGGGCATCGGAAACCTCCATGCCGCCGTACTTCGCCTTCAGCTTGTAAAAGGTCGCCGTGCTCAGGCCGTGCTTCCGGCAAACCTCGACCGTTGGAAGCCCTGCCTCCTGTTCCTTGATCATCCCGATGATCTGCGCCTCGGTGAAACGGCTCTTCCTCATGCGTCTGCTCCTTCCTCGTGGGCAGACTCTACATCAGAATGAGGGACCTTTCGGGGGGCAGGTCAGCGCACAGTGCCCCCTGATCCGCCCCGCCTGCCGGTGCAGATTTGACGCGATAATCGCCGCATTTCCGGTAAGACCGTATGTCCGTCTGCGCGCCTTGAGTGGCTCGCCCTACACTGCGCATCCGAGGGTTCCTCGGACGGGCCGAGTCGATCCTCATCACAGGAGGACGAGCCGTGGATCATTCTACAGAAGTCTTCGTCGGTATCGATGTCGCAAAAGCACGGAATGCCGTCGCTGTGGCGGATGGGGAGCGCGGAGGCGAGGTGCGCTATCTGGGTGAGCTGGCTGCTACCCCCGAAGCGATGCGGCGAATGGTGCAGCGCCTCGCAAGCCGGCATCAGCAATTGCATTTCTGCTATGAGGCGGGACCGACTGGCTACGGGCTATACAGGCAGATTACATCGATGGGCTATCCATGCACGGTGATCGCACCTTCACTGATACCCAAACGCGCCGGGGACAGAGTGAAAACGAACCGGCGCGACGCCATTGAACTGGCGAAGCTGCTGCGCGCTGGGGAACTTACGGCAGTCTGGGTGCCGGATGAAGCCCATGAAGCGATCCGCGATCTGATACGTGCCCGCACCGCAGCAGTTGAGATTTTACGCGTACATCGCCAGCAGGTCAGCGCATTGCTTCTGAAGCACGGGACGAGCTACCCGGGCAAGAAAACATGGGGCGCACGGCACCTCAAATGGCTGCAAGAGCAACGGTTTGACCACCCTGCGCATCAGATCGCGCTTCAGGAAATGGTTGATGCCGTGCGCGTCGCCAAGGAGCGTGTGGCTCGCCTTGAGCACGCAATCGAGGAGTTTCTCTCCCAGTGGGAATTGGAGCCGGTCGTGCGCGCCTTGCAAGCGCTGCGGGGCGTCGATCTCATCGTGGCGATCACCTTCGTCACCGAGATCGGTGACATGCGGCGTTTCGACAATCCCCGGCAGCTCATGGCCTACATCGGGCTGGTGCCAAGCGAGCGCTCAACCGGTGATACGGTGAGACGAGGAGGCATAACCAAGGCCGGCAATACCCGGATGCGCCAGTTGTTGGTCGAGAGCGCCTGGAGCTATCGCTATGCCCCCAAGGTTGGAGCGAGGAAGCTCTACCTGCTGGAGAAAACGACGCCTGCCGTCCGTGAAATCGCTTGGAAAGCCCAGAGCCGCCTCTCCGCGCGATACCGCGCCCTCACGGCCAAGGGCAAGAAGAGCACTGTTGTGTGTACTGCGGTCGCAAGGGAACTGGTTGGCTTCATGTGGGCAGCAGCCCGCGAAGCCCAACCAGCCTGACATCTGCCACCGACCCCGCGTACCGGCGGGGGTGGGATCATCGGCAGGGGAACATCCGACGGACGTTTTGTGGCCGGCCTAGCCGACGCCCGCAGTAAGAACGGATCAGCCCCGGACGCATACTCGGAACTGCGGTATCCAATCCGCGCATCAGAGCTTGATCACCGACGGTCTAACGATCCCACCTCCACCTGTACGCGGCCACATTCAGCCGCCACAACCCGTGGCCCAATCCTCGCGTCTACCGAGTTGACAACGGACATCAGAGCGTCCGGCCTTGGTCGTGTTGCCAGGTTGATGCGCCACCGCGATGAGCCAGCCTTACGCAGTGTCCATTCGCACTGCGTAAGGAGAGTGCGTTGGATAGGGTCGAGATCATCACCGGGGTGGAGCGCCGCCGCCGGTATTCAGACGAGGAGCGCGCGGCGGTTCTGGCGATGTGCGATGAGCCCAAGGCCACGATCGTGGGCGTGGCTAAACGATTGGGGATGTCGCCGGGGCTGATCCATGGCTGGCGAAGGATGCGCCGGGAGGCAGAGAAGCTCTCAGGCGAACCGCTGCAATTCATTGCCTATGGCTCGGTTGCTGAGCCGTCAGGCCAAGCGCTTGCCCCTACGCCGATGGCGCCACCGCCAGCGCCGCCCCAGCCCGCTACTATCGAAGAACTGACCCGTCCGCATCCGGGCAATCGCCCCGGTGCAATCGACATCGATCTGCCCAGCGGCATCCGTCTGTCCGTGGACAGCTACGTCAACGAGAAAGCCCTGGCGCGGGTATTGCGCGCCTTGCGGGATGTCGCATGATCTCGCTGGCGCCGGGCACCAAGGTCTATCTGGCGAGCAAGCCGGTCAGCATGCGGCTCGGGTTCGACGGGCTTGCCGCGCTGGTGCGACCTTTGTTTGCGGTCGAGCCCTACGGCGGTCATATGTTCCTATTTCGCAGCAAGAGTGGCAATTATCTGAAGGCGCTGCACTGGGATGGCAGCGGGCTTTGCCTGTTCGCAAAGCGTTTGGAACGCAGCCGTTTCGTGTGGCCCCCGCTCATCGAGGGCGGCGTTGTGCTGACCCCGGCCCAGTTCGCCTTGCTGATCGAGGCGATGGATTGGCGGCGCACGGTGGCGCCCGAACCAACGCGCACACCGGCCCAACTTTGACGCGATAATTGGCCCAATTCCGGGCTTTTTGCTTGGGCGAAGAGGCAGATTCTGCTAGCGGGAAGCGTGTCTCCCGACGATCTCGAACCGCCTTCTGATCCAGCAGAATTGCGCGTTTTTGCGGCCGCGATGCTGGCCCGCGCTATGGCGTCAGAACAGGCGCTGGCCGCCGAACGCACCGCCCATGACGAGACCCGCGAGAAGCTAGAGGTGGCGCAAAACTCTATTAAGCTGACAGCCCTGCAGATCGAGAAGTTAAAGGTCCAACTGGCCCGGCTTAGGCGCATGAAGTTTGGCCAGTCTTCTGAGCGTCTAGCCGAAGAAGCCGATCAGCTTGACCTCTCGCTGGAAGACCTTGAGGCCGAACATGCCCATGCCGAGTGCGTGGTCGAAGGCCGCGTGCCCGATGATGCGCCGACGATGGCCGCCCTACGCAAGCCGCGCCGTGCGCCGCTGCCCGACCATCTCCCCCGCGACGAGGTCATACACGCCGCGCCCGATGCCGGTGGCTGCTCGGGCTGTGGAGGCGCGATGGGCAAACTCGGCGAAGATGTGACCGAGGTGCTGGAATATGTCCCGGGCCGCTTTCGCATCACCCGCCATGTGCGCCCCAAGCTATCCTGCAATCGCTGTGATGCCATCAGTCAGGCACCGGCCCCGGGGCTTCCAGTGCCGCGTGGCCGCGCTGGCCCCGGCCTGCTGGCGCATGTCATCGTCTCGAAGTTTGCCGATCACCTGCCTTTGTATCGCCAGTCGCAGATCTATGCCCGCGAAGGCGTGGAGATCAGCCGCTCAACGATGGCCGACTGGCTGGGACAGGCAAGCTGGCTGCTGCAACCACAGGTCGACAGGATCGCCGATCACGTGATGGCCAGCGTCAAACTCCACGCTGACGATACGCCTGTTCCCGTGCTGGCGCCGGGGACCGGGAAGACCGCCACCGGCAGGCTGTGGGTCTATTTGCGCGACAACCGACGATGGGACGCACCGGACAGACCGGCGGCGCTGTTTCGCTATAGCCCCGATCGCAAGGGCGAGCGGCCACGTGAGCACCTCAAGACATTCGCGGGTTTCCTGCAGGCAGATGCCTATGCCGGTTTCGAGCGGCTTTACGCGCCTGACCGCGAGCCGGGGCGGATCACGCCTGTCGCCTGCTGGGCGCACGCACGGCGCAAGCTGCATGACGTCTACAAGTCCGACGAGCATTCCGTGGCGCGCCAGGGGCTGGACATGATCCGCGACCTCTACGCCATCGAGCGCCAGATCACCGATGTGTCAGCGGCGCAACGGCGGCAGGCGCGCGAAGCCTCCAAAGCCAAGGCGCTGGAGTTCTTCGCATGGGCAGAGGATGTTCTGGCAAGGGCCTCGGCCCGCTCACCGTTGGCAGAGGCGCTGCGCTATGCCGTGAAGCTCAAGCCCCAACTGCTCACCTACACCCAAGATGGCAGGCTGGAAATTGACAACAACCCGGCGGAGAATGCCCTGCGGGGGATATGTCTGGGCCGCAAAAATTGGCTGTTTGCCGGTGCCGACTGCGGCGGTGAGCGCGCTGCGGCGATGTATTCGCTGCTGGAAACCGCCAAGCTCAATGGTGTCAATCCACAGGAGTGGCTGGCCAACGTCCTCGACCGCATCGGCAAAGGGCATCCCATCAACCGGATCGACGAACTGCTGCCGTGGAATTGGGCTTAGCCCTTCTACTGCTTGCCCCGACAGATCGCTGTTGAGTTTCTTGTTGCAGTAACCGATGATTCCGCTCGTGTCGATTTGACGGGGGAATGCCAGTGGACCTTGAAGCTGTTTGGAAGATTCGGGAGGAAGAAACTTATCCAGCTCTGTTTGGTCCCGTAAGTCGAGGTATCTTTCCCCTTACTCAAGATCTGTTCACGAACCAATTTAACCAGACTGATATTGACCCAAGATGGCTATTTTACGGCGTTTTCGAGTTTGCACCTACGACCGAGCGCCCGTCCTGGCTCTATGTGACATCGGGCTACTCCAATCCGTGGGATCAAGATCCTGCTGAATATGATCCGGCAGGAGAGTCTGGTGCCGGAGTAGAATTCACATTCTCCGTGTCGGAACAGGGTGATTGGGCGATCCAAACCTTACAGCGAATGCTCGCATTTGACCTTCTTCTTGGCGCAGGTCGCTTCCCAGGGGGTGATCGGATGTCTCTGCACGATCGCATTCCACTGCGTGCCCCAATCAACGGCCAGCCAAATTGCCAGGTGCGAAATCTCATGCTTGTCGAACGGGAGGATGGACCGCAGGAGTTTCCTCTTCCGTCAGGGGAAGTCATTCTCGTTGGCTTCACTGGGATAACCGATGCCGAGCTGGCATTCGCAAAGGAGCACGGTTCGCCGGCCCTGATCGAAAAATTACGGACTGCCAGCTACCATCCAGTCACAGATCCAAACCGCAATTCGTTGGTTCTTTAGCGTTTAGTAGAGCCTTTCCGAGCCCAGCACCGGACGCTCTGATGTCCGTTGTCAACTCGGTAGACGCGAGGATTGGGCCACGGGTTGTGGCGGCTGAATGTGGCCGCGTACAGGTGGAGGTGGGATCGTTAGACCGTCGGTGATCAAGCTCTGATGCGCGGATTGGATACCGCAGTTCCGAGTATGCGTCCGGGGCTGATCCGTTCTTACTGCGGGCGTCGGCTAGGCCGGCCACAAAACGTCCGTCGGATGTTCCCCTGCCGATGATCCCACCCCCGCCGGTACGCGGGGTCGGTGGCAGATGTCAGGCTGGTTGGGCTTCGCGGGCTGCTGCCCACATGAAGCCAACCAGTTCCCTTGCGACCGCAGTACACACAACAGTGCTCTTCTTGCCCTTGGCCGTGAGGGCGCGGTATCGCGCGGAGAGGCGGCTCTGGGCTTTCCAAGCGATTTCACGGACGGCAGGCGTCGTTTTCTCCAGCAGGTAGAGCTTCCTCGCTCCAACCTTGGGGGCATAGCGATAGCTCCAGGCGCTCTCGACCAACAACTGGCGCATCCGGGTATTGCCGGCCTTGGTTATGCCTCCTCGTCTCACCGTATCACCGGTTGAGCGCTCGCTTGGCACCAGCCCGATGTAGGCCATGAGCTGCCGGGGATTGTCGAAACGCCGCATGTCACCGATCTCGGTGACGAAGGTGATCGCCACGATGAGATCGACGCCCCGCAGCGCTTGCAAGGCGCGCACGACCGGCTCCAATTCCCACTGGGGGAGAAACTCCTCGATTGCGTGCTCAAGGCGAGCCACACGCTCCTTGGCGACGCGCACGGCATCAACCATTTCCTGAAGCGCGATCTGATGCGCAGGGTGGTCAAACCGTTGCTCTTGCAGCCATTTGAGGTGCCGTGCGCCCCATGTTTTCTTGCCCGGATAGCTCGTCCCGTGCTTCAGAAGCAATGCGCTGACCTGCTGGCGATGTACGCGTAAAATCTCAACTGCTGCGGTGCGGGCACGTATCAGATCGCGGATCGCTTCATGGGCTTCATCCGGCACCCAGACTGCCGTAAGTTCCCCAGCGCGCAGCAGCTTCGCCAGTTCAATGGCGTCGCGCCGGTTCGTTTTCACTCTGTCCCCGGCGCGTTTGGGTATCAGTGAAGGTGCGATCACCGTGCATGGATAGCCCATCGATGTAATCTGCCTGTATAGCCCGTAGCCAGTCGGTCCCGCCTCATAGCAGAAATGCAATTGCTGATGCCGGCTTGCGAGGCGCTGCACCATTCGCCGCATCGCTTCGGGGGTAGCAGCCAGCTCACCCAGATAGCGCACCTCGCCTCCGCGCTCCCCATCCGCCACAGCGACGGCATTCCGTGCTTTTGCGACATCGATACCGACGAAGACTTCTGTAGAATGTTCCACGGCTCGTCCTCCTGTGATGAGGATCGACTCGGCCCGTCCGAGGAACCCTCGGATGCGCAGTGTAGGGCGAGCCACTCAAGGCGCGCAGACGGACATACGGTCTTACGGACAATCCAGCTTTTCATTGTTCTGTTTCCGTACCTGAAAATGGAAGCGAGCCAGCGTGTGAGCGGCCGGTCGCTAAAAGATCGAGCCCGGTCGCGGCGTCGGCGAAGCGCAGCAGCGCGATGAGGAAGATGGCTTTCCAGCAATTGCGCCGAAACCGGGCGAGTGGTTCGTTGGGGACCGGCACTGTTCAAGCCCCCTTCGCCCGTGTGAGAGCAACCTGCAGAAGCGGCGCCAGAGCGCGCCTTTCCTCCAGCGCGAGGCAGCGTCCGATCTCTACCCGCCTTTCCCCGGCGCGCAGGATCAGGCGCAGGTCAGTCGGGCTGCGCTGCTCGGTGACAAGGCGCAGCCAGGTCATTGGCAAAGAAACGGCCTCATCGGAGCCGATACGCACCCTCGCGCAGTCAGCATCCATCTCGAGGGTTTCCGATGCGGGCGTGGATTTTGCATGATGCTCGAGCGCGAATGTCAGCGCCGCCAGGGCGCCCAGCGCATAGGCGGGAACCAGCCATTGCCCCCGCGCTGCGGTCAGCAGGGTGACTGCGATGAACAGCACCGCCAGCATTGTGAAAACAACACGCGCGCCTTGAGGGAGGTATGAGCGGTTTTCCTGCATATGCAGGACTACAGGCAGCGCAGGAAGACGATGTAATTGCGGTGTATCAGGCGCGCGAGAGCGGCCCGCACCGATCCGGTCAAGGTGCCATGGCCGCTGCGCAGAGCGGTCGAGAAATTCGTACATGTGAATACTCCGGCAGGACCGGCGCGTGCGGAGGAAACGCGCATGCGCCGGTAAATCCGACAGACGGGTTCAGGTCGTCAGGTCAGTGCCGGTGGGCCGCGCAAAGGCGGCTTGAGGTAGGGTGTGCGCAGGGGGTGGACGGGTCGGACGGGACCGACGCCGAGGGCGATAATGAAGGCCAGCGCCATCGCCAGCAGAACGACGTCCGCCCCGCCCAGCGATGCCATCGAAAGAGCGCCGTAAGGGCACTCACCCTTGGCGGACTTGCCGGGAAAATCATCCCCGCCGGTCTTGTTGGGCAAAACGATCTGGCGAGTCACGTCACCTGCGCTGGCGTCGTGACAGACGAGTACGGTGATCGTGTTGTTCTGCGTGCCGAGCATGAACCCTGTCGGCACCAGCACCTTCAGGCACAGCGCCATCGCGACCAGCGCGAAAGCCAGCCTGTGATGATGCGTGAAGAGCGAGTGCAGCCGATTCATCTTGATACGGGTCTAGGTCGTCGACACGTACTTGTCACGCCGCACAGGCGGAACAGTGCGAAGCACTTTCATCGCTTGCCTTTCTCCAGAAGCCCGCGTGACTTCATCCACCATGTGAACTGATCGAACCAATGATCACTGGTGCTGCCTTTGGGCTGAAGGTCGAACCCGTGACCGCCATGCTCGTAGACGTGAAGCTCGGCAGGTACGCCTGCCTTGCGCCACGCCGCGTAGAGTTGCACGGCATCGTCAGGCATATAAGGATCATCTGTCGCCGCCGCGATGAAGGCAGGTGAAGCGCCGCTAGGAACCGGCGTGCGCAGGCCGCCATAGAACAGCCCGACGAATGCTGGCCGACCTGCCTTCTCACCTATCGCCAGGTCGGCGGCGAGGAAGGCACCGGAGGAAAAGCCGATCATGCCGATCCGCTCGGGATCGATGCCCCATTCCTTTGCGCGGCTGCGGACGATCGCCATCGCGCGGGTGCCATCCTCCACAGCGTCGGGCTCCCCGGCAAAAGGCGGCACTTCTGCCGGCTGACCGCTCTTCGCGCGCGCCATGATAGCCTCCATCTCCCTGATGTGGACTTCAGGCATGTGCATGGCATCGTCGGGGCTGCGGATCGTGCGATACTTGAGCACCAGCGCCGTCACGCCGAGCGCGGTAAACCGGCGGGCGACGTCTGTGCCTCCGGCTGCATAGCCCAGCCCTACGAAACCGCCGCCCGGCGCGATGATCACCACCGTACCGTTCGCCAAGCGGGGCGCGGGACGAAACAGTTCGAGCGTGGGATCGCTGACGTTGAAGATCATCGTCTCCCCCGTCTCTGCCAAGGTGTCGCGGCTTTCCGGGACGCCAAGCGGCGTTACGGTCCCCCTGGCGTAGAGGGGAATGATCTGCCCGTCGCTTGCCGGGGCCTGCGCATATGCAGTCCCGGGTGCCAGCGTGAGAGCCCATGCCATGGCGCAAAGCTGGGCCAGCAGAGGTCGCATAATCAGATCCTCGCCTTCAGCGTGACGTAGGCCGAACGCGGCTGATTGGGCGAAACCACCGGGTAGCCCATGTAGGAATGCGGGTCCCACGCCTTGCGTCCGCCAAGGTTCACCACTGACAGTCCAAGGGTAAAGCGGCCGATGTCATAGGCCGCCTGCGCATCGATCACGGCATAGCCGGGCACCGCGATCGTATTCGGCAGTGTCAGTTCACGTTTGGTGAAGGCGGTCAGCCCCGCACCGAACGACAGCCCCTGCGCCGCGCCATGCAGCACGCGATACCGCGCCGCTATGCGGCCACTGTTCTTTGGTACACGCGCCATGCGCTCACCCGGCGCGACGCCATTGTCGCGCGTATCGGTATGGGCGTAGTTGGCCAGCAGTGAAAAGGCCGGGTTTGGTTCCCACACGATATCGGCTTCGATGCCCCGCGCGCGCTGGCTGCCGCTTTGGATATGATGCTGTTGAAAAAGTTGGTCTTGCGCTCGCGGTGAGCGTCTGATTCAGCATCTGGATGCTGAAGGATGCCAAGCGATGATGGGCGAGCGCCGAGTGGCGCAGGAGGCCTTGTTCTACGACTTCAGCCTGGATCGGCACGTCCCTGCCGATCATCTGCTTCGGGCGATCGACCGGTTCGTGGACTTGTCGGCCATGCGTGAGCACCTGCGGGGTTTCTACAGCGCGATCGGTCGCCCCTCGATCGACCCTGAGCTGATGCTGCGGATGCTGATCGTGGGGTACTGCTTCGGCATCAGGTCGGAGCGCCGGCTGTGCGAGGAGGTACATCTCAATCTGGCTTACCGCTGGTTCTGCCGCCTGGATCTCGAGGGCGACGTGCCGGATCACTCGACCTTCTCGAAGAACCGCCATGGCCGGTTTCGCGAGAGTGATCTGTTCCGCCAGCTGTTCGAAGCCACCGTGCGGCGCTGCATCGAAGAAGGACTGGTCGGAGGCGACGGCTTCGCTGTCGATGCCAGCTTGATCCGGGCCGAAGCCAATCGGCAAATCTATGTCGAGGGCACGCAGGGCCTGCCCGCCGATCAGCCAAGGCGGGCCGTTGAGGAGTACCTCGCCGTTCTCGATGATGCAGTCTTCGGCGGGGCAACTCCGGTCGAGCCCAAGCGCGTCTCGCCTGTCGATCCAGCGGCCCGCTATACTGCGGCGCACGGCGGGCGCGCCGATTTCTGCTACTCCACCAACTACCTGATCGACGTCGACAACGCGGTGATCGTGGATGTCGAGGCGAGTACGGCGGTGCGCCAGGCGGAGGTTACCGCCGCCAAGCGGATGATCGAGCGGGCGGCAGACCACCATGGCCTATGGCCGCGCAAGCTGATCGGCGACACCGGCTACGGCTCTGCCGGCATGCTCGCCTGGCTCGTGCACGAGCGTGGCATCGAGCCGCACGTGCCCGTCTTCGACAAGTCTGCCAGGAGCGATGGTGCTTTCGAGCGCAGCGACTTCACGTTCGATCACGAGGATGACAGCTACACCTGCCCGGCCGGCAAGCGCCTGCGTCCACGCAACCGCAACTTTGCCTCGCCACGACCAGAGGCCGACAAGGACGGCTTCATCCGCTACCGAGCCCGGCAGCAGGACTGCAGCGGTTGCGCTCTCAAGCCGCGATGCACGCCCATCCTGCCGTCTCGCAAGGTGACCCGGTCGATCCACGAAGGCGCACGCGATCTGGCTCGGACCCTGTCGCAAGAAGACGAATGGGTCGCCTCGCGCCGCGAGCGCAAGAAGGTCGAGATGCTGTTTGCTCACCTGAAGCGGATTATGCGGCTCGACCGGCTGCGATTACGCGGACCAAACGGTGCTCGGGATGAATTCCACCTCGCTGCCGCCGCCCAGAACCTGCGCAAGCTCGCCAAGATCAGCCTCGCCGGGCAGCCGGCGATGACATGAGGTCCGGCATCTGCGCTGGTCCGCTTCAATCAGCAACAACCGCATCGACCAAAAAACGACTTTTTCAACGGCATCGATATAAAAGCCGACGTTGGCGGGATCGGATACGACGACGTTGTCATGCGTCTGCCGGAACGCCGCGATCGTGCCTGACAGGCCGGTTCCGGGCAGCGCCAGCTTTACCCCGGCCTCGATGTTGCTGGAGGTTTCCGGCTTGGCTGCCTGCGTGCCGATGAACCCGAAAGGTGCCCGGAATGCCGTCGCATAGCCCGCGAAGACCGAGACGCCCGCTACCACATCGAACGTCGCGCCCACGCGCGGCGAAACCCGGGTGTAAGTCTTGTCGTTGGCCACGCCGATGTTGCTGTTCTCGATGAACTTCAGCGACGTGATCCGCAGGCCGCCTGTCAGGTGCAGATTGCCGTAGGTCGCCTGATCCTGGACATAGGCGGCAAATGTCTCGAAGCGATCGTCGGTGTAGCTGTTGACTGGTATCTGCGGCGTATAGCTCAGGTCATAGGCGGGATCGGAGAGGTCGATCGTGCCTGATGGGCTGTCGCTGACGAACAGGCCCATCGCGCTGTAGAAGCTCGTCCAATCGTAGTTTGCCCCGACCAGCAGGTTATGCGTCCCGCCGAGCATGTCGACTTTCGCGGCAAGGTTGGCGTCCAGAGTAGCTTCCCTGGCGCGGTTGACCATCGTGATCGGGAACACGTCATAAAGGGGTGTGATGTCCGGCCCAGCGAGGCCAGGGTAGACGAAGCTGCCGCTTTCATCCACGTCGCTGTCGTAATAGCGCGCGGTGACGGTCAGCTTGACCCGATCCGAGAAGGCGTGGCGCAAGGTGGCCGTGCCCATATTGTTCTCGTTCTGCGTCCTGGGCTGATCGATCGGCGAGCCGGGGAAGGCGTTGCGATCAAGCGTGCCGGCAAGCGCGGCATCAGCAGGCAGGCCCGAGTATTCAAGGCTGCTGCGGCGGTTGAACTGGCCTTGTAAGAGCAGGTCGGTATTGGCATCGATCTGGAATGCAAGGCTGGGCTGTATGGACCAGCGCGTGCCTTTCACCTTGTCGATCCAGCTGCTGTTGCTCTGGTACTCGCCTGCCAGTCTCGCGGAGATGCTCGAGGTCAGCGGCACGTTGACGTCGCCGTAAGGGTTCCATGTGGAGAAGCTGCCGCCCCGCATGGCCACGTATCCGTCGGCCTCCTGGCCGGGGCGCTCCGTCACGATGTTGATGGTGCCGCCAAGCGGTGTACCGAGGCCGCCGCCATAGAGTGTGGCACTCGGGCCCTTGAGGACCTCGATCCGTTCGACCCCGACAAGTCCGGTCGGGTCGTAGGCCTGCTGGTTTCCGGCAAAGATCGGGAGGCCGTCCAGATAGACCTCGCCGGGGAAGCCGCGAATGATCGGCGGGATGAACAGGTTCTCCTCCGATCGGGTCGGCGTCACACCCGAGACGTTGACCAGCGCATCGCCCAGCGTGCGGCGATCCTGCTCCTGCAGCAACGAACTGGTGATGACCTGTACCGACTGCGGCACCTGTGTCAGCGGGGTATCTGTGCGCGTCGCGGCTGAAGAGCTCGGCGCCGAATAGCTTTCGCGCTTTGCGGTGACCGTGATCTGGCCACCCGCCCAGCTCGCTGGGGCGTCGTCGCCGGGCTCCGCGAAAGCGGGGTTGGCGGAAAGAAGGGACAGGATACAGGCAGCCGAAGCACCTGAGAGAAGGTGAGATCGCATCAGTACGCTTTCGATAAGTCCCGCATGAACGGGCGAGGAACCATGGTTAGATCGAGTGCTGCACTCAGCAGCTGTCGACAGGAGATTTGCCATCAGAAGCGCACGGCCAGCGACACTTCGACGCTGCGCGGTGCGCCGATGTAGATGTCGTTCGAGCCGTAGCCGGAATATTCGCCGTAGAAGGCATCGGTGAGGTTGCGGCCGCGCAGTGCGAGCGTGACCCCTTCCGAAGCTTTCCACGAAACAGCGGCGTCGAACGTCGTGCGGCCCTTGACCAGGATCGTATTGGCGGTGTCGGTATAGAAGCCCGAGACATGCCGAACAAAGCCGCTCAGCGTGACGGGAGCGCTGGGGAGAGTGTAGGCGAAATTGGCCGCGGCGGTGGTGGAAGGCACGTTCACGGGCCGGTTACCCGAACGGTCGATACCGCCCGCCTCGATCAGTTCATCGTACTGGGCATCGGCATAGCTGAAGCTGGCACCAAGCGAGAGCTCATCGGTGACGGCTGCGCCGAGGCTCAGCTCCACCCCTTGCGAGGATTGCGTTCCGCCCTGGACTGTCAGGGTCGGATCATTGGGGTCGCGGGTGATAATGTCGTTCTGGACGATCCGGTACGCCGCGCCGGTGACGGTCAGCCGCTTGTCGAAGGCGGCAAGTTTGAAGCCGCCCTCATAGGAATAGCCCTTGGTGAGCTTGAACCGGGTGTTGGCAAGCGGCATCAGCAGGATCGAGGAGACCGGACTGACGGCAGTGGTGTACTGCCCATAGAAGGTCAGCTCGTCCGTGACGGCATAGCTGCTGCCGAGCCTCCACGAGATTGGTTCGTACACAGGGTTGGCGCGCGTGACGACATTGGGGGTGACGAGGTAGTCGGTGGAAGCGCGATCGAGATCCATATGATCGTAGCGGATGCCGCCGACGAGCAGCCACCGCAGCGTGAGGTTCAGCGCATCTTCGGCAAACACAGAAATGGTGCGAAGGCGCGAATCGAAGTTTACGTTCGACGAGCGGTACTGCGTACCGTCGGTCGGAAAGGTACCGACATTCGGGGTGAAGGGATCCACCGGCGACACAAGGCTGGTGGTGCTGGTTTCCCTGAGGCTCGCCAGATCGGTATGGTTGTACTCTGCGCCGATCGTGAAACGGTTGCGCATGCCCAGGATCGTGCCTTCGTTGCCCAGCGCCATGCGCACGTTCCAGAACTCGTGGTCATGGTAGAACCGCGTGAGACCGCGCTGGATGCTGCCATTGGGGAAGGCGGCGGAGGGCGCTACGAATGTGCGGGTGCCATTGTTCACGAAGGCGCGGTCGGCCGTGTACCAGAGCAGGTCGGTGCCCAGCGACCATCCGCCGCCGAGCTTCAGGTCGATGCGCGAGCGGATCGTCGTATCGTCGGCGCCGGAATAGCCGCCGTAGGGCGTGTAGTTGCGGTGCCGTGTCGCCCTGTCGATGACCATACCGTTGGCCGTTGATACCGCATTGCTCGGATCGCGGGCATAGGCGAGCGGGATCAGCACCGCGCCTTGGTAGGCGCTGTCAGCGCGGTCGTTGTAGTGATCAACCGCCAGCAGGACAGACAGGTTGTCGGACGGCCGGAACAGCAGGCTTGCAGTCAGGCCGGCGGAGCGCGTCTCGTTGTTGTCGACATCATAGAGACTGTCGGAATGGAGGTAGCTGGCATCGGCGCGCACGGCCAGCGTGTCCGAAAGCTGGTAGTTGATGCCGCCGGCGGCCGACAGCGTGTTGAAGCTGCCGTAGCTCAAGAGCGAGTCCATGTGGTTGCCGTCGAAAGTCGGCTTGCGGGTCACCTTGTTGATCACGCCGCCCAGCGCGCCTTCGCCGAACAGCACCGATGCGGGGCCCTTGATCACTTCGATCCGGTCGAAGTGCCAGGTGTTGGTGTCGCGCTGGACGACGGTCGAGGAAGAGATACGCACACCGTCCTGGAGGATCGAGACGACATTGCCGGCAAAGCCGCGCATGCTGACGACCGCCGGGTTGCCGGGGACATTTCCGGCAATGGCGCCCGGAACATCGGCAAAAGCTTCGCGCGCGGTACGCAGGCCGCGAAACTGCAGGTCGGCCTGGGTCAGTGTCTCTACGCTGGCTGGGGTCTCCATGATGGAGAGATCGAGGCGGCTGCCGGCATCGCTGCGCTGTTCGAGCTTGAGCTGGTCGCGCTGGGCGGTGACGGTGATCGTGCCAGTAGCAGGCGCCTCGTCGGCAAGTGCCGGCGTAACGGTCAGGCAGGCGGCCACGGCCACGGCGATAAGCGAAGTGTTCAAGATCTGCTCCCTGTAGAATGCATGTTGGCCCGCGCTGCGATGCGGCGGCGCCAGTGAAGAAGGCCCGTTACGAACAGGCATGCGGGCACGAAGCCGAGAAAGACGGTGAGGATGCGGGTCGCCAGGCCGCCTATGGAGCCATCGTGAAGCACGCGGATCCAGGCGATCAGGGTGGTCGAGGCGTTGCCCCGGCGGATGTCGTGAACGGCCAGGACCCTTCCGGTATGCTGGTCGATGAAGACGAAGCTGCCGGGAAAACGGCGATGTGGGTCGCCTGGGACCTGCACGCGAACCCGGATGGGCTCACGGCCCGGTTGCGGGACATCCACGAAGGCAAGGCGGGCACCCGGCAAGGCACGATGGGCTGCGGCGAGCGCCTGCGAGACGGACACTTGCGGGCCGGTTTCAGCCACTGAACTGGGACTCGGAACTTTGTCCGGTGCAACAATCGCAGTTGCGAGCAGCGAGGTGCGTATCTCCGGAAGAGCCAGCAGCGCGCCTGTCGCCGAGAGGATGCCTAGGAGAGCAAAGCTCCACAGGCCGCTCAGCTTGTGAAGATCCCGCAGGCGCCGTTGGAGGGCGGCCTTGCGCTTGAAGGCCAGCGCCTTGCGCCAGCTGCCGCGCGGCCACCACACGGCGATGCCGGTCAGCAGCAGGCCCAGAATGACATACCCCGACCAGCCCACGATCTGACGCCCAGACTCGCCTGCGAGCAGGTCCATATGCAGATCGTAGAGCCAGGTCATGAGATAACCGCCCCATGGCTGCGCCCTGAGTACCCTCGAACCATCTGCGGAGAACCAGACCATCTGGCGCTCGGCATGGTGATCGCCGTGGCTCGAGGCCGGGTAGAGCCGGGCGGGGATGGCATCGCCTTCGTCGGTCGCTTCGAACGACCACTTGCCCGGCGTATCCTTCCAGCGCGCGCGTCCGGCCGCGAGGGCGCGGTCCCAAATCGGCGATGACCACGCCGGCTGAGGTTCGGGCTCGGCTTGCTGGATCTCGGGATGGAGTGCCTTGTCGATCTCGACGTAAAAGACCAGCGCCGAGCCGGAAAGACCGAGCGCGGCGAAGATCAGCCCAAGGCTGAACCCGAGCCAGAGGTGGACCTGGCGGATGACGGGGCGCGCTTTCAGCACGGCGCACGAGCTGCGGGAGCGCTGAGAGCGCTCTGCAGACCTGAAGAATATGCGCGCGCCTTAGCGCGCGGTCGTGAAGCGGGCATGCAAATGGTGCTCAGGCAGGGCCGGAGATGCAGCGCGCAAGCGCTTCCGGCCGTTCCGACAAAACGGGTTAGTTTGTCAGATCAGCGCCGGAGGCCCGCGCAGCGGCGGGCGGATATTGGCAAAGCCTGTCGCGATCGCGAGGCGAACCGGCGCGAAACCGAGGGCCAGGATGAAAGCCAACGCAAGCGCGAGGAGGACCGGATCCGCACCGCCAAGCGAGGCCATCGACAAGGCACCGTAGGGACACTCCCCCTTGGCCGGTTTGCCTGGGGCGTCATCGTTTGCCCCCTTCACCGGCACCGCTATGGTGAGATCCGGGCCTTCGCCGCTGGCGTCGTGGCAGATCTGCACCGTGATCGTGCGGGTATCCTGCGCTATCATGTACCCACTCGGCACGAAAATCTTCAAGCAAAGCGCCAGCGCGATCAGCCCGAAGGCCAAGGCGCTGTGCTGCCGGAAGAAGGTGCGCAGGGTGTCCATCGAGCCGCAGTAGCCGCGAGGCAGCCGTATGTCACCATGACAAGTTGCCTTAGCAGCGGCGAAACAAGCACTCGAGGGTCATCGCGGCGGAGCGTAACGCTTGGAGCCGCTCGCGGTGTTCGTTTCTCTCACACGCTGCTTCCACCTGACGCTTGAACGTCGTCGAGGATAGTTGGCGATCTCGAACGAGATGCTGGAGAGCCATACTGCCGACCATTCGCGCCCACATGTCGAGAACCGGCTCATGCTGACCCTGTCCCTGGAGGGAAAACTCTGCATCGAGCATTGCGGCGCATATCGCAATCAGACAACGGCGCAGGGGCGGGCTAGCAAGCGCGAGTGGCATTTCACAGGACGGTTCGTCTGGGCAAAAGTCTTCGAGTGTAAGCGCCGGCGTTGCAAAGCGATCAAACAGTCTATCACGTAGGCCAAAGCGCGTGTGAGCCCTCGCAAAGAGGACGCAGATCATGGAGGTTTCTTTTAGCAGCTGAGAAGCCGAGGTGTCGTTGAAGCGGAATTGGTCCGGCACTTTTCCTGTGAGGGCATCGCGCAGCGCGGCTTCGAAACCTGCGATCATTTTCCAAAGCGAATGCGCCGCTGGCTCGAGTTCAAGCGCCCTAGGATTTGCCCGTTCGAGACCCCGATGGCAGCGGGCGCAGCACATCCTCGGTGGCCCGTGCGGCGACCGCCTCATCGTCCAATGCGGACTTTCGCAGGTACCGCATCGGTCGACGAGCGGCCAGTGGTGTCGGGAACAAAAGCCTCCCGCAGCCATAGCCCAGTCGGCGCGGACATAGGCGGCGCGGCCGCCAGCATAGTCCTCGGCGAGGCAACGGCTGCACCAGGTAATCCGCAGGGAAAGAGCGGGCTCGCAGTCCCGACCAAGATAATCGGATGGAACGTAGCGCCAGGCCACAAAGTTTGGGTCGATCCTGGGATACCGATAGCAGAGGCCGAGTTTGGCAATCTGAGCCGGCGCAATGCCGATGTTTGTGGCAAGTTCAGCGATCATCGATTTGGTCGGGTGGACGTCCGGATGACGCCAGTGGCCAGCGCTGTTTCGATAGGCCCGAAGCAAAGGCTCGTTCATAGTATTCCGATTGGGTTGCATGCGAGTCAGCCACGAACTGAGAAGCTCATCCGGGAATGGCTCCACGAAAGTCATAGGATCACGCGGCCGATTGCCTTTCGCTTGCCTGCCGAAGCGTACATGGAGACGAGAGGAAGTGTTACGTCCTTTGCGTCGAAGCTTGCTGCGTCGAGCATCTCGCGGCCATCGCGAATTGCCGCGACGGCAGCCGCCTCAATGAGCCTGAATATTCGGCCGGTCACACCTTGGGTGAGGGACAGCAAACGTTGCCGCGCTTCGACGGTGTCGAGCTGCGAAGGTCGTCTGAGCGGCAGCAGACCAGAAAAGCTTGCAAGGAGCTGGCGCAGGGCGTGATCGTTGCACCACGGCATCAACTCGAACGCTCCGAACCGGTCAGCCAGGTTCGGATCGGTCAGGACGGCCATGCGCGCGTCCTCGGTGCCTGCGCAGACAATCGGAATTTTGAGGTCGTTCGTCAGAAAGCGGATTGTATTGAGGAACACGCGCTGCTGGCGCGGCGTGCCAGCGAGCATCTTGTCGATTTCGTCCAGGACAAGGACCTTAGTTTCGACTTCGGCAAGCAAGTGCCTCGCTTCCGCCCGCATCGATCGCACGGACAGGGAGCTAAGCTCGACGCAATTGAGCGCGGTCAGCAACTCGGTGTAAAATTGATCTTCCGTCGGCTCCGGCGGCATCTGCACCAGAAGCACTGACATCTTGCTAAGCCCGGTCCTTGTATCGAACTGGGCCGCATGAAGTTTGGAGAAGCGGCTGACTATCTCGGTCTTGCCCATCCCGGTGGAACCAAACAACAACAGGCAGGGCATTCGGCCTCGAGGCGGATAGACCACCAGGTCCTCGAGGTGACAGAGGGCGGCTTCAGCCTGTGGCAACGAAATCCAACGGTCGCGCCGAAGCCAGTCGACCCGGGCCTCATCAGTCAGTTCGGCATACTCGCGGTAAGCCGGGAAGAGATGACCGTAGAGCGTGCTCATGACCGTTCCTCGATGGCGAGCGGGACGACTGGCCCGTCGAGATTTGGTGCTGCGAGTTGTTCGTTAGCTTCTCGAGCCTCGAGGTGAACCGTAGGCGGCTCGCCGCGGATGAGCGCATCGACGAGGCGTTGGGTCGTTCGTCGAGCGCCTCGGGTTTTCGTCACGGCGGCGAGCACGATACTACGCTGTGTGCTCACCATCTCGAACAGCATCTGCTCGTCGACCGCGCCGCGCCCGCGCTCTCGAAGCGCTCTCAGGGCATAGTCGTGTTCGAACTTCGTGATCGCTGGGCGGCGCTTATCGCGGAGGGGGACAATCACATGCTCGCCGCCGGGCAGTTCGAGATAAACCGTCGAAAGGTTGAGCGGATTGTATTTGATGGGGAATTTGTGGACGCTGTTCGCCACCAATGTGGTCAAAGCGCCATGCCAGTAGACCAGATGGAAGAGCTTGATGCCGTCGCGCCGAACCCGGCGCATTTCGAATGGCAGGAAGTCGAACAAAAAGCGTTGTTGGTCAGCCGGTAGCCTAAGTGGCTCAGTGCGCTTCGTCTGGTCGTCGCGCCACGCGGTCATCGGCGGAACGCCGAGAGCTCGGTGGATAGTACCATGATAGATGCCCACTTGGAGCGCGAACCACCGCTCGAATTCCTTGAGGGTCATACAGGCCTCGCCCTCGGCGTCGTAGTCCCCCTTATTTTGAATGTTCGAGAAGGTGGTCCCCGGAAGTAGATGCACTTCGCCGATGGTAGTGCCTATCAAACGCTCAATGTGCCCGCCAAAGTGCGGAGTACGTGGAGGACGGTAATGAAGGTCGATGCCGAATTGCTGGCAGCCGCGAGAGAGCGCGCGCGAATGGAATTCCGAGGCGTTATCGAGATGGAGGATGTCGGGGAGGCCGAAGATTGGCCATGCGAACGTCAATTCGCGTTCAGTCAGCCAAGCATCCTTTGGTAAAACCGCGTGGCGGATCGCCATGCCCACCGAGGTCGCCGATGGTTTTTCCAGCGAAATGTAGAAGCCCGGGATGACGCGTGTGGCAACGTCGATCTGCAGGGTCAGAGTTGGTCGACCCAGTGGCTTCCGGAAGTACTCGTCGACGATGATGATGTCGACAAGCGTGTGATCCATCTGCACGACCTGAAGCGGATACTCCGCCTCGTAGGTGACCGTGACTGGACGGAAGCGATCTGCTGCAGCCTTGGCGCCATCTCGGGCTTTGATAAGGTGTTCCCGTTCCAACGCATCGACCCTAAGTAGAACCGTTTGCCGCGCTGGAGGTCGGAGGTTCTGCTCAAGGCACGTATAGCGTATCTGCCGAACCAGCTGTGCGAGAGTCGGCTTTGGCCGGCTGAGATAGAATTTCGCTATCTCGGCATCGATCAGGCGGTCGATCTCGGAATGTAGGCGAGACCGTCCTTTGGGAAAACCGTCGTGATGATCGACCAATGAGCTGGTTACCGGATTTTCCCGGTATCTCGCCAGAAGCTCGTAGATGCGGGACCGGCTGAGGCCCAGCGTCGAGCCAGCCTCTGCAATCGCTTTGTGGCCAAGCCGAGGTTCCGCGGCAAGAGCGCGAATTACCGGCTCGCGCTCGCAAGCTGTACGCCATTGTGAAGGATCAACCGTCGTGAGGGCAGTGCCAGCTTCGGCCATGACCTATCCCCGATTTTTGCCAGGGACTCGTGTTGCCGGGTCCGGTCGTTTTGTAGCAGAATCGCGCGTTCAGGTCGATTGTCCGAAGGTATTCTTAAACGTGACCCAAGCTTTTCTGCCGTTTTCCCGTCCGCCCGTATTCTTCAACTGACAAAGGTGCGCTACAGCGGTCGCTATGGCGGCCAGAGCATCAGAGGGGCAGGAAGGCCCTGAAACCGGCGATTTCGACGTCGGCCACGGCGCGATTGTCGCGGTGCCGGCCGAGGCGATGCCGGATATCGCATGGACCGCGACCCAGATGCGCGCCGGCGAGCGGATCATCGTCAATGAGACGCTGATCGCCGCCTATCAGGCCGCCAGCTCGCCGCACTCAATCCGCGCGCTCAAATCCGACCTCGAGGCATTCGATCTTTGGTGTCGCCGGACCAACCAGATCGCGCTTCCGGCGACGCCTGAAGTTGTGGCTGACTATCTCGACGCCCGGGCAGGGCAGGGGGCTCGGCCCGCCTCGCTCGGCCGCTACAAGGCGTCGATCGCCAAGATCCACCAGCTGCTCGACCTGAAGGATCCGACCCAAGCCGAGCTGGTCAAGCTGCGGCTGCGGGCCATTCGTCGGGAGAAGGGCACTGCACAGGCTCAGGCGCGCCCGCTGCGCTTCAAAGGGCCGGTCAAGGACGTCGAGCGCGACAAACCCCGTGGGATCAACGTCAGGGCGCTCCTGGAGGCCTGTACGGACGATTTGCCAGGGTTGCGGGACCGTGCCTTATTGTCGGTGGCCTATGACAGCGGCCTACGGGCCTCGGAGCTCGTGGCGATCGAGGCCGAGCATATTCTCGAGGCTCTCGATCCGGAGGCGCGGCTGCTGGCGATCCCGCGCAGCAAGGGCGACAATGAAGGGGAGGGGGCCACAGCCTTCCTTTCGCCCCGATCCGTGCGGGCCATCGTTGCCTGGACCGAGGCGGCCGGGATCACGGAGGGGCCGTTATTCCGACGGGTGCAGGTACGCCGGTACAAGGCTCGGCCGGCCGTGAAGGGGCGCTCGATCGACAGTATTTCAAGTCGCGAACGGTGGGATCTGCGAAAGACGCTCCCGCGGGCCGCGGTGCCGGCGCGGGCCGAGTACGATGTCGGAGCGGCTGCGCTGCATCCGGGCTCGATTGGACCGATTTGGCGGGCAATCATTCAGCGTGCGTTTGATCGCGGCGCGTTGGGCGACCTGACCGCTGATGATCTCGCCCGACTGCTTAAGGGAATAAGCGCTCACTCGACGCGGGTGGGTCTCAATCAGGACCTCTTCGTCGCGGGCGAAGATCTGGCCGGGATTATGGATGCGCTGCGCTGGAAGAGTCCCCGCATGCCGCTTGCCTATAATCGCAACCTTGCGGCCGAAGCCGGGGCAGTGGGGCGGTTGGTAGGACGAATGGAGTGAACGCTAGGTGTAGGCGCTTGCAATCGTAGCGCCTCCTGCTCGCAAACATCCCGGATTTCCGCTCAGATTGGATGACAACGAGCGAGCCGCGCTGCTCACGCTAAATGACAATATGCTCGCCATCATCCGTGCCTGCTTGCAAACAGGACTGGCCTGCTCACGATATATGCCAGTGAAGTTCGTGATCGGCGTCATATCGGCACCCCGGCTTCGCGGAGCCGCTCGGTCAGTTCGCGGGTATGTTCGGCGTCCAGCGTTCCGGCGAGGAACGCGCGCACGTCGGACGGCCGGGTGTTGAGCTGGCTGGCGAGTGCGCCGGCGTCGTAGCCGTTGCGGGTCAGCGTGGGTTCGAGGTCGTCGATCGCGCGCGAGAGCACCTGCTCGACGATCTCGACCGTGACGTGCTTGGCGGCAAGCCGGAAGTGTCAATCGGCGTCGAAACGGGACCCCCGATCGGCGCGCAAAAGGGACCCCCTTTCCAGGGTGGCACAACGGTCGAGGAACGCTCCTTGCGCTGCGCGCGGCGTAGGGAGGGCGGAGCCCGACCGGAGGCGCGCGCAGCGCAAAGCATCTTAATCCCGGCGTGCGGCGGGGATCAGTTTCGGTTCTTGAAGCGCCAGCTGTCATTGCCGGTTTCGATGATGTCGCAATGATGGGTGACGCGATCGAGGAGAGCGGTGGTCATCTTGGGATCGCCGAACACGGTGGGCCATTCCCCGAACGCCAGGTTGGTCGTGATGATGACGCTGGTTTGCTCGTAAAGTTTGCTGACCAGATGGAACAGCAACTGCCCGCCTGAACGGGCGAACGGCAGATAGCCAAGCTCGTCCAGAACCACGAGATCGAGCCGGGAGAGATGGGAGGCAAGCGCGCCGCTTTTGCCGATCCGGGCCTCCTCTTCGAGGCGGGTCACCAGATCGACCGTGTTGAAGTAACGCCCCCGTGCCCCGGCGCGAACGACATTGGCGGTGATGGCGATGGCCAGGTGGGTCTTGCCGGTGCCGGTGCCGCCGACCAGGACGACATTGCGCCGTGCGGGCAGGAACGCGCCGCTGTGCAGCGAACGGACCAGCCCTTCGTTGATCGGTGTCCCCTCGAAGTGGAAGGCATCGAGGTCCTTCACCACCGGCAGCTTGGCGGCAGCCATCCGGTATCGGATCGAGGCCGCGTGGCGGTGCGTTGCCTCCGCGCGCAGCAGATCGGTCAGTATCTCCATCGTCGTGCGCTGACGCTGGAGGCCCGTGGTGACGGCCTCATCGAACGCGCCGGCCATCCCCTTGAGTCCGAGCCCGCGCATCGCGTCGATCATGTCATGCCGCTGCATGGAAGTTCCTCAGTTGGTCATAACGGGCACAGTCGGCGATCGGGGGATGCCGCAGGGCGTTGTCCTCCGAAGTGACGATCGTCAGCGGTCGCGGTGGTTCGCGGCGCCGTGCCAGGATATTGAGGATCAAGTCGTCGCTCGCCGTGCCGGTCGCCAGCGCCTCCCGCACGGCGGCCTCGACGAGTTCCAGGCCATCGGTCAGCACGGCCGCCAGCACGCGCACGAACCGCCGATCGGCATCATCGCCGTTGCCCAGCTTGCGTCGCAATCGGGCCAGCGCTGGCGGCAGCTCCCAGTCCTGGAAGGGCGCGCCGTTGCGCAACGCGCCGGGCTTGCGGGCCAGCACCGGGAGATAGTGCCAGGGATCGTAGATGGTCCGGTTCCGCCCGAAGAAGCGGGGATGCTCGGCGACGACCTCATCGCCGCATCGCACGACAATGCGGTCGGCATAGGCCCGAACCTGCACCGTGCGCCGCGCCACCGTCGAGAGGACCGAGTATCGGTTGCGATCGTAGCTGATCAGACAGGTGCCCGACACGCCGTGCTCGCTCTCGTTGAAGCCGTCGAACGGCCCCAGCATCGACTGTAATGCAGGGCGTTCGATCTCCAGCATCTGCGCCACGGTCTGTTCGCCCTGCTCAGGATGGGCCTGCCGTTCGGCCCAGCGTCGGCACTCAGCTTCCAGCCAGCCATTGAGTTCCTCAAGGCTGGCGAACCGCAGACGAGGCTGGAAGAAACGCCCTCGGATCGTCTGCACCTGGTTCTCGACCTGACCCTTCTCCCATCCCGCCGCCGGCGAGCAGGCCGTGGGCTCGACCATATAATGGTCGGCCATGATCAGGAACCGCCGGTTGAACACCCGGTCCTTGCCGGTGAACACGCTCGTCACCGCCGTCTTCATATTATCGTAGATGCCGCGCCGGGGCACGCCGCCGAAGAAGGCAAAGCCGCGCGCATGCGCGTCGAACAGCATCTCCTGGGTCTCGCGTGGATAGGCCCGGACATACACAGCCCGCGATGCGCACAGCCGCATGTGCGCGACCTTTACCCGCATCGGCTTGCCGGCGATCTCGACATCCTCGTGGCTCCAGTCGAACTGGTAGGCCTCGCCGGGCTGGAACAGCATCGGAATAAAGGCCGTCGTCCCGTCGCCGAAATCCCTGCGCCGCTCGACCTTCCACCGCGCGGCATAGCGACGCACGGCATCGTAAGAGCCCTCAAAACCCTCACGCACCAGAAGATCGTGGATACGGGTCATCCGAAGCCGGTCACGCCGGCCCCGTAACTCGTTCTCTTCCAGCAGCCCATCCAGACGATCCTGAAACGGACCGATCCGCGGCAGCGGCTGAACCTTGCGTCGATAATCAAATGCACCTTCCGGCGCCCGGATCGCCTTGCGGATCACCTTCCGCGACACATGCAGATCACGCGCGATCGCCTTGATCGCCTTCCCGCCGGCATACTCACGCCGGATACGAACCACTGTCTCCAAAACCAACATCCCGATCTCGCCGCATGAACTTCCACGCGGCTGTGTAAGCTATCGAAATGAGGGGTCCCTTTTAGACGCCGATCACCCCGCTAACGGGGTTCTTTTTGCACGCCGATCCACACCCATGACGCGGGTAATCGCCGCCTTGAGCCCCTCGTGGGCATCGGAGATGACCAGCTTCACGCCGGTCAGGCCGCGCCGGGCGAGGTCCTTGAGGAAGCTCGACCAGAACGGCTCGGCTTCGGAAGGACCGATGTGCAGGCCGACGATCTCGCGCTTGCCCTCGGTGTTGACGGCCACAGCGATTATCGCGGCGACACTGACGATCCGCCCGCCCTCGCGCACCTTGAGGTAGGTAGCATCGAGCCAGAGGTAGGGCCAGTCGCCGGCGAGCGGCCGCTTGAGGAAGGCGTGGACCCGCTCGTCGATGTCCTTGCACAGCTTGGATACCGAGGACTTGGAGATGCCAGTCATGCCCATCGCCTGCACCAGTTCATCGACGCGCCGGGTGCTGACGCCGGCGATCCATGCTTCCTGGATCACCGCGACCAGCGCCTTCTCGACGGTCTTCCTTGGCTCCAGAAAGCCGGGAAAGTAGGCGCCGGTCCGCAGTTTGGGGATCTTGAGATTGAGCGTGCCGAGCCGGGTGTCGAGACTGCGGTCGCGGTAGCCATTGCGCCAGGTCGTGCGATCGCCGGAGCGCTCGTGCCGGCCGGCGCCGACCAGGCCATCGACGTCGGCCTCCATGATGATCTGTAATACGTTCTCGGCGATCGTGCGCAGGAAATCTCCATCTCCGGTCTTCGCCATCAGCTCGGCAAGCGGTAATCTATCGTCGGTCATCGGGATCAACTCCTCGGTGGGCGTGTGAAGTGTGGTAACTCCACCTTACCGATGAGCCCGGTGGCCACCGAGATCGAATTCGCATGGGTGGGGCATGCCCCACCCATGCGATCGCCTCAATCTACACCGGAAATTACACCACGAGCGCGGACGCTAACGACAATGGGGGGCCTGCTTTTGTCGCAATACCGAATGGTTATGGCGTCCCTACTGACCACTGGGCACAGGCCGGAACCATAGAGGATATCTGCCAAAGCGTCGAACATCGTCGCCTTGGCGCGGTAAGCCCCCGTCCAACGAACGGCCCAAATGTCGTCATTCGCCTTGACTGCGTAGCCGGCGCGCTCGGCAACCTCCATGACCGCACCCAGCACGGTATCAGCGTGAATATCAAAATCCAGAACTGCGGACATGTCCGCGGGTCGAGACCGATCTCGAGGTTCGTGGCGAGAGGGTAACAGCAACTGAGCAGCACCCTCGATCCCCGTCAGGAACAGGCACAGCGCAATACCAGCGACAAGCACCTGGCCTCCGGGTGCCCAAACCCGGTACGAACTCCCGCGTCGGAAGGTCAAGAGCCGCCTGCGCCATTTGGCCGGGGTATCGCTTTGCCGCGGTATGATGTCCGTCGACCCGTCAAGTAATCTGAGATGGCGGCTTTGCGAAAAGCTAGGGGCGGTTGTTGCCGGCACCGACGACGGCGGCGGTGCCGATCCCTCCTGTTCCGCGAGCAGTGATGCTTGATGGTCAGCGCAAACTTGGGTCAAGTCGCATAAGTGTAGCGGCCTGCAATGATGATCGGCCGGACGCACAATGATGGACGGTTTCTGACGCACATTGCGTGAGACTAGCGGGGCGCTGCGACGCACGTTGATTGAGACGCAACCCACGCTGACTGCGACGGACCCAAGATACGGCGAGGCCGGCGCACGATCGGCTCGTCCTTGGGTCAGAGCGGCAGGCCGCTGCCCTCATTTCATCGGTGAGTTCTCGGGTACGGGCTGGATCGAGCGCGCCCCGAAGAAGCTTGCGGATTTCCAGCGGGCGGGCATCGAACTGCTCGGCCAGGCTCTTGGCGTCGTAGCCGTGGCGGGTGAGCTGCGGCTCCAGGTCATCGATCTGACGGGACAGCACGCCGTCAACGGTTGCGGCATCGACCGGTTTCACGCTGGCGCCGAACCCGGCCTCGAAGGCGCGGACGAGATGCCGCCCGATCTGGAGCGGGGTCTTGAGCTTGGCGGCGAGCAGCACCGCGGCGTCCTCGGTCAGCACGTCCTCCGGCTCGACACCAGGCAAGAGGGCAGTACGCAGCGCCCAGTCGATGTAGTCGCGCTGCCGGTCACGAAGGCCGCCGAACTCGAACACGGTGGTGCGGTCGCCGATCTCCTCCATCTGCGGACGTTTGAGATCGTTGCGGAGCTTGGGGTGGCCGACCAGGATGACGGCGAGCTGACCACCGCCTTCCGTCACCAGCTCGACCAGGCGCTTCAAGGCGGTCAGCGTTTTTGGGTGCAGGTCGTGCGCGTCGTCGACGAACAGGGCCACCGGCCGCTTGGCCTTGCGGAACAGCTCCTGAAGGTCGCGCTCGCGCCGTTCCGACTGGCTCGGGATGGAGACGGTCTTCTCGGTCGACAGGTCGTAGAACAAGGCCGAGACGAGCAACGGCACGGAGATCTTGGCCTTCTCCAGGCTGAGCGCGCGCGACACAATGACACGGTCGTCACGCTCAAGTTCCTCGCGCAGACGCCGGGTCAGCACCGTTTTGCCTGAACCGATGGTGGCAGTGAGCGCAATCAGCCGGCCGCCCGAGATCGCGGGACTGTCAGGAATTCCGTGTGTGGGCGGGCAGTTGAACATTACGCCGCCATGGCCTTGATGAAGCGTTCTCCGAACAGCACGGCGAACTGGGCTTTGGCCATGGACCACTCACGTGGCGGCATTTTCCACTCTTTCTCGGATCGGTTCAAGATCAGATAGAGCAGCTTGGTCGCTGAATCGTCGCTGGGAAAGTGCCCCCTGGCCCTGACCGCCCGTCGAAGCTGGGCATTCAACGCCTCGATGGCGTTCGTCGTATAAACGATGCGGCGGACCTCGTCGGGGAAGGCAAAGAACGGGATGGTCCAGTCGCTGGCGTAGCGGCCGAAGGTCTCCGGCAGCGACCGATCCGACCGCGTTGCCGCCTCGGCTTCTTGTGTGAGGCGTCGCTCGAGAATTTGGAGGCGTTGCTGATTGTCATCCCGACGATCCCGCATCAGACGAAGGCGATAGGCCGGCGTGTTCACGAGGAGCCTCGCGAAAGCGTCTGCCGCCCATAGGTTTGGGCGCGCGCCAGCAAGGCGCGGATGTCGGCCTCATGTCGGAGCAGCTCATCCAAGCAGTCAGCCGCGCTATCGGCAAACGAGGGATGGTCGGGATCGCTCATGTCGATGACGCCGACCACCGCCTTCAGCACGTCAAGCAAGCACTGTACGCGATCCGCAGGAGCGGCGTGATGGATGTCCATGGCCAGCACCTCACAGCAGCTCGTAAGAGCGATGATTTCCGGTGTCGTGGGCGACGGCAACGTGAAGCTCCTGGGTTTCGTCAGGGGTGTAGGTCTGCCGCATCCAGCTTTCCGCCCGTTCTCGCTCCGGGGTGTCGTGGACGTCACGCTCACCGACATATCCGGCGTTTTCGACCACGACGTAGCGCGAAGCGCTGGTTTTCAGGCAGTCCGGCACCACCTCGGGGAATCCGGCGCACAGGTTATCATGCAGTATCTTGTTATCCGGGGGGAAGAAGGACCTGTCGGGTTTCGGCCTGGTCGTCATCATGGCGCCGGCAACGATCTGGTCGAACGCGCGGCCTCCGGAATCGGCGATACCGCCGGGTTTGTAGCGGATCGGCGGAGCGAAGCCCGTGCACAGCCAGGAGAAGAGACCGTCTTCGACCTGGGCGACGTAGTCTGCGACGGCAGGATCGTCCTTGCCACCATCGCTGACCTCGGCCACGAGCTCGCGGTAGGTTCCAAAATCGTGAGCGTTAGCCTTTCCGCTATCGCGACTACGGCGCCATGGCGGTGATCGGTCGTTCCCGCGCAGTGGCGGCGCTGGGCGGCTTCAAGCTCAAGGGCTTTCTCGCCTGGCTGGCCTGGTCGCTGGTGCACCTGATGCTGCTGGTCGACTTTCGCAGCCGCCTGCTGGTCTACGTCAACTGGTCCTGGGCGTGGTTCACTTATGGGCGCGGCGCGCGGCTGCTGACTGGACGGACGCCGCCCGGCACGCGTTCGCCGCCGCCCGACAGGGTCGCAACCAAGGAAGGGAAGTCCTGATGGCCACCAGAATACGGCTAAAGCCACTGGCTGAGCAGGTGATCATCGTCACCGGCGCCAGTTCGGGCATCGGCCTCGCCACCGTCCGCAAGGCGGCCGCCGCAGGCGCCGCAGTGGTGTTGGCGTCTCGCGACGGCGAGACGCTGGCCCGCATCACGCATGATATAGAGGCGGCAGGCGGCCGAGCGCTTGTCGTCTCGACCGATGTTGGTGACGAGGCTGCCGTCAAGGCACTGGCGTGCGCGGCGGTGGCGCGGTTCGGACGGATCGACACCTGGGTCAACAACGCCGGCATCGCGGTCCATGGCAATCCGAGCGCGCTCTCCACCGCCGATCATGAACGGGCGCTGCGGACCGACTATTGGGGCACGGTGTTTGGCTCGCTCGCAGCGCTTGCGCACTTCCGTGCGCGCGGCGGCCCCGGCGCGATCATCAACATCGGTTCGATCGCATCGGACTTCTCCTCGCCACTGTTGACTGTCCACAGCGCGACCAAGCATGCGGTGCGCGCCTATACCGATTCGCTCAGGCTTGAGGTGCTGGCCAGGCGCGAGCCGATCTCGCTGACGCTGGTGAAGCCGAGCATGATCGGCACTCCCGGTATCCACGAACATGGCCGCGACCTCGGCGACTGGCAGCTCGCCATGCCGATCGCCTATGCGCCGGAAATCGTGGCGGGCACCATCCTGAGAGCCGCCGCGCGGCCGCTGCGCGAGGTCACCGTCGGATCGGCAGGCATTCTCGTTACTGGTTTTGCGCGCACCTTCCCGGCGCTCTATGAGCGGTTGGCTGCGTCGGGCAGCGGCGCCATGAAGCAACCGCGCCAGCGTCTCCGGGGCGACAGCCTTCATTCGCCGACTGCCAATGGCCGGGTGCGATCCGACATTCCTGTCCGACAGACCAGCATCTTCACGGCGTTTCAGACCCGGCCCGGCGTGAGAATGGCAGTGAGTGCGCTGGTCGCCGGCACGACCGTCGCGATCATTCTTCGTCGCCGCACTGAGAACTCGGCACGTTAACGTCGCCCCCGGCGGGCGAGGCCGCGCAGGAAGTCGGTGCAGAACACCTCGGCTTCCGACGGCCCGATCGCCATGCCCAGCACCTCACGTCGGCCATCGCTGTTGACCCCAACCGCAACGGTGACAGCGACTTAGACGATACGACCGTTCTGCCGAACCTTCAGATAGGTGGCGTCGATCCAGATATAGGGCCAGTCGCCCTCGATAGGGCGATCGAGGAATGCCTTCACCCGAACATCGATCTCTTTGCAAAGACGGCTGACCTGGCTCTTCGAGATGCCGCTCATCCCCATGGCCTTGACCAGATCGTCGACCGAGCGGGTCGAGATGCCCTGAAAATAGGCTTCTTGGATAACTGCGGTCAGCGCCTTTTCGGCGAGGCGACGAGGTTCCAGAAAACCTGGAAAGTAGCTGTCCTTTGTGGGTGAGCGCGCGCCCGGTCAGCTTCGCTACCGTCGAGCTACACCACCAACCGGGACACGACCGGGTGGATTTGCACGCTTCGGCATAAGCCCATTCTGGGCGGCGCCGTGTAGGGGTGGTATATCGGGCCCGTGCTGATTAGTTTTCGGTGACGCGATCACACGAACCGGACCGGATTCAGGATGGCAGGAAAGAATTCTCCAACGCGACAACGCAAGGACCGCAGGAGCGAAGATGCGGGTTATGCCCGCGGCGACCAGACACGTGAGCTGATCATCAAAGGCGCACTCCCGGTATTTACGGCGCGGGGTTTTGAGGGGGCCTCGATCCGTGCGCTCGCCGAGCCCTCCGGCTCGCGCCATGCTGCGATCCAATATTATTTCGGCGGCAAGGAAGGGCTGTTCCGAGCCTGTACGGAGTATCTGTGCGACGAGGTTCTGCACACTATCGAGAGAGCCGCAGCCCCGCTCGAAGCCATCCGGCTACAGGAAGGTCGGAACGCGCTGATCGAGGGAATGATCACTTTCGCTACCCGGATGCTCTGGGCCGATGAGGCAAGTCCGAGGTTGGACACCGCGCTCTTCCTCGCTAGGGAACAATCATCGCCGTCCAGTCCGGCGTTCGACATCATCTGCCAGCGGCTGCATCGGCCGCTCATCGAGCGATTTACGCAGGTGGTAGGCGTGATCATCGACCGGCCTGCACAAGCAGAGGAGACGCTGATACGCACTTCCTCGGTCATCGCGTCGATCCTGGGTACGCGCTCGCAAGTGCCCGTCACATTGAGCCTTTTGTCTTGGGAGACGATCAGCCAGGATCGACGCATTCTGTGGGACAAGGTCGTTCGCACCCATCTGCGCAGCGTCCTCAATGGCCGGATCGAAGAGGAAGGTTCGGGCGATGCGGATCTTGGGCTTGTCCGTTCTTTCGGGTGAGGCAAACGCTCGGGCGGCATCGCCGCGACAGGGCGTTATCGAGGTGGTGGCTATCGTAGCGGCAGAGGCACGCTGGTTGAGTATTTGATCTCCTCCATCACGAAGGATGAGCTTACGTCGGTCAGTCTTACAGTGCCGATGAGCCGCTTATAGACGCGGTCGTAGTGGGCGATGTCGGCGACGCGCAGCTTGAGCAGATAGTCGATGTCGCCGCTCAGCCGGTAGACCTCGACCACCTCGGGAAGGGCCGCGATCTCCGTCGCAAATCGGCCAAGCCATTCCTCGCTGTGCTCCGAAGCGCGTAGCATCACGATCACGGTGGTACCGACGCCCAGCTTGATCGGATCGAGCAACGCCACGCGCCGACGAATGATCCCTTCCTCCTCGAGATGTTTGATGCGGCGCCAGCAGGCATTGGAGGAGAGATGTACTCCCGCCGCGACATCTGAGATCGACTTGTCGGCATCGGTCTGAAGCGACTCGAGAATGAGATAATCCCGCTTATCCATCATCTCTCCGAAATATTTTGCGCGTGAAGCGCGAATCAGCCTCATATTTGTGCATTTTTTTGATGAAGTATCGAGTAAAAATTCGCGATGCTCTTCGCAAGCACCTTTCCGGCTGAAACAGATGAGGCTGTCATCGATCCGCAAGAGCGGATCGGGGCCAGAGAAGCGCATACCACGGCCGCTCGTGCGGGCGCGGACCTCTATTGCGAACTCTATGCCACGTCCGAAGGCTCTGGGCCGGGCCGGTACGTGCCCGGGCTTCTGGTGGGGGCGCTATCGAGCTGCGCCGCGGCGTTCATCGCAGCATCGATCAGCATGCCGATAACGCTCACCGCCCTGGCTGTCGGTCTCTCGCTGAACTTTCTCGAACGCGATCGGCGGCTTGCACCCGGTCTCGAATTTGCGTCGCGGTCATTGCTGCGATGGGCCGTGCTCCTGCTGGGCGCGCGAGTAACCCTCGCCGATTACGTGCAATTGGGCATTGGCGTTGTTGGCGCAATCCTTGTGATCGCCATGATCACATTGTCAGCTGGCGTCTTCCTCTCACGGCGGCTGGGGTATGATACGCCGGTCGGACTGGTGGCGGGCGTGGCGGTGGCGATCTGCGGGGCGTCGGCGGCCCTTGCGCTTGCCGATACGCTGGGCCGAAACCGGGTCTCGGCAGGCCAGCTCTCCGCGATCCTAGTGATAACGGCGACGTTCAGCGCGACAGCGATGGTCAGCTATCCACTGATCTGTCACGCTCTGGGCCTTGGAGACGTCGCCACCGGCTTCGTGCTGGGTGCGTCGATCCACGATGTCGCGCAGTCGCTTGGGGCGGCCTATGGAGTGTCCTTGTCGTCCGGGCATGTCGCGACGATCGTCAAGCTGACGCGCGTGGCCTTGCTGGGACCCATCCTCATCGGCGCAGGCTGGCTGTTTTCCGATCGTGACGGAGCCGCAAACGTCTCTCCGGTTCCGTGGTATGTGGTCGGTTTTTTCGCAGCAGCCGCCTGCAATTCCGTCGGCCTGATGCCGGGCGGTTTGGCCTTGGCCGCCAGCGACGTCGCCAGCGCGCTGCTTGTCTGCGCCATTGCCGCAACGGCGATCCGATCTCCCCTTCGCCATCTGTCGCGCGGCGGTTGGCGACCTGTGCTGCCAATCGCGAGTGCCACGGTAATCGCGCTGGGTGGCGCACTCTTCTTTGCCAGAATGCTCAAGCTTTAGGGGACGGCCGCCGCTCAAATGCACGAGCGCCGCTCGACCCGTTTCAAAAATTCCGCCTTGGAGAGAAGACATGTTGCCGCGATGGTTCACCGAGCACCCCCGTTCCGTGGGGGAAACCTATTCCGAACATTTGCATGCCGCGCTTGGTTTCGCTCTCCCCATGATAGGGGCGGGTCTCGCTTGCCTTGTGCATGCGGTATTTCCGTTTCTTTTCGCACAAACCGGGAGCGGAACGGTGGCTGCGCTTCACGCAAAAATGTCTCGCCGCGACGTGGCGATCCATGGTGGCGGCAAAGGGTCGCTTAGCTGAACTACAAAAGGCGCAAGGCAAACTTTGTCCAATCGGACAGATTCGTATTGCGCTGCATCATACCAAAGCCTACCAAAAAGGTAGAGACGTCAGGTCGGGAGAGACGCTCGGGAGACACTAAGCGGCGATTTGGGGGAAAATGATGGCAGATACAGACTCGAGAAAATTGACTTCCGCGAGCGGAATATCCCATCAGCGGAAGGGATGGGGAAAACATCCCCTGCTGCTGGCCTTGCTGGCCAGTGCGGCTATTGTCGCGCCAAATCGCAGTCATGCCCAAGAGGCACCTGAGGTCGAAGGGTCGTCTGAGGACATTGTCGTAACTGCGACGCGGCGGACGGAACGCCTGCAGGACGTGCCGATCTCCATCACCGCCCTCACCACCCAGGCGCTCGAGGCCAAGCAGGTCGTGGATGTCGCCAGCCTCAACAAAGTCACACCAGGTTTTCAGGTGCGCCCGACATTCTCGCCGCTGGAAGTGGCGCTGACCCTGCGCGGCTTGACCCAGACCATCCCTTCGATCAATTCGGACCCGCCGGTCGGCACTTATGTCGACGGTATCTACAATTCCATCAACGCAGGCTCCAACAACGCCCTGGTCGACATGGAGCGTGTCGAAGTGCTGAAGGGTCCGCAAGGCACGCTCTTCGGTCGCAACACGATCGGCGGTACGGTCAGCATCACGACGGCCAAACCGACTGACAAGGTCGGCGGCTATGTCGAAGCGAACCTCGGCAATTACGACCGCTTCACCGGCACCGCGGTCCTCAATGTGCCCCTGATCCCCGGCAAGCTCTCCTCGCGCTTCGTCTACCAGCATTCCGAGCATGGCGGCTACGGCCAAAACTTCACGACCGGCAATCCGACCAGCACCTTCAATCAGGAATATGCGCGCGGGTCGCTGAAGTTCACGCCAGATGATAGCTGGACCGTTCTGGCGACCGGCTTCTACACCGAGGCGAAGGGCTTCGGCGCACCAACCCAGCTCGGCTATGTCGATACGACCGCAGCGATCGTCCCGGCGCTCGGCCCCACGAACACGTCGATCCCCGCGTTGAGCGGGCGCCCCGGGGACAGCCTGACCAACTATCTTCGCCGCGGCGGCTTTCAGGACGGCTATGGCGACATCGACAGCGCCTTCGCGCTGAAGCAATATGGGGCGACCGTCTCGATCGAGAACGAAATTTCGAGCGCCGTCACGGTCAAGGCGATCGGCGGCTATATCCATACCGACTACAACACGACCGTCAGCCTGAGCGGCACGCCCTATGTCCTGGTGGACGTGCTCGACTTCCCCATCGATTTCGATCAGTACACCGGCGAGCTACAAGCCTATGGCAAGCTGTTCGGCGGTCGATTGGACTGGATCGCTGGCCTTTATTACTTCAACGGCCGAGGCACGCAATATAACACTGGACTTGCGCTGCCCGCCATCTCGCAGGCTTTCGGCCAGCGCGTCACCCAGAATGTCTCGGCGCCGCGCGTCGACAACTCATCCTATTCGGCCTACGCTCAAGGCACCTATGCGCTGGTTGACGGACTCCGGCTGACTGCCGGCATTCGCTATGTCGTGGATGAGCGCAAGGTCGAATATCGTGATCATTCGGAAGTGGCTGGATCGTTGCCTGGCGCTTTCGTCTCCTGTTCGCTCGCCAATGCTCCCTTCGCCACCGATCCGGCAGCCTGCCTCTATAGCGCCAAGAAACGCTACGACTTCCTGCCCTGGACGGTCGGGCTAGACTACAAGCCCAATGCAGACCTGCTGCTCTATGCCAAGGTTTCGAAAGGCTATCGTTCGGGCGCTTTCACCCTTGCGGGACCGGCCGCGGTTTCGCCTTCGGCTACGGTGACGGCAGCGCAGGCCTCCGCCGCCACTGCCGGCAATCTGGCACAATTCGCACCCGCCGCGCCCGAGGATCTGCTGAGCCCGGAAGCCGGCTTCAAGCTCGAGGCGTTCGACCGCCGGTTCCGGCTCAACGGTGCCGCCTATTATTCCTGGTACAACAATGTGCAGGTGGCGGTGAATGGCACGGCGGCCTGCACCACCTGCGCGCCGCCGTCGCTGCTGGTCAATAGCGGCAAGGCGGAGATCTGGGGCGGCGAACTGGAAAGCTCGCTGACGCTGGGCGCCTTCAGCCTTGATGGCGTCGCGGCGCTGGTCGATGCGCGCTACGTGTCAGGACCGCTCACCGGCTTTCCCGTATCCAATGTGAGCAAGTTCAACGGCTCGATCACGGGCAGCTATCGTCTCGCGGCGCGCGATACCGACCTGACGCTCAGCACCACCTATTCCTATCGCTCGGCCGCGCAATTGTCCCCGCCGTCACCCGCACGTCCCGCCGCGTGGAATGATAGCCTGAGGCAGCCCGGCTTTGGATTGTGGGATGCGCGCGCGACCCTGGCGGTCCGGGATACGCCGATCAGCTTTTCGCTCTACGCGCTCAATCTGGCGAACACGAAATATGTAGTCAGCACCGCGCAATTCGCGCCGCCCTTCGGCTACACCATCCGCTGGCCCGGTGCGCCTCGCACCTATGGCGGTTCGGTGCGATTGACCTTCTGACGCGAAAGGATGAGCCATGCCCCGATCCGATCGATCCTCGATCCCATCTTTCTCTCGGCGCAACCTGCTGCATGCGGCGGGAGCGGTCGCGATGCTGCCGCTGATCGGCGCTGCTGCGAAAGTAGAGCAACCCAAGCCCCTACGGCAACGCAAGTCGATCAAGATTGCCTGGCTGCCGCAAGCCGTCTGCATTGCACCCGTGGCGGCCGCCAAGGCGCTGGGCTATTTCGACCAGTATAATCTGGATGTCGAACTGGTCGGATCCGATTTCCACGACGATGCCTTTATCCGTTCCCCTGTCGAGGGACGTGCCGACGCGGCCGTCACCATGCTCCACAACTGGATTCTTCCCATGGCAAATGGCTTGCCGGTCAAGCTGATCACGCCGGTGCATGGCGGCTGCGTGCGTATCGTCGGGTCGCGGCGGGCGGGCATCACCGAGATTGCGGACCTCAAGGGCCAGCGGCTGGGCATTCCCGGCGGGCGAGTGAACAGCCTTGCGACGATGGTCTATTCGATCATCCTGCTGCGCAATGGGCTGGTGCCAGGGGATGTCACGTTCGTGCCCGTCGAAAATGAGGATTTCGGCAAGGCGTTCGCGGAAGGCACGATCACGGCAGCGGGCGGCATCGACCCGCCGCTCCTCATGCTGCAAGAGCGCCAGCCCGATCTTGTGGAGATCGCTAGCAACACCACGGGAGCGATGGCGGGCACGTCCTGCTGCGTCGTTGCGGCAGGGCCGTCGCTCTGGCGCGACGATCCGCTGGCGTCGCTGGTCCTCTCGGCGGCCCTGGCGCGGGCATCGGACTGGGCCCAGGCCCATCCGGACGAGGCCGCTGCCCTGTTCGCGCAGACGAGCCAGCTCCCCCAGGCGGCGGTGCGCAAGTCGCTCGCCGCCAACAATTATCATGCCCATCATGTTGCCGGCACGCCCAATGGCTTGGCCGCCGATGTGACGAGCTATGCCGCGGTGCTTAAACAGATCGGGCTGCTCCCCAAGACGCTTGATCCCGTCCGCTTCGCGGCCGAGCATGTCGATCAGGCGATCTGCGCATGAGCGGCGGCGTCCTACTGTCGCGCCGCCAGCTCTCCGGCCTGGCGCTTGCCGCTCCCTTTGCGGGGCTGCTGCCGACGGCGGTGTGGGCGCGGGCCGACAACCTGCCAGACGGCGTGAAGCTGGCTGGCGACATTGCCGCGAGGAAGATGAGCGGGGTCGGAGCGACCGATGCAGCGCTGAGCCGGATCGCCACCCTCAATCCGCTTGTCGGCGCCGTGGTGCATGTGGACGGCGCGGGCGCGCGAAACAGGGCGGCAGGAATCATACCGGGGTCGAGTCCGCTTGCTGGTGTGCCGACATTGGTCAAGGATCTGATCGACGTAAAGGGCATGCCCACCCGGCGCGGCTCGCGAACGACGTCGAGCGATCCCGCCACGTCGCAGTCAGCGCTGGTCGATGCGATGGAGGCGGCAGGCTTGGTCATCCTCGGCAAGAGCCAGACACCCGAATTCGGCACCAGTCCGACGACGGAGCCGCTGCTGGGGCCGATCACCCGCAACCCTGTCTCGATCGGGCATCTTGCGGGTGGCAGCTCCGGCGGTGCGGCGGCTGCGGTGGCTTCGGGAATGGTGGCGATCGCGCATGGCAGCGACGGCGGCGGATCGCTCCGTATGCCGGCGGCGTGCTGCGGCGTCTTCGCGCTCAAGCCGTCACGCGGCCGCCTGATCGACGCGGGTGGCCCAAAGCCACGGATAGAGATGAGCGTGCCCGGCGCACTGTCGCGCAGCGTGCGCGACAGTGCCGCTTTCCTCAGCCTGTTGGAGCGTCGTGACGGCGCGGCGCCGCTAGCCGCTGTCGGACATGTCGAGGGGCCGTCGAAGCGGCGGCTGCGCATCGGGATCAATCTCAAGGGCCTCAATGGCCAAGACCCCGATGCCGAGATCGCGCGGGTGGTGCTGGCTACCGCCGATCATTGCCGCGCTCTTGGCCACGATGTCCGTCCCTTCGCTTGGAATTTCGATGAGACGGCCGTCAACGAGGCATTGGGCACGACGATGCTCTTCGCCCTCTCGGAAATCGCCAGGGGCACCATGCAGCGCAGGGGTGTCACCCTCGAGAATACGGGCCTTGAACCGCTGCATCTGCGGATGGCCGAAGCGGGCCTGGCCTTGCCGCCCGAACGGGTCGCGGAAACCTTCCAGCGCCTCGAGACGGTGCAGGCCGCCTATCCGGCGATATTCGCGCAGCATGATGTGATCCTGACGCCGACGCTGGGGCAACTCCCGCCGCTGCTGGGCCAGCTCGACAATCCGGCTCGGCCGCTGGACGAGGTGCTGGCCGGCTATGCGGATTACAGCCCCTATACGCCGATCCAGAATGTCGCTGGCGCGCCCGCCATGTCGCTCCCGCTCGGTATCTCGCGAAGCGGCCTGCCGATCGGCGTGCATGTCGCAGGTCCCATCGGTGCGGAGCGAACACTTCTGGAGCTGGCCTATGAGCTGGAAGCGACTTCGCCTTGGCGTCCCGGTCTGACGCGCGGCGCCATCGCCGCCAGTGATGCACCGCGCGAGATCGCCAAGGCTTGGCTCGAAGCTATCGGCGACGGCCGTGATCCGGTGCGCTTCACACGCTGGATCGCGACCTTGTGGGGCGAGGACGTGCTGATTTCCCACGAACCTGCAAAGGCCAATGACGGGCCGACTAAGGGCGCGGCCTTGGCGCTGGGTGAGGTGGCCGTGTTCAGCGCGCTGAAGCGCGCCCTCCCGGATTACCGGCAGGAGAATGTGAAGGTCAGGGCCAGCGGTGACGATATCAACTTCTACGAGGAGATCGTGGCGACGCTGCCCAGCGGGCAAGTCGCGCGCGTGCCGGCCCGATATCGCTTCACCCTGGCGAACGGTCGCATCGTTCGTGTGCATGGGCAGTTCGATGCCGACACGATGAAGCCCTTCATGGACGTGGTGAGGGCGGCGGGGCAGCGCGCGCCGGGCTAGCCCGCCCTCACCTCTAGGCAGCTCCGCGAAGCGAGGTTGCTGCTAACCGATCCGGACGCGACCGTGACGGCAGTTCGACTGGTTCAGTCGTTAACGTATATCTGTTCCCGTTCTATGTGCCGCCCCTGTTCGCGAAAACCTTATGTATGGCGAGGCGCGGCTCATCTTGCCAACAGACCGTTTACATTGGCGAGGGGTTCGACGATGATCGACTCGACACGCTGTTCCTGACCATGCCGATCTCGTGGCGATGTACGCTCGCTCAATATGTTGGGCGGCTGCATCGCCGCCACGTGGGAAAGACCGACATGCTCGTCTAGGACTATGTGGATGACGCGGTTCCCGTACTCGCGCATGGCTGGCAAATGGCAGGTCGGATATCGCGCACTCGGTTACAGCATCGAATAACCGGCTCGGAATCGCTTATCGATACTGGAACGCCCTTGAGGAACCGAGAACTGATTCTGCAAATGAGGTTTATGATTCCCGAGTACCACTCATGACTAATCAAACCACCAGTCTCATATGAGCTAATCGATTCTCCACAGACATTGCAGTGGAATCGACGCCGACGCCGTAGGAGAGGACGCTCGGCGTGCGCGGGAGGTGAAGATAGTCGGGCGATCGACGTGGTCGGAATGGTCCGCGCCGCGTTTCTGGCAGGGCCAAGGTCACGCCGGCGACGTGGGCATTGAGACGCCCCACTCGTACTGGGGGAGCTCCTCGATGCACGGCGCATCGCGGTCCCACATGATCCATCCGCAGCCTTTACGCTTGGCAACATGGATTGCGGAGCGCACTTCGAGTGGCACGGCGGCCTCCTCGGTTATCCCGACGTCGTCGCAGACGTACATGAACCACCCATACTCGCCCTTCTCGAAGCAGGACCAAGGGCAGAACGGGATCCACTCCCGGGCCGTGCGTTCGCTAAGGTGAGCGGTGATCAGCACCAGCATCCGGGTCTGTTCCATATGCGGTTCCTGTTGACCCGGTTTCGGAAGGGTCGGCGCGGCGCGGCTCATTTCGAGCGTGCCGGCGTCGGCAGCGTGCCAGCGGCGTGGATCCTGTGCTCGGCCTCGCGCTCGGCGCGATAGCGCGCGAGTGCTGCTTCTTGCCGTTCGATGACCTCCGTCAGGTGCTTGTGAAGATCAGGACAGGGTTGCTCCGAGGCTTCGTTGCGCGCGCGCAGCCAGCGGGCGTCTTCAAGAGTGAGTCGGTTCTCACGGTGGCGAGTATAGACCCCTTCCTCGATCTCTTGAGCGCCGCTGAGGATCCTCACCGCCCGGCCGATGATCTCAGGCGATCCGCCGTTGACGATTACCCAGACTGGATGGCTTTCCCGCACAGCGGCTGTCCCTCGTTAGAACATTTGGCGCAGATCGCGGCGTAAATTAGCGGAGTGCGGGCCTCGTCTGGGGCTTGATGTTAGGCAGCGAGCTTGCGGTGCTGCAAGCGCCGATATTCGATGGTCTGTCGCTTGATCCTTTCACGTTGTTTGATGATGGCAGGTGCCCTGCCGAAGTAGGCATCGGCCGGTGTCACGTTGGCCAGGCTCTCGTGGTATCGCTGGTGGTTGTAATGCTCGACGAAGGCCTCGATCTGGGTCTCGAGGTCGCCGGGCAGGAAGTAGTTTTCCAGAAGGATGCGGTTCTTCAGGGTCTGGTGCCAGCGCTCGATCTTGCCCTGGGTCTGCGGATGGCACGGGGCGCCGCGGACATGGCTCATCTTGTTGGCCTAGATATATTCCGCCAGTTCGCCCGCGATGTAGCTGGGGCCGTTGTCGCTGAGCAGCCTGGGCTTGTGCAGCACCGTGGCGCTGTCGCAGCCCGAGGCAGCCAAGGCCAGGTCCAGCGTGTCGGTGACGTCCTCGGCCCGCATGTTGGTGCACAGCTTCCAGGCGATGATGTAGCGCGAGAAGTCGTCGAGCACGGTCGACAGATACATCCAGCCCCACCCGATGATCTTGAAGTAGGTGAAGTCGGTCTGCCACATCTCGTTCGGCCGGGTGGTCTTGGTGTGGAACTGATCGGCCGCCTTGATCACGACATAGGCGGGGCTGGTGATCAGATCGTGGGCCTTCAACAGGCGGTAAACCGTGGATTCCGACACGAAGTAGCGCTTCTCGTCGGTAAACCGCACCGCCAGTTCGCGCGGGCTGAGATCGGTCGCGTTAGCTTCCAGCGCCATTTCGATGATCTGGTCCTGGATGTCGTCACCGAGGCGGTTCCACACCCGGCTCGGCACCGATGGCCGATCCTCCAAGGCTTCCGGCCCGCCTTCGAGGTAGCGATCATACCAGCGGTAGAACGTCCGGCGGGCAATGCCGAGCTAGTCCAGCGTGCGCTTGGCAGGCAGGTGCGACTGCTCGACGATCCGGATGATCTCAAGCTTCTCGGAGGCGGGATATCTCATGCGTCGTCTTCCCCATCCGCGATCATGCTTTTTTTCAGCAAGCGGTTTTCGAGCGTCAGGTCGGCAACGCATTCCTTCAGGGCACGGGCTTCGCGACGCAGATCCTGCACCTCGCCGGTAGTCGCGGCACCGGCAATGTCGCCCGCCAGGCGGCGCTTGCCCGCTTCCATGAACTCCTTCGACCACGTGTAGTATAGGCTCTGGGCGATGCCCTCCTTGCGGCACAGCTCGGCGATGCTGTCATCGCCGCGCAGGCCTTCCAGCACGATGCGGATCTTGTCCTCGGCCGAAAAATGGCGCCGTGTCTGCCGCCGGATGTCCTTCACCACCTGCTCAGCAGGGGCCTTCGCCGACGATTTTGTATTGGAGGATCTGGGCTTCATCTTCGTTCCTTCGTCACTACGACGAAGCACAGATCCTCCTTAAATCACAACCTCAAATCTGTGCCATGGGCGCTGACGGCGGACAGGCGAGACCATCGGCATGAAGCGGGTGATTGCCGACCGTGGCTATGACGCGAACCGCATCAGGGCGACCTTGCGCGAGCAGGGCACGATCCCCGTGATCCCCGGACGGCGCAACCGCAAACGCCCAATCCAGTATGACGAGCGCCGCTACAAGGACCGCTGGCGGGTCGAGGCCATGTTCTGCCGCCTTAAGGACTTCCGCCGCGTCGCTACCCGTTACGACAAGCTCGCCAGGAACTTCCTATCAGGCGTAAGCCTCGCCGCCGCTGTCGCCTTCTGGCTCTGAACGAGTCTGGACCCTAAACACGATCGGTTGGCGGCCGACCGTCGGCTTTCACAGAATGGTGCTACCGTCTTGGACGGCTCGCAAAGGCATTGCAATGTGCCAGGATGAGGTCGTTGCCAGCCTCATATGAAGGAGGCGCCCGAGGGCGTGTCATGTCGCAACCTTGGCGGGGGTGCCCCTGCGGCGAAAAGCGCGATCGCGCCTGCAAGACTATGACGCATCATCCCGCGATACCGCATGTCACGCCCCTTTTCCGGTCACACTGTTCATTGCCTTCGGGCGCAGCCTTATGGCTTGGTGCGTAAGCTGTAGGCGGCAGTATGTTCCGCCACCTGTCGGCGCCGCTTGTCCGCATCGAACCGGGGCACTCCGGTCAGGCCCGAGCGGATGTCGGCAAGCTTCGCGACCGTGAAGCTCTGGAGCAGTCCATCGGACTTCGCACCCTTATCAAATCCCTGCCAGCGAGCCAGAAAATAGCCTTCATGCAGACCGCCAGTGTCGATCCAGTTCGCGACCCCCGGATCCACGGGACTGATGACATAGGTATAACCGCCGTCGGCATCGGGGGTTGATTGCGCGCTATTGATGCTGGTCTGGAATGTGCTGGCGCTCGGCGCGACCATCCACGGATCCGTCACCTGGACGCCAGTATAGCGCGCCGTGCCATGTGTGGTCTTCAGAACGACCGCTTCATCGGGTGCGAGCTTATATCGTCCCGCCGCCAGGAAGCCCCAGTTGCCGTCGCGTTGCACGGGACCGACGATGCTGTTCGGCTGCAATCCTCCGAACCAGCTATCTTTGAAGGCCGCCCAGAAGCGAACATAGCCCGATATATCCTCAAGGACGCGCTTCCGAATGACCGCATCACTCAATGGCTTGGCGTCCGTCGCGTCAAGGCGACGAATGGTTAGGGCGTTCGGGCGCTGGGTCCAGTCTGACAATACGTCACGGATGTTGAGCGAAAAGGGTTCGGTCGATCCGGGCAGATGGTTGGTGCCGCCACCGGTGCCGCCAATTATGATCTTGAAGCGGCCGTCCGGTTCGACCTTGATATCGCGATCGGTAATCATGCCGAGCAGGTTACCCATATCTGCATGATCACGCGTCTGCCGGGCCAGACCCAGCTTGCCGGCCGTGCCGCGCGTAACCTCGAAACTGAACTGCGCGGGACGATGCTGGAGATCGACCGTCCCGCTGATCTCATACTGGCCGTTGGGCTGCAGAAATGAATTGCGGTAGATATGGTCGGGATTGTCACCGGCCACCGCCGCGCCGGGGACGGTATAGCCAAACCAACTGTGCGGCGTGTTGTCCGTGGTCCACACTATGCTGGGCCGCACCGGGTCAGCCGCCAGTTCCCGCAGGATCAGCGATGTCGTCCATTGATCGACCGCGTGGGTCAGCCTGGCCGCGCCGTCGGTCGTGCTTGCCCCCGGATCCTTCTTCAGATCGGCAATAATTGCCTGCTGCGCGGCCTTGATCGCGGGATCGGCCAGCAACGTCAGCAGATGCTTCTCGGCGGCGCGTTGTTCCGGGGTGGCGAGCACCGGCGCTGCCGCCGCACCGGTCTTTCCATGCGCGACGCCACCAGTGAATGTGGGGGCTCCTGCTGTGGTAAGTAGAAGCGCCGCAGTCGCCGCGGCAAAGATCCGATTTTTCATGCTCATTTCTCCTAATTATGTTGGCGTCTTTACGTGCGCCCGATGGTCAGAGCCGCACGCGCACCGTCGCACCGATCACGCGGGGGTCGCCGACTAGGCCGCTGACGAGGCCGGTGTTGAAGGCAGCCGGTTGACGCGACACCAGATAGTTTTTGTCGAACAGGTTTCGCGCCCAGATCGACAGGTCATAGCGGGTGCCGATCCGCGCGCCGATCCGGGCGTTCACCAGCGAATAGCCGGGAATAGTCGAGAATTTCGACAGGTTGGACGCAAAGAATATCCCGGAGCGATAGCTATAGTCGAGCCCCGCATATGTCTCGACATTGCCGCCCGCCGAATGGCTATATTCACCGCCAAAAGCGGCCGACCACTTGGGTGCGCCGGGCAGACGGCGATTGCTCAGGTCGCATGATGGCGCTAATATCTCGATAGGGCATGTCGACGCCTTGAAAGACAGATATTTGGCATCAAGATAGGTGAACGCACCATAGGTGGTCAGGCCCTCTATCGGGTTCAGGCCGCCTTCGATCTCGACACCCCGCGACCGCACCCTTCCTACGTTGGAGACATAGGTGGTCGTGCGAATCGGATCGTAGATGGTGGATTGGTAGTTCTTATCAATCGTCCAGAACCCGGCCACATTCAGCGTTAGCAGCTTGTCGGCCGTCTGCGTCTTCAGGCCGACCTCATAGTGATCGATGGACTCCGGCGCGATGACCTTCGGAACGTTGGCAGGCACGTTAGTTAGCGTAAGGCCACCAGATTTAAAGCCGCGCGACACTGTCGCATAGCCCAGTATCGCGTTGCTGAACCGAAAGGCAAGATTGGCCTGACCCGAAAATTTGCTTTCGCTCGTCTCGGCATCGTAGGCGTTAGGAGCCCCGAAAGCACCGCGAACGCCCTTTGCTGCGCCCTGATCCGCAGCGGAAAGGCCAGAGAGATCGGCTCCGCTGGTCGTCTGGACGAACGATCCGATCTTCTTCTCTTTGGTGTACCGACCACCCAGCGTCAGCGACAGCCGGTCATCTATGTTCCAGGTGGCTTGTCCAAAGCCGGCATAGCTGTCGACGCGCAGGCGGGATTTACCGGCAACCGCAAAGCCGTTGAGCGCGACCTGATTCACCGGCGTGTCGGCGCCCAGCAGCCAGATAGGCGCCGAAGACCCATAAGACGTCAGCGCATCGCTATCGAGCGACTGATGGAAATAGAAGGCGCCCACTACATAATCGATTGTGTTCTTGCCCGCGGAGCCCAACCGGATCTCCTGGGTAAACTGCCGCTGTTTGCTTTCAATATAGGCAGCCGTGAGGACGGGCAGAGCCGTGCCATCCGCATCGTTGCGGGGCTTCCAGTCCCAGAAGCGCCAGGCGGTGATGGATGTGATGGTGAATGAGGGCAGCGCCCAGTCCAGCTTTCCAGAACCTCCGCCCTGCTTCATGCGAATGCTGGGCTCCAGATCGGTATCAATTGTACGTGAATAGGGTTCAATCGGCGGCAGGACATAGCCCGCACGGGCCGCACGCACGGCAATTCCATTGGGGATCGTGCTGGTTACGCCAGCCGGTGTGGTGCGCTGTGTCGCGATATCGGTATTCACCGTGGCATAGCCTGCCTCATGCTGCCGGCCGTAGTCGCCGATCAGGCGTAGGGTGAGATCGTCGGTCAGCTTGGCAAGAACCTGGCCCTTTACGGAGAAATTATTGTAATCATTGATGTCCTTGCCCAAGGTGGTGTTATGCAGATACCCGCCATGCGAAGTCTGGGCAGCAGACAAGCGTATGGCGACACGGTCGTTCAGCGGAGTGCTGACCGATCCGCGAACCTGATAGTTTTCGCGTGAACCTATGCTGGCGTCCCCGCGGAACTCCGGTTCGAAACTGGGCTGACGCGTGTAGATGCTGAGAGCGCCTGCCGTGGTGTTCTTGCCGAAAAGCGTGCCCTGCGGCCCGCGCAAAAGTTCGATACGATCGATGTCGACCAGATCAAAGGTCGCCTGACCCGTCCGCGCATAATAGACGTCGTCAAGATAGACGCCGACGCCATTTTCCAACCCGTCGTTCTGCAGGCCGATATTGGCTCCCAACCCGCGGATATTGATGTTGGTGTTACGCGGATTCGTACCAATTATCTGAAGGCTCGGCGCTGCGCGCTGCAACTGCTCGATCGTAAAGATATTCTGCTTTTCCAGCTCCTCTCCACCGAACACCGACAAGGCGATTGGCACATCCTGCGGGTTTTCAGCGCGCCGACGGGCAGTGACCAATATTTCCCCCCCCTGCGTATCTCCCGTTTCGGCATCCACTGAGGCAGCCGCCTGTGCCGAAGATTCCTGTGCCCACCCTATCGTGGGCAGAAGACCGGTGGCAGCCGTCAAGGCGGCGATGCTGACGCCCGTTACATGGCGCGTGAGACCGATTTTACCCCGACGAATGGACATCATAACTCCCCCCGAATTCTCAATCGGCTGATCTCTATCGAAATAGTAGAGATAATGTCGAGAAAGCTTTCTCAAGTTCTTTGATAGAGATCATTTCTCGCTTTATGAACGGCGTCAATGTTCCATCGTCTGTCGCCAAAGGGATGCGGCAGGGGTGGAAAACCGTGAGTTTTTGTGGGGATAATGGATGATCGGGCATCGTTGCTGGGACTCGCCGAAACGCGCGCAGCAGGGACTGGGCGCTGGCGGGACCTGGACCCTCGGTCGGCTTTTGCGCGATCCGCTGCTCCACTTTCTCGCGCTGGGAGGCTTATTGTTTCTGGCTGGACTTGCCTGGCAGCGCACGCATGATGCCCGCCGCATAATAGTCGACACGTTCGCGCGCGAACGACCCGCGGTCGAATATCGGCAACGGTTCGGAGCATCACCGTCGCCACAGGCCTTCCGGGGCGTGATCGACGACTATGTCGCGGAAGAAGTGCTGTATCAGGAGGGGCTTGCCCGCGGCATCGATCGCGGCGACGAGATAATTCGTCGCCGCGTGATTCAAAAGATGCGCTTCCTTGAGGAAAATCGCTCGGTCAATCCGGTGCCGGACGACACCGTGCTGCGCGCTTATTTCGACCGCCATCAAAGGCATTATGCGACCGCAGCGGGCGTCACCTTCAGCCACATTTATTTTTCTGCCGATACTGGCAACCCGCGGATCCGGGCCGAAAAGGCACGCGCCTCGCTCGATGACGGTGGCAGGAGCGAGGGTCGCGTCCGTCAATGTTCTCTAATCGCGTTTGTCAAGCTGATGGCATCGGCGACCAGGCTCATGGTTCTCTTCGAGGTCAGAACGGATCCGCCTCAGCATGGCGTAGGATGGGTTGAACCGGCCAATGTGGTGTACGCGGTTGCCGACCGGGGCCGGGCACGCGCCTGTTGACAGTCGGAACTCGGTTCTCGCCATCGTCCTGGTCGGACGATCTCGGCAGCTCGATCGTTCGCTTAGGCTAAGCGGCGAGTGGTTGCGAAGTGCTGGTTGACCAGCGGAACTCCTCTCCAGTGGTCCACATGGCATGAAGCACGACGGCGAGCTTGCGGGCTACGGCCACTTTTGCCCGCTTGAAGCCGCCGCGCTTCGCGATGCGCAAGCCCCATGCCTTCAGTGCAGAGGGGCGCGCGACGCGGGTTAGCAAAGCGTTCGCCGCCTCATAGAGACTGCGCCTCAGGAAGTCGTCGCCCCGGCGCGATATCCGCCCCACCTTCATCGTTTCCCCCGATGCGTATATCTTCGGTGTCAGACCCAGATAGGCACCGGCGCTCGCCGATCGGCGGAACCGTGCGGGATCATCAATGGTGGCGACAAAGCCAAGCGCGGTGATGGCGCCCACGCCAGGTACGGTCATGAGGTGCCGCACGATGCCATTCCCGCGTGACAAGGATCGGACCTTTCCGTCGAGGATGGCGACCTGCGCCAGGATATCGACCCGCGCCTTCATTAGCGCCTCCAGAACGATGCGGATCGTCGGCGATGCATCGAGCTCGCCGGCGACGATCTCTGGCCTGCTGCCGTTTTGGTGGACACCGAGATAGGCTCAATTGTTGCGCGGCGATCTGAATGAGAAAGCGCGACAATCAAGATGAGAATCCAGTGTGTCGGGATCGGCGTAGGGCGTAGCCCGTAGCCGGTCCCGACACACTGGAGGCACTCTTTGCCGGGTGCCTGTGATGGTCGTGGTGGCCGCTATGCATAGGGTTTTCCGGGGAGGAGGACCTGGCGTGTGGCCGGCCGACACATCAACGATCATCAAGTGAGACTTTTCATGACCAACAGACGTTATGACCCCGTCGCGCTGGCGGCGGCGAAGGCCGGGTTCAGTCCGGCGACGGGCTATCGGGTTTTGCAGGACACCCGGCTGCCATCACAGCGGTCAACACCGCGCAGCCGGCGCCGACCCGATCCCCTTGCCGGTATTTTCGATGAAGTTGTCGTGCCGATGTTAGAGGCTGCCCCGGGCCTTCGGCCCGTAGCGATCTTCGAGGAGCTGCGGCGCCGATATCCTGAGACGGAGTTCGGCTCCCGGCGAACCCTGGAGAGGCGCATTCGCGACTGGCGCGCCCTGAACGGGCAAGATCGCGAAGTCATTTTCCGGCAAGTGCACGAGGCCGGGCGGCTCGGCCTGTCCGATTTTACGTGCATGGACGATCTGGGAGTTTCCATCGCCGGACAGCCCCTGGACCACCTGCTCTATCACTTCCGGCTTCCATGTGGCGGCTTCGAACACGGGCACATCATCCTGGGCGGCGAGAGCTTCGTCGCATTGGCCGAAGGGCTGCAGAACGCGCTCTGGTCCGCAGGCGGCGCGCCGAAGCTTCATCGTACCGACAGCCTCTCGGCCGCCTTCCGCAATCTGGACGCGGATGCCAGGATCGACCTGACCAAGCGTTATGACGCGCTCTGTGACCATTATGGAATGGAGCCCACGAGGAACAACCGGGGCGTTGCTCATGAGAACGGCGCGATCGAGAGTGCCCATGGCCATATCAAGGCTGCCATAAGGGATGCGCTGCTGCTGCGCGGGAGCGCCGACTTCTCCGACCTTGCCGACTATCGCCGCTTCATCGATGAGGTCGTAAATGCGCGCAGATGCAGCACCTCTGCCCAGTCATCCTCGATGGCTTTGACATTGACGGCACCGCCGATCAATTGATCGAGGGCGGCAAATTCGGTGCCTTGGGCAAGCGTGTGGAGCCGCCTCTCGCTGAGATCGCGAATGCGCGGAGCAAACCGGAAACCAAGTAAATGGCACAGGGCGAACACATGATCGACCGCGCCGGCAGTGTTGGTGGCATGCTCCTGGATCTCCAGTTGGCTCTCATGATTGAGCAGCCCGTCGATCACATGGGCGGCCTCGCCGGCGTTGGCGGCGATGACTTTGTTGTAGAACGGGGCGTAGCGATCCGACACGTGCGTGTAGAAAAGCACGCCGGACTCCGAGCCGTATTTGGCATTATAATCCGCGCGGCCCTCACCTTTGGCACCCGCTCGATAAAACTGCCCATCGGACGGTGATCCCGTTCCTGGCCCCCAAATTGCCGAATGGGGCAACGCGTGATGATGATCGACGATGGCTGCCAGGGCTGCGGAATAGGTCTCGTCGCGGATGTGCCATTGTGCGGTCCATATCAGGCGTGCGTGGGTCAACCCTTGCGAGCTTTCCGCCATGCGGCCGAGGCCCAGATTGGTGGCATCGGCCAAAATGGCGGCCATCAGCGCTTGCCCATCGTGGGACGGCGCCCCGTTTCGTACGTGCGTGAAACAATCGGCAAATCCTGTCCATACCCCCACTTCGGCCAGCAAATCGGTGATGCGTATGCGGGGAAGCAGGCCGTATAGCTGACGGCGTGCTGTCCCGTCAGATCGATGACCTGGAGCCGCAGCTCACCCGCCACGGCTACGACGCCAAGAGCCTGGCCGAGCAGTTCGATGCCCGCCCGCTGGAAATCCGCAAGCTTCTTCGGGGCGCGCTCGATCCAGCCCGTACCCGAGAACTCACCGATGAAATGAGGGCAGCCGGCCTGCCGCTCTGACCCAAGGACGAGCCGATCGTGCGCCGGCCTCGCCGTATCTTGGGTCCGTCGCAGTCAGCGTGGGTTGCGTCTCAATCAACGTGCGTCGCAGCGCCCCGCTAGTCTCACGCAATGTGCGTCAGAAACCGTCCATCATTGTGCGTCCGGCCGATCATCATTGCAGGCCGCTACACATAAGGGGCGACACATAAACACGGGCCAGATATGCGCTAAGCGCCGCCATCACCCTCGCGCATCGTAAACACCTGTTTGTCGTACATTACGACGAATGACGTGGCTTGGGACATTTCTGCCGGTCGGCGCCGTGACTGGGAACGTCGCGTTGCGCTGACACCGGCCATTAGTGGATTCGCTTGAGTATCTCTGGGTCTCGGGTTCGTTTGACCGGACGATGGCCATGATGTTGCCGATCGGGCCGATCCCTTCTCGCGCGTCGCATCCGTCTGAAAGTTTATGCCAACTGGTTCGGGGCTTGGTTCACCTGCGGTAGTGGCGCGCCTGCTGACCGGCGCCCTCGCGCGAGCCACTGTTATCCCAATCCGGCAGGATGATAGCTGCGATCAATCGCTAGCGTGACGATGCGCGCGCTCCCGTTCGCGATCGCCACCGCCGCACAGGCTACATCGCCGGTCGATGATCGGCGACGGACGGGATGTCCCCACCGTTCAAAGTTGAGCGGACCTGTGCAGCCTGATCGTCACCAAGAGTAGCAACGACTCGACAACGAACTCGGGCATTATGACCGGCGAGGCAGGTACGCCATCGAAGATGAAGCTGCCGACGCGCCCAAAGACGATTCCGGCAAGATAGATCATTTGGAGGCTCAATGCTGCGGGCCGTAAACGCGGCGTTGCCGCGCCGGCGAGCAAGCCCATGCCGATTGCGACATGCAATCCGCCAAAACCCGTCCGTTCGAGATGGTGCTCCATTTTACCGCCGGGGTCTGCATCGTAAAGCCCGTACATGATGTCGGGATCGACCCAATAGATCCCTCCAACGCCCACCAGGCTTAGCCCGATTGTCAGCAGCAGCCAGAATGTCCAATCGATCTTCATCAGATGGCCCTCATGGCAGGACGACGCCATGCTTGGCGGTAATGGTGTTTGTGATTTCCCAAAGCCTCGCCGCCTTTTGTCCGTCCAGCGCTAGTCGCTCGGGTGCATAGCGTTTGGGATTACGAAGCACGGCACCTGCCGCATCCTTTGCGGAAGCCTCGGACAGCACCCGCACGGCATTGCGCGCCGACAATTCCGGGGTGGTGCCGAACCTGCCCATCAGTCGCATGATCAGCGGCATGCCCGGATCGGCCATCGCCTTGGTCTTTGTAGAATTGACGCAGACCGCCGTCAGCGTCACCGGCCGTTCGGCCCAGCGTCTGGTCGCCTCTTGTGTGTGGAGGAAGCCAAGCAGATGCGTGCCAAGCACCGACTTGAAGAAGCTCCATTTACGCTGCTCGAACTGAAGATCGTCGAGATCGGGCATGAACAGCGTCGGGACATTGCCGGCGATATGCACGATGCGTCCGTCCCCTGAAGCGGCGAGCGGGTCGATGAGCAGCCGATTGAGCGCAGCCCGCGCAAGATACTGCAGGGCAAACGCGAATTCGAGGCCGTCGGATGTCGTCTGCTTGCCTTGAAATGCCGCCATCGCCGTGTGCATGACGCCATGGAGGGCCGGCTTCCACTTGCCGACCTCGGCGGCGACCTTAGCGATGCCGCCCACGGTCGACAGATCGCCGCTGACAAATTCGGCCGAGGCGGCGCCCGCCGCCTTTACCTCCGCCGCCGTCGCTTCCCCCGCCTCGCGCCCGCGGCCGACGATCAGGACATTAGCCCCTCTTTGCCCGATCGCGACGGCTGCGGCCCGGCCAATTCCCGCCGACCCGCCGAAGAAAACGAAATTACTATCTCTTAGCGAACGTTCCGCCATGACAATCTCCGTTAAAGGCAAAGGACATTCATCGGTCAAAGAAGTGCCATGGGATCATAGGGCACTGCGGGGGCGAACTCATGCTGCCACGCGCGCTTGTGCAGGTCCCAAGGGCTGGCACCGGCTTCACGCGCCGCCGCCAGTTTGTCGGGATCGACGTCCACGCCCAGCGGACGCCTGGCGAAATCAGGGGAGGTCTGCATATGTTCGATCGAACCCCAATTGTCCTCGAACTCGGCGAAATTGCTGACGTTCAACTCGATGCTGTTGCGGTCCGGATCTTCATAATAGAAGGCTGTCTGCGCGCCCTCATCGACCGACAGGATGGGCACGATACCCAGCCCCTTCAATCGCCTGTACGTACCGAGCAGTTCGTCGAGCGACCGATAGGCGAAGGCGACATGCTGCAGGCGCTGGTGCCTGGCGCGGTCGACATCGAAGCCGAGCCCCGGAATTTCGACCAGCGCAATCCGGTGATTGGCAGCGTCGTTGCTCAGCCATGCCGCGCGAGGGCGAAACTCCCCTTCAGGCGCGCCGATCGGATTTTCCGATTGATACACCAGCCGCATGCCCAGCACTTTGGCGTACCACATGGCGAGCCGGTCCATGTCGCCAGTGGTGAGGCCAACATGATGGAGCGTCGGGTGAATGGTCGTCTCGTCGTTGAACATGGCGATATCCCTTGCATTCGATCACAACGCAGCGGAGATGTCGTTTAAGACAACAGGTCGCAAGTAGGATGGAAAGTTGTCTGTTAGTATGGAAAAGCAGAGTAATGGCTGTTCCATTGGGTCCGGTGGCGACATGCATACGGAAATGCGGCGTGCGCTCGCGATCCTATCGGGCAAGTGGAAGCTGGAAATCCTGTGGCTGCTGAACGAGCGCGTGCATCGGTTCGGCGAGTTGCTCCGCTCGATCCCCGGCATAACGCAACATATGTTGACGGCGCAGTTGCGCGAATTGGAGCGGGACGGGTTGGTATCGCGGACCGTGTATGCCGAAGTCCCGCCGCGGGTCGACTATGCGATCACCACTAAAGCGCGTGGCCTCGCCCCTGTTATCGATGCGCTCATGGCGTGGTGGACGACATACACTGCTTGATTGCGTGCGGAGCGGCTAGCATTACAGTTGCATATTGATTGAAACTCTGAATCAATGGGTCTCCATGGTAAGGAGGCCGTGGATGACGGGTGCATCGATTGAGACCACGCTGGAGCTATGGGCATCGTCGCTTCGCGACGTGAAGGCTCGGATGCGCGACCTGTTCACGCAGGAACGCGTTGCAGCCTCAGCGAACCTTTTCCTGGATGGTTTGCTGGGTGACGAGCGCCGTAAGACGGGCTGGATGCGCGCAGAGGCGGCGGGTGATCCGGGGCCTTGGCGACAGCAGGCCATTTTGGGCCGGGGGCGCTGGGACGCGGACGGGCTTCGCGCGACACTGTGCGGGAGTATGTTGTCGAAAACCTTGGCACACAGGACGCCGTTCTGGTCATTGATGAGACCGGGTTCCTCAAGCAGGGCAAGGCATCCTGTGGTGTTGCGCGTCAATATACCGGCTCGGCGGGCAAGATCACAAACTGTCAGATTGGGGTGTTCGCCGCCTATGTATCGGCACAGGGCCATGCCTTTATCGATCGTGCGCTTTATTTGCCCAAGAGTTGGACCGGCGATCCAGCAAGGCTGGCTGCCACACACGTTCCCGAGACCATCGCCTTCGCCACCAAACCGGCTTTGGCTGTCGATATGATAGGGCGCGCGTTGGCAGCAGATGTGCCTTTTTCCTGGGTGGCGGCCGATGCGGTATACGGCGTTGGCGACATCGAGGGCGCGCTGCGCCGAGCCTGAAAAGGCTATGTTCTCGGGGTCAAATCCGATCATTACTTCGGCTCATGGGCAGGCAAGCCCATGGTCGCGGGCAAAGCGGAGGAGATTGCCCGCGATCTTGCGCCCGATGCATGGCAGCGCCTGTCTGCTGGCGAGGGAACCAAGGGCGCGCGGCTTCATGACTGGGCTTACTGCGAACTCGCCGATCTCGAAGCTGATGAATATGATGAGACGAAATCGGGACTTTGGACCCGGGGCCTTCTGATCCGCCGCAATATCAGCGACGGCGATCTCGCTTTCTTCACAACCTGGTGCCCCGCCGGGACAGGCATCCAGGCGCTTGTTTCCGTCGAAGGTCATCGCTGGGCAATCGAAGACAGCTTCGAAACCGCCAAGAACGAGCTTGACCTCGATCACAACGAAACGCGATCATGGCATGGCTGGCATCGCCACGTCTCGCTCGTGATGCTCGCTTTCGCCATGATGGCGGTGATCCGATATCGCGCCAACCACGCGACGCCCCCAAAAAGACTAAGGATGCCGACCATCAGGATCTGATCCGCTGGTCGATCCAGGAAATCCGGCGGATCGCCAACAAGCTGGCCCAGCGTCGTATCCAGCCCGCCTACATCATCGCCTGGTCATGCTGGAGACGAGCGCATCAGGCTGCCGCACGGCGCGCTCATATCAAGTCAAAAATGCAACTGTAATGCTAGTCTTCGGGTGCGATCGTGACGGTGAGGCCGTCCAGCGCGTCGCTCACCGGCACCTGGCATGACAGGCGCGACAGCTCGGTCTTGTGCGACGAACTGTCGAGCAGATCGTCCTCATCGCCGCTCTTGGCGGGAACCACGTCGACAAAGGCGGGGTCGAGATAGACATGGCAGGTCGCGCAGCTGCAGCAACCGCCGCACAGCGCCATCAGTTCGTCGACGCCATGCTCGCGCAGCGCCTCCATCAGCGACAGGCCGGTGGTGGCGTCGATTTCGCGGGTATCGCCGTTGCGCGTGACGACCGTTAGCGTGGGCATTCGTTTCCCTCTTCGATATGGTGACAATTGCTGGTGGGTCAGGCGGCGGGGCTGCCCGCCATCAGCCGCTTGACGATGTAGGACAGGACCGGTTCGTCCTTCTGGTTGTGGACGATGACTTCAAAGGTGATAACGCCGCGATTACCCTTCGATGTGGGTTTGACGTCCACCACCGCGATGGTGGCCCAGATCGAATCCCCGACACGCACCGGCGCCACCACCTTCGTGCTCACCTCCAGCAATGCCATGCCGGTGCCCTGCACCAGCGTCTGCATCTGCATCCCCTCGATGAAGCAATAGGTGAGGGCGGCGGGGACAGGACGGCCCCCCATCGCGCCGCCATGATCGGCGTCGATGAAAATCTGTTCCAGCATGCCGCTGGCGTTGATGAAGTTCACCAGATCCGATTCGGTGATCGTCCGGCGATGCGTGCGAAAGGCGGTGCCGACCGGAAGCTCGTTCCAGTATTTGCCCTGTGCGATGGGAGGCAGGTCGTTCATCGGTTCTCCAGTCGTCATTTCAGTCCGCACCCCGTTCGAGCAGCGCGCGCGCCTCGGGATCGCCATTCAGTGTTCGTGCGACCCGGTCCTCCACGCGCCAGCCCTGCGGCGTGCGGATCAGGCTCCAGTGATTGGCGACCACCTTCATCGTAAAGAAGCCGCGCGATGCGCCATGCCCCGAAACTTCGGTGAGTTCACCGTCCGGGTCGGGCGTTAGCAGTTGAAGGTAGCTGATCGCGGTTGCGCGGTCGCCGTCGAGTTTGATGAACGGATTGCCGCAGAAATGCGCGAGCCCGCCGTCCAGCGCCTTGCGATGGGCCGGGCCGACCGTGCTCTGCTCCATTTCGTCGAGCGTCAGCGATCCTTGGCCGTCGCTCCGCTGGAACACGGCATTGTCGGCCCACAGCCGACGCAAGAAACGCGGGGATCCGGTATCGGCGAGGAGGGGGTGGATCGCGATCAGGTTGCGGATTTCGGCCTCGTCCTCCAGCAGTTGAAGGCGGGTCTCGATCGACCGGGATGCTTCGGCGTTGGACAACTTCACTCTCCGGCCCGTCGCGACGTCGTGCCGCCGCAGTCTTTGCGCGGCCTTATGCGCAAGCGCGCGATAAAAACAATACAGAACGATGTTCTTGACCCAGAATTGTTCATCTGTGCTAGCTGTGGCGAGCGTACGCCGAAGCGCAGGGAGAGGGACGAGATGCAGTCGGAAAAATGCCCGTTTGCCGAGATGCGGGCAATCGCCCCCGTCGTGGAGATGGCACCCGGCACCTATGCGGTGACGCGCCATGCGGAGTGCCGCGCGATCCTGATGGACTGGCAGACCTATTCCGCGCGCGTCGGGGAAAACAACATGTTCGCCGTGTTCGGCCCCAGTCCGGCGCAGGAAGAGATCGACCGGATCATGCAGCGTTACCCCGAAACCCCGGTGCTGATGCGCGCCGATCCGCCCGAACATACGCGGGTGCGCGACCTGGTGAAGAGCGTGCTGACCACCGCGGTGGTGCGGCAGATCGAACCGCAGATCGAGGCGCTGGTGCGCGAATTTGCCGATCGCTGGCTGAAATCGGGGCAATGCGAATTCGTGTCCGGCTTTGCCGCGCTGTTGCCCAACGCGGTCACCACCAGCTTCCTGGGATTGCCACCGGAGGCGCGCGGCAAGACCAAATTCTGGGCAGACGAGGTGATGTCGCGGTTCGAAGGGCCGCAATCGCCCGAGCGGCAGATCGCGGTGGCGACCAGCATCGCGGAGATGGGTGATTTCTTCTACGCGGAGATTGCCGATCGGCGCGCCAATCCGACCGATGACCTGATTTCACTGCTCGCGCACACAGAGATCGACGGGGACCGGCTGGCGGATGCAGCGATCGTCAACGTCATCGAGACGTTCATGATCGGCGGGCACGAAACGACCACGTTCCTGCTTGGCAATGCACTGTGGCGCCTGGCGAACGACCCTGATCTGGCCGAACTGCTGCGCGAGAGCCCGGAGAAGATTGCGCCGTTCGTCGAGGAAATGCTGCGGCTGGAGGCGCCAGCGCGGATGGCGATGCGTTCCCCCACCCGTGACGTCGAGATCGGCGGGGTGCCCGTCCCGGCGGGCGCGACATTGCTGGTCATGCTGGCGTCCGCCAATCGCGACGAGCGCATATACGACGCGCCCGATGAGTTGCGGATCGACCGGCCTCGGCCGGACTCGACGCCGGGCACACGGCACCTGGCGTTCGGTTATGGCGCACATGCCTGTATCGGCCTCCACCTCGCGCGGGCCGAGGTCCGGATCGCGCTAAACTATCTGCTTCCCCGCATGCAGCAAATCGCACCGGCATCCGACGATCCGATCGAGCGGCTGGACAATGTGCAACTGCGCGGCCCGATCCGGCTCAACCTGAAGTTCGACGCCCGCGCGATGGCGGACGCGGCGTGAGCGGCACGGTCACGATCGCCGTCATCGGCGGCACCGGCAGCCTGGGTGCCGCGATCGCCGGACGGCTGGCGCGGGCGGGCCATCGGGTGGTCGTCGGATCGCGCGATGCTGAGCGGGCGCAAGAGGGCGCAGCGGCGATCGGCCCGGACGTCATCGGCATGTCGAACGCAGACGCCGCCCGCGCCGGCGACCTGCTGATCGTCGCGGTCCCCTTTGCTGCGCAGCAATCGACGCTGGCGGAGATCGCGCCGGGCGCGGTGGGCAAGATCGTCGTCGATACCACCGTTCCGCTGGTCCCGCCAAAGGTGATGCGCGTGCAACTGCCGGCCGAGGGCAGCGCCGCGGTCCGCGCGCAAGTGCTGCTGGGGGAGGGGGTGCGCGTCGTATCGGCATTGCACAATGTCGCCGCCGACCGGCTGGCGAGCGGGGAGGATGTGGCGTGCGACGTGCTGGTGTTCGGCGACGATCGTGACGCGCGCGCGCAGGTCGTGACACTGATCGAGGCGATGGGGATGCGCGGGCTGCACGCCGGGTCGCTGGCGAATTCGGCCGCCGCCGAAGCGATGACGTCGGTGCTGATCTTCCTCAACAAGACCTACAAGGTTCACGGCGCGGGCATCCGCGTGACCGGCAATCTGACCATCCCTGAATGAAGCAGGCGAGATCGTGACGACCCTGAACACCGATATCGCCGCCTACGACCTGTCGGCGGCAGAGATTGCGGCTGCTGTCGGCCATGTCGACGGACCGGCTGCTGGCGGACAGCGAAGCGCTGACGCTGAGCGGCTTCGGCGGGCGCGTGACCTATTCGCGCAAGGTGTTCATCCCGCTGACCCGGCTGTGCCGCGACGTCTGCCATTATTGCACCTTTGCGACGACGCCGGCGCGCGCCGGACCGGCCTACCTCCCGCATGACGAGGTACTTGCGATCGCGCGACAGGGCGTTGCGGCGGGATGCCGCGAGGCGTTGTTCACGCTGGGCGACATGCCGGAGGCGCGCTACCCGGCGGCCCGTCGGGCGCTGGAGGAGCTGGGCTACCCCACGACCCTAGCCTATCTCGGTGCGATGGCGCGCGCAGTGCTCGACGAGACCGGATTGCTGCCGCCCCTCAACCCCGGATTGATGGACGCCGCCGACTATGCCGCGCTGCGCCCGCATTCGGTGTCGATGGGCATCATGCTTGAAAGCACCGCCCAGCGGCTGTGCGAGCGCGGCGGCCCGCATTTCGGATCGCCGGACAAGCTGCCCGCGCGGCGGCTGCGCGCGCTGGAGGAGGCCGGGCGCGCGAACGTGCCGATGACCACCGGCTTGCTGATCGGGATCGGCGAGACCCGGATCGAACGGATCGAGGCGCTGCTGGCGATTCGTGCCCTGCACGATCGCTACGGCCATATCCAGGAAGTCATCATCCAGAATTTCCGGGCCAAGCCGGGGACGCGGATGGCGGCGGTGGCGGAGCCGTCGCTGGACGAGCATCTGTGGACGATCGCCGCCGCACGGCTGGTGCTGGGCGCGGGAATGAGCATCCAGGCGCCGCCCAATCTGCACGCGATGGCGACGCTGGGCGTGCTGCTCCGCGCTGGCGTCAACGATTGGGGCGGGGTGTCGCCGGTGACGCCCGATCATGTGAATCCCGAAGCGCCGTGGCCGCATCTCGTTGCGCTGGCCGATGCCACCGCCGCAGCGGGGCGATTGCTGGTCGAGCGGCTGGCGATCGGGCCGGACCATGCGCTCGATGCGGCGCGCTGGGTCGATCCGAAACTGGCGCCCCGCGTACTGCGCGCGATCGACGCACGCGGGCTGCCGCGTACCGCTGGCTGGCATGCCGGGACGGGTGTGGCGGTCCCGGTCATCGCGGCGTCGGTGATCGCGCGCGTCGATCCGATCGTGGAGCGGGTGCTGGCTAGCTCGGCGGCGGGCGAGCCGTTACAGGAAAGCCATATCGTCGCGCTGTTCGAGGCGGAAAATGCGAGCCGCGATGCGGTGATCGCCCGTGCCGATATGCTGCGCAGCAAGCAGGTGGATGAGAGCGTCACTTATGTCGTCAACCGCAACATCAACTACACCAATATCTGCACCTACAAATGCGGCTTCTGCGCCTTTTCCAAGGGTAGTTCGAAAGGGGTGCGCGGCGCCGCCTATCGGCTCGATTTCGCCGAGATCGGGCGGCGCGGGGCCGAAGCGGCGGCGCGCGGCGCGACCGAAGTGTGCCTGCAGGGCGGTATCCATCCGGCCTATGACGGACACACCTATCTGGACGTGGTGCAGGCGGTGCGGGAGGCAGCACCGGATATCCATGTCCACGCCTTTTCCCCGCTCGAAATCCTGCACGGGGCGCAGACGCTGGGACTGCCGGTCGCGGAATTCCTGGCCCAGCTCAAAGCGGCGGGCCTGTCCACGCTGCCGGGCACCGCCGCGGAAATTCTCGACCCTGAGGTGCGCGCGATCCTGTGCCCTGACAAGCTGACCGGGGATGAGTGGATCGGGTTAATGCGCGCGGCGCACGAACAGGGGCTGCCCACCACCGCGACGATCATGTTCGGGCATGTCGACCACTACCGCCACTGGGCCCGGCATTTGCTCGCCGTGCGGGGGCTGCAACAGGAGACGGGCGGATTCACCGAATTCGTGCCGCTTCCGTTCGTGCATATGGAGGCGCCGATCTGGCTGCGCGGCAAGGCGCGTTCGGGGCCGAGCTGGCGCGAGGCGCTGTTGATGCATGCGGTCGCGCGGATCGTGCTGGGCGATGTCATCCCGAACATCCAGGCATCCTGGGTCAAGCTGGGGCCGGACGGCGCGGCGCAGGCATTGCTGGCGGGCGCCAACGATCTGGGCGGGGTGCTGATGGACGAATCGATCACGCGGGTGGCGGGAGGCGTCAACGGCCAGTGCCTCGATGCGCGCGGCATGGCCGATCTGGCGGCGTCAATCGGGCGGACGGCCGAGCAGCGCACGACGCTGTATGGCCGCGTGACCAGCGCGAGCCTTGTCCATGCCTAGCAGTCGGCTGATGCTGGTCGCACCCGAGGGCCTGCCGCGCATCGAAGCCGGCGATGACCTTGCCGAGATCTTTCTTGCCGCGCTCGCAGGCGAAGGCTTGGCGCTGGCGGACGGTGACATCGTGGCGGTGGCGCAAAAGCTGGTGTCCAAGGCGGAGGGGCGGCTCGTTCGGCTCGCCGACGTGTGCCCCGGTCCAGCAGCACTCGAGCTGGCGGCTGAATCGGGCAAGGATCCGCGCCTCGCCGAGTTGATCCTGTCCGAAAGCAGCGAGGTCATGCGCGTGCGCACCGGCTTCATCATCGTGCGGCACCGCCTGGGACTGGTGCTGGCAAATGCCGGGATCGACCAGTCCAATATCGACCATGAAGGCGCAGAGTCAGCATTGCTGCTGCCCGTCGATCCCGATGCCAGCGCGGCGGCGCTAGGTAAGGCATTGCGTGCGCGAACCGGCGCGGAGGTTGGCGTGGTGATCATCGACAGCATCGGGAGGGCATGGCGCAACGGGGCGATCGGCACCGCGATCGGTGTGGCGGGGATGCCGGCGCTGCTAGACCTGCGCGGTGTCCATGACCTGTTCGGTCGGCCGCTCGCGACGAGTGAGCTGGGGCTGGCCGATGAGGTCGCCGCCGCCGCGTCGATACTGATGGAGCAGGCGGCGGAGGGGCGGCCGATGGTTCTCCTGCGTGGCCTGGCAATGAGCGCGGGGGCAGGGCGGGCATCCGACCTGGTCCGCAACCGCGCGATGGACCTGTTTCCATGATCGTCGCGCTGGCCGGGGGCGTCGGCGGCGCGAAACTGGCGCGCGGGCTGGCGGCGATCCTTCCGCCGGAGGAGTTGACGATCGTCGTCAACACCGGCGACGATTTCGAGCATTTCGGCCTCAATATCTGTCCCGATATCGATTCGGTGATCTACACGCTGGCGGGGCTCAACGACCCGGTGCGCGGCTGGGGGCTGGCGGGCGAGAGCTGGCAGTTCATGGACGCGGTCCGGGCGCTGGACGGGACGGCGTGGTTCAACCTGGGCGACCGCGATCTCGCGACTCATGTGCTGCGGACGCAGTGGCTCGCAACGGACTCGCTGTCCGTCGTCACCGGGCGCCTTGCCGCCCGGCTGGGCGTGCATCATCCGATCGTTCCGATGAGCGAGGAGCCGGTGCGCTTGATCGTACTGACCGACGCGGGCGAACTGCCGTTTCAACGCTATTTCGTCGACCATAAGGCGCAGCCGAGGTTCCGGGCGATTCGGTTCGAGGGTGCGGAGGCCGCGCGCCCGGCGCCGGGCGTCATCGCCGCGCTGGACAGCCCGTCGCTGCGCGCGATCCTGCTGTGCCCGTCGAATCCGTGGCTCAGCATCGCGCCGATCCTGGCGGTGCCGGGGATCGCCGCCGCGCTGCGCGCGCGCCGCGTGCCGCTGGTCGCGCTGTCCCCATTCATCGGCGGGGAGACGGTGAAGGGGCCTGCGGCGAAGATCATGCGCGAGGTGGGCAGCGCGCCGTCACCGGCGGCACTGGCGGCGCATTATGGCGACCTGCTCGACGGGCTGGTGGTGGATCGCGCGGACGGGGTCTCGGAACCGGATGCATCTCCCGCAATTCTGGCTACGGATATCCTGATGCGCGATGCACAGGATAGTCGGCGGCTGGCACAGGAGATCGTGGCGTTCGCCGCGCGGATCGGCTCCGGCGATCGGAGCCGCTGAGATGCCGCTGCGCATCGTCATTGCGGTCCACCCGCCGGAAGAGGGCAAGAGCCGACTTGCCTCGGTGCTCTGCGACGCGGAACGGTATGACCTGAACCTTCGGCTGTACCGTCAAACGCTGCGGGCGTGCATGGCGGTCGTGGCGCCAGAACGCTGTCATGTCGTCAGCCGATCGCCCGCGTTGCTGCGTGAGGCCGCACAAGCGGGCATGAGCGCGCACCCCGAGGAAGGGCGCGATCTGAACCTCGCGCTTACACAGGGCGCGATGGCGGCACGAGCGAATGGCGCCACCTCGGTGCTTTCGGTGAGCACCGACCTTCCGTTGCTGCAACCGGCCGACCTGGAGGCGATGATCGCCGCAGGCGAAGCCTCGGCGGTCGTCATCGCGCCGGACCGCTCCGGTCTCGGAACCAATGCGCTGCTGGTCCGGCCCCCGCTCGCAATACCCTATCGCCATGGAATCGACAGCTGCCGGCACCACGTCCTTGCGGCGCAGTCAATCGGCGTTGAGCCGCTACTGATCCAGCGGCCCGGACTCGCCGCAGATCTCGATCTGCCGACGGACCTTCGCGCCTTCGATGAGGCGCGCTAGTAGAGGAACTTCGCCACTTCTTCCGACAGGACCGTCAGCTTCTTGGTCATGCGCGCAACGGCACGACCGCGGCAAAGCTCGCGGAAGGTCAGCGCGGTAAGCGAATAGCCGATATTGCCCGCGCCATCCTCGACCGGGACCGATACGGTCAGTACGCCGGCAGAGAAATCGCCGTCGTCGACGGCGTGTCCGGTATCGGCAGCCTTTACCGCGTCATCCCAATAGCTTTCGAACTCGGGCTTGTTGAACCACCGGGTCTCCGCATACCTTCGGCGGATTTCCGCCTTGGACAAGCCGAGCCGGGTCGCCAGCAGCCGCCCGGTCGATCCCAGCAAGACGGGAAACCGGTCCTGCACCTGCAGGTAGATGCGGACATTGCCGCTGCCATGCTCGGTTGCCACCAGCACATTGCGGTCGAGCGACACGCGCTCCCACAGCGCGACCGTAGCATTCTGCTCCCGCGCGAATTCCGCCAGCCGCTCGCGCGCCGCCAGGATGCGCCCTTCCTGGCTCATCATCCCGGCCGTCAGGCCCAGCAGGCCCGCGCCGCGCTTGTATGTCTTGCCCGCCTGGTCGAAGCTCAGGATATTCTCTGCGACCAGCGTGCGCAGGATATTGAAGCAGGTGCTGGCGTTGATCTTCAGGTCGCGTGCGATCTGGGTCGATGTGCTCGACTTACCGTCGCTCAGATGCCGCAGGATGCCGATCGCATTGGCAACCGGACGCACCGGAGTCTTGAGCTCCAGCGCCGCCGAACCGGCCCATTTGGCGTTGACCATCTCGGACGCAGGCGCCGGGGTAGCACGTGACGCACGCGCGGGCGCCTTCGCGGTTGCGGCCGGCGCTTTCGCAGACCCGGCCGGCACCTTTTTTGCGCCGGACCCGCGCGTCTTTCGGGTCGCGGGCAAATCACTGCTTTCGGACAATTTGGCTCGGTTCCCTCTGTTCTGACCCGGCGCGCCGGGGGATCAACCAGACCTGCGCCACAGCAGTTACTGGGTGATGCAAGACAACGTCAATAACACATAGAAGGGACGCCATGCATTGGCAAATAGCGAACCGGGATCAGTGGAACGCGCCGCCGCCCGCATTGACATGCTGCCCCGTGACCCATCCGGCATCGTCGCCCAGCAACATTAGGATGACGTTTCCGACGTCCTGCGCAACGCCGAGCCGCCCCAGCGGGGTGATCGACTTGACCAGTTCGTAGCGTTCTTCAGGAACGGTGGACGCCTGCAATCCTTCGGTCACCGTCATGCCGGGCGCCACGCTGTTGACGGTGATGCCGCGATGGCCAACCTCCTTTGACAGCGTCTTGCAATACATCTCGATCGCCGACTTGCAGCCGGCATAAGCGCCCGTGCCGGGATAGACGACGCGGGTGGTGGAGGAGGACAGGCCGATCAGGCGCCCGCCGTCGTTCATCCGCTTCGCCCCCTCGCGAAACATGAAGAAGGTCGACTTGGCGTTCAGCGCGTTCACTGCGTCGAACAACTCCTCATCGGTATCGAGGAAGGTGGCGTGCCGGATATTGCCGCCGGCATTGGCGATTACGAAATCGAGCTTTCCATGCGCCGCCTCCGCGCCGTCGAACAGCTCGAGGATCGCCGAAACCTTCATGATGTCGGCCATCACGGCGACGGCCTTGCCGCCGAACGCGGCAATTTCCTCAAGCACCGCATCGGCGTTGTGACGATCGCTTTCGCGTGGATAGTTGATCGTCACGGCCGCGCCGCGCCGCGCCAGCTCGATCGCCACGGCCTTGCCGATGCCTTGCGACGACCCCGAGACGAGCGCGGTCTTTCCCTCAAACTGCTTCACTGATCTTCTCCTTGAAATCCCGTGCTAGGCGCGCTGCACCATGCCCGCCGACATCAGCGTGCTGGTCAGCCCGCCATCGACGGGCAGATTGACGCCCGAAATCTGAGATGCCGCGTCGCTCAGCGGGAACACGATCGCTCGCGCGATATCGGCCGGCATGCTCATGCGGCGCAGCGGAATGGTCGATTCGCGCGCGCGCCGCCTTTCCGGGTCGGCGAACGTATCGTTGTTCATGCCGGTCAGCGTTGGTCCGGGCGACACGCAGTTGCAGCGGATGCTGTCCGGACCCCATTCATTCGCAAGTTGCCGCACCAGCATCAGCAATGCGGCCTTGCTGGGCGCATAGAAGCTGCAACCCGGCGTCGGGTCGCTGGCCGCCATCGAGGCGGTGGCGACCAGGCTGCCGCCGTTCGCGCGCAGATGCGGGTAGGCGGCCTGCGCCAGCAGCCAGGTTGCTCGGACGTTGAGTGCGAACGACAGGTCGAAATCCGCAAGCGTGGCGTCGGCCAGCGATCCGCGCGGGAGCAGGCCGGCATTGCTTACCAACCCGTCGATCCCGCCCAGTTCGCGCATCGCCGTTGCGACGACCACTTCCCCGCAATCCGGGGCGGACAGATCGGCAGCCAGTGTCGATACGCGATCGCCATGCTGCGCCGCGATACGCGCCAGCCCGTCTCCGTTGAGATCCACCAGCAACAGGCGCGATTCGGCGTTCTCGAGTAGTTGCTCCACCACTGCCTCGCCGATTCCGCTGGCCGCGCCGGTGATGATCACACGCATATTCTATCCTCTCCGAATGTCCGCGACATATTGCCATTAGGCGTTGCGTTCCGCCGACCGTGCGCTCATATGGCTCGATAATTCTGAAGTTGAAAGGGTCATTCGTGACGGGAATTGCGATTATCGGTGCCGCAAGGACGCCGATTGGGCGGGTGCGAGGGGGGCTGTCTGAAATCCGGTCGGACCATCTGGGTGCCGTCGTCCTTAACGCGGTCACCGATCGCGCGGGCGTGGACCCGGCCGAGGTCGAGGACGTCGTCATGGGCTGCGTGACCGCGGTGGGCGAGCAATCGGGCAATATAGGCCGTACCTCGCTGTTGTCGGCGGGCTGGCCCGAATCGATCCCCGGTACGACGGTCGATCGGCGTTGCGGTTCCTCCGAAGCTGCCATTCACATGGGGGTGGGTGAGATCGCCAGCGGAGCGTTCGACATCGTCGCCGCTGGCGGTGCCGAGAACATGTCGCGTGTGAAGATGGGCGGCAACAAGGAAATCTATGGCGAGCAATTCGGCTGGGCGCTGCAGGAGCGTTTTCCGCAGATTTCGCAGGGCGAAGCGGCCGAGCGGATCGCCGACAAATGGGGCTTCGGCCGCGACCAGCTCGACGACTATGCGAGCGAGAGCCATCGCCGCGCCGCCGCCGCCACCGATGCCGGCTATTTCGACCGTGAGATCGCGCCGGTCCCGGTCATGCAATGGCGCCAGCACGATGCGGTCGGTACGATCGAGTCGCTGTCGCACGACGAGACCATCCGCCGCGACACCAGCCGCGAGAAGCTGTCTGGGCTGAAGCCCGCCTTTCGTCCCGACGGCAAGGTGACCGCCGGCAACAGCTCGCAGATTTCCGACGGCGCCGCGGCCGTGCTGCTGATGGCGGAGGAGAATGCCCGCGCGCGCGGGTTGAAGGTGCGCGCGCGCGTTCGTGCCGTGACGACCGTGGGGTCGGACCCGACGTTGATGCTGCTCGGCCCGATCGCCGCGACCGCGAAAGTGCTGTCGAAGGCGGGGCTGACACTCGACGACATCGACCTGTTCGAGGTCAACGAGGCGTTCGCGCCGGTACCCCTGGTATGGATGCAGGAAACCGGCGTCTCGTTTGACAAGCTCAACGTCAATGGTGGCGCGATCGCGCTCGGCCATCCGCTCGGCGCGAGCGGCGCGCGGATCATGACCAGCCTGCTGCATGAAATGGAGCGCCGCGGCGTCCGTTACGGGCTACAGGCGATCTGTTGTGCGGGCGGGCTGGGCACCGCCACCATTTTGGAGCGCGTCGACTGATGGTTGGGATTCCCCGCACGGTATTGACCGAAGAGCATGAGATGTTCCGCGATCAGGTTCGACGTTTCGTCGAGACCGAGATCGTGCCCCACCATGACGAGTGGGAGCGGCAGGGCATCGTTTCGCGCGACGTCTGGCGCAAGGCGGGCGAGCAGGGGCTGCTTTGCCCGCTGATCCCGATGGAATATGGCGGCGCCGGCGCGGATTTCGGCTTCTCCGCTGTGATCATCGAGGAGTTGGCGCGGGTGAACGCGACGGCGGTGGGATTCACGCTGCATTCGGATGTGATGGCGCCCTATATCCTGCGCTATGGCAAGGCGGAATTGAAGGCCAATTACCTGCCCAGGCTCGCATCCGGCGAACTGATCGGCGCGCTCGCGCTGACCGAGCCGGGCATCGGCAGCGACCTTAAGGCGGTGCGCGCCACCGCGCGCCGCGACGGCGACCATTATGTGATCAACGGCAGCAAGACGTTCATCACCAATGGCCAGAATTCCGGCTTAGTCATCGTCGCGGTCAAGACCGACCCGGAAGCGGGGCGCAAGGGCATTTCGCTGATCGCGGTCGAGGACGGCACTCCGGGGTTCAAGAAGGGCCGCAACCTCGAAAAGATCGGCCTCCACGGACAGGACACCGCAGAATTGTTCTTCGACGATGTGCGGGTGCCGGTCGGCAATCTGCTCGGCGAGGAGAATAAGGGCTTCTACTACCTTCTCACCGAACTCGCGCAGGAGCGGCTGGTGGTCGGCATCCGCGCCGCCGCGTCGATCGAGGCGATGCTGGAGCGCACCATCGCCTATACCCGCGATCGCAAGGCGTTCGAGCAGTCGGTGTTCGATTTCCAGAACACGCGCTTCAAGCTGGCCGACGCCAAGGCGCAGTCGGTGATGCTGCGCGCCTTTGTCGATACCTGCCTCGCGCTGCACCTGAAGGGCGAACTCACCCCCGAACTGGCGGCGATGGTGAAGCTAAAGGGGGCAGAGGTGCAGGGCGTGGTGCTCGACGAACTGCTGCAGCTCCATGGCGGCTATGGCTATATGAGCGAATATGTCATCGGGCGGGCCTGGGTGGATGCGCGCGTCATGCGCATCTATGCCGGCAGTTCGGAGATCATGCGCGAAATTATCGCTCGCACGCTCTGAACGGGCAGCGAAAAGGGTAGAGTGGGGATTGCGATGCCGACGACGTTGGTGACCGGGGCAGGCGGGACATTGGGGACCGCGCTCTGTGCGTATCTGGCCGAACGGGGCCATCATGTCATCGGCGTCGCGCGGCGCCCGATTCCCGACTTTGCGGGTGATTTCTACAGCGCCGATCTGGCGGACGATGTCTCCACGGCGGCTGCGATGGCGGCAATTCTGGCCGATCACCGCGTCGACAATCTGGTCAATAACGCCGGTGCATCGGACCGCGCCGCGCTGGAGGACGTCGATCTCGCCGCCGTTCGCACAATGTATGAGCTGAACGTCAACGCGACGATCAAGGTCACACAGGCTGTGCTGCCGGCGATGCGCGCAAACGGGCGCGGGCGGATCGTCAACATGTGCAGCCGCGCGATGCTGGGGCGTGAACGGACGTCGATCTATGCGTCGAGCAAGGCCGCCGTGGAGAGCCTGACGCGGTCGTGGGCGCTCGAATTCGCCGACAGCGCGATCACCGTCAACGCGGTCGCACCCGGATTCATCCATTCCGAGATGTTCGTGCGCAACAATCCGCCGGACAGCCCACAGACCCAGAAGGACATGAGCCGCGTCCCGCTCGGCCGGCTCGGCCAGGGGGGCGAGGTCGCGGCCGCGGTCAACTATTTCCTGTCCGACGAGGCCGGATACACCACTGGACAGACGCTGTTCGTGTGTGGTGGCTGGAGCATCTGACGGACGACGGGGGGGCCCGGAACCGGGTTCGGATAGACAAAGTGCTGACAAGGCTCAGGAGTGGATATGTCGAACGAAGCCGGCCCGGGCGCCACAGCCCGCCACGAAGCACCCTATCCCCCTGCGTGGCAGGCATGGTCGGTTGTCGCGATCCTGTTCGTGGTGACATTGCTGTCGCAGCTTGATCGCCAGATCCCGGCATTGCTGGTCGCGCCGATCAAGGCCGAGTTCGGGATTTCGGATACCGTGTTCAGCCTGTTGCAGGGTTATGCCTTCGCGCTGATCTACACGCTGATGGGCCTGCCGTTCGGGCGATTGGTCGACAGCACCAACCGCCGCAACCTGATCGTCGGGGGGGTGATCGTGTGGAGCGCGATGACCGCACTGACGGCCTTCGCGAACAGCTACACCATATTGTTCATCGCCCGCATGGGCGTGGGCGTGGGTGAGGCCGTGCTGGCCCCGGCCGCCTATTCGATCATCGCCGACTATGTCGCGCCGGCCCGGCGCGGGCGGGCGATCTCGGTCTATTATCTGTCGCTGGCGATCGGGCAGGGGGCATCGCTGCTGATCGGCGGCCTGATCCTCAAGATGATCCCGCCGACGGGGGCGGAAGTGCCCTTGCTGGGTTCGTTCGAGCCATGGCGCATGGCGTTCCTGATCGCGGGCGCGCCGGGCATCTTCCTCGCGGCGCTGCTGTTCCTGGTCAGGGAACCGGTGCGGCGCGAGACGGTCATCGGCAGCGATGGCGGCACGCAGACTCCGACGTACAAGGAATTGTTCGCGTTCATGCGCAGCAACATGGGCGCGCTGTGGCCGATCTTTCTGTGCCCGACGGCGCTGGCGATCGTGGGCTATGCGGCAGTCAACTGGGCGGTCGCCTATTATGGCAGGACGTTCGGGATCCCGCCGCAACAGATCGGCGTGACTCTGGGGATCATCGTCGCCAGCGGTGGCATGTTGGGGACGTTGACGTCAGGGTTCTTCGGGGACTGGCTGGTCGCGCGCGGCATTCCGGCCGCCCGGCTTCGCGTGATGCAGGTGTCGATGCTCATCACGGTGCTGACTGCCGGTATCTGGAGTCTGATGCCCACCGCTGAACTGAGCCTGGCGGTGCTGGGCGTGATGCTGTTCGCGTCGGTACTGGGCCACAGCTCCGCGCCGGTGATGGTGCAGGAAGTCGTGCCTAATCGCATGCGCGGGCAGATCGTCGCCATCTATCTGCTGATCGCGGGTCTGGGCGGCATCGCGCTGGCGCCGACCGCCGTCGCCCTGATTACCGACTATGTGTTCCAGGACGAGTCGGCGGTTGGGCTGTCGCTGGCGATCGTCGGCTTCCCGATCGCGCTCCTGGGCCTGATCGTCGCCGTGGCGAGCCAGCGCCCCTACGCCGAAGTCGGGCGGCGGAAGGAAGCGATGGCAGGTTGAAGCGGCCACCGCGCAAAAATGTCGCCAAAGTACATCTTGATACAGAATATGTATCTGAAAAAAGAATACCACTTGCGTTGGCAGGGCTCGCTGGTTAGCTGGGCCTGACCAACGCCCGGAGAGCGGCGGCCAGGGAGGATTTCCAATGCAGATTTTTCGTCGCGCGCTGATCATCGGCACTGCATTGACATCGCCCTTTGCGGCGGTTGCTCAGGCCCAGCAGCAACCCGCGGCGCCCGCGCAGCAGGCCGAGGAGGCTCAGGGGCTGCAGGACATCGTGGTCACCGCCCAGCGGCGCGAGGAGCGGTTGCAGGACGTCCCGGTCGCCGTGACCGCGTTCGGCACTGCCGAACTCGAGAAGCGCCAGATCGGCGACGTCCAGGCGCTGACGCAGAACGCGCCTGCGATCACCTTCTCGGCTACGCCCTACGGCAATAACGACCTGATCCTCGCCATTCGTGGTGTGGCCCCGGGCGGCGTGCTTCCGAATGTCGATCAAGCGGTCGGCACTTATGTCGACGGCATCTATTATGCGCGGTCGGAGGGCAGCAACTTCGCGCTGGTCGATATTGCATCGGCAGAAGTTCTGCGTGGGCCGCAGGGCACGCTGTTCGGTCGCAACACGATCGGCGGCGCGCTGAACATCGCGACCAACAAGCCGAGTTACGAGCACAGCGGTTCGCTCAAGCTGGCCTATGGCAATTACAATGCCATCACCGCCCAGGGCATCGCCAACCTGCCGCTGGTCGACGACAAGCTGGCCGCACGGGTCGTGCTCGCCCATGTCCAGCATGACGGCTGGGGCGAAAACGCGCGCTTCGGCGATGTGGCGGATCAGAACGACAATTTCGTCCGCGCCAGCCTGCGCGCCGATCCTGCCGAGGGTGTTCGCTTTGACCTGATCGGCGACTATTATGCGGGCAAGAACCACCAGTCGCTGTGGGTACTGCGCGACTATCTGCCTGGCACGTCGCCCGCCGCCTATGCGCCCTATGTCGCGCCCAAGGGCAGTCGGGTCAGCCAGCAGGGCTTCAATCCGCTCAACCAATCGGAAATCTACACGCTGACCGGGATCGCAACCGTCGATCTGGGATTTGCCGAACTGAAGTCGATCACCGGTTACCGCAACATGGACTTCCAGGGCGCGAACGATCAGGACGGCACGCCGCTGCCGACGGTCGATGTGCTCGAATTCGAATTTGTGGGCGACCAGTTCAGTCAGGAGCTTCAGCTGACCGGCGAGTCGGCCGATTCGAGCCTGGTATGGGTGACGGGCGCCTATTATTTTCGTGAAAAGGTCCGCAACACCGGACTCGTCCGCGCCGGCGCGACGATCCAGGTCAATGAACTGATCCCGGAGAATGAATCGCTCAGCGCCTTCGCGCAGCTGACCTATGAGGTGACGCCCGGCCTCCGGCTGACCGGCGGCCTGCGCTATGTCGTCGATCACCGCGACATCACCTATCGGCGTCCGCTCTTCCCGGTCGCGGCCGCCTTTGCCAACACCGTCACCGCCGACCTGCCGGCCGGCGCGATCGGCGCGCAGACCTGTCCCTATGCGACGCTCGGCCTGACGACGGATGCCGTGAAGTGCAGCTTCAGCCCGAAACGGATCACGTTCAAGACCGTGCCGTTCACGGTCGGCATCGACTATAAGCCGGACGCCGACAGCCTGCTCTATGCCAAGTTCGCACGCGGGTTCCGCGCCGGCGGGCATCAGCAGCCGACCGGCACCACCGTCACGTTCTTCACCCCGTTCAAGGAGGAGAAGGTCGACAGCTGGGAAGTCGGTGCGAAGCTCTCGCTGTTCGACCGCAGGCTGCAATTCGCCGCTTCGGGCTACTACTCGCTGTACAGCGATGTGCAGCAGAACTCGCTGCTGTCCAGCACGCCGTCGATCGTCATCGCCGTCGTCAATGCGGGCAAGGAACGGATCTACGGCGCCGAATTCGAGGCGACGGCCCTGCTGGGCGATCTGCGCCTGTCGGGCTCGCTCGGCCTGATCGAGCCGGAATTCACGGCTGGCCCGTACAAGGACACGTCGGTTCCGGCAGTGTCCAAGGTCACCTGGGCGGTCAGCGGCGACTATCCGATCGAATTGTCGGATGGCAGCGAGATCGAGCTGCACGCCGACTATAACTGGCGATCGAAGGTCAATTTCCTGAACATCGGTTCGGTTGGCGCGGCTGGGCTGGTTCCGTACAGCGCATTCCAAGCGGCGGCGGTCACGCAGGAAGCCTATGGCCTGCTCGCCGCGCGCATTTCGTACAAGCTGCGGAACTCGGACTTGACCTTCTCGCTGTTCGGCAAGAACCTGACCAACGAATATTTTGCGGGCCGGACCGGATCGCTGGCGGGCGCGAATTTCAATTCGATCGTGCTCGGGGAGCCACGCACCTACGGGGTGTCGCTATCTGCAAGCTTCTAACGGTGTGAGGGCAGCCATGTCCGACGATTTCGACCTGTTCCGCGCTTCCGGCCACAAGCTATTCAGCGACCGCAAGTTGAAACTGGGGACATTCTGCTCGAATTCGGATGGCGGGTTCATCGTCTCGAAGGTCGAGGGGCAGATCGCGGCGAGCTGGCCCTCCACCCTCGACGCCGCGAAACTTGCCGATGCGGCGGGGTTCGAGGCGATCGTGCCGCTCGGCCGGTGGTACGGGCGGCATACGCTGGAAAGCTATACTTGGGCAGCGGCGCTGGCGGCGGTCACGGAAAACCCGTTGCTGTTCTCCACCTCGCACGTCGCGAGCCTCCACCCGGTCGTCGCCGCCAAACAGGGCGCGACGATCGACCAGATCAGCGGCGGGCGCTTTGCGCTGAACATCGTGTGCGGCTGGATGCAGTCGGAGATCGACCTGTTCGGCGCGAGCGCTGCGGGCACGCATGTTGATCGTTACGCCCAGGCTGCCGAATGGGTCACGATCATCAAGCGGCTATGGACATCGCCCGACCCGTTCGACTTCACCGGCGAATATTATCAGGTAAAGGGGGCGGCGCTGAACCTGAACGTGACGGCGCGTCCGCGGCCGCCGATCATGAATGCTGGCGTGTCGGAGGTCGGCAAACGCTTCGCGGTCGCGCATTGCGACATGGTGTTCATCGCGCCCAAGGGGATCAACGAAGAGATCGCGGCGCAGGTCGCCGATTACCGCCGGCTGGCGCGCGAGGAATTCGGGCGCGAGATCCAGGTATGGACCTATGCCAGCGTCATTGATGGCGAGACCGAGCAGGATGCCGACGACTTCTATCACTATTTTGTCGAGGAGAAGGGGGACTGGGCACAGGCCGAGCATCATGCGCGCGTCCGCAACGTCACCTCGCCGCCCATGCCGCCCGAGGAATATCGACGTTATCTGGAGAAGTTGATCGCGGGCGATACCGGCTGCACCCTGATGGGCGGGCCGGACCAGATCGCCGAAGGGCTCGCGCGGCTGAGCAGCTATGGCCTGGATGGTGTGTTGCTGGCATGGCCGCAATATCATGTCGGTCTGGAGCGATTTCAGCGGCTTGTGCTGCCCAGGATCGAACGGATCGGACTTCGATAGCGGTTCGCGTTCTGGTGAAAGAATTCGATTTCATTTCAAGAAAAATTTTGCAAGGGGAGGCCTTCCGCGTTACCCTGCGCACATGCGCGAACGCGCCCGGTTAAAGCAGCTCTCAGAGAGGATTTAGTCAAGATGCTGATCGACCTCCACGCCCATATCGTCCATCCTGATTTCTACGATCAGGATCCGTTCTGGGGCCCGCAGTTTCAGGAAAAGAACAATGGCGATTTCAGCCTGAAGGTCGGACACTGGATCCTTACCCTTGGCCAGCCAGAGCGCCGCGCCGCGGTTGCCGCCGGCACCGCGCCCCGCCTCGAAGAATATTGGAAGATGGCGCGCGATAACCGCAATCGCCTCAAGAGCATGGATGCGGCCGGCCAGGACGCGCAGGTGCTGTCGATCCCGTCGCATTGCTACATGTACTGGACTTCCGCCGAATTCTCGATCCGGCTGTCCGAGCGGTTCAACGAGGTCGCGGCGCAATATTGCGCGGACAGCGACAACCGCCTGTTCTACTGGGCGCATGCGCCGCTCAACGTGCCGGAAGCCTGCCCGGACATCATTCGCCATGCGGTGAAGGAATATGGCGCGGTCGGCCTGTCGGCCGGTGGCGCGAACTTCGGCGGGCTCGAGTTCGACTCGCCGGAACTCGACATCGTCTGGAAGACGATGTGCGATCTCGACCTGCCGATCTTCGTCCATGGCTATAACCAGTCGGTGACCTGGGGCGAGAAGGCGAACAACGATCGCTACGAGACGACCGCGATAGTCGGCATGAACTATGACGAGAGCCAGTGCTTCTGGAACCTAGTGTGCGGCGGCGTGCTCGACCGGTTCCCGGACCTGAAGGTCTACATCACCCATGCGGGCGGCTTCGTGCCCTATCAGCTGGGTCGTCTCGACGAGTGCAACAAGAACCTGGAAGTGCGCCACAACAAGCACGACATGATGCACTATATGAAGAATTTCTGGTTCGATCCGGAAATCCACGCGTTGCCGATGCGACAGGCGATGGTCGAGCTGATCGGTGCAGACCAGCTGGTCTATGGCACCAATTTCGGTGGCAGCGATGCGATCCGGTTCGACATGACCGCCGATCTGCGGATCTCGGACGAGGACAAGGACAAGATCCGCTACATCAACGCGCTCAAGCTGTTCCACAAGGACGAGAGCGATATCGGCCGCTGCCAGGTGCCGGCTGCCGACGCGATGGCAGTGCCGGTCTGAGGACAGGCTCTGTGGTGACAATGCCCGCCGCACACTCTCGTGCGGCGGGCATCTTGTTTTCAGGGGCTGGCCCTGCGGCAGCGCCGCGAGGCAGCTATCGGACCTTGCCGAGCACCTTCGCGTGGGGGCTGCCGGCCTGTGCGGCCCAGGCGTTCGCAACCTCCGCCAGCGGATAGACGTCATGGTCCACCCGGATATCATGTTCGAGGGCAAGGGTGAGCAGGTGGAGCCACGTGTGTTCGCGCTCGGCGGGCGGCCGCTGCCCGGTGCCGACCAGCGCAAGCGAGCGGAACAGCAGGTCGCGGATGTTGAAGTTCATCTGATCGCCGGCGCCCACCCCGATCGTCTTGATCCGCGCGCCCCAGCGGGTCGCCTTCATCGCCGCATGCAGTGGTGGTCCACCGACCATGTCCAGCACCACGTCGAATCCGCCATTCGATTGCGCAGCCAGCGCCGCGACATCATCCGGCCCGCCCAGCGCCACACCCGCATCGGCGATGCCGCGCGCGACCAGCCGGTTCAGCGCGGGCCGACTGCGCGCCGCCGCGACGACATGACCGGCGCCCATGATGCGCGCGAGCTGCAGCGCAATCTGGCCGATCGCACCGGTGCCGCCGACGATCAGGACATTGTCGCCCGGATTCACGCCGGCCTGATCGAGCGGCGCCCATGCGCCCGTCCCGGCAATCGCCATGGTAATCGCCAGCGCGTCGTCCACGGCGTCGGGCACATCCCACACCTCCGCGCGCGGGACGACCACCCGTTCGGCAGGCGCCAAAGGGCGGGTGGGCGCGTTCGCCGAAATAGACGCGCCGGCCATTGTCGAGTCGCCCGACGCCCTCACCACGCAGGACGCAGGGATAATCGACGCCGAACTGATACATGCCCAGCACGTCCCAGCCGCCCAGGCCCGCCGTGTCCACATGGATCAGGACCGAACCCTCCTGTGCCTCCGGTTTCCGGAAGGTGCCGTAATGCGGCGCCTCACCCGCGCGATCGATGATTGCAGCTTTCATTCGCCCCTCCCGCCTGTCCGTTCGCCTGCGATCCACGTGCCCGCATGGCTTGCGGCAATCACTATCTCAAAATCCCGGACGTGGAACATAATTCTGAATACCGAATATTCCCGCCCTTGTGGGCGGGGCCGCATTCGCGAGTGCCGCGAAACGGCATTGCCGGGCACCGTTGTGCGATCTAGGGTATCGACGTGAGCGATCGATCTGCAACGCGCCCGCCGGCGCCTCCGGTCGGGCCGCTCGGGCATCGCAATTTCCGCGAAATCTGGTTCGGCAGCCTGTTGGCAAGCCTGGCGCTGATGATCGCGGGCGTGGGCGCCGCGTGGACGATGACCTTGCTGACCGACAGCCCGCAGCAGGTGGCCCTGGTTCAGTCGGCATTGATGCTTCCCTATCTACTGTTCGCGATGCCCGCCGGTGCGATCGCCGACAGCTATGATCGGCGCCAGATCGGGATGATCGCATTGGGCGGCGCCGCGTTCGTCAATGTGCTGATCGTCCTTGTGACCGTGACCGATCTGATGACGCCGCCGCTACTGCTCGGCCTTTGCTTTCTGCTCGGCATCGCCACCAGTACGTACACGCCGTCCTGGCAATCCTTGGTTTCGGAACAGGTGCCGGGGGAGGTCATCCCGCGCGCGGTCACGCTCAACGCGATCAGTTTCAATATCGCGCGCAGCTTCGGCCCGGCGGTGGGCGGCGCCATCGTGGCGCTGGCCGGCGCCGCAGCGGCATTCTGTGTCTCCACCTTTTTGTATATGCCGATGCTGGCCGCGTTCTGGCGCTGGAAGCGCGTGCCGGAAAAGCCGCGCCTACCGCCCGAGCGCGTCGGAAGCGCGATCGTCTCCGGGGTTCGGTATATCGCGCACTCGGCGGCGTTGCGCTCCGTGATCGTGCGCAGTTTCCTGTATTGCAGCTGCCTCGCGTCGATCGTCGGCCTGATGCCGTTGATCTCGAAATATGCGTTGAACGGGGGGCCGCTGGTCTTCGGGATCCTGCTGGGAAGCTATGGCGGGGGAGCAGTGGTCGGCGGGCTGTTCATCGACCAGTTCCGCGCGCGGCTGGGCAGCGCGCCCGTCGAGAGCGGCGTGACGCTGACCGGAATCGGGGTCGTTGTCCTCGCATTCTGTCACAATATCTGGGCGGCTTCGATCGTCCTCATCCTGATCGGCGCGGTGTGGACCCAGGCGTTGACCTCGCTCAATGTCGCCGTTCAGATCGGTGCGCCGCGCTGGGTCGGCGGGCGGGCGCTGGCGGCGTTTCAGGCGACGGCGGCGGGCGGCTTTGCAATGGGCAGCTGGCTGGGGGGCTATGTCGCCGAACAGACGTCGATTTCGGTCACGCTCGGCGCGTCTGGCCTGACGCTGGTGCTTCTGTCGATCGCCGGGCGCTGGCTGAAAGCGGCCGAAGACATTCCCGATCCAACCGCATCTCTCCGCGAATTCGACGACCCGCAGATCGATCTGGCACTGACGGGGCGGAGCGGGCCGATCGTGATCGAGATCGAATTCCGCGTGCCAAAGGAAGAGGCGCGCGGCTTCTACGAGGCCATGCTCGAGATCCGGCTGTTGCGTCGCCGCAACGGTGTGAGCGCGTGGACGCTGGCGCGCGACATCGGCGATGCGGAGCGCTGGGTCGAACGCTTTCATTGCCCGACTTGGCATGATTATCTGCGTCATCGCAGCCGGTTGACCGCCGCCGAACTGGTGCTGGTGACGGAAATCTCCGATCGCTACGGCATCGTCGGCGAAACGCGGATCACGCGCTTGCTGGAGCGCCCCGTCGGATCCGTGCGCTGGCGCGACGACACGCCTGATCGCGGGCAGGTGCCGACCGGCATCATCCCTTGATGCGCCAACGCCCCCGACGGCGTGGGCCGAGTCGCTATTGAGTCGGCGCGACCTCGCTGACGATCAGCACCGTGGGCACCGTGCCGGCATTCTTCCACCAATGCGAAAAGCCGCCGATCTCGCGGATAGTGTCGCCTGCCCTGTGAACCACCGCGATCCGGCATTTGCTGCTATATTCGGTCGCCTCGCCCGAGAGGACATACATGATCGAGGGCCGCCCCTGATGGCTGTGTGCGGGGACACTGGCGCCGGGTGCGAGTGTCACCTGGCGAAACCGCAACGCGCGGCCCGCGACACCGATTTCCGGGCCAAGGTCGATCGCCGCCGATGCACCCTGCGTTGCACCAGTCGGCTTGTCGGGCGCCCCGCTCAACGCGGTTTCCTTGCGATCCGCCTCCGGGCATTCGGCGGCCATCGCCTGTCCCGACAGCGTTAGGCCGAGAGCGAGCAGGGCAATGTTGAGGGTCTTGCTGGGCACGCATTCTCTCCATTTGATCTCGTCGTCGAATCGTTATGCGATTTTTCGGCCGAATTCGGAAATATTATTCGATGTCGAGAATGAACGCCGGGTGACGCAGGATCGCGCGGTGCTGTCGCCCGGTTGTCAATTGCATATCGGGCACGATATGCGGGGACAAGCATAGCGCGTTGTTTGGGAGTTCCGGTTGGCCAGCAGGAAGAAGGAAGCCTCGGAACGACGAAGCCATCGTTCGGGCGTGCGCACCCGGCTGAGCATATTGCGCGCGGCCGAGGCGGTGATCGCCGAACGCGGATACGAAAGTGCGTCGCTGCGCGAGATCACGTCGCGTGCCGGGGTCGATCTCGCGCTGGTCAACTATCATTTCGGCTCAAAGGAGCGGCTCTACATCGCGATCCTCTCGCGCCGGAATCTCGCGATCAACCGCAAGCGGCTGAAAAGGCTGGAACAGGCGCGCCGCGATGCCGCGCCGCACGCAATTCCGCCCGAAGTGATCGTGGATTGCTTCCTCGACCCCATTTTCGAGCGGCTGATGGCGAAGGCGACGGGGTGGCGCGACTGGGGGCGGATCGCCGCCCGGATCAACTCGACACCTCCCGTGCTGACCCACCAGCGCGAGGAGGTCGACGAGATCAGCCTGGTCTTCATCCGCGAGCTTCAGCGGTCGCTGGCGCATGTCGATCCAGGCTCGCTCTACTTCCGGTACGCTTTCATGGCGGCGTGTGTGATCGAGGTGCTGCATTCGACGTCGCGCGTCTCGAACATGTCGGAAGGTGCGGTCGATATGCGCGACATCGCCCGTGCGGCCGTAGAGGCGCGTGCGTTCATCATCGGCGCGTTGACCGCGCCGGGAGCGGATCGCTAGGTGTTTGATCCCACGGTTTAATGGTGCGATCGTTTCGTTGGAATGGAAGGAAGCCGTATGGGACAGGTTCGCCACGGAGCGCCACGACTACGCACGCCGTCCGAGCCGCAATACAGCGATCGCAGCTTCGCTGGCGACGCTGAGCCGGGAGCTGGGGATCAATCCCAAGATGGTGGCGAAGTGGCGTAAGGGGGCCACGGTCGAGGATCTGAAGACCGGGCCGAAGGCCCCTCATTCAACAACCCTGACGGAAGCCGAGGAGGCAATGGTAGTCGCGTTCCGGCGCCACACGCTGCTGCCGCTCGACGACTGCCTCTACGCCCTGCAGCCGTCGATCCTGCGCCTGACGCGCTCAGCGCTGCACCGATGCCTTCAGCGGCACGGCATCTCCCGCCTGCCGATGTCGAAGGCGACAGGCCCAAGCGCCAGCGCTTCAAGCGATACCCCATCGGGTTCTTCCACATGGATATCGCCGAGGTTCAGACCGCCGAAGGCAGGCTCTATTTGTTCGTGGCTATCGACCGCACCAGCAAGTTCGCAGTCACTCAGCTGGTCGACAAGGCTGACCGGCGCACGGCTTGGGAGTTCCTGGAACATCTGCTGAAAGCCGTTCCCTACCGCATCCACACGATCCTCACCGACAACGTCCTGGGTAGGGAAGCAACGGCGAGATTTGGCCAGCAGGTCTCTATGCGCCGACAATGATCGGCACGGCATGCATTCTGAGCCAGATGGCTTCCACCGTCAACGGGATCGCTCTCTGCCATAGCAAACACAGGATCCAGCGGCGCCGAAGCAGCCGTGGTCCTCACCGTCCTTAGAATGAGATACGCACCCAGGTGGAAGGCCCGAACATTATCTACAGGGTCGCTTTCGCGCCCTCACGGCACTTGCAGAGAGGGGTCCTTCCACCTGGCACCCGGCCGTTCGACGAACGGCCGGTACTCTGTCCCCGTCTTGACGACGGCGTGAGCCACGCGCGCCATCTTGGCGGTGAGCGCCGTCATCGCCTTGCGGCGGCGATCGGCATCGTCCGCGTGCCCGGCAGTGTATCGTCCGAGCTTGTCGCGGAAGCTGTTGTCGCGCTGACGCGCGGCGACCTGAGCTGCCATCCAGAATGTACGACGCAATCGCGCATTGCCGTACTTGGATAGCTTCGTGCGACCGCGAAACGTGCCGGACTGGCAAGTTGCAAGATCGAGGCCGCAGAACTTGAGGAACTGGCGATGATGGTTGAAGCGGCGAAGGTCGCCTGCCTCAGCCAGGATCGTCAGGGCGTTGATCGGACCGATGCCAGGAATATTGCGCAGCAGCCGGTAATCCACATGCTCGGCAAGCCGGGCATGGGCGAGCCGTTCGATCTCGTCGCGCTGGTGTATGAGGCTGCGACCTTGCGCGATGACCATGCGAAACATGGTGATCGCGATCGAGTCCTCGGGCACCGGCAACGCCGCAGAACTGCGGGCGGTCTCATACACATCGTTGATCAAACGGGCTTTGGAGACCTTGCGCCCGATCAGAGGCCATACCGCGGCAGAGAATTCTTCCCGATCAAGCGAGGTGATGCTGGCTGGGGTCGGGAACCGTTCGATCATCGCCAGGAACCAATCCGACCGACTGTTGCCGGCGAAGCGCGCCATCTCGGGAAAATACAGGGGGAGGTAATGGGTCAAGATGCGATGCCAGGTTTGCGTCTTCATTCTGGAGACGACCTCGTGGGTCTTGGACAGCTCTTGAAGGTCGTTGATCCCAGCGGCGAGCGGATCGACGTAGCGCTGTGTGGCGCCGATCCGCAGCATGTGGAGGATCACCTGCGCGTCCTTGGAATCGTTCTTGTCCCAGCCATTATGGAGCGCTTCGCGGGTTCGAGCGAGCGCGACTGATGAGATGAGGCGCAGTTCGAACCCCGCGGTCAGCAGTCTGTGCGCCAGCGTGCGATGGTAATTTCCAGTCGCTTCAAATCCAACGACGATAGGACGACCGATGGCGGCGAGCTGTTCGGCAAAGCCGTCGTAGTCCTCCTTGGTCGCCATAACGGTCATACGTCGGCGCCGCCCGCCTTCCGGTCGCTCGATGAGAACCTCCTGCCGGTTCTTGGACATATCGATGGCTACCAGCACGGCATCGGCAGGCGTAGGGATGAGCTTGGTCATGGTCGGTTGGCCTCCAAAGTGTTGTCTCGACAACTTCACTTTAGACACATGCTGGCCGGCCATGGCTTGCCCTGATGAAGCCGGCGGCCGCTTCGCGACCTTGTCTTCATCAGGGCCATAGCGGCTCCCGATCCGGCGTTTCCCAATGTGCTACGGCATCCAGTTCGCCGAGTAACCTGGCAACCGCAACACCGCCTGGTCGCGCCAGATGCGCTTCGACATGATCTGCGAGGCAAACGAGATCGAGCACCGGTTCACCAAGCCGAACCATCCGTGGATGAACGGCCAGGTCGAGCGGATGAACCGCACCATCAAGGAAGCCACCGTCAAGCGCTTCCACTACGACAGCTACGGCCAGCTCCGGACGCATCTCGCCGACTTCATGGCCGCCTACAACTCGCCCGCCGGCTCAAGACGCTCAGCGGCCTCACGCCCTACGAATACATCGCCAGGGTTTGGCCGTCAGAGCCAGAACGCTTCATCGTCGATCCGATCCACCAGATGCCGGGACTAAACAACTAGGCATGCTTCCGCATTGACAAGTTTCAACGGCTGTTGAATAGCTCGCCCCAGCAGCGCGGCAGGACCGCGCTTGAGTCGGGGAGAGTGAATGGCCATGTTGTTTGGCAAGAAAATCCTGATCACCGGTGGTGCCGGCATGATGGGTCGCCCGGTCGCCGAGATGCTGGCACCGGACAACGAGGTGTGGGTTTCCTCCCTGTTCGACGAGTTCGAGCAGCCCGTGCGCGAAGCGCTGGAGGCGCAGGGGATCAAGACCGTCGCGTGGGACATGGCGCGCGAAGGCGTCGACAGCCTGCCGACGGATTTCACCCATGTGCTGCACACCGCGATGCTGCGCGAAACCAGCAGCTATGACGATTCGGTGGAGACCAACGGCATTTCCGTGGCGCGACTAATGACGCATTGTCGAAACGCGGAATCGTTCGTGTTCGTGTCAACCATGGGCGTCTACAAGCGCAACGCGCGCGACTATCCCTATGTCGAGACCGACGCGCTGGGCGGCGACCATTCGTCGATGGGCCCCTATGTCGTCGGCAAGATCGCGAGCGAAGGCGTCGCCCGCGCCCTTGCACGCCTCTACGATCTGCCTACGACGATCGTGCGCCCCAACGTGATCTACGGCCCATATGGCTGGGGTGGGGTGCCGATCCTGTTCCTCAAGCGCATGGTCGAGGGCCAGCCGATCGAGGCGCCGCTGGATGGCGAGAACCATTGCAGCCTGATCCACACCGACGACATCGCGCGGTTCATGCCCGGATTCTGGGCGGCGGCGTCGGTGCCGGCGACGGTCGTCAATCTGGGCGGGGACGATGTTGTCACCATGCCCGAATATATGGGCTATGTGTCAGAGATTACCGGCCTGCCGGTCGAGTTCGTGCGCAGCCCGACGACGCGCGACACCTATGTCTCCGACAGCACCAAGCGCAAGGCGCTGGTGGGGCCGACCCAGGTCGACTGGCGCGACGGCATTCGCCGCACGGTGGAGGCACATATGCCGCATCTTCTGAAGGAAAAGGTCGGCTGAACGCCGCCGTGAAAGACATGCGAGGATATTCAGAATGAACGACATCAACATCGTGATCGGCACGATCGGTTCCGGCACTTTCTGGAGCCATGACAGCGGCCGGACGTGGGAACAGTCGGTGCTCAAAATGCCGGTGGCCCCCTGGGCACCGTGGATCGAGTTCCGGTCGGTCAACGTCTCCCCGTTCAACAAGAACCACGTGATCGGCGGCAGCGATTCGGGCATCCATCTGAGCGAGGATGGCGGCAAGCGCTGGGAGTTCATCGATTCGCCGTTGAACGGCATGCGCGTCTGGTCGACCACCTGGCATCCGACCGAGCCCGACACGATCTTGGTCGGTGCGGCACCGTTCGAAACCGACAAGGCGGTGTATCGCACACGCGACCGCGGCAAGACCTGGGAAAATCTGAAGCACCCGCTGGTCGGGCGTTCGGGCTATGGCGCCACGCATATCACCCATGTCGCCTATGATCCGCGCGATCCCAAGACGATCTGGGCCGGTGCCGAAATCGGCGGCTTGTGGTACAGCAAGGATGACGGCCAGAGCTGGACCAAGACCGACGAGCTGGGGCCGTCCGATCCCGATCTGGCCGCCAATATCTTCGAGGATATTCACGGCTTCGCGATCGGGCCGGAGGGCAATCTCTACATCGCCACGCCGCGCGGCGTGCAGGTCAGCTATGACGACGGCAAGACCTTCAACCGCCATGTGTTCGAGCCGTTCCCCGACCGCGAACCCACGTCGATCGAGCGCGACATCGTCAGCTATTGCCGCTGCACGGTGATCAAGGCGGACGATCCCAATACGGTGTTCGTGACCGTAGGGGATTTCACGCCAGGCAAGAACGGCGCCATCTACCGCAGCAAGGATAAGGGCCATAATTGGGAGCGACTGCAGCTGCCGGTCCCGCCCAACACCACGATGTACTGGGCCGCAGTGCATCCCGAAGATCCCGAAACGATCGTCGCCTGCTCGATGTACGGTTATATCTATATCAGCCGCGACGGCGGTGACAGCTGGGAAAAGGTGAAGCGCGAATTCGGCGAGATCCGCGCCATCGCCTTCGCGCCGCAATAAGCCCCTCCCGCGACTAGCCTGGAAAGCAATTCACATGAAAATCGGACTGATCGACGACTATATTCCCGCAGTGATCCGGGGCGACGAGGTCGTCGACCTGTCGGCCGCGCTGCCAGCGATCATGGCGCTGCCGGGCCTGTACCGGATGAATGCGCTGATCGAGAGCTTTGACGAGTTCCGCGGTGCGATTGAAAAAGCGGCGACCGGCGCCGGTCGCCCGCTCGCCGAGGCGCAGCTGCGCGCGCCGGTGCAGCGCCCCGTGCAGATGCTGTTCGCGATGGGCAATTATCATGAGGGGCTGGAGGGTACGGCACGCCCGCTGGGCCTGTTCCTCAAGGCGTCGTCCACGATCCTCGATCCCGGCGGCACCGTCGTGCTGCCGTCGGATGACGCCAAGATTTTCCATCACGAGGCGGAGATCGCGGTCGTTATCGGCAAGGAATGCAAGGACGTCGCGGCCGAAGACGCGCTGGACGTCGTGTTCGGCTATACCGGCATCATCGACGTTTCGGCGCGCGGCATGGGCATGGGCGTCGGGTTCATCGACAAGAGCTTCGAGACCTTCTGTCCGATGGGGCCGTGGATCACGCTGACCGACGAGATCACCGATCCGCAGAATGTGTCCGTGCGCCTGTGGCAGAATGATCAGCCGCGTCAGGAATACCATACCAGCGACATGGAACATCAGATTCGCAACCTGATCGCCTATGCCTCGCACATCACCCGGCTGTATCCGGGCGACATCATCGCGTGCGGCACCAACCATCAGGGCCTGGGTCCGATGCAGGATGGCGAGACGACCACGCTGGAAGTCGAGGGCGTCGGTCGCCTGACGGTCAAGGTCAGCGACCCGCACGGCCGCCGCTGGCCGATGGAAATCGACCCCAATATCGGCCGCGCGATCCGGCAGTGGCGCAAGGACGGCACGCATCTCGACCCCGCGACCTCCTATGCGGGCCGGATCGCCTGACATGCTGACGCATTTGGTGCTGGCGCGTTGGAAGCCGGGGACGACCCCCGACCAGATCGCTGCGATCAAGGCGAAGGCGCCCGTGCTGCTGGGGATCGAAGGCGTGGAATCGGTCGAGCTCCATGCCAATCTCGGCCTTGCCCAGCCCGCGTTTGGCCGGGGTATCCAGAGCATCCTGATCGTAAGGATGCGCGATCGCGCAACGCTTGACCGCTATGGGCCGCACCCGCTCCACGCCGAGCTGGGCGCGGTGCTGATGCCCAATGTCGATGAACTGACCATCACCGATTACGAAGCCGACTGACCCGTCCCGGAGCGACTGAAATGACCCAGCTTGTTGAAACCCTTCCCGCGCCCAGCCCCGAGGTGGTTCGCGTCATCGAGGAAGGTCGCGCCCTGCCCGTGCTCGATCTGGGCGCGTTCATCGCCGGGGAGCCGGGCGCCGAGCTGCAGCTTGCCGCCGATATCCGGCTGATCCAGGAAACGCTGGGCTTTTACAGTATCGTCAATTTCGGCTTCGATCCCGCGCTGATCGAGCAGGCCTATGACCAGAACCGCAAGCTGTTCGCGCTGCCCGAAGAAGCGCGGCGCCCCTATGAGTTTCAGGGGCATATGCAGGGCTATTGGCCGATGCAGTCGATCGTCGCGGTGCGACCCGGCTATGAAGGCGAAAGCGAGCAGGGGTCGCAGCTGGGCGGCTGGACCTTCCTGCGCGAGCGCGAGGCGGATGACCCCAAGGTCGTGTCGGGCATGCGCCACCGCGCGATGAACAAATGGCCGAACCCGGAACTGCTGCCCGACTATCGCCCAATCGTCAGCAAATATCACAGCGAGATGGTCAATCTCGGCCTCAAGCTGATCGAGGTCTATGCGTTGTCGCTGGACCTGCCGCGCGATTATTTCGCGAAGGATTTCGACAAGCTGGAATGGTATTCGCGCAATAACTTCATGAAGAAGACCGCGGCGAACGCCGTGACGCCGCACAGCGACCACAGCTTCCTGACGCTTCTGCCGATTTCGCCGGTGCCGGGCTTGCAGGTGCGCACGCCGGACGGCAACTGGATCAACGCGGCCTACACGCCCGAAGCGCTGATCGTGAATACCGGCGAGTGGCTGAACCAGCTGACCAACGGCCGTTACCTCGCCACCCCCCACCGCGTCGAGGCGCCGACCGAGGACCGTATCTCCATGCCGGTCTTCATCAACCCCAATGACGAGGCGGTAAACGATCCGGTTCCCGGCGCGGTCCCGCCCGGCGAGGCGCGCAAATATCCGCCGCGCGGCTGGCACGAGTTTTTCCTGAGCTATATCGACGGCTATACCCAGGCGGTCATGAAGCGTTGACGATCCGCAACGCCTATCATCACATCGCGCTACGGGTGGCCGATCTCGATCGGTCGACACGTTTCTATGAAGAGGTGTTCGGCGGCGAAGTGGTGATCGAGCTGGAACTGGCGCCCGATTTCGTTGCCAGCATCTTTGGTGCGCCGGCCGGGACACGCGGGTTGAACCGCGTGATCTCGTTCGGCGACTGGGCGATCGAGATCTTTCAGTTCGTGCCCGGACTGCCGACCGGCGACACAAGACAATATGAAGCCGGACTGATGCACCTGTGCGTGTGGGTGGACGATGTTCCCGGCACGGTCGATGCAATCCGGCAGGCTGGCGGGGACAGCAAATTCCCGATCCGGCCATGGGGGGGACATCATTTCGTCTATGCCACCGACCCCGACGGGCATGTCATCGAACTGCTCGACGCCACGGTCGATCAATGCCGTTCGCTGGTCGCGTCGGTCGGCGTACCGGACCACAACAAGGTCGCGAACTAGGCTTTGCGTGATCTGCACGGCCGGGCTCGCGCGCGGGCTCGGCGTTTTCGTGCGCCGGGAATCCGCTGCCATCGACGCGAAACGTCTGGCGAATGGCGAAAAGCATCGCTAGCTTGGGGCGAGAGACAATCTGGTGAGGGAATAGTTGTCATGAGTCGGACGAGGGATTCCGCCACGCCCGCCTCAACTGGCGAATTCGCCCGATCCTGGGCGATCCTGCTCGCCTGCATCATCGGCCTGCTGGTCGGGCCCCAGGCGTTGGTCACTTATACGGCAGGCATCTATTATGCGCCGCTGGAGCGCGAATTCGGCTGGTCGCGGACCGAATTGTCCTTTGCCCAGACGATTGTGCCGATCATCTTCGCACTGACCTCGCCGCTGGTCGGGCTGTTCAACGATCGCCTGGGCGAAGCGCGGGTGATCGCGATTTCACTGGCACTGATGCTCGTGCCGATCGTGCTGCTGTCGCAGATCGGCGGCTCGGTCGAATATTACTGGCTGCTGTTCGGCCTGCTCGCGCTGGCCGGGACGGGGGTCACGACGCTGACCTTTTCACAGGTGGTCAGCACGCATTTCGTGCGCAATCGCGGGCTGGCGCTCGGGATTGCGCTGTCGGGGACGGGCCTCGCCGCGTTGCTCGGGCCGCCGATCGTCGCCGCCGTCGTCGCCGCGCTGGGCTGGCGCGCGGGCTATCTGGCGGTCGCGGCGATCATCCTGCTCGCCTATCCCTTTGTCGTGTGGCCGATCCTGCGCTCGCAGAAGGAGCGGGATGCGATCAAGTGCGAGCAGGTGGGTGTCGTCGCCGATGATGGCGGGACGATCGGCGATGCGCTGCGCACCTTGCCTTTCTGGGTCATGGCGATCGCCTTTCCACTGATCGCCTATGCGGCGACGGGCCTGATCATCCATTATGTGCCGATGCTGATCGACCGCGGCGTTTCGCCGCAACAGGCGGCGTCGGTCGCGGGCCTGACGGGCATCTTCCTGATCGGCGGTCGATTGCTGTCCGGCTATATCGTCGATCGCGTGTTCGCCCCGCATTTCGCTGCGGCGATCATGCTGATGGCGGCGATCCTGCTCGCCTTGTTCTCCTTCGCCGACAGCCGCTTCGCCTGGCTCGGCTCGATCGCGATCGGCCTGTCGATCGGCGCCGAATTCGACCTGATGGCCTATCTGGTCGCGCATTATTTCGGGATGGCGCGGTTCGGGCGGGTCTATGGCATCATCTACGCGCTCACGGTGGCGGGGGCGTCCGTCTCCCCGCTCGCGTTCGGTGCGATCCGCGACGGCAGCGGCAGCTATTTCGCGGCGCTGATTCTTTCAGCGGCATTGTTGGGGGCGGCGGCGCTCGCCTTCCTGCTACTGCCACGGCCACGCGCGCCGATGGAGGCATGATGGCGGCGCCCATTCACAGGAGTTACGATGAACCATCAAGTTGAGCCTGCGGTCCAGGTCGCGCGCGACGGCACGGTGGGCCTGATCACGCTGAACCGTCCCGGCCAGATCAACGCCGTCAACGACGCGATCCGCACCGGGCTGCCCGATGCGATTGCCGAATTCGACCGTGACACCGGGATTCGAGTCATCCTGATCAGCGGAAACGGCGATCGCGGCTTTTGCGCCGGTGCCGATGTGAAGGAGCAGCGCGGGGCGGAAACGCCGCTGGAGGCGCTGCATCGCATGGGGCTCAATCCTTGGATCGAAGGGGTGGCGACGGCGCGCAAGCCGGTGCTGGCGGCGATCCACGGCGCGTGCATGGGCGGCGGGATGGAACTGGCGCTGGCCTGCGACATCCGCATCGCATCGCCTGATGCGCGGTTCGCACTGCCCGAGGCGAAGCTGGGGCTGATCCCCGGCGGCGGCGGGACGCAGCGGCTGCCGCGCGTGGTCGGCCTTGGCCCGGCGCTTGACATGCTCATCACGGGCCGGGTGATCGACGCGCAGGAGGCGTTGCGGATCGGCCTCGTCACGCGCATCGCCGACAGCCGTGAGACGTTGCTGGAGCATGCGCTGGAGATCGCGCAGGGGATTGCCGCGATGCCGCCCAACGCGGTGATCGCGGCGAAGCGGACCGCGCACACCGCCGCCACCTCGCCGCTGGCGGCGGGACTGGAGCTGGAACAGACCGCCTTCGCGCTGCTGCTGACCAGCGAGGACCGGCGCGAGGCGGCGGCGGCGTTCCGCGAGAAGCGGCCGCCTGTGTTTACGGGGCGCTGACCTTCGGAAAGAGCGTGGCGGCGTTGTCGTGCAGGATCGCCTGCGCGTCCGCCGGCGCCAGGCCGATCCGCTCGATGAAGGCGAAGGTTTCCGCATATTCCTCATGCAGTGTCAGCAGCGGATAGTCGCTGCCGGGAAGCAGGCGATCCGTGCCGAACGCGGAGACCGCCGCATGCATCGCGGGGGCCGACCCGTGGCAGCAGGTGTCGTAATAGAGCCGCCGTGCGGTGACCGACGGCGGCTCGGGCAGCTCGGCGAAAAAGGGCAGCTGGTTGTCCAGCCGTGCGACCAGCGTGGCGAGCGCGCCGCCCAGATGCGGGACGATGATCCTCACATTGGGGAAGCGGCTGGGGATGGCGGCGACGATCAGGTGCATCGCCGCGACGACATCCTCCAGTGTCGGGCCGGCGGCCGAAGCGAGTTTCCAGTCGGTCACGAGGTGCGAGCACAGGCCGTTGACATTGGGATGCAGGAACAGGACGGCGCTGCGCCGGTCGAGTTCGGCATAGATCGGGTCGAACATCGGATCGGCCACCGACCGGCCGTCGCATGCGGTTTGCAGCGTCACGCCGATCATACCCAGTTTGTCGAGCCCGTGTCGTAACTCCGCGAGCGACGCTTCGACATGCGGCAACGGCAGCGACGCATAGGCGTGGAACCGTCCCGGTGCCCGAGCGACCAGCGCGGCGAGCGCATCGTTGATGCTGCGCGCAGCCTGGGCCGCGGCGTCAGCCTCCTTGAGATAGGGCGCGAAGGTTGGCGACAGAAGCTGCGCGCCGACGCCGGCGCTGTCCATCAGCGCGATCCGCGCGGCCAGATCTTCATCGGTGTCGCGCATCGGCGCGATCGGCCGTACGACAACGCCCGGCGGCGGAGGAGGCATGACCGGGAATTTGACGCCCAGTTCGATCAGGCACTGCGCATATTCCTGTGGCATGGCGTGCGCATGCACGTCGATGATGGTCCCCAAAATCCGTCTCCTGCGATGGCGGCACCATGGATACAAGCCGTCCATGATATTGGACGTAGCGTTAGTGGCTGCTATGCGGATGAGCAAATATGATTTGGATATAAGAAGAGGATTTGAAATGCAGCTGCCGGGCACTTCCCAACCTGCGCCTGCCCATGTTCCGCCGGCGCTGATTCGCCCTGATTTTCCGCTCAATTTCGGCGCGACGACGAAACTCAATCCGTTCACCGATCTGATCGACAAGCTACACGAGACGACGCCGCCGGTCTTCTATGCACCCCATGCCTATCCGGGCGGCGCACCTGCCTGGATCGTTCGGCGGGCTGCAAGCCTGCGCGACATCTATTTCGATCCCGAGCGGTTTTCGAGCGCCGATTTCGCGCCGTTCGCGAAGCTCATCGGGGAAAAGTGGAGCAACCTTCCGGCCGAGAAGGATCCGCCGCTCCACCGGCTGTATCGCAATTTCGTCAACCCGCTGTTCACTCCCAAGGCGATGGCGGCGCTCGACGGGAAAATCCGCCACTATGCCCGCGAATATGTCGCGAGCTTCAAGGACAAGGGCGAATGCGAATTCATGTCCGAATTTTCTTTCGAATTCCCGATCAAGGTCTTCATGGAGCTGATGGGTCTGCCGCTCGATCGTACCAAGGAATTCCTGGAATGGGAAATGGGGCTGCTGCACAACCATGAGCTCGCCGGTATCCGGACCGCGACGCGCAATGTCGTTGCCTATCTCGACGCCGAGATCGAGGCGCGGCGCGCCAACCCGACCGAGGATCTGATCAGCTATGGCGTCCATGCCGAGTTCGACGGGCGCAAGCTGGACCGCGATGAGCTGATCGGATTCACCTTCAACCTCTTCATCGGCGGGCTCGACACCGTATCGACCAATATGGGGCTGCAATTCTGGCACCTGGCGACCCATCCGGAGGACCAGGCGCGGCTGCGTGCCGAGCCGGCGCTAATCGGCGACGCGATTTCGGAGCTGATGCGTGCCTATCCGGCGGTCACGACCTTCCGCACCTGTGTGCAGCAGGTCGAGGTCGAAGGCGTTACGATGATGCCGGGGGATCGCGTGGCGATGAGCACCTCGCTCGCTGGCCGCGATCCGAGCGAATATGAGGCGCCGCATGTCGTCGATCTCGACCGTAAGCCGCGCCAGCTGAGCTTTGGTTATGGCCCGCATGTTTGCGTCGGCATGCACCTGGCGCGTCGCGAGCTGCGGATCGCAATGGAAGAGATGCTGGCGACCCTGCCCGAATTCAGGCTCAAGGAAGGGACCGAAATGGAGTTTCGCCTGGGCGGGATGATCCAGCCCAAGGCGGTACTGCTGGCGTGGTAGCGGCGCGCGGCCGGCGTCGTACATGTAGTGTGCGCCGGTATCTTGCGTGCGGCCGAAATTGTCGCCAGGCGACTGCCTATCACGCGCAATAAGGCCCGTGCATAAAAATGCCGCGGTGCAAAAGAATCATAGCACGCGTTACGGTCATCAATAGTTGACCAGGACGATTTCGCCTCAAGCATCGAAACGCCCCCATAGGTCAACTAGTTGTTACTAGGTCTCGCTTTGGTGAGGATTGAGATAACTTTCAAAAACGGCCTTTTGAAGCGCGAATTCTGTAGACGGTCCTTCCTTTCGATTTTAGATTGCGCGGAGAAACGGGGAAGGCGAACCGCCTGAATCCGTGAAGCCATGGGGAGGATATCGATGGTCGATTTTTCAAGCGCCAAGATGCGTCTGCTGAGCGGCGGCGCCGTGCTTGGCATCATTGCATGCGTTGCCACGCCGGCGTCGGCGAACGAAAGCGCCGCGCCGCGCGGTGCCAGTGAACAGCCTGCGGACGAATAGGCCACCACGGCCAGGCAGGAAGGTGAGATCGTGGTCACCGCCCGCCGCGTCGAGGAAAACATCCAGACGACCCCGGTTGCCGTCACCGCGCTTGGCGCGCAGGCGCTCGACCAGCTTCAGGTCGTCAACCAAGCCGATCTGCAGCGCTCGGCGCCGGGCCTGGTCGCGCAGCGCGGTGCGCCGGCGACCTCCGGCTTCGTCTATCTGTCCATTCGCGGTCAGGGGAACCTGAAGCCCGGCGTGACCAACGATACGGCAGTCGGCGTCTATCTGGACGGTGTCTACATTCCGCGCCCGTCGCAGGGTGTGGTCGATCTGGACGATATCAAGCGGATCGAAGTGCTGCGCGGGCCGCAGGGCACACTGTTCGGCCGCAACACGACCGGCGGCGCGCTCAACATGGTGACCAATGATCCGGACGGATCGCTGAGTGGGACGGTGCGTGGCGAATATGGCAATTACGATTACTGGAGCGCTGGCGCGGTGGTGAACGTGCCGATTTCCGGCGACGAACTGGGCATTCGCGCGGTCTACAAGCATTCGCAGCGGGACGGCTATGTCTTCAACCGCTTCCTGAACGTCGACCAGAATGACAGCCAGAGCGATTCCGCGCGCGTGAAGCTGCGCTTCGCGCCGGAGGGCAGTGCAATCAGCTTCGTCCTGTCCGGCGACTACAGCCGTATGACGGACAATGGTGTCGGCAACGCGCTGGCCTATTCCAATCCGAACGGGGCGCCCGCGCTTCCGTTCAGCACGGCAGCGATTTTCGCTGGCTTCGCGCCTTATGTGAAGAACCCCAATGCCTTCTATACGAGCTATGGCAAGGGCTTTGCGAGCTTCAGCTCCTATGGTGCGGGCCTTCGACCCTACAACACGCTCGACGCGCATGGCGCATCGCTGACGGTAAATGTCGATCTTGCCGATTTCGCGTTCAAGTCGATTTCCGCCTATCGCTACAGCAAGAATATCGGTCTCATCGACCTCTATGCCAGCCCGATTGATCTGATCGCGACCGAAACATCCTTCATGTCGAAGCAAATCTCTCAGGAGTTCCAGCTCAGTGGAAGTTTCGGGGATCGCTTCGATTACATCGGCGGCATCTATTTCTCGCATGAGACCGGCATCGAATTCTCGAACTTCGCAACATTTGCGTTTCTGACCCCGCCAGGCATGGCGGCGCGCACTGCGCTGAATGACGCTGATGTGAAGAACGATTCGGTCGGTCTTTATGGCCAATGTTATTTTGACATCACCGACCGTCTTCGTCTGGCAGCTGGGCTGCGCTGGACGTGGGATGATCGCTAGGTGATCATCAAGAACCTTGCTCAGGTCGGCCTGCCTGGCAACACGCCGATTCCCGCGCCTGCGTCCGCTACCGGTTTCAACTGCGTCAACACCAATGTCACCGGGAACGCGACGGCGGCGGCGACGTGCAAGCTCGTCCGTGCAGCGCATTTCAACTATCCGGCCTACACGCTGGGGCTGGACTACAAGGTGTCGGAAGCCCTGTTCATCTATGCCAAGACCAGCCGAGCATCAAAGGCGGGCGGGTTCAACGTGCGCCAAGGTTCGGAAAACGCACCGGCCTTCGCGCCTGAAAAGGCGGAGGACGTCGAACTGGGTGTGAAGTACAGCGATCCGTCCGGCTTGCTGCGCGTCAACTTGGCCGGTTTCCACACCTGGACCGAGGGTGTCCAGCGTAGCATTCTGACGGTCGATCCGGTCACCAACAACTCGACCAGCTACATCGTCCCAGCGGGGAATACCCGGATCTATGGCGGCGAGCTTGAGGTGTTCCTCAATCCGGTGGAAGGGCTGCGGCTCAATGGCAACGTCGCTTATCTGAACGCCAAATATCAGAAGGGCACGTTTCAAGAGCAGCGACCGAACGGTGCGGGAGGGTTCATCACCGTTGATCGCAGCGGCGAAGTCGTGTCGCAGGTGCCGGAGTGGCAGTTCGCCGTCGGCGCGACCTACACCGTGGAACTGGGTACGGCCAAGCTGGCGCTGCACGCCGACTATGCCTGGATCGGTGACACCTACACCAACCCGTTCACCGTAACGCCCGGTGCGCCGCCTGCTGCCGTCGCCTTTGGCGCGCTGGCGAACGAGCTTTCGAAGACCCCCGCATACGGGCTGGTCAACGGGCGCGTCGGGCTGACGCTCGACAACGGGCTGGAAGTGTTCGTGTTCGGGCGGAACCTGACCAACGAGAAGTATATCACCAATACCTTCGCGTCGCTGGCCGGCTCGCTGGGTGTGGCGACCAACTTTCCGGGCGATCCGCGCACCTATGGCGTGGGCGTTCGCTTCAGCTTCGGACAGTAAAAGGGGAGGGGGCGCGAACCTGGTTCGCGCCCCCTTATTGTCATGAGCAGCCTGACACCTTTTTCGGCAGGCGATCCTTCGGAACGCGCTTACGAGCGTATGGCGGTCAGTCCCTGAAGAGCGTGCATCACGGCGGGCGAGGCAGTTTCAGGTCGGCCACAATCGAATGGTGGCGCTGGCGCATATTCGATCAACAACTGAATCGCCTGTGCAACAAGTTCCCCGGAGATTTCCGAGGCGCAGGTCAATGCGAAATCGATTCCAGCCGTCACCCCGCCACCTGTGATGATGTGGCCGTCGCGCACGACGCGACCGTGATCGGGAATGGCGCCATATTCCGCCAACCGTTCGCGCATCGCCCAATGGCAGGCGCTTCGGATCCCGTGAAGCAACCCCGCTGCGCCGAGTATCAGCGATCCGTTGCAAACCGAGGTGATGTATCGCGAAGAGGCGGCCAGCCTCCGGATTTCCGCCAGCATGTCCGGCGCGGTGATCGCCGATTGATCGGCTCCGCCGGGAATGCACAGCAGGTCGCAGCGCTCGATATCTGCCAATCGCTCGATACCAGAGAAAGTCAGCCCATGTTCGGTGCGCAGTTCGCCTCCGCTCAGGGCTGGCCATCCGCACTCGACTGCCGGCTATGCGGCTGAACACCTCATATGGCCCGGAGAAGTCGAGCTGGGTGAAGTTGGGGTAGAGAATGAAGACAATCTCAAACGTAGCCGTGGCATTCCTCCAGCTTGACCCCCTCTGGATAGGGTGGTTAGCCTATGGATGAAATGACGGATATCCGTCGTTTTAGGACATGACATGATCCGCATTGCTTGTCTGATTTATGACGGGTTCCTGTTGCTGGATGCCACCGGCCCGCTAACTGCATTCGAAATCGCATCCATTCATCGACCGGGCGCCTATTCGATCGAATTGGTTGCCGAGCAAGCCGGCGTGGTGCGCTGCAGCGGCGGTGTGACGCTTAATGCAATGGCATTCCGCGACAGTGCGGGTTGCGATCTTCTGCTGATACCGGGTGGGTCCGGGGCGCAGAATGCGAGCAATGTGCAGGGATTGCTGGATCTTATCCGGGACGCGGCATTGCAGGGGCGAAGGATCGCCAGCGTCTGCTCCGGCGCGTTTCTGCTGGCGGAGTCGGGTGTGCTGCATGGTCGACGCGCGACGACGCATTGGGCGCAGGCCGCCGAGCTGGCGCGGCTGCACCCGACGATCACGGTCGATGCCGACAGCATCTTTGTCCGCAACGGCGACATCCGGACGTCGGCAGGCATCACTGCCGGCATCGATCTGGCACTCGCCATCATTGAGGCGGATTATGGTGTGGAGATCGCGCGGCGCACCGCACGATCGCTGGTCGTGCCGTTCCGTCGGCCCGGTGCGCAGTCCCAGCATTCGGCGATGCTTGATCTGGTCCGTCCGAACGACCGATTTGGCGAACTGCTTGCCTGGGCTCGGGTGCATCTGGCGGAGCCGCTGACGGTTGAACGCCTCGCGGATCGTGCGGCGCTGAGTGTGCGCCAGTTCAATCGAGCCTTTACCGAATCGACCGGGGTGTCCCCCGCAAGGGCGATCGAGCGATTGCGGCTGGAGGGGCCCCGTGCCGCGCTGGAGGAGGGGGCGTCATCAATCGAAGCGATCACCCGGGATCACGGCTTCGGTAACCCGGACCGGATGCGGCGTGCATGCATCCGTGTCTTCGGAAAAACGCCGCAAGCCATGCGCAGTCGGGTCATCCCTGCGGGATCAAGAAAGAAGGACGGGCGCGACATGCCCGCGCCCGTCCCCCGTCTCAAACCTTGAGATACAGCCGCTCCAGGCCGCGAAACAGCATCGTGTCGCCGATCGTCTGGAAATCGTTGCGGTCGTCGTCATAGGTGATGTTCGGCAAGCGATCGAAGATCTTCTCGAGCGCCAGTTTTCCTTCGGCGAGCGCGAGCGGCGCGCCGATGCAGGTATGGATGCCCTTGCCGAACGCCACATGCGGCTGGCGGCGCTGGAACGCGAAATCGTCGGGGTTCTCGAACAGCTTTTCGTCGCGGTTGGCGGATCCGATCAATACCAGTACGATCGCGCCGGCGGGGATCATCACGCCGCCCACCTCGGTATCCTCCAGGCATAGGCGATCGACCCACTGGACCGGCGATTCCAGCCGCAAGCCTTCGTTGAGGATCAGCGGGATCGCGGCCTTGTCCTTCAGGATCCGCCCACGCAGCGCCGGGTCATCGAGGATGATCTTCATCGTGTTGCCCAGCATGTGCGCGGTGGTCGTCACCCCGCCAAAGATGAGCAGCGAGGCATCGGACAGGATGTTGACCAGATCGAACTTGCCCTCCGCCGCGACATGTTCGTGGACGAAGCGGCTCAGCCCGTCATCGGTGGGGCTTTCGTAACGGGTGACAATCGCGTCCTTCATATAGTCCGCGACGTCCAGCAGCGTTCCCTGGATCCCGTCCTGGCGCTCGACCGGGTGGAAGCGGGTGCCGCGGCCGTCATAGCGCGCCCAGCCGATCGCCCGGTCCTGATCCTCGAGCGGCAGGCCAAGCATGGTCAGCACGACCCGCGCCGGCAGGCGTTCGGCGAAATCATGGATGAACTCGCACGACCCGCGCGCTTCGATCTCGTCGATCAGCTCGTCCACCGTGGCCTCGATCAGCGGCTTGAGGCTGTTGATGTCGTCGGCCTTCAGGATCTGCCGCGCCACGCGGCGGCGCTTGGCCTGGACCGGCGGGTCGAGCATCACGAAGCCGCCCTGCGTCGCGCCGCGTGCCTCCTCCACGGTGCGGGTGCGGTGGCGCCCGTTTTCAGGCAGCGTGCTGGCGCTGGAGAAAAGCTGCGGATTTGTCAGGACGAAGGAGACATCCTCGAACGAGCTGACGATATATTCGTCGCCGACCCCGGCCGGGGAGACGGGGCGGCCGCGCATCTCCTCATAGAAGGGATAGGGGCATTTGGCGACTTCATAGGATGGGAAGACTTTTGGGCTGTTCACAGCATCGCTCCTGCTTCTTGTCTTGCTATGGTTATGCGGCCGCGTTCGAGCACGACCTGATCGGTTGACCGGTTGGTGACGCGAAACATCGCCGCCGCGCCGCCATCCCAGATTTCGCATTCCAGCGTGTCGCCGGGCAGGACCGGAGCGGAATAGCGGGCCTCTACCGAAGCCAGTGGCCCGCCTATCCGCGTCAGGACGGCGTGCGTCGCCATGCCGAAGGTCGCCAGCCCCTGGAGAATCGGCCGCGCAAATCCTGCGGCCTGCGCCACCGCGGGATCGGCATGGATCCGGTTCCAGTCGCCGGACAGCCGGAACAGCAGCGCCGCATCGCGCCGTGTGGGCAGCGCGACGGTGGCATCGGCGGGACGGTCGGGCGGTTCGGCGGCGGCCAGCACGGGGCCATCGCCGGCGCCGCCAAAGCCGCCCGCGCCGCGACAGAAATAGGTCTGGCGGATGGTCGCCAGCGGCGCGCTGCCCCCCTCCAGCGAAAGCGTGCGCAGCGCATGGATCAGCGCGCCACGGCCCGGCCCCTTGTCGGTCAGCGCCTCGACGGTGAGGAGGCTGGTCACGGTGCCTACTGTCGGCAATGGCGCGTGCAGGTCAGCGATTGCTCGCCATTGACCATCCGCGTCGCGTCCAGGCCAAAGGCCGGATCGGCATACCAAGCGCCGGGATAGGCGAGCATCGTGGCAAAGGCTGGGACCGGCACCAGCCCGGGTTCGAGCAGATGCCGCATTGCCGCCGGTTCGGTCGCCGCCGCGTCGGCACCGATGCCGATGCCCAGCGCATAGAGGATGCAGTCGCGCGCGCTATAGCGCTGCCGCGTCTCGACCCGGGCGGCAAGCAGGCGTTCCGGGTCGAGCGCAGGCATGAGGGATCAGCGCCGGAAGCTGCGGAAATCCGGCTTGCGCTTTTCCATGAAAGCGGTCGCCCCCTCGGTCATCTCGGGGCCGCCTGCCAGCCGCAACAGCGCCTGCTTGGCATGCTCCATCGTCGGCGTCAGCGAATCCCACCACACGTTCGAGCAGATCTTGGTCAGCTCGATATAGGACGGGCTCTTGTCGAGGATTTCGTCGGCCCAGCGCTGCACTTCGGCATAGAGCTCGGCGTGCGGCACCACCTTGTTGATCCAGCCGATACGCTCGGCTTCCTCGGCGCCGAACTGGCGACAGAGCATGATAGCCTCGCGCGCCTTCTTCTCGCCGATCGACATCGCCAGCAGGTTGTTGCCGCCGAAGATCGGCGTGGAACCGATCTTGGGACCGGTCTGGCCGAACTTGGCATGTTCGGATGCGATGGCGAGGTCCGAGCAAATCACGATCTCGTTGCCGCCGCCGATCGCATAGCCGTTCACCGCCGCGATGATCGGCTGTGGCACCTTGCGCATCGTCTGGAACAGCTCCTGCGAGATGTTGTAGAGCTTGCGCGCCGTCGAGATCTTGAAATCCTGCAGATCGGCGAGATAGCCGCCTGCGCAGAACGACTTGTCGCCGGCGCCGGTCAGCACGATCACGCCGATCGTGGGATCATAGCCGATCTCCTCGATCGCGTCGCGCAGCGCGCCGAACGTCTCATAGTCGAAGGCGTTGAAGCGATCTTCGCGGTTGAAGGTGATCCAGGCGGTCTGGTCCCTGCGCTCGACTATGATCTGGTCTGAACTCGACATTTCCATCTCCATTTCTATTCGCTCGAACGGGCGGTCAGGCGGCCCTGGTGCGGTCGCGCTCGCCGGTCAACAGGCACCCTGCCGCGACCCGGTCCCAGGTCGCGTCGGTAATGCCCGCTTCGCGAAGCTCGTTCTTCTTGATCTTCTCGGACGGCGTTTGCGGCAGCTGTACGTAGGTCTCGACATAGCGCGGCACCATGAAGCCGGGCATGCGCGTGTCGCACCAGCGGATCAGCGCGTCGGGATCGAGCGTCTCGCCCTCGACCAGAACGATGCAGGCCTTCACCTCATCCTCGCCCGCATCCTGATCGGCGCGCACGCCAACCACGGCGCATTCGGCCACGGCGGGGAAAGCGCGGACGACCTCCTCGACCTCGAACGCCGAGATATTCTCACCGCGGCGGCGCAGCGCGTCCTTCACGCGGCCAACGAAATAATACCACCCGTCCGCGTCGCGCTTCAGCGAATCGCCGGTGTGGAACCACAGGTCGCGCCATGCTTCGACCGTCTTGTCCGCCATACCGACATAGCCCATCGACATGATCCCGTCGGCCTTGTTGCGGACCAGCAACTCCCCGGCCTGTCCGGTCGGCACTTCCACCCCATGTTCGTCGACCAAGCGCACGTCGAACCATTGCGCATTGAGCACGCCGGCGGCTCCGGCCGGCCGGGCGACGCCGCGTGGGGTGAGTAAGGGCAGCGAAATCTCGGTCTGGCCGAATGCGTCAACCCATTCGACCGGCCCGAACCGCTCGATGAACTTTGCGCCCAGGTCGGGCGAGAGCGGGGCGGCATAGACAGTGCGCAGCCCGTGCTCGCGGTCGTCGTCCGCCGCCGGCTGCGCCAGAACGAACGCCATGGTCGCACCGAGCAGATTGGTGACGGTTGCCCCCGAACGGCGGATACGCCCGATGAAATCCGACGCGCTGAACCGCGGATACAGCACGCAGCGCGCGCCGGCGATCAGGCTGCCGAATACGGTCAGGATCTGCGCATTGCCGTGGAACAGCGGAAAGCCGGTGAGATAGGTGTCGTCGGCGGTGAGGCCGGTGATCTGGACATTCTCCTCCGCAAAGAAATACATCTGCGAATGGGGCATCATCACGCCCTTCGACGGGCCGGTCGTGCCGGACGTCAGCAGGATTGCCCCGAGGTCGGACGGACGCACATCGACGCCCGGGTTGGACTCGTCCTCGCTGCGCAGCGCAGCGAACGCGGTCAGCGGGATCGGCCCGCCTTCGGTCAATGGCGCATCGCCACAGACGATCACACGCTCGACGCCGGGAATGTTCGGCGCAATTTCCTCGACCAGCGGAAGCAACTCGGTCGAGGTGACAATCATGCGCACCGAGGCGAGGTTGAGCGGATGCTCGAGGAAGGCGCCCTTATAGGCGTCCGAAATCGCGACCTCGACCGCACCGAGCTTTGCCAGCGCGAACCAGGCGAACAGGAACTCCACCCCGTTGGGGAGCATCAGTCCGACGCGGTCGCCCTTGCGGATGCCGAGCGCGGCCATGCCATGCGCGAAACGGTTCACCTCGCGGTTCAACTCATCGAAGGTCAGGCGGCGGACGCCGTCGTTGAAGTCGAGAAACGGCGCGTCGCCGCGCGACTCGGCCTGATGCTCGAGCACGGCAGGTACGGTCCACCGCTCGCGCGGAAACAGGTTCTTATATTCCGGAAAGCTAAGCATCTTCATCCCGCCTGCATTGCACCGATGCGGGGCCAATGCGCGCAAAATCGATGCACGGGAGCCCAAGGCGCTGCGAGGCCCTTTCTTTCAATTCTGATCTAGGGTGTCAACTCGGAATGGAGAATGGAATTTATCAAAATTCGTTCACCGAAATTTATGTCCTTATTCAGAATGACACTTGATGTCGCGCGGCACGCTGACTAGGCAGGGGGAAAGCGAATAGTTTGGCGGGATGAGGGCAGCTTGGGGAACATGGAAAAGCAGGGGAAAGTCGTTGTCATCGGCGCCGGCCTGATGGGGCACGGCATTGCGCATGCGTTTGCGACCACCGGATATGAGACCGTGCTCGTCGATGTCGATGCCGCCGCCGCCGAGCGCGGCCGCACGAAGATCGCGGAGATCCTGGCAGGAGGCGTGAAGCTGGGCAAGGTCGCGCAGGCGGACGCCGACAGTGCGCTGGCACGGCTTTCGGTGACGACGGATCTGGCAGCCGCTGCGACCGGCGCCGCGCTGGTGGTGGAAAGCGCCGTGGAGGACATTGTCGTCAAGCTCGAAATCCTGCGGACGATCGACAAACTTGTCGCGCCGGAAGCGATCCTGGCGACCAACACTTCTGCGCTCAGCGTGACCGAGATTGCCGGCGCCTGCGCCGATCCGTCGCGCGTCGTGGGCATGCATTTCTTCAACCCGGTCCACAAGATGAAGCTGCTGGAGATCGTCGCCGGTCTCGAGACATCGGTCGAGACGATCGCCCGCACCCGCGCGATCGGCGAAGTGCTCAACAAGCAGGTCATCGTCGTCAACGACTCGCCCGGCCTCACCACCAGCCGCGTGTCCGCGATGATGGGGAATGAGGCGATGTGGATGGTGTATGAAGGCGTGGCGACGCCCGAGGACGTCGACACTGCGCACCGCCTGGCATTCAATCACCCGATGGGTCCGCTCGAACTGGGCGACCTGACCGGCTGGGACACGCGCCTGCGCGTGATCCGCTATCTGCATTCGACGCTGGGCGACAAGTTCCGCCCATGCCCGCTGATCATCAAGATGGTGGCGTCCGGGCGCCATGGCCGCAAGACCGGCGCGGGGGTGTATCGCTATGGCGAGGACGGGGCGAAAATCCCGGGGTCCGGCATACGGGCGAGCAGCTTCTAGGCTGTCATCCCGACAAAGGAGAGCGTGATGGAAATCGGCGTCGATCTCGAAACGACCGCTGACAGCGGCCATATCGTCGAACTCGCGCGTTATGTCGAAGCGGCCGGTTTCGATGCGCTGTTCTTTCCGGAGCATATTGCGGTTCCGGTGAACTACGACACCTATTACCGCTGGGGAAATGACGGGAAGCTGCCGGAACATTACAACCGCTGGCCCGACCCCTATATCTGCCTGGCAATGGCGGCGGCGGTCACGACCCGGCTCAAGCTGGGCACCGGCATTTCGCTGTTGCCGCAGCATGACCCGATCCGGCTGGCCAAGACGATCGCGACGCTGGATTTCTATTCGGGCGGGCGCACCATCTTCGCCTTTGGCGCGGGGTGGCTGAAGGAAGAAGTCGAGCTGTTCGGCATCGATTTCGAGGAGCGCTGGGACCGCTATGCCGAATCCTTCGATGCGCTGAAGGTGATGTGGAGCGAGCGCGAAGCGAGCTATGAGGGGAAGCATATCCGCTTCCCCGCACTGCGCAGCGAACCCAAGCCGGCGCAGCCGGGCGGGCCGAAGATCCTGGTCGGGGTGCACTTGCCCAAGCGCGCCTTTCCGCTAGTCATCAACCACGCCGACGGCTGGTTCCCGCTGGTCGACGATGTCGACAAATTTGTCGGACAGGTCGCGCGCCTGCGTCAGGAATCCGAGGCGGCCGGGCGCGATCCCGACACCATCACCATCTATCCGATCGTGGCGCCGCATGGCGGCGACGTGCCGCTGCGCACGATGGAGATGATGCGCGAGGTCGGCGTCAAGAGCTTCATGATGACGTCGGACGATCATGGCGAATGGAACACCACCGGCCGCGCCAAGGAATGGATCGACAAGGTGCAGCATCTGGTCGAGCGCGCGCATGCGGTCGGTTGAAACGGTGCGCACGGGGCAGGGGATCTGACCGTGCGCTTTGCCGGCAAGGTCGCGATCGTGACCGGATCGAGCCGCGGGCTGGGCCTGTCGATCGCGCGGCGCATCGTCCAGGAGGGCGGCGCGGTCCTGCTGACCGGGCGCGACGCGGCGGCGGGTGCGGAGGCGCTCGCGACACTGGGCGAGTTGCCGGGCAGGGCCGAGTTTCACGCGGCCGATCTGGCGCTGGACGGCGCGCCACAGGCACTCGTCGAACTGGCGCTGGCTGCCTTTGGCCGGGTCGACGTCCTGATCAACAACGCCGCGCCGACCGACCTGATCACAGCACGCGACCGCGCGGTCGAGACGACCGACGTCGCCGACTGGCGCGGGATCATCGAGGGGGCGTCCACGCTGGCGCTGCGCATGTGCCAGGCGGCGGTGCCGGCGCTGCGCGCGGCAGACGGCGGCGCGATCCTCAACATCTCCACCTCGGTCGCCTCGCGCGGGGTGCACGGCATGGCCGGGCATTCCGCATCGAAGGCGGCGATTGAGGCGCTGACCCGGTCGCTCGCGGTCGAGCTGGGCGGCGACGCGATCCGCGCCAATACGCTCGTGCTCGGCTTCATCGTCAGCGGCCCGCGTCAGGCGGCGGTGGCGGAATCGCCGCGCGGCGCGATCATCCGGTCGATGCAGACGCTGGCGAGGTTCGGCGATGGCGAGGATGTCGCCGCAGCGGCGGCGTTCCTGACGTCGGACGAGGCGCGTTTCATCACCGGCGCGACGCTGCACCTGGACGGTGGCACATCCAGCCGGATGCCGCTGGCGCTGACGAAGTAAGACTGACTTGAGAGGATTGCCGCATGGACGCACTGAGATCACTTGAGGGCCGCGTCGCCCTGATCACCGGCACCGGCGGCGGGCAGGGGCTGGAGGCGGCACTGCGGTTCGCGGCGGCGGGGGCGATCGTCGTTGGATGCGACCAGCGCGGCGCGGGGCACGCCGATGCCAAGGCACAGATCGAGGCGGCGGGCGGACGCGCGGACTTCTTCGACGGGGTCGACCTGGGCGACGCAAAGGGCGCAGAGGACTGGGTGGAGGCCGCCGCCGCGCTGCACGGTCGCGTCGATATCCTCTATAACAACGCCTCTGCTGCGCGGTTCGCGCCGTTCGGGCAGATGACGCTGGACGACTGGTCATTCACCATCCGCAACGAACTCGATATCCTCTTTCACGTCACGCGCCCGGCCTGGAGCTGGCTGGCCAAGCAGGGCGGCGTCGTCATCAATACCTCATCGGTCAACGGCCATGCGGCAGGCATGCCCGGCTGTGCGGCGCATGCGGCGGCCAAGGGCGGTGTGTCGGCGCTGACCCGCCAGCTGGCGCAGGAGGGGGCAGCCGTCGGCATTCGCGTGGTGGCGATCAGCCCCGGCTTCATCGCGACGCCCGGCACCGCCGAGATTGCCGACAATCCCGCATTGAGCGCGATGGTGCTGGAGCGCAGCCTGATCAAGCGGCCGGGCCGTCCCGAGGAGGTGGTCGAGCTGGCGGTGTTCCTGGCGAGCGCCGCCGCCGCCTATATCACCGGCACCGATATCGTCGTCGATGGCGGCCGGCTCGTCGGCTGAGGGGAGGGGATCATGACTGATACGCATGACTGCCATGTATGCGGCATGGCCGCAGGCCACGGCGCCGAGCTGGTCCATCGCGGCAAGGACTGGACGATCGTGGCGCTGGGCAATGTGCCCGGCGTGTTCATGCTGATGACCAATATGCATGACGGCGGGCTGGCGACGATTTCGGATTCCGCAGCAGCGACGCTCGGGCCGTTCATCCGCGACATCAGCCAGGCGATCGTGCAGGACGATGCCTTCGACTTCGTCGCGACCGCACATCTGGGGGACAATGCGCGCCACACCCATCTGATGTTCGTCGGCCGGCCGGAGGGCGACGCCAAATTGCTCGATACCGCGCCGCTGCCGGGCCGGATGGCGGGGCCGGCCGATCCGGAGCGCAAGGCGCGGATCATCGATCAGGCCCGCGGCGTTGCGATCCAGACCGGCATCTGAACTCCGTCCCGGCAGAGGCGGTTCAGGCGTGGCGTTCGATCGCGGGCTGGCCGACCGGGCCGTTCTTCGACATGCCGTATACGGTGTCGATATATTCGCGGATTTCGGTGATCAGCCCGTCGGCCAGGTCGAACGTCCAGCAATAATATTGGTCGTAATCGCCGCCATGCACCAGATCGGCGCACAGCCGCCATTCGGCCACCCCGGTTGGCTCACCGACCAGCACATGTCCGTCGTCGCATGCGGATTGACATAGGCTGCGCGGCTCAGTTCGGCGAGGAATCTGGCGAGATTGTCGCCGCCCGCGATCGTCTTGTGGACCATGCTCGGGCGGGGGAGGCGCAGGATCACGTCGTCGTGAAAGCCGGACCGGATCAGCGCTTCGTCCTGCCGCTCCATCCCGTCGAGAAAGGCGCGCATCGCGCGTTCGTTGCGGGCGAGCAGATCGGCGTCAGGCATGGCGTTTCCTCTCTTGGACGTGCTGTTCTTGCCGCCCGAAATACCGCGTCGAACGGATTAACTCAATTGCATTAATTGCCTTGACCCTGTCACGGGCGGGCGTAGAGTGTCTGCAACCATTTCGTCGGAGCGGGGCCGCCATGTCCCGCGCGATCCGGACGAAACCGAATTCGGGAGAGTGACTTGAAGCTCGTAACCATCGACACCTATTCCGACGGGCATCCCGGTGTCCTGATCGACGGCGAAGTGCTGGATCTGGTCGCCGCCGCCAAGATCGTGCCGGGTGCGCGATTGCTGCCGTCGGGCTGGCGCGCAATCCTGTCGGCGGAGGATGAAGGGCTGGGGCTCGCCCGCCGCGTGGCCGATCGCGTCGGCGGCGCGGATGGCGACCGGCTGCGGGAAATCGGGGCGCTGCGCCCTGCCTCCGAGGTCAAGCTGCGCGCGCCGATCCCGTGGCCCGGCCTGATGCTGTCGTGCGGCACCAACTATCGCGCACACCTGCGCGAATTCGACGCGGAACTGCCGACGCGGCCGGGCGCGTTCATCAAATATAGCGGCGCGGTGATCGGCCCGGAAACGCCGATCCAGATCCCGCGCGCGCACCCCGACTGGGTCGATTACGAGGGCGAGTTCTGCTTCGTCTTCGGCCGCCATTGCCATGAGGTGAGCGAGGCGCAGGCGATGGACTATGTCCTCGGCTATACGCTGACCAACGATGTGTCCGCGCGCGACTGGGCGATGGATATCGGCAAGGCGAAGAACACGACCGAAGCCAATCAGGCGGTGATGTCGAATACGCTGGGCAAGTCGTTCCCGACCTTTGCGCCGCTGGGGCCGACAATCGTCACCACCGACGAGATGACCGATCCGCATGCGGTGAAGTTCTCCACGATCGTCGACGGCAACGAGATGCAGCATGGCGACACCAGCGACTTCATCTTCTCGATCCCTTGGCTGATCGCGCATTATTCGCGGCAGTTCCAGTTCCGGCCGGGCGATGTCGTGACCACCGGGTCGCCCCCGGGCGTGGGGCTGGCGCGCAAGCCGCCGGTCTTGCTGCGCGACGGCACCGTCGTCGAAATCCGCAACGACCTGATCGGATCGCTGCGCAACCCTGTCGTCGCAAGTGCGGCCGGCTGATCACTGGAGAGCTGACATGGATATTCTGGGACTGGGCTATCTCGGGCTGTCGAGCTCTTCGGTCGATGCATGGCGCGACTATGCACAGGGCGTGCTGGGCATGGAGATCGCCGAGCCGCGCGACGGCTATGACCCCGAAACGCTGTATCTGCGCATGGACGACCGTGAGCATCGCATCGCGATCCGCCCGGCGGAGCAGGACGATATCGAATATATCGGCTGGGAAGCGAAGGACCGCACCGCCTATCGCGAAGTGCTGGCACGGCTGACCGAGCGCGGCGTTCCGTTCGAGCCGGGCAGCGCCGACCTGGCGAAGCTGCGCGGCGTGCGCGAGCTTGCGCAATTCAAGGATCCGGCGGGCTATCAGCACGAGATTTTCTAGGGGCAGCGCTGGCACCCCGATTCCTTCACCAGCCCGCGGCGCGGGCACAAGGGGTTTGCGGCGGGAACGGACGGGCTGGGCCATGTCGTGCTCATCTCGCCGGTGCCGATCGTCGAGATCGACGAGTTCTTCATGGGAATTCTGGGGTTCGAATGGTTCGGCTACGGCTTTGGCGGTATGGGAATGACGTTCCTGCGCACCCCGATGAACCGCCGCAGCCATTCGATCGCCTATGCCCATATGCCAGGGCACAAGGGGTTGCAGCATCTGGGGCTGGCGTTCAACGCGCTCGACGATATCGGCATCACGCAGGACCGCGTGTTCGAGCGCGAGCTGAAGATGCAGATGACGCTGGGCGGCCACACCAACGATCCGGTGATTTCCTTCTACCACTTCACGCCAGGCCAGATCCCAGTCGAGTGCCTGTGGGAAGAGCAACCCTGGATCGACTATAATGTCGGGTTCGAGGTCAATCCGACCACGCTGTCGACCTGGGGGCACAAGGTGGTGGGGCCGATGGTCGGCGCGACCGTGCGTCCGGTCAACGCCACGGCCACGGCGCCCGCGCCGGCCGTCCGCGAGGTCAAGGACGGAAAGGTCGCAGCCTGAAGGGACGCGCGCATGTATCACAGCCTGGAAGACCCCGAATTCGTCGGCGACGACAATCCGCTGTTCCGGCAGTTTCGTGCGCATGGTGCCTCGACCGGATGCCGGGTGGCGGTCACTTCGCTTTCGCGCGACGGATCGGCGGACCCGGAGTCCGGCGCGATCCTGTGGGTGACCTTCCCCCCGGGCTTCATCGTCACCCGACACTGACACGATACCCGGCGGGTGGAGATCATCATCAAGGGTTCGATGACCGTGGACGGGCGTGAATTCGGCCCCGGGGACGTGATGATCTCCTATCCCAACGAATGGTACGGACCCTATCATATAGGGCCGGAGGGCGCGATCACCGCCGAGATTGGCGGCCGTCTGAAGGATCTGCCGCCGATTACCGAGGGCGATGACGACCTGTTCGCCCAGGCACGCGCGGCCAACGCATGAAGGCGCGGCCGGCGCGGCCTTCAGGACAGTTCGACGCCGTGCTCGGCAGCGATGCGGGTGGTGATCTCCCACAGGCGTGCCGCCTTTGCGGGGTCGAGCGCGATCGACTCGGGTGCGAATTTGGCGGGATTGCGCAGGATCGAACCCGACGGCGCTTCGGGCACCGCGGCGGCCAGCAGGCGCACCGCATTCGCCGCCGCAACCTCAGGCCGCGCGCCGAACTTGCCCATCAGTCGCATGATCACCGGCATGCGCGGATCGGCCATTGCTTTGGTCTTCGTCGAATTGACACAGGCTGCACCGACCCAGACCGGCGCGGGGCCGAACAGCGCCGCCGCCTGTTGCAGGTGCAGGAAACCGAGCAGATGCGTACCCAGCACCGATTTGAAGAACGACCATTTGCGACGCTCGAATTGCAGGTCGTCGAGGTCGGGCATGAACATGTTCGGCACGTTGCCCGCGATATGGACGATGCGACCGTCGCCCGACGCCGCCAGCGCGGGGGCGAGGCGGCGGTTGAGCACGGCGCGCGCCATATATTGCAGCGCGAACGCAAACTCGAGCCCGTCAGGCGTCATCTGCTTGCCGTTGAACGCGGCCATCGCGGTGTGGAGGATGCCGTGCAATTCGGGGCGCCATGCCAGCACCGCATCCGCCGCCGCGCTCATGCCGGCGAGGGTGGACAGGTCGGCCGCGATGAACTCGGCGCTGCTCGCACCCGCGCGGCGCATTTCGGCCGCCGCTGCCTCTCCATCCGCCTTGCCGCGCGCGACGATGGCGATGTTCGCGCCGTCCGCAGCGAGCGCGACCGCGGCGGCGCGGCCGATCCCGGCAGAGCCGCCGAAAAACACGAAATTGGCGTCCTGCAACGAACGTTTTGGCCATGTTCTGCTTGTCATACCCGCTCCCGGTTGCGCTTGTCCGCGAAGCTGATAACAAGCAGTCAGAAACTCGCAAGCAGGATGGATTAATGCCTGTTAGCACTAAAGATGTGACTATTGGGGGATACGGGTCGAGGATCCGCAGCGGATGCATGACGAGATTCGTCATGCACTCGCGTTGCTCGCCGGCAAATGGAAGCTGGAAATCCTCTGGCACCTGTATCTGCGCACCCATCGTTTCGGCGAGTTGAAGCGTGCGGTGGATGGCATCAGCCAGCATATGTTGACTAACTGCCTGCGCGAGCTGGACCGGGACGGGCTGGTGGCGCGCGCGGTGTTTGCCGAAGTGCCGCCGCGCGTCGAATATTCGCTCACCGAACGCTCGCAAAGCATGCAGCCGGTGATCGACGCGCTGGTGCGCTGGGCCGTCGCACATCGCACCGCCGAAGCCGACGCCGAGGGGCAGTGATGAGCGATTGTCCCCCCGCGCTTGCGCCGCTGTTCGCGCCGTTCGATCTGGCGGGCCTGCACCTGCCCAATCGCTTTGTGATGGCGCCGATGACGCGCCGGTTCGCGCCCGACGGCGTTCCCGGCGCGGACGTCGTTGGCTATTACCGGCGCCGGTCCGAGGCGGGCGTAAGCCTGATCGTGACCGAGGGGATCGGGGTCGACCATCCCGCCGCACTGGGTTCGGGCGGGCTGCACGAGACCGGCATTTCGCATATCCACGGCGATGCGGCGATCGCCGGGCGGCGTGCCGTGGTCGACGCCGTCCACGGCGCTGGCGGGCGGATCATTCCCCAGCTGTGGCATATGGGCCCGATCCGGGCGCCGGGCACGGGGCCGGTGCCGTCTGCGCCGAGCATGCGCCCGTCCGGCCATTGGGGACCGCGCGAGAAATCCACGCTGCCGCCCGCCTATCTCGACGCGGTCGAGGCACCGATCGCGCCGATGCGCGAAGCGGATATCGCCGATGTCATCGCCGGCTATGCCCGGTCGGCGGCGAATGCCCGCGCCGTCGGCTTTGATGGGATCGCGCTGCACGGCGCACATGGCTATCTGCTCGACAGCTTCCTGTGGGATGCCACCAACCACCGGACCGACCGCTGGGGTGGCGAGCCTGCGCAACGGGCGCAGTTCGTGGCTGCGGTGATCGCCGCGATCCGCGCCGAGATCGGTCCGGGCATGCCGATCATCTATCGCTGGTCGCAGTGGAAGCTGGACGATTATGACGCCATGCTGGCTACGTCTCCCCGCGAGCTCGAAGCGTCGCTGCGGCCGCTGCTGGATGCCGGAGTCGATTGTTTCGACAGCAGCACGCGGGTGTGGCACCGTCCGGCCTTTGCCGGCTCCCCGGTGTCGCTGGCGGGGTGGGTCAAGAAGCTGACCGGCGCGGCGTCGATGGCGGTGGGCAGCGTCGGGCTGAGCAAGGATCTGCAAAGCGGCTATTCGGACGCGCCGGTGGCGGTCGACAATCTGGCCGATGTGGCCGCGCGGATCGCGGCGGACGAGTTCGACCTGATCGGCGTGGGGCGTTCGCTGCTGGTCGATCCCGACTGGGTGGGGAAGGCGCGGCGGGGCGAGCCGTTCGCGCCATTTTCCCAGGCGGCATATGCGACGCTGACCTGACAGCGATCAGGGGGCGCGGCGAAACGCGATCTCGACGAACTTGCGCCAGCTCTTGCCCTCGTCGGCTGAGACGTCGATCGCTTCGAGCCAGCCATCCTTGCCCTGCGCGGTCACCATGAAGCGCAGCAGGCCGACCGGGGAGGGCATTGTCCACTCGACATGGCCCGGTCCCACGATCCGCCCCTCGCCGCGCATCTGGGCGCCATTGGCGAAGGAGGTGAGGATCAGCTTGCCGGCACGATCGTCGAAGCTGAGGATACCGTAATTCTGCATCGCGGGCGCATCGGCCAGCGTCGCGCCGGGGGCGTAGGACGACCCTGCAAAGGCCAGCAATTCGCCATCCATCAGCGGCGTGACGACGTCCTTGCTGAGAGAGGTCACCTTGCTACCGTTGGGCCGAAAGGCCGTGGTGGCGCCGACCCAGGTGCCGTGCAGGAAGGCAAGCTGCTGCATCGCTGCACACTGCGCGGCGACGTCGGGACCCTGTCCTGCCGGGGCGGGGGCTTTCTGTGCCGACGCCGGCATGGCCGTCAGGAACAGCGCCGCAGCCGCTGCGCCGGCGAGCAGTTGGTTGAGGCTCTTCATCGACAATCCTCGTCTTATTTGCCCGCGAACAGCGCGATCGTCTCGGGTACGGTCGGAATGTGTGCGTAGAAGCCGCCATCGACCGGAAGGACGTGTCCGGTGACCATCCGTGCTGCGTCGGACGCCAGGAACACGCGAGAGCACCCGCGCGGTCGTGCAGCCGATCCCGTCAATCGCCCCGGCGCCGCTGACAAGCGCGCGCTTGCCCTCCAGCGGGCGTACATAATCGGTCAATTCCATGCTCCTGTTTCGTTCGGCGCCGACCCGTGAGGCCGGCGGGGTCTGTCAGAGGAAAATCGCCAGGTTGGACATGCCGATCACCGTCTGGTCGAGGATGATCTCGCGCCGGGCGATCTGCCATTTCCCTTCGCCCGACCGGCGCAGCAGGTCGCGGCGCTCGCCCGAAATCTCGCGATAGACCGGATCGTCATAGCGGCTGCGCTTGATCAGGATGTAGCTGGTCACCGCGAACTCGTCGTCGCGCGCGGTTTCGCGGACGAGGATATTGGTGACGAGCCGCCGCGTGCGCGACGGTAATTCTCCGCCCAGGCGCTGCGCGTCGACAGCCGCCCGAGCCGCCCCATCATCGAGCGATAGGTGTCGTCGAAATGCCCCCCGCTTCGAACGATGTCGTCATTGCGCGACGGGCCGGTGCGGGTGATGCGCAGAGGCGCGGTGTAGCGCAGATCCTGCGCCAGCATCGCCGCCCAGCCATCGAAATCGCGATGGTCGAGCAACAGGGCTTCCTCGTACAGGAACTGGGTGACCTCGTTGTACAGCGGTGCGCCGACGGGGATGAACGCCCCTTCGGTCTCGTCGAGCGCGGTGATTGCGGCGGTGGCCATCAAACCTCTCCTAAATCAATCGACTATGCGGTCATCAGGTCGCGATAGGCGAGCCACCAGTTCCACTGGGTGTCGTCCTTGCTGAACCCTTCATAGACGCGGCCGCCGCCGGGCCAGTTATCCGGCTTCTTCTCGCCGCCGATCGCCTGGTACTTCATCGTGCTCTGGCGGCCCATGAAGCTGCGTGCGTTGGCCTGCATCTGCGGCCAGGTGTCCGAATCGTCCTGTTCGATCGTGCCGCTGGTGCCGGTCTGCTGGATCGAGTTGGCGAGCATGTCGCGCTTCATTTCCGGCGTCGCATCGGCTTCGGCGAAGATGTAGTTGACGAATTCAAGCTGGTCGACGCCGCGCGGGTTATAGGTGTGCAGGGTCAGCGCGCCGGGATAGCCGCCATCGTCGCGCGGGGCGTAGATGAAGGCGATCAGCACGTTCGGGAACATGCCGCCGACCAGTGGCGGCTGGGTCGCCATCAGGCGCACCTGGTCGGGCGTCATCTTGGCGCGCAGTTCGGGAAGCAGTTCGCGCTGCATGCCCGGCGGCGGCAGATCCTCCAGCCGCTCGTCGGTACTCATCCCGCTGATGTCGGTACGGCCGCGCATGAACGTATAGGTCACCTCGGCCGGGATGCAGCGCAGCGCATGGCCATGCTCGTCACCGACATCGACGGCGTACATGGCGGGCGCGATCGCATAGATCGCTTCCGCCGCATCGCCGCCAAGGCCCGCGCCGCCGATCACGCCGGTCTCCATCAGCGAGCGGTGCAGCGTCAGCGTGTGGAAGCCGTCCGCCGCCGATTGCTCGCCCGCCGTCTTCCAGTTGGCATCGACCACGAAGCGCTGGGGCGGACACAGGAGTTCCAGCCCCTTTTCAGTGCGATCGAACAGCATGTCATAGTAAAACTTCATGTCGCCAAGGAATTCGTCGAACGAAGGTCCGTCGATATTCCATGTCGCGAAGATCATGCCGGCGTAAAGATGAACTCGCGCCTTCTTCAGGCCGAGCTCCGACTTGTCCATCATCGTCCCGTGCATATTCTCCTTTTCGATCGGAGAACCGATGAAACTGCCGTCCGGCCGGAACGCCCAGCCATGATAGATACAGCGATGCGTGGGCGCGTTGCCCGCCTCCGCCGTGCATACGCGCATGCCGCGATGCGGGCAGACATTGAGCGAAACATGCACCGCACCGGCCGCGTCGCGCGCGACGATGACCTGATCCTCACCCATATGGCGCAGGATGAAATCGCGCGGGTTGGGGATTTCGCTGATATGGCCCAGCATGAGCCAGGTTTTTCCGAAAACCCGTTCCATTTCAATCTGATGCACTTCGGGATCGTGCAGTAGGCGCAGCGACACCTCATGCCGGTTGACGTTGATGAGATCGTCGAACGAAGTGCCGTCCTGGAGGCGCAGCGACGTGCGTCGATGCGCACCACGTCTGTCTTCTAACTCCGGGCCGGCGCTGAACCGTCCCGTGCATCGAGTGATGCGATGACGTTGCGGCCTTCCGCCGCCTCCGCCGCGAGGTCGAGCGATTCGGTCACCCGGACCAGCATCATGTAGAAACCGATGGCGACTATTGCTTCGATTGTCTCACGTTCGTCAAGAAATTCGCGAAGCGTATCAAATTTATTACTAGGAACATTTGGCTGACTAATGAGCGTTTCCGCGAATTTTAAAAGCGCACGGTCGCGTTCCGAGAAGATGCTTTCGAAGTCGGAACGGGCGATCGCCGCAATTTCCGCGTCGGTGATGCCGCAATCGTGGGCGATTTCGACATGCTGGGCCCATTCATATCGCCCGCCCTCGATCGCGAACACCGCCAGCAGCATCAGCTCGCGGCTGCGCGGGTCGAGCTTCTGTTCGCGGAGGATCGCAGCGCCCAGCTTCATGACCGGAATGACGTTGCCCTCGGCATGGGCGAGCATGCGAAAGATGGTCATGTGGCCGACCGGGGAGGCCAGCGCCTTTGCGGCGGCGCCGCGGGCCGCGGACGGATCGAGCGGCTGGATGCGCGGCGATGGGACCGGCCGGTGTGACGACATGTTCAAGTCCATTCTTGCGGGAATTTGCGCACGATGTTGCGCTGCCTCCCGATCCCTTCGATCACGGCCTCGATCCGGTCGCCGTCCTGCAGAAACCGCCCACTGGCCTGGCCCACGCCGGTCGGCGTCCCGGTGAACAGGATGTCGCCCGGGCGCATCGTCGTGCGCGTGTTCACGAAGGCGAGCAGGCGCGGTACGTCGAACGTCATCTCGCTGGAGCGGCCATCCTGCCGTCCCTCGCCGTTGACCGACAGCGTCATGCGCAGATCGGGCGAGGCATCGGCGAATTCGTCGCGCGTCACGATCCACGGCCCCACCGGCGTGGTGGCGTCCAGCCCTTTGCCGCCCAGGAAATCCATGCCGATGCCAGGCGTCCCCTTCTGGAGATCGCGGGCCGACACATCGTTGCCGATGGTATAGCCAAGTATTGCGCCAGCCGCGTCCGGCGTGTCGGCGAGCGGCCTACCGACGACCGCGACCAGCTCTACCTCATAGTCGAGCTGTCCCGTCACTGGGGGATAACGGATCGGATCGTTCGGGCCGGTGATCGCCTCATAGGGCTTGAGGAAGGCGACCGGCGGCGTATCGACGTCCAGTCCGAACTCGGCGACATGCTTGCGGTAATTGGCGCCGGCGATGACGACCTTGTTCTCGCGCTCGATCGGCGCGAGCAATGTCGCTTCGTCCAGCGGGAGTTCCTCGCCCGTCGATGCCGGGGGCTCGCTGAAGCGACTCGCAACCAGGCGGGGCGCCCAGCTTGCGATCGGTCCGGCGACAAGGCGAACCTCACCTGCGTCCCCGACAAGACCCCAGCAGGGGGTTCCGTTATTGAGTACTCGACACAGTTTCATTCGAATTTCCTGTCCAGAAGCTTTGCCCGGTAATCATATTACGCCATCGCGAGCCCCTTTATAACCTTCGTGCGGGCGACGGGAAGGTATTTTGATTGTGTAACGATATTCGGATATCGGAAGAAACATCTTGAGCTTGCCTAGAGGGTTCAGTAGGTTTGGCGGGTCAGGTCAAGTGCACCTGACGATGAGCGGGCAACAGAACCGGCGCGGGAGAGATGCAGTGAATTATCGGTGGCGAATTCCGGCCGCGCTAGCGGGCACGCTGGCTGTACTCCAGGCGCCAGCCGCCGCGACGGCGCATGATCCGGAGCCATCTGCGGCGGCGCAGGAAATCGACATCATGGCCCAGCAGCCCGGGGTAAAGCCGATTGCCCTCGAAAAGCGATCCTACATCAAGGATATGAGGGTGCTGGGGCATTTCTTCGCCGACAGCGACCGTTTCGGCAAGTTCCAGATGATGAGCGTGGGGAACAAGCGCTATCTGTTTCAGGCCTATACCACCCATGGCGAGGGGGGCGCCATCACGCGCGGAGCCGTAATCGACGTATCCAATCCGCTCAAGCCGGTGCTGCTCAACGGCAATGCCTGGCAGGAGGGGCGCTATCCCGGCATGTTTCAGATCCAGGTCGCCTATCACCAGGCATCCGGAAAGTGGCTGCTGGTCGCGGGAAGCACGCATTACCGGCCCGGTACGCCCGGCTTTCGCGGCATCATCGTCTATGACCTGACCGATCCGGCGAAACCGAGGCAGATTTCGCGCTGGAGCGTGGACGGCGGCGATCCCGCGCGGGCGGTACAGCAGGGGTCGGGAACGCACCGGTTTTTCTACGATGGCGGGCGCTATGCCTATCTGTCGACCGCGCCCGACGATAGCTATCACTTTCCCGAACTCAACGGGCGCAAGAAGATTTCCTTCGGCTATTCCTGGGGCCTCCAAGTCGTCGATCTGCTCGATCCAGCCAAGCCTAAACTGGCGACCAACTGGTCGTTTCCCGGCCAGCGTCATGCCGATGCGGAGGGACGCAAGAGCTGGCCGTTCCTGAGCGATCCTCTGTCGATGCCGTTCCAGCACGGTCCGGTCTATATGCCGGTGCGCGCCGAGAATGGCGGACGCTATGGCTATGGCGCATGGGGATCATTCGGCATGGTCATCCAAGACCTGAGCGATATGGCCAATCCGCGCGTCGTATCGACCTGGCGGCCGACGCCGTCGGATGGCCCGATGATCGCGGTGCACACGGTGGACGTCGCTCGGCTCGATCGCGGGTTCGTGATCACCAATCCCGAATCGATCCTGCCGCAATGCCGCGAGGCGCAGGTGCCGATCTCGATCGTCGATGTGCGCAATCCGGCAAAGCCCACCCTGATCGCCAATCTGCCCCAGCCGGTGCCGCCGAAATCGGCGCCCTACAAAAGCTATTGTGAGCGCTATGGCCGGTCCGGACCGCATAATCCCCCGCACCTCAAGGCGCCGGGCCGGGCGGATCCGAATTTCACCTGCTACGCCTATTTCGCCGCCGGGCTGCAATGCTATTCGCTGCGCGATCCGAGGCGCCCCGCGATCGTGAGCTATTTCGTGCCGTCACAAGGGACGGACGATGCGGTGCCCGAACCGGCGCCGGGCGCCGCGGGCGAATGGACCCGCACCGTCGACAATGTCTTCATCGAATGGGACCGCAGGCTGATCTGGGTCGCCACCGATTCCGGCATCTATCTGCTGTCGGCAACGCAGCTCGGTACGCCGGTTACCCGGCCGATGCCCGTCACGCGATGGGTGATGCCGGACAGCAACCAGGGCTCAACGGGCCAGCGCCCCGCCACGCAGGGCAGTTGAGAAGAGTGAACGACGCGAATTTTCGCGCATCTCTAGGGAGGGGAAAGAGGATGAAGTATCTGATCTATCGTGGCGTATCGGTTGCGGCACTCGCAGCGGCACTGCCGGTACAAGTCGCTTGGGCGCAGGAGCCAGCGCCCGCGCCAGCCGCAGCGCAGGATGCCACATCGGACGACGACATCATCGTGACCGCGCAGCGCCGCTCGGAGCGGCTGCAGGATGTGCCGATCGCCATCTCCGCCGTTTCGGGCGAGAGCCTGCAGGAGCGCGGCGTTTCTAATTTGCAGGACTTCACGGCGACGATCCCGAGCGTAAACGTTCAGCAGCGCCGCTCGTCCGGCGTGGTGACGGTGCGCGGGATCGGGTTCGAGATCGCGACGGCGGGTGCCGATCCGGGCGTGGCGGTGCATGCCGACGGCGTCTATGTCTCGCGCCCGGCCGCAGCGATCGCGAACTTCTATGATCTCGAACGGATCGAGGTGGCGCGCGGACCGCAGGGCACGCTGTACGGCCGCAACGCGACTGGCGGCGCGGTCAACCTGATCACGCGCGCGCCGAGCGATACGCCCAGCGGCTATATCGACGCGACCTATGGCAATTTCAACGCGTTGACCGTGGAAGGGGCGCTGGGCGGCCCGATCGCGGAGGGGATTTCCGCGCGCATCGCGTTCCGCACCGACGACCATGACGGCTATGGCACCAACCTCGCCAACGGCAACGACGTCAACGATCTGAATACACGCGCGGTGCGTGCCCGGATCCGGATCGAGCCGTCGGCGAGCCTGCGCATCGACCTGAGCGCGGATTATTTCCGCCAGAAGGACAGCTTCTTCACGCCCCACTTCGAAGGGCCCTATGTGCCCACCACGGTGGTGCTGGGCGCAAGTGCGCCGGACAAGCAGGACGTCAATCTGGATCAGGATACGATCAACCGGCGGACCTTCTGGGGCGTGTCGGCCAATGTCGAGCTGGATCTGAGCGACGAGATCATGCTGCGCTCTATCACCGGATATCGAAACCACGACTATTACTGGTACAATGACGGCGACGGCACCAACCTATATGTCGCGCGCGTCGGGCGCAATGAGGATGGCCATACCTGGTCGCAGGAACTGCAGATGGTCGGCACGCTGGCCAGCTTCAACTGGGTATTGGGCGGCTATTATTTCTTCGAGCACAACTACGCCAACGGCTTTGGCTCGATCCCGTCGATCAACCTGTTCAACAACGATCAGGTCGGCATTTTGGAGACGAATTCCTACGCCGTATTCGGGCAGGCGACCTACAACATCACCGACGCCCTGGGGATCACCGTCGGCGGCCGCTACACCACGGAAAAGAAGCGGTTGCTGTTCGAGGCGACCGGCACGCTGCCCAATCGTGTGCCGCGCAACGACGCGGTTGCCGGCCCTTCAACGGCGAAGTTCAATTCGTTCACGCCGAAGGTGAGCATCGACTACAAGGTCGCCCCGGACATCCTGATCTATGCCAGTGTGCAGCGCGGGTTCAAGAGCGGCGGCTATGCGGTCGGCGCAAAGACCCCAGCCTTCCGTCCGGAAACGATCTGGAGCTATGAAGCCGGTATCAAGGCGACCTGGCTCAACGGTGCGCTGCGGACCAACATCTCGGCATTCCACTATGACTACACCGACCTGCAGGTCGGCTTCATTCAGGGGCTGGTGTCGGTCGTGACCAATGCTGCCAGCGCCAAGGTGGACGGGCTGGAGGCGGAAATCACGATCCGTCCGACGCGCCAGTTCACGATCGAGGCGAACGGATCGCTGCTCGACGCGACCTATTCGCAGTATAACACCACCGATCCCAACCGGCGCGCCCTGGGTGTGCTCGACCTGTCGGGCAACCGGCTGGCACAGGCCGCGAAACATTCCGGGTTCATCGCGGCGAGCTACGAGATTCCGGCGTTCGACGGAGGCATCACGCTGCGCGGCGAATATACCTTCTCCGGCCCGGTGTTCTTCGATGCGTTCAATCAGCCGCAGTTCAGCGGCAAGGGCTATGACCTGATGAACGCCTTCATCACCTATCGCACGGCGGACGAGAAGTGGAGCGTCTCCGGCTTTGTCCGCAATCTGGAGGATGATCACGTTGCGGTCGGCGGCTCGGTGGGTAGCGGCCTGCAGGGCGCGCCGATCCAGATGAGCTACGTGCCGCCGCGCACCTATGGCGTGCGGGTCGGCTACAAGTTCTGATGCGAGGGGGCCGGGAACGGGTCGACCGATTCCGGCCCCCGCGACCAATTGACGGAGGACGCAATGCCAAGACTGGGTGCGGTGAGCGTCGACGACGCGGACGAGCATGGCCGCCGTCTGATCCTGCATGCGCGGGACAATGGCGCCCCGGACGAGCGGATCGTCGCCATCTATGCGCAGAGCAAGGTTGGCAGGGCGTTTTTCGACCTGTGGAACCTGGCGATGGGGCCGACCGACCTGCCGCTGCGGCTAAAGGAACTGGTGCGGCTGCAAATGTCGGTCAGCCATGAATGCGGCTATTGCACCAGCGTCCGGTCGAAAGCGGCAGCGGCCGAGGGCGTCACCGAGGAGCTGATCGCCGAGATGCTCGATTTCGAGCATAGCGATCATTTCAGCGATGCTGAGCGCTGTGCCTTGTGGTTCGCCAAACTCTACAAATTTCATCCCGACCGGCTGCGCGACGACGCGGTGTGGGACGCGCTGCACGCGCAGTTCAGCGATGCGCAGATTGTCGAGCTGGGCGTGCTGCTGACGCTGATGAACGGCGGCAGCGACTTCGCCAAATCGCTCGACCTCGTGTCATGGAGCGAGGTGTGCGAACTCAACCCGCATCTGGCCCGAGTGATGAAGCGGATCGCCGTGCGTGAGGCGGCGACCGGAACCTAATCCCACGCCGCGCGCATGATGCGCTCGCGCGTGATCGGCAGATCGCGGATGCGCAGGCCAAGCGCGCGGGCGACCGCGTTGCCGACGGCGGCGCTGGCCGGCCCCTGCACGATTTCCCCCGCGCCAAGCGGCGCATCGCCGGACTCGATCAACTCGATCTCCAGCCGGGGCACCTCCGCGAAGCGGAGGATCGGATAGTCCTTCCACGACCGCGCCTCGACGCCGTGCGCACCGAGCGGGGCGGCTTCGTGCAGCAGCCAGCTGATCGACTGGAGGATGCCGCCCTCGATCTGGTTGCGGACCCCATCGGGGCTGGCGGCGAAACCGACATCGGCGGCGCACCAGATGCGCCGGACTTCGACCGTCTCGCCGATCGCGACTTCAGCGACGATCGCGGCATAGCCACTCGTATTCTTGTAGCGCGCGCCCGCCAGCGCGCGCGCCGAGCCGTCCGGAGCGGGACCGGTCCGCGCGCTCATAGCGGCGGCGGCCTCCAGCACGCGACGGCCGCGCGGATCGGCGAGGTGGTCGAGGCGGAAGGCGAGGGGGTCGACGCCTGCCTGCTCTGCCAGCTCGTCCATCATCGATTCGATCGCAAAGATATTGGCATGCGCGCCCAGCGCCCGCAGCGAGGAGGTGCGCACGGGATAGTCACCGACGAAATGCTCGATCACGCGCTGGTCGGGCAGGTCGTACCAGGCCACCGAGTTGCGATTGCCGCCGCCACCGAACGCCAGCGGAATCTCGCTCGCGACCCCCAACGGGACCGGATCGGCGAGCATCGTCGCCGACAGCAGATTGGCCTGCCCACCGACGCCCGGCCGGCGTGCATGCGGCGCGGTCCACAGCTCCAGCGTCCAGTCGGCGATCCGCCCTTCGTCGGACAGGCTGGCGTCGATCCGCACCCGCATCGGCGGCCCGACCGGCGACCATGCCAGCTCCTCCTCGCGCGACCATTGGACGCGCACCGGGCAGCCCCCGGCGTGGCGCGCGACCAGCGCGGCATCCAGCGCGACGTCATCGGCGCCATTATGGCCATAGCAGCCTGATCCGGGCGCATGGGTGACGCAAATCGTCGCCGGTTCCAGCGCAAGCACCTGCGCGATGGCATCGCGCAGCGCGAAGATATTCTGGCTGTGGCTCCAGATTTCTAGCCGTTCGTCCCGGAACCAGGCGATTGCGCAGGAAGGGGCGATCGAGCCGTGCGCGATGGCCGGGCGGGTGTAGGTCGCGCTATGGCGTTGCAGGCTGTTACGCAGCGAAGCTTCGATCTCGCCGGGCGGCGTTTCCGGGCCGAGGCGGTCGATTGGGTCGAAGGCGGGAACGGGCGCGGGCAGGTGCCATTGCGCCTCATCGCGCAATCGCTCGGTCGCGCGCACGATGGCCGCCTCGCTCGCGCCAAACACGGCGAGGAAGCTGCCGTCGACGACGATCTCGACATCGGGATGGCGCGCGCGGAACCCCGCAATGTCGACCGTGACCAGCGACGCGCCATGCTGCGGCGGGCGGACGATGCGGGCGTGGAGCATGTCCGCTGGCTCGATATCGTGGATGAACGCGGCGCCGGTGACGCGGGGCAGCAGGTCGCGGCGCGGGCTGTCGCTGGCAGGTGCGACGAGATCGAGCGGCGCCTCGGCATCCAGCGGAATCGCGGCGAGGCGATCCGCGAACGCCCAGTAATCCAGCCCGGTATCGCCCCCTGCCAGCTGGAAGTGACCATCCTCCACGGTCAGCACATCCGGCACGGCGTCGAGTTCCGCTGCGGCGGCGGCAAGCAGCACGCGGCGCGCCTGACTGCACGCACGGGCGATGGCGACGCCGCTGGTCTGCACCGACAGGCTGCCGGAGGTATGCCCCTCATTGGGGGAATCGACGGTGCGGGTCGGCGCCACCTCGATCCGGTCCGGCGACAGGTCGAGCGCGGCTGCGGCGAGGCCGATGATCGCGGCATGGATGCCTTGGCCCAGCTCGACCTTGCCGGTCCGCACGACCACGCGTCCGGCGTCGAACAACACCAGATCGTCCAGCATCCGCATCGCGGTCACGGCGCAGCTGCGGCTGCGATCGCCGCCAGAATGCGATGATGCGCGCCGCAGCGGCACAGATGCGCGTCGAGCGCCTCGGCGATGCGCTCGCGGTCGGGATTGGCCTCCTGCGCCAGCAGCGCCGCCGCCGTCATGAGGATGCCGTTGAGGCAATAGCCGCACTGGCCCGCGTTGAGCGCGAGGATCGACTGCTGGAGCGGGTGCAGCGCATAGCCATCCGCCAGCCCCTCAATCGTGGTGATGGCGGCATGCTCCGCAGAGGATACCGGAAACTGGCAGCTCGCCGTCGGCTTGCCGTCGACCCACACCATGCACGCGCCGCAATCGCCCTCGCCACAGCCAAACCGGGTTCCCTTGAGCCCCAGTTCGTTGCGAAGCACGTAGAGCAGGGGCGTGCCGGGGCGCCCGTCATATTCGGCCACCGCGCCATTTACGGTGAAGCGGATGCGCGATTCAGCCACGGGCAGGTGCGCCGCATCGGCTGGATCGCGCGTGTCGCATCACACGCGCTCGATCACCATGGCGATCCCCAGGCCCCCGCCGATGCACATGGTGATGAGACCATAGCGCCCCCCGGTGCGCGCCAGTTCGTGGATCGCCTTGACCAGGATGATCGCGCCGGTTGCGCCGACCGGGTGGCCGAGCGAGATGCCCGATCCGTTCGGATTGACCTTTGCCGGGTCGAAGCCGAGCGTGTCGGCAACGGCACAGGCCTGTGCGGCAAAGGCTTCGTTCGCCTCGATCACGTCGATCTGGTCGAGCGCGACGCCCGCCCGCTGGAGCGCGATCGGCACGGCCTCGATCGGGCCGATGCCCATCATATCCGGCGCGACACCGGCATGGCCCCAGCCCAGGATCTTCGCGACCGGGTTCAGCCCCTGCTTGTCCACGGCGGCTTGCCCGGCCAGCGTCAGTGCGGCGGCGCCGTCGTTGATGCCCGATGCGTTCCCGGCGGTGACAGTGCCGTCCTTGCGGAACACCGGCTTCAGACCCGCCATGCTCTCGACCGAGGCATCGGCGCGCGGATATTCGTCGCGCGCGAACTGGACTGGTCCCTTGCGCGACTCGATCTGGACCGGAACGATCTGCTCGTCGAAGCGGCCGGCCGCGATCGCGCTGGTCGCGCGCCGCTGGCTTTCGGCCGCCAATGCGTCCTGCATTTCGCGGGTGACGTTGTAGGCGGCGGCGACACGCTCGGCCGTCTCGCCCATATGAAAGCCCTCGAACGGGTCGCTCAGCACGGCGATCAGCGCATCGACCATCGCAACGTCGCCCATCTTCTGTCCGAAGCGGACGGCGGCGACATGGTAGGGGGAGCGGCTCATCACCTCCGCGCCGCCCGCGACCGCGACGTCGCATTCGCCTAGCGCGATCATCTGCGCGGCGGAAATCACGGCCTGCAGGCCCGACCCGCAAAGCCGGTTGAGCGTAAGGGTAGGGGCCGCGACCGGGATGCCGGCATTGATCGCGGCGACGCGCGCGAGATAGGCATCCTTCGGCTCGCTCGGGATGACCTGCCCCATCACGACATGGCCGACATCGCTGGGCGAAACGCCCGCGCGACGCAGCGCCTCTGCGATGACGATGCTGCCGAGATGCGCGGGTGGCTGGTCCTTGAGCGATCCGCCGAAGCTGCCGATCGCGGTCCGCACGCCGGAGAGGATGTAAACGGGGTCCATCACGTTCCTTTCGATCTCTGCGGGGCGCCATCCGCAGCGCGCCGTCGAGCCGCACCGTCGCGGCATTGACATAGCCATTCTTGATCAACGAGCAGGCGAGCGCCGCAAATTCACTCGGGCGGCCCAGCCTTTTGGGGAAGGGGACCGAAGCCGCAAGCGATTCCTGCACATTCTGCGGCAGCGTTTCGACCATCACCGTGTGGACGATTCCGGGCAGGATCGTGTTCACGCGGACTCCGTCGTTCATCAGATCGCGCGCCACCGGCAGCATCATCCCCAGCACGCCGCCCTTCGACGCGGCATAGGCGAGCTGGCCGATCTGTCCCTCCACCGCCGCGACCGATGCCGTGTTGACGATGGTGCTGCGCTCGCCGTTGATCGGATCGGCCGTCACCATGCCCGCCGCCGACTTGGCGCAGCACAGGAAGGTCCCGACCAGATTGACCTGGATGACCTTCAGGAAGGAGTCGAGGCGATGGGCCTTCCCCTCGCCGGTCGTCTTGTCGCGCGACGCGGTCTTCTCGCCATGGGCGATGCCGGCGCAATTGATCAGGATGCGCTCCTGCCCATGCGCCGCGCGCGCACTGGCGAACGCAGCGTCAACTGCCGCCTCGCTGGTGATATCGACTTCGCAGAACACGCCGCCGATGTCGCTGGCGATCGCCTGTCCGACGGCGGCATTGCGGTCGAAAATCGCGACGCGCACGCCCCGCGCCGCCAAAGCATGGGCCGCCGCTTCGCCCAGCCCCGAGGCGCCCCCGGTGACGACTGCCGCCACGCTCGAATCGATGATCACCGCTTGCTCCCGCGTCAATGAATCTGGAGATTTGGCTTCTAAAGAGCAGACGATTATTCGCAATCGAGAATTTTCGGCAGGGACGATATTCGGCTTGGCGCCAGGCAGGTTACGCTCGGATGGCGCGCAGGACGAATTCGATCACCTGTTGCTGGAACAGCTCCAGCACGCCCTTTTCGCGCAGGTCGCGATCTAGAATCGCCTCCAGCGAATGCGCATGGTTGACGAAATTTCCGACAACGCCGGACAGGACCATGTAGACGAAGGGCGAGTCCAGACCGGGCTGAAACACGCCCTCGCGCCCGCCGCGCTCGAGGATGGCCGTCTGCTCGGCGATGAATCGCTGGAAATAGGCTTTGATCGCCGGATTCCGGCGCAGATGCCGGGCACGGTGCGTGTTGATGTCGCCCAGCAGCGCCAGCTTGACCCGGTCGGCCCCGAACCCCTGGAACATCGTCGACCAGAGATAACGCAGCGCGGCATCGGCGGGGAGCTGGCTCACCTGTTCGCTGACGGCATCGTCCCACTCGCGCAGGAATGCGTCCTCGATCACCGCGCTGTACAGCTGCTCCTTGTTGCCGAAATGATGGTACAGCGCCTGCACGTTCATGCCGGCGCGCTTCGCGATTGACGTGACCCGCGCACCGCTCAGCCCCTTGCTGCCAAACTCCTTGGATGCCGCGGCCAGGATGTTCTTCTTGGAGCGTGCCGATTGCTTCATCTTGGCGATATCGCGTCCGTCGGGCACCCGTTTGGCGGGGATCGTGGCGGCTTCGGGTTCGGTCGATGTCGCCTTGTTCGTCTTGTGTGTCGCCATTGGCCCGTTCTGCTGTCCCCGCCACGCCATGCGGCCGGTGACCGGCCGGATGGCTTCGCACTAAGGCCATGGGCGCGGGCAAAGGGCAACAGAATTCCTGCGATTGCAGGCAATGCCCGGCCACCTGGATCGTCAGCCGGCGGTCGGCTCCAGCGCGGTTTCGCGCAGCGCCTCGCGCAGACCCGCCTCGAATGCGCGGGCGCGCGGCGCATCGGCATCCAGCGCGGCGCGGCGCGAGATTTCGTGGCTGTCGAACACCGGTGTGCCATCCGCCGTGCGCGCCAGGATCATGTAGTGGAAGTGCAGCGCCCGTTCCCCCTGCGCGGCGAGATGGGTACGCTCCGCGCCGGTCGCGGCCTTGGTCGCCTGTGCGAGGTCGCGGAGGATGGGGCCAAAGGACGACGCCTCCGCCGCGTTCAGCGACCACACGCCATCGACATGGCGGCGGGTCATCACGAGCAACCAGCCGGGGACGTCGAGCATGGTGGTCGCGATCCAGTTCTCGTCCTCCCAGATGACGGACGAACGATCGCTGGCGGCGACCATGGCGCAAACGGTGCAATCGGGGTCGTGAGTCATGGCAGTCCTCCGTCAGCGGGCGATCGCGCCCTCCAGTTCCGGCCCGAGTACCGAGATGCGTTCGGCGTAGCGGCGTTCGGGGAAGTAATCCCACACGGCGTGATGCTGCGTGGCGATATTGTCCCACATCACCAGCGTGTTCGGTTCCCAGCGCACGCGGCACTGGAGCGTCAGCGTCGCCTCGGCATGGGCAAAGAGCAGGTCGAGCAGCGCGCGGCTCTCGTCCTTCGACAAGTCCTCGACATGGCTGGTGAAGCCGCGATTGACGAACAACTGCTGGCGGCCGGTGCGCGGGTGGGTAAGGACGACGCGGTGCGAGGTGCGCGGAAACGTCTGGCCCTCCTTCGGCGTGAAGCCGAACATGCCGGTCCATGGCAGCGTCGCGTCATGGACGGCGCGCAGCCCGGCGACGAATTCGCGCATCGGCGCCGACAGGCTGTCGAACGCGCGATACATGTTGATATAGACGGTATCGCCGCCGCCGCTGGGCGGCAATTGGGTCAGGTAGAGGAGGCTGGTCGATACCGGCGCGAGATAGGCGGTGGTATCGGCATGCCATTCATTGCCGGCGGTGATCTTCGATTGCGGACCGGTCTCCACGACCGAAACCTCGGTATCGATGTCGGTCCGGTCGCGCTGCAAGGGATGGCGATGGATTTCGCCGGTGCCGAAGCGTCGCGCGATCGCCTTGTGCTGGTCGCGGTCGAGCTTCTGGTCGCGGAACACCAACACCAGCCGGTCGTCGAGCAACTGCTGGACGTCGTGCAGGTCGGCGTCGCTGAGCGTGGTCAGATCGACACCGCCGATTTCCAGCCCGCTATGCGGCGTGATTGCGCGCGTGGTCATGCGTTCGCGCAGGGACTGGCTGCGGATGAGGTCGGAAACTTGTGCCATTGCATCTCTCCCGTTCGAGGGTTTGCCCCCTATTGCGCCGGTTCCAGATAGGCGAAGCTCGGCATTGCGTTGCGCAACGCTTCGGCTGTCACGCCCGGGGGCGGAGCGCCGCGCGCGACGGAGCCGACGATCTGCAACAGCCGGTGACGGCCCTGCACGACGATCTGGTCGGTGGGCGCCAGCACCTCGTTCACCCGATCGCAGATCCCGCCCATGCTCTCGATCGTCCCGAGATCCTCGACAAACACGCCATAGGGGCTGTTGGCGGGTTCCAGCCCGCTGAAACTCTCCCCTGATTCCATGCGTGCGCGATCCTGCAGCCACATGTTCTCGACGCCCCGGTCGTCGCGATATTCGAACCTGCGCGGGAAGCTGTCGATGAAGCTCAGGCCCTTGCCGTCGGGCTTCAGCGGATGATGGAGGTTGAACACGATCCCCCACATCAGCATGTGCGCGTCATCGACCGGGACATGGCCAAGGATGATGCAGTCCTCGCTCTCGTCCGCGCCTAGGAAATGGATGCAGTAACACGGCATGACGAACGGCGTACCGGTCGTCTTTCCATCGGACGTCGAGCGATAGAAGAAACCATAGTCGGTCGCTTCGAATTCCAGCTTCATCAGGCCGGTGATGAAGGTCGACTTCGCGCTGCCCGCCGCGCTCACCTTCGACAGTGCCGACTTGTGCAGTACCGAGACGTGGAACGGGTCCCACAACGTCTCAAGCAACTGCAGCCAATTGCAGCGGCCAGTGGCCATGACGCTGGAGACGTGTCCGACGGGGAGGCCGAGGAAATCATAAGGTGTGAGCGGCGGGACGTGGTCGCGATCGCCGAACCACGCCCAGACCATGCCGTGCCGTTCTTCGACTGCGCGAGCATTGGTCGGGATCTGGTGCAGCGCCGCGCCGCTCGGCATGTTGGGGGCCTCGATCACCGTGCCGGCAGTGTCGATCGCCCAGCCATGCTGGATGCAACGCAGCCCACAATCCTCGTTGCGCGCCAGCAGCATCGATACGCCGCGATGCGGACAGCGTTCGCCGATCAGGCCCGCCTTTCCATTGGGCGAGCGGAATGCGACATAGTCCTCGCCCAGGATGCGCACCTTGATCGGCGCGCCGCCCGGCGTCAGCCGGTCACTGTGCAGGATCGGCAGCCAATAGTGGCGAAAGACACTGCCCATCGGCGCGTCGCCCTCGACACGGCAAATGCGTTCGGCGTCTGCCCCTTTCATCTCACCCTCCTTGCTGGGCAGGCCCAATCGAGCCTGGAGCATGCGCCCTCTCTTCTCGAGTCGGTCCTCAGCTTTCGTGAGCATGCAGTGTGAAGGCTGTATGTCAAAATTATATTTGATGTAAGGAACGTATTAAAGGTTTAATATACTGTAATATATAGATTCTAATGGCATTCATGGCTAATACGTCGCGACCATAGCATGCAATAGATCATCAAAATGTTTGATTGACCATTTGGCTGTCGAACACTATTCCGATCTCGAAATAGCGCAATCGCATGTCGCTTCCGTCCGACCGGGCGGTGCGACCCGATACCCGCCGACCGCAGCAAATGCGGCGACGGAAAACGAAAACAGACAACGCTATGGAGGGGATTGCTATGCATGTTCTTTTGCGGGTTTCGTGCAGCGTCACGGCGCTGGTCGCGATCGGTGCGTTTGGAACACAGGCGCGGGCACAGGCATCGGGGGGAGCGCAATCGGCGCAGCAGAGCGTCGATGATATCATCGTCACCGCACAGCGCCGCGAGGAACGGTTGCAGGACGTTCCGGTCGCGGTGACCGTATTCAGCGGCGAGGAACTGGAGCGTCGCCAGATCGACACGGTCCAGGATCTGTTGAACACCACGCCCGGCGCGACGTTCAGCGCCACCTTCTATGGCCAGAACGACATGATCATCGCCATTCGCGGCGTGCCGCCCAGCGGATCGCAGCCCAATGTCGATCAGGCCGCCGCGACCTATATCGACGGCCTCTATTACGCCCGGTCCCAGCTCACCAATTTCGCCGCGATCGACCTGGAGCGCGCCGAGGTGCTGCGCGGGCCGCAGGGCACGTTGTTCGGACGCAATTCGATCGGCGGCGCGCTGAACATCACGACGCGCGGGCCGACCGACAAGTTCGAGGGGCTGGCGAGCGTCAGCTATGGCAATTTCAACGCGATCGACGCGACCGGGATCGTCAACCTGCCGCTGTCGGCGGACTGGGGGCTCCGGCTGGTCTACAGCCATCAGGAACATGACGGCTATGCCTACAACGTCACCACGCGATCGCCGATGGACGACCAGAATTCGGATTTCGTGCGCGCGACGATCGCCGGGTCGATCGGGTCGGCAATCACGGCGCGCCTGACATTCGACTATACCGACGATTCCCGCCACAATGGCTATTATCATTTCGACTATCTGGACCCCGTCATCGCGGGCACGGCCACCTATAACCTGCTGGTCCCCTATCTTCAGACGCAGGAGAGCCGGCGTTCGGCGGCGGGCTTCAACCCCGTCAACAATTCCCATGCCTATAACATCACCGGCCGGGTCACCGCCGATCTGGGCGCGGCAACGCTGACGTCGATCACCGGCTATCGCAACATCAAGCATGAGGCGGGGTTCGACCTCGACGCGACGCCGGTGCAGCTGCAGGATATCTACGCCATCTTCGACGGCGACCAGTTTTCGCAGGAGCTGCAGCTTGCCGGGGAAGGGTTCGGCAACAAGCTCACCTGGCAGGTCGGTGCCTATTATTTCACCGAGAGCGTGTATTTCGGCCAGACGGTCGCGGCCACCAATGTCGTGCTCGAACGAACCGACGCCGTGAAGAACGATTCGATCAGCGGGTTCGGCCAGGCGACGTTCGAGATCGTGCCCAGCGTGCGGCTGACCGCCGGGGCGCGCTATGTCCACGATACGCGCAAGATCACCTATTATAACCCGATCTACGCGCTGGCCTCGCCGCCCGCAGCGCCGTTCAACGCGACGTCGACCAGCCGCAATCCGGGCGCGCTGCTGCAATGTCCGCTGGTCGGCAACGGCGTGGTCGCGCCCGGTGCGCCCTGTCGGTGGACCCCGGCGAAGATCGATTTCGACTATGTGCCGTGGACGGTGGGCATTGATTTCAAGCCGAACGATGACACGCTGCTCTATGCAAAGATCGCCAAGGGGTTCCGCTCCGGCGGATTCCAGCAGCCGGCCGGCGCCACGCCGAACAGCTACTATACCCCGTTCAATCCGGAGAATGTTCTGAGCTATGAAGGCGGGGTGAAGCTGACGCTGTTCGACCGCCGGCTGACGTTCAACGCCGCCGCCTATCACACGCGCTACAACGACATTCAGCAGAACAACGTCATTCCCAACACCAGCCCGGTGACGATCCAGCTGCTGAATGTCGGCGCCGCGACGATCAACGGGCTGGAGCTGGAGGCGGCGGCGCGGCTGGGCGGGTTGCGGCTGAGCGGGTCGTTCAGCACGCTCGATCCCGATTTCACGAGCGGGCCGTACAAGGGCAGCGAATTTCCGACAGTGGCGAAGCAGACCTTCTCGCTATCCGCCGACCTGCCGGTCGATGTCGGGGTCGGCATGCTGACGCTGCACGCTGGATATGACCACAAATCGTCGGTCGTGTTCCTCAATATGGTCAACGTGAACGTGACGCCGCCGGTGCGCTACAACGCCACCCAGATCGCGTCGATGACGCAGCCCGCCTTTGGCCTGCTCAATCTCAAGGCGACGCTGGAATTGCGCGATGTACCGCTGACACTTTCGGTGTGGGGCAAGAACGTGACCGACGAATTCTATGCCGTGCGCACGGGCACCAATTTCGGGTCGTTCTTCAACGACCGGCTGATCGGCGCACCCGCCACCTGTGGCGTCACGCTGGCATATCGGTTCGGCAAATAAGGGGGCAGGGCCGGGGTCGCCGGGAGTAGGATCCCCGGTAGATCCCGGCCCTGATCGTTCACACTCGTTTCAGCCGTGCAGCGCCCGTTCGCGCAGCCGAGCGTAGAAGCGCAAATTGGCCAGGCTTGCGAGCACCGCTGCCGAACCGAATACCCCGGCGACCAGCGCCACCGACCAGCGCAGCGCCGATGGATCGCCGAACAGGTTGTCGGTGACCAGCGCCACCATTGTCGGCGACAGGCCGCTCGCCAGCAGCATGGTGATCTGGTTGATCGCCACCGTCTGACCGCGCAGGCCAGTCGGCACGACATCCTGGATGATCGCCCCCGTCGTGGAGGTGCCGAAGGCGAAGGCAACCGTCGCGACGAAGTACAGCGCGAAGCTAACGCCGATCCATGGCACGATCGGCCACAGGATCAGTGCGGGTGTCGCTAGGATCGCGGCGATCAGCGGCACGCGGAAGCGCCCGGCACCCTCTCTTTGGCGGGAGAAACGGTCGCTGAACATCCCCGCCGCGATCGGGCCGAGGATGCCCGCCACCAGCACGACGATGCCCATGATCGTGCCGGTCGTGCGAACCGGAATCCCGAATGTGCGGCCATAGAATGCGGCGCCCCACGACAGCGCGATGACCGACAGGAACGCCAGCAGGCCGAAGCACAGATAGAGCATCAGCACCTCGCGCGCATTGCCGCGCAGGAAGGTCCCAAGCCCGGCGTCGCCCGCTGTCCGGACGATGCTGCGGCGGACCGGCTCGGTCAGGGTGAAGATCAGCATCAGCGCGGGGATTCCGGCTAGTGCGGTCAGCACGAACGTCGCGCGCCAGGCCGCGACCTCACCGATCAGCGGCAGGTCGACCGGATGCTGCAGCAGATAGGCGAAGAGTTGCGCGCCGAGCAGGAAGGACAGGCTGCTGCCGACCGACAGCGAGGTGAAATAGAGGCCGATCGCGCGCCCCTGCTGGCGGGGGGGATAGCAATCGGCGATCATCGAATAGGCGGCGGGCGCCAGCGCGGCTTCGGCAATGCCGACCCCGGCGCGGGCGATTAACAGCTGGGTGAAATCGGTAGCGAGCCCGCTCCACACCGCCATGACAGTCCAGACCAGCACCGCGCCTGCCAGCAGGTTGCGGCGGCTGCGCCGGTCGATCAGCCGCCCCAGCGGCACGCCCGCCACGCAATAGAAGATCGCGAAGGACAAGCCCTGTGCCAGGCTGATCCCGGTGTCCGACAGGCCCAGGTCGTGCCGCATCGGATCGATCATCACGAGCGGGAGATAGCGGTCGAGCAGCGCTGTAAAGGTGACGAGTGCGAGCACCGCGACCATATAGGCGGCACGCCGCGGCGTGGGGTATGGCGCATCGTCTGCCTGAATCACCGGCGCATCGCATCCTCTGCTGCACCGGCGCGCAGATCGGGTCGTCGCCCGATATGTCGCGCCGGAATCCGTGCTTAAACGGCCGGTTCGTACAGTTTCAGCGTCGGCAGCACACCTCGGACCTCCTCGCCCGCCTCCGGCAACGGGCGGCCGCCCTGCAAGTCGCGCAGCAGCTCCAGCAAGCGGCTGCGTCCGCGCTGGATCGCGATGTCGGTCGGCGCCAGATGCTCCTGCGTCCGGTCGTAGATGCGGCCCATGCTCTCGATCGTCGCGAAATCCTCCAGCGTCACGCCATAGGGCGTCGCCGCCACGTCCAGCCCGGTGAAGCTTTCCCCGGACTCCATCCGGGCGCGATCCTGCTGCCACAGATTGTCGCGCGACAAATGGTCGCGATAGTCGTGGCGGCGCGGGAAACTGTCGATCAGCTTGCGCCCGTTGCCGTCCGGCGCGAGCGGCTTGAACGGGTTGAACACGATCCCCCACATCAGATGGTTCGCGTTGTCGACCGGTACATGCCCCAGTGCCAGATAGTCGCCTTCGACGTCGGCGGTCAGCATGTGATAGGACCAGCACGGCAGCACGAACGGCGTGCCGATCCGCTTCCCGTCGGACTGATTGTGATAGAAAAAGCCATAGGGCGTCGCTTCGAAATCGAACGTCATCACCCCTGACGAATAGGTCGATTTGGCATTCCCCGCCTTTTGCGCATTGCGCAGCGCGGTGCTGTGCAGCACCGACACATGATAGGGGTCCCACAGCGTTTCGAGCAGTTGCAGCCAGTTGCACTGGCCGACCGACACGACGCTGTCGACATGCCCGTCGGGCAGGTTGGCAAAATCATAGGGGGTCAGCGGCGGCGCCTCTTCGGCCACGCCGAACCATGCCCAGACGATGCCGTTGCTTTCCTGCACGGGGCGGCCGTTGGTCGGGATCTGGTGCAGCGCGGCGCCGCTCGGCATGTTGGGCGCCTCGACCACCGTGCCGGCGGTGTCGATCGCCCAGCCATGCTGGATGCAGCGCAGCCCACAATCCTCGTTGCGCGCCAGCAGCATCGACACGCCGCGATGCGGGCAGCGTTCGCCGATCAGGCCCGCCTTTCCATTGGGCGAGCGGAAGGCAGCATAATCCTCGCCCAGGATGCGCACCTTGATCGGCGCGCCGCCCGGCGTCAGCCGCGCGCTCTGGATTACGGGGAGCCAATAGCGCCGGAACAGCGCGCCCATGGGCGCATCGCCCTCGACATGGGTGAGCAGGTCGGCATCCTGTCGTTTCATCCTGATTCTCCTCGTCCGGCCCTTTCAGGGCATCATCATTTCGCGTGGAGGCCGCCATCGACGACGATGGCCTGGCCGGTGATGTAGCTGGAGCGCGATGAGGCCAGCCAGGCCGCGGCCTCGGCGATTTCCTCCGGTTCTCCCCCGCGCGCCATCGGCACGCCCAGGTCGCGCACGAAATCGACGCCCGATGCCGCCCATTTGCGCACCGGGTCGGTCAGAACCACGCCGGGGCAGACGGCGTTCACCCGGATATTCTTGTCGGCATATTCGACCGCGACCGTCTGGGTCAGGCTGATGACCCCCGCCTTCGCCGCCGCATAGGCGGAACGCCCCGGCGTCGCGGCCATCCCTGCGCGCGAGGCAGTGTTGACGATAGTGCCACCACCGGCGGCGATCATCGGCGGCACGACATGCTTGATGCACAGCCATACGCCGATGAGATCGACGTCGAGCGCACGCCGCCATGCCGATTCTTCCAGATCCGCCGCCAGCGCGGGTGGCAGGCCGATCCCGGCGTTGACGAATGCGGTATCGATTCGCCCGAACCGGGACACCGTCGCCGCCGCCATCGCCGCGACGTCCGCCTCGACCGCGACATCGGCCCTGACCGCTTCGGCAACGCAGCCTTTCGCCCGGATCAGGCCGCACGTCTCGCCCGCGCCCTCCAGATCGATGTCCGCGACCATCACGACAGCTCCATATTCCGCGAATTTCAGGCTCGCGGCGCGTCCGATTCCGCTCGCGCCGCCGGTGATGAGCGCCACCTTTCCTTCAAGCATTCCTACATCCTCAGCCAATGGCAGCGCATTGCCTGCGCTCGTCATGGCAGATACATCAAACAAAATTTTGAATTATGCAAGGCGGCATTTTGCGCTATGCGGAACAGCGCGGATAGCGACGGGCAACAGGCCGAGCGCGCGGGGAGGCGGGACATTCATGGCGATGAAGCTGTACGACGCGGGAATATCCCCATTCTGTGCGCGAAATCGTGTTCAGATATCGGCCAAGGGGCTAGAGCATAAGATCGAGATCGTTCCGCGACCGCCGATCGATCAGTTCCGGACGATCGTGGTCACGGGCAAGGTGCCGGCGCTCGACACCAGGACCGGCCTCATCCTGGTCGAGAGCGACACGATCGCGCACTATATCGAAGACCGGTTCCCCGCGACATCGCTGCGCGGGAAGAGCCCGGAAAGCGACGCGCGCATCCGCCTGATCTGCCGCATCCTCGACCTCTATTTCTTCACCGGGATAGGAATTTTGACCTTTCAGCGCCGGTCGGGCGTGATCCAGGACGATCGGGTGGCGGAGGGGCTGGCGCTGATCGACAACGGCATGGGCTGGATCGAGGCCCATCTGGATGGCGCGGGCTATGCGGTCGACGGCCGTTTGACCTTGGCCGACTGCGCGCTCGCGACCGGCCTGTTCTTCACCTTCACGACCGAGTTTTTCGGCGTTTCCGCATTTGCGGGGCATGATCGGCTGCGCGGCTATTATGAGGCTGTTCTCCAGTCCGATCCGCATTGCGCCAGGGGCAACGCGCAGATCGCCACCGCAATGGCCGAGCGGATGCAGAACCAGCAGACTCCGTAGCCCAACGGCGCGTCCCTCTGTGGGCGGGGGTCGGGCGCGCAGTCAGCATATGTTGACTATGGCAATATCGGCCTACTATGGTAAGAATGATATTCTGAATACAGCAACATGCCGGAAATAAACCGGCCTTGTAGAAATATCGGGGGAGGGGATAGAATGAAGATCGAATTTACGCGCATACTGCTGCTCGGTGCTGCAACTACGGCCTGTCTGGGTTGCGGTACGACGATCGCGTACGCGCAGGAGTCAGCCGCCGCTGCCGGCGAAACGGCACAGGACGATGGTCTTGGGGAAATCCTTGTCACCGCGCGGCGCACCAGCGAGCGGCTCCAGGACGTGCCGGTCGCGGTGACCGCTGTCGGCGGCGAGCAGTTGGAGGCGCTGGGCATTGTCCAGGGGCAGGATCTGCAGCGCATCGCGCCGTCTCTCACCATCAGCCCGACGGTGCGCGGGTCGGCATCGCCGCAATATGGCATTCGCGCGCAGCGCGCCGGCACGCCGACGATCCTGATCGATCCCGCGGTCGGCGTCTATTTCGCCGAAGTCGGTACGTCGCGCGCGGGCGGCGGCAATGCCGTGCTGCACGATTTGGCATCGGTGCAGATCCTGCGCGGACCGCAGGGCACGCTGTTCGGGCGCAACACCACCGGCGGCGCGGTGCTCATCACGCCAGCGGCGCCGACGGGTGATTTTGCGGGCTATGTCCAGGGCCAGGCCGGCAATCTTGGACTGATCGATCTGGAAGGGATGCTGAACCTTCCCATCGGACCCACGCTGTCGCTGCGCGCTGCGGCCAAGATGACTAAGCGCGATGGTTATACTTACAACGTACTCCAGAACCAGCGCACCGACGATATAGATAGCCAGTCCTATCGCCTGTCGCTGCGCTGGGCGCCCAATGACGTGATCGAATCGACGACGATCGGCACCTATCTGCGCGTGCGGGAAAATGGCACCGGCCTGAAGCTGGGGGCGGTCGACACGACGGTACTTGCCGGCGTGACCGCGCCGCTGGGACCGTTGCTGGTGGCCGATTTCAACAGCCAGCCGCGGGACTTCTATTCCTACAACGGCGCGATAGCGTTGCGGAACAACCAGGACATCTATGGCATCCAGAATATCACGTCGATCGATCTGGGCGGCGGCTTCGGCGTCAAGAACATCATCGGGTACAAGGATTTCAAGAACGACTATTGTTTCAACACGGCGGGCAGCGCGGTGCATGTCGTGGCGCCGTGCGGAACGCAGACGACGGAGCAGTTCAGCGACGAATTGCAATTCACCTTCAGCAGCGACCGTATCGATCTGATCGGCGGCCTCTTCTATTTCCGCGAGAGCGGCAACGACAGCAATATCCAGACCCAACTGGCGGCGCTGGCCGGCATCAATCCGGCCAACAGCCCGCCGCCGGCCAATCGCGGATTCCAGGATTTCGATGCGGTCAACACCAGCTACTCGCTGTTCTTCCACGCGGAGGTGGAGGCGGCCGAGTGGCTATCCTTCGCCGGCGGCATCCGCTTCACCCATGACGACCGTGAAGTCACCTGGCACAATATCGACGAGGTTCGCGTGCCGGCCGGCACCAACAACCGCGTGTTCCGGTGTCGACTGAGTTCGGTGACGAATGGGTCGCTGGACAACACCACACCCGACCGCAATTTGTGTAGCTATTCCGCATCGACCAGCTTCGAGGAGCCGACCTGGGACGTCAGCGTGAAGTTCAAGGCATCCGACAAGATGCAGGCCTATTTCGCGCATCGCCACGGCTATCGTTCGGGCGGCTTCCCGACGTCGCCGAACAATGTGGCCGTCTCCAGCCCGTTCCTGCCCGAGAAGATCGACGATATCGAATTCGGCCTGAAGACGGAGTTCGACCTGCTAGGCGGACCGGCGCGCTTCAACGCCGCCGCCTATTATGGCTGGTACACGAACATCCAGCGCAGCACGAGCGGCGCGGTGCAACTCGCGCCGCCGCCTGCCGCGCCGGTGCTGGTCGGGCTGACCACCAACGCGTCGCAGGGCGACATCTATGGTGCGGAGCTGGAATTTGAATGGCGCCCGGCGACCAACCTCGACATCCGGCTCAACTATGCGCGGACCGAGACCGATTACACCCGCTATACCGATATCTATGCGGTGGCCGGGGTGCCGACCGTCGTCGATATTTCCGACATCGACTTCACCTTCGCGCCCAAGCATCAGTTCAACGGGTCGCTGACCTATCGTTTGCCCGTGGCGGAATCGGTGGGCGAGCCGTCGATCACGGTGAGCCAATATGTCCAGTCGTCGTTTGGCACCAGCGACACGGCGACCGCGAATTGCGGCCCCAACGGCCTGTATCGCCCATGCCTGACGCGCAATTCACGCCTGCCGGGCTATGCGCTGACCGGCATTCGCGCGGAGTGGAAGAGAGTGATGGGCAGCGACGTCGACCTCGCGGTATTCGTCAACAATTTGTTCGACAAGCAGTACAAGACCTTTTCGACCAACCTGCAGAATGTCTTCGGCGTGCGCGGCGACGCCGTGGGCGCGCCGCGCACCGCCGGATTTTCACTGCGTTACAGCTTTGGGGCGTCGGCGGACTGACTCGTTTTGGCGCTGTACGGATCGCTCCCCTGGACCGGCTTTTCGGCGCGGGGGGGGGGGGGGGGGCGGTTCCCCAAGTCATCTGAAAGGGTACATCGACGCAGCCACCGCCTGCATGTGCATCATGCCGTCTTCGCCGGATGCGCGCCGCGTTCCTAGCATTACAGTTGCATTTTTGACTTGATATGAGCGCGCCGTGCGGCAGCCTGATGCGCTCGTCTCCAGCATGACCAGGCGATGATGTAGGCGGGCTGGATACGACGCTGGGCCAGCTTGTTGGCGATCCGCCGGATTTCCTGGATCGACCAGCGGATCAGATCCTGATGGTCGGCATCCTTAGTCTTTTTGGGGGCGTCGCGTGGTTGGCGCGATATCGGATCACCGCCATCATGGCGAAAGCGAGCATCACGAGCGAGACGTGGCGATGCCAGCCATGCCATGATCGCGTTTCGTTGTGATCGAGGTCAAGCTCGTTCTTGGCGGTTTCGAAGCTGTCTTCGATTGCCCAGCGATGACCTTCGACGGAAACAAGCGCCTGGATGCCTGTCCCGGCGGGGCACCAGGTTGTGAAGAAAGCGAGATCGCCGTCGCTGATATTGCGGCGGATCAGAAGGCCCCGGGTCCAAAGTCCCGATTTCGTCTCATCATATTCATCAGCTTCGAGATCGGCGAGTTCGCAGTAAGCCCAGTCATGAAGCCGCGCGCCCTTGGTTCCCTCGCCAGCAGACAGGCGCTGCCATGCATCGGGCGCAAGATCGCGGGCAATCTCCTCCGCTTTGCCCGCGACCATGGGCTTGCCTGCCCATGAGCCGAAGTAATGATCGGATTTGACCCCGAGAACATAGCCTTTTCAGGCTCGGCGCAGCGCGCCCTCGATGTCGCCAACGCCGTATACCGCATCGGCCGCCACCCAGGAAAAAGGCACATCTGCTGCCAACGCGCGCCCTATCATATCGACAGCCAAAGCCGGTTTGGTGGCGAAGGCGATGGTCTCGGGAACGTGTGTGGCAGCCAGCCTTGCTGGATCGCCGGTCCAACTCTTGGGCAAATAAAGCGCACGATCGATAAAGGCATGGCCCTGTGCCGATACATAGGCGGCGAACACCCCAATCTGACAGTTTGTGATCTTGCCCGCCGAGCCGGTATATTGACGCGCAACACCACAGGATGCCTTGCCCTGCTTGAGGAACCCGGTCTCATCAATGACCAGAACGGCGTCCTGTGTGCCAAGGTTTTCGACAACATACTCCCGCACAGTGTCGCGCGAAGCCCGTCCGCGTCCCAGCGCCCCCGGCCCAAAATGGCCTGCTGTCGCCAAGGCCCCGGATCACCCGCCGCCTCTGCGCGCATCCAGCCCGTCTTACGGCGCTCGTCACCCAGCAAACCATCCAGGAAAAGGTTCGCTGAGGCTGCAACGCGTTCCTGCGTGAACAGGTCGCGCATCCGAGCCTTCACGTCGCGAAGCGACGATGCCCATAGCTCCAGCGTGGTCTCAATCGATGCACCCGTCATCCACGGCCTCCTTACCATGGAGACCCATTGATTCAGAGTTTCAATCAATATGCAACTGTAATGCTAGCACTACTTTGGCAGAAATTTGCTAGGGTATCTGATGAGGCTACATCCGCAGTGAGGGCATTGCTCCGGCGGTGAGCGAGACAGGCGGTCAAGGATGGCCTGGCGCACTGCGGGCAAGGTGGGTTGGGGAGGCGGACCGAGGACTCTTTTTTTTTCCGCCCCGCCTGAGCGAGCCTTCGGGATTGCAGGAAGGCGTAGGCCATCATCGACATCAAGGCATGGCGTTGAAGTCCGGTCCAGGAACGTCCTTCGAAGTGATCCAACCCCAGTTCTTCCTTGAGTTGCTGATGCGCTTGTTCACAGATCCAGCGCGCCTTGATCGCGCCGGCGAGAGCTTTGATTGGGGTGTCGCCGGGGAGATTGGAGAGATAGTATTTTCGCTCGCCATTCGAGCGATGCTCACCCACCAGCCGGGCTTCCTCGCCCGGCATGTGCTGGGCCCCGGCAGAGCCGATCCGCTGAGGCGCACCATCGGCAATGCGCACGCGCATGGCCGCAAAGCGCGCCGTCAGCCGTCCCTTGGTCCCCTTGCGCCAACTGACCTGCCGCCATTTCGCGCCTTCGAGCATCGCGTGCGCGGCCATGGATTTGACGTCTGGCACATGCCGCACCCGAGGGCGACCGCGACCTGCGATGGGGAAGATCAGCTGCACGTCGGCCGGATAGACCTTCTGGTGCCTGGGGATGCCGACAGCCCAGCAGAGGCCGCGTGTACTCAGCGCCTGCCGGAACGGAGCCGACAGCCCGTAACCGGCATCGGCCAGCACACACCCGAAGCGCACGCCGGCAGCGATGATGCGATCAATCTCCTCGATCGCGATCTCGGGCTTGGTACGATATTCCTGCAAAGGAGCAGGCACGCCCGACTTGTCCATGCGCGCGGTATCGCTCGTCCAGCTTTCCGGCAGGAACAGCCGCAAGCTCAGCATGAGCGGAACTTCGCTCGAAGCCAGTGTCACCGACACCAGCGTCTGGCAGTTGGCATTCTTCCCGAGTGCCGTGGCATACTGCGGCGCGACGCCAACCGAGGCCTTGCCCTTCTTGGGCAAGGCAGTGTCGTCGATGATCAACCAGGCTCTGTCGCCACCAACCAATTCATCCGCCTGGCTCCACAAGGTCGCTTCCAACGGGGCGCTGTCCCACAGACCGGCCCCGATGAAATGATGAAGCCGGTCATAAGGGATCGCATCCGAGCGAGCTGCCATGGGCTGGATACTCTTGCGATCACCGGGGCCGATCAGACCTGCAATATAGGCTGGGCACATTCGACGCCGCGTCTTGTTACCCAAGGCTTCCAGATAAGGCGCGAGCCAACGCTCAAGATCCGCCTGCCAATCCTCGTCCATCGCCAGCCTCCATCAAAGCTGGCTCCCCATGAATCACGCATCCTGCGCCATGGGAATCCCAAAAATCACGCTTCTGCCAAAGTAGTGCTAGGCGGCGTGGACAAATTTGAGCCAGTATCTGGCGGTGGCGAGATGGACTGAGGTGGTGCCGGTTTTCTGGACAGGATGCTAAGCTAATTCCGACCTGACGGATTGGTACGGGAATGAAGACGACGAGGAAGCGCTACAGCGCGGATTTCAAGGCGAAGGTGGCGCTGGAGGCGATCCGGGGTGACCTGACGCTGGCGGAGTTAGCCGCCAAACATGGCGTGCACCATACGATGATCGCATCCTGGAAGCGGCAGGCCATCGAAGGGATGGCCGGCACGTTCTCCGGTGCGGGCGATGTGGCCAAGACCGCCAACGATAGCGAGTTCGAGAAGCTGCACGCGAAGATCGGGCAACTGGTCGTCGAGCGGGATTTTTTAGCGAAAGCCTTCGGTCGATGAGCGTGGATCGGAGGCGGGCGATGATCGAACCTGCTCACCACCGCTTGTCGATCTCTGCGCAATGCCGCCTGCTGCGGATCAGTCGTTCGTCTTATTACTACGCCCCGGTGCCGGAAACGGACGAGACGCTGGCGCTGATGACGGTGATCGACGCGACGTTTCTGGACTGCCCCTGGTACGGCAGCCGCCAGATGGCGCGGCACCTGCGGCGTGCAGGACATGAGGTCGGTCGCCGTCGGGCACGGCGGCTGATGGCGAAGATGGGGCTGACGCCGATCTACCAGCGGCCGCGCACCAGCGATCCCCATCCGCAGCACCGGGTCTATCCCTACTTGCTGCGCAAGCTGGCGATCGAGCGGCCAAACCACGTGTGGTGTGCCGACGTGACCTACATCCCCATGCGGCGCGGCTTTCTGTATCTGGTAGCGATCATGGACTGGGCAACCCGCAAGGTACTGGCCTGGCGGCTGTCGAACACCATGGACGCCGGCTTCTGTGTCGCAGCGCTGGAGGAGGCCCTGACCCGCTTCGGCAAGCCCGAGATCTTCAATACCGATCAGGGCAGCCAATTTACGTCGCACGCGTTCACCAGCGTGCTACGCGACGCCGAGGTCCGCATCAGCATGGATGGCCGAGGCCGGTGGATGGACAACGTCTTCATCGAACGCCTCTGGCGATCCTTGAAGTACGAGTGCGTCTATCTCCACGCCTTTGAGACGGGCTCCGAACTGCGGGCTGGCCTGGGCCGGTGGATCACCTATTACAACACCCAGCGTCCGCACTCGAGCCTGGCCGGGAGAACCCCACTCGAGGCCTATCGGCGGATCGGACAATCAGATCATGGGGGGCATGCCCCCCATGATCTGATGATCAAACAGGCGGCATGAACGATAACCGGGATTAGCTTAACTCAGCCGCCAAACTGTCCAAGAAGGCGGGACCACCTCAGACCATGCCGAGGAAGCTGTTGGCTAGTTGGTCATATCGGGTGGCGATCGCCCGGTTGATCTTGAGTTGCCCGAACATGCGCTCGATCCGATTGCGCTGCTTGTAGAGCGCCCGATCGTGCTCGATTTTCACGCGGCGGTTTGACCGGCCCGGAATGACGGCCTCGATATTCCGTTTGGCAAGGTCAGCACGGATTGCGTCGGCATCGTAACCCTTGTCGGCGAGCAGGGCGTCAGGAGCGCGCTCGGGCAGGCCGATTAGGCGTCATAGGCCTTGCAATCTGCCGCCTCGCCGACCGTCAGATAGAAGGCGAGCGGCCGCCCGAGGGCGTCGGCCAGGCAGTGAAGCTTACTGGTGAACCCGCCCCGCGAGCGGCCAAGAGCGCGTCGATGAGTCCCCCTTTTCCGCCCGCTGCCGAGACGTGGGCGCGGACTGTGGTGCTGTCGATGCTATAGTGGCCGCTGTCCGCCATAATTTCGGCCAGCGTCACGGCGACGGTCTCCCAGACCCCGGCTTCACTCCATCGCCGGAACCGGCGATAAATGGTGTTCCAACTGCCATATTTAGGTGGCACGTCGCGCCACGGGGCACCGGAACGGAGCCGCCAGAGTATGCCATTGATGATCGAACGGTTGTGCTCGGGCCGACGACGATGAGCCTATGGGCCTCGCGATCGCGCGCTCCTCAGTCTTGCGTACGACACAGGTCTGCGCGCCAGCGAACTGGTCGCGGTTACGATGGAGGACATCATGCCTGCCACCGATCCCGATGCACGACTGCTGACCATCGCGCGGAGCAAGGGCGACAGCGAAGGGGAGGGGGCCACCGCGTTCCTCAGCCCGAGGACCGTGCGCGCGGTGGCAGCGTGGGCCGCGGCGGCCAGCATCGCCACCGGGCCGTTATTCCGCCGGTGATCATGCGGCGCTACAAGGCGCGGGCCCGGGTGCCCGGGCGCGACGTGGCGACGATATCGGGGCGGGAGATTTGGGACCTGCGCAAAACGTTGCCCAAGCCCGCAGTACCGGCGCGCACCGAGTACAGTTTCGGCGAGGCTGCTCTGCATCCGGGCTCGGTCGGGCCAATCTGGCGCGCGATCATCCGGCGGGCTCTCGAAAAGGGCGCTTTGCCGGACCTGACGAACGATGACTTCGAGCGCTGGCTGAAGCGGGTCAGCGGTCATTCCACGCGCGTTGGCCTGAACCAGGATTTGGTTGCCAGCGGCGAGGATCTTGCCGGGATCATGGATGCGCTGCGCTGGAAGAGTCCACGCATGCCGCTTGCCTATAATCGTAACCTGGCGGCCGAGCACGGGGCAGCCGGGCGCCTTATGAAGAAGCTTGGGTAGCGCAGTTCACCGCAGGGTCTGTCCTTAACGTCATGGGCGTAAGAGGTGGGCGAAGACGTCTTTTGGCAATTGCCGGGCATGCTCGATTTCTTCGCGGATTGAGCGCATTTCGTCTTTGTACCCGGCTAGGCGGTCCGCACCGAGTTGACCATTGAGTTCGTCGGCGTGTTCGATCAACTCTCCAATCATTTTTCGAACTCGGGCTCGTGTAACTGCAACAGGAGGCGGGCGAAAAGGTCATGTACCGCTAACTGCGCGCCTTCAGCTTTGACGGTTGCACTTTCAAGATCACCCACCCGTTCGCTCAGCGATTTGGGCATACCAGTCTCCCGCAGACCTAAATTCCGATCATTCGGACACATCCCTATACTCAACTCAATTTGGCGTGTTGCCGAAATTGGGCAAAGTTACCCAGCTGGATCACGCCATCTGTTCACTGGAACGAACGTTGGCTTCATCAAGGGCAGCGGCAATCATCGCCGCAAGCGTCTCTTTCGCGCGGCTCCGAATTGCCGCGTCTTTCGCCTCAAGGTCGTGCCGCACCCACTGCGGTGTCCGCTCGATCACCTGCAAGACAATGCGGTCAGCGTTTCATTCATTGGTCGCGTCCGTCAATGTGGTGTAAAATTGGGTGTGGCCAGCGGGCTGCATTTTCAGGCGGCCTTGGGTGTAATCTGTAGCGGCTGGACCTCCTCGATCATTGGTGTGGCAAGGGCGGCCATGCCCTCGATCTGCATGTAGCGGTGCTGGAGCTGGTATTCGTCATTCTGCTCGAGCAGGACAGCGCCGACGAGGCGAATGATGCTATCCTCGTTCGGGAAGATGCCGACAACGTCGGCGCGACGCTTCACCTCCTTGTTCAGGCGCTCCAGCGGGTTGGTCGAATGCAATTTGACCCGGTGCTGCTCGGGGAATGTCATGTAGGCGAGGACGTCGTGCTCGGCGTCGTCCATGCAAGCGCCAAGCTTTGGCCAGCGGGCTCGCAACTGGTCGGCGACCTGGCGCCAGACCTGCGTTGCGGCGGCATGATCGGGCTGGAGAAAGACCTGGCGGATGGCAGCGGCGACCACGGTGTTCTGGCCCTTGGGCACGTAAGCCAGGGCATTGCGCATAAAGTGAACGCGGCAGCGCTGCCAGGTAGCGCTGAACACGCGGGTGATCGCTGCCTTGAGGCCCTCGTGCGCATCGGAGATGACCAGCTTAACGCCGCTCAGGCCGCGCCGGGCGAGGTCCTTGAGGAAGCTCGACCAGAACGGTTCGGCTTCGGAGGGGCCAATGTGCAGGCCGACGATTTCGCGCTTGCCCTCGATGTTGACGGCAACGGCTATTATCGCGGCGACACTGACGATCCGCCCGCCCTCGCGCACCTTGAGGTAGGTGGCATCGAGCCAGAGATAGGGCCACTCACCGGCGAGGGGTCGCTTAAGGAAGGCATGGACGCGTTCGTCGATATCCTTGCACAGCTTGGACACCGAGGACTTGGAGATGCCGGTCATGCCCATCGCCTGCACCAGCTCGTCGACGCGTCGGGTGCTGACGCCGGCAATCCACGCTTCCTGGATCACCGCGACCAGCGCCTTCTCCACGGTCTTCCTCGGCTCCAGAAAGCCGGGAAAGTAGGCGCCGGTCCGCAGCTTGGGAATCTTCAGGTTGAGCGTGCCGAGCCGGGTATCGAGGCTGCGGTCGCGGTAGCCGTTCCGCCAGGTCGTCCGGTCGCCGGAGCGCTCGTGTCGGCTAGCGCCGACGAGGCCGTCGACGTCGGCCTCCATGATGATCTGCAATACGCTCTCGGCGATCGTGCGCAGGAAATCTCCATCTCCGGTCTTCGCCATCAGCTCGGCAAGCGGTAGTCTGTCGTCGGTCATCGGGATCAACTCCTCGGTGGGCGTGTGAAGTGTGGTAACTCCACCTTACCGATGAGCCCGGTGGCCACCGAGATCGAAATCGCATCGGGTGGGGCATGCCCCACCCGATGCGATCACCTCAATCTACACCAGAAATTACACCACGAGCGCGGACGCTAACCATTCATTCGCGTTAATCCCCTTGTCCGTTTCATGCCCCTGATGCCGGCCGACCACAAGATGGTGCTCGCACAACCAAAAAAAAGCCACCACGCGGACCGGCTCTGAAAAGTTTGGGAGAGGATGCCTGAAAGGCGTCTTCGGTCTGCCTACCCTCGTGGAGTAGGGCAAGCGTGGGTGACGCACATTCGAATGCGTCCGATGCGACTGGCCCTGGCGAACAGCCTTGTTTGGCGTAGCTAGGCGATGATAACCCGTTTTCTCCCGCTTTGCGTCGCGCGGGACAGGGCGGCGTCTGCGCTCTGTATAAGGCTTTCCAGGATTTCGCTGTTGGTGGCGGTGGTCGCTTGTGGTCGTCACGCCAACGCTGGCGGAAACGGTGATGCCGAGTTGCCCGATGAGCACCGGCGCACCGCCGACCGTAATCACTCGGCAATTACCGCCGCTTCATGTTCTGTCGTGATGGTCAGCAGAGCAATGAACTCCTCGCCCGGCGGATTCAACCGGTCATTGCAACACCAAGAAATTGGAGATTGCGAACATGGCTGGTCGAAGAGCATCAGAACGCTGCACCCGAGAGAAGTTGCATTCATCCGGGCGTCCATTTGCCTGGTTGCGTGAGCATCATCGTCGCTTCTGGCAGTCCATCGCTTGCGGGCGTACGAGCGAGGAGGCTGCTGCGGATGCTAGCATTTCAACACCGCTCGGACCGCGCTGGTTTCGGAGTTCGGGACGTATGCCGCCAAAACATTTGGCGCCAGCGCTCCTGACCGAGCGCATCAGCCGTCGATATGGCCACCCTGGGCTGGGTCCACTGGTTCAACCATCGCCTCTTCGGCCCCACCGGCTACATTCCTCCCGCCGCGGCCGAGACAAACTACTATGCAGCCATAGAGATCGGATATGGATGCCTGACCCTCAAATCATACTACCTCCGGAAAGCCCGGGACGCTTCAGGGGAACATCCGACGGACGTTTTGTGGCCGGCCTAGCCGACGCCCACAGTAACAACGGATCAGCCTCGGACGCATACTCGGAATTGCGGTATCCGATCCGCGCATCAGAGCTTGATCACCGACGGTTGAAGGTCGGAAGGGTTGTTTACGACGCAGGCGAGGCGACCTGCATGCAATGTATTTTGAAGCCCGGCATGTCGGTGCGCTTGCTTTCACCGCTTTGCGTCAGTTTGAGGAAGTTCCGCGAATCGCCGAAAATGCGGATGAGCTGGATGAGGTCCTGACGATCTGATCCACATTGAACAAACAAAACGCCGCCCCGCGAGGGGCGGCGTTCTGAAACTGGATAGAGCCTTATTCCTTGGCGCCGGTGCCCGGCTCCGTCGTCTTGGGCGCCTTGCCATCTTCGACCCGACCTTCGTTGCGCAGATCGCGGCCTTCCTGGGCCTTCTTCTTCGCTTCGGGGGTGTCGCCGTGTTCGTTAATCTCTTCCTTGACGAAACCGGCAGCTTCCTTGGCTTTGCCTTCAATGCTCATGATGCTCTCCTTCAAATGGAATAACGGTAAAACGCGTGCTGGGGTGACGTGTTCCCGATCAATACCTACGCCAGCATGCGGATCTTTGGTTCGCGCGCCCAAATCCGGGTCGCGGCAGCCTTGATGAAGGTCGCACCAAGGTCAGTTACGCCTTCGTCGAGTTCGACGCCGGCCTTGTCGAGCAACGGTTGTGCTGCTGCCGTATGGCCGATGACCTTGAGATGCCCAAAGGCGTCCATCACGAACTGGACGGCAGCCGCCTCTTTGACAAGCTGCATGCAAGCTTCTTCCGAGAGGATGACGGCAACGGCATCGAATAGCACGGAGGGACCGCCGGCGAGCTGGAAATCGGCTTCCAGCATCGAACCATCGGACATCTTCGCGCCGCCGATCTTGGGTGCGACGATCACCGGTCGGCCCCCGGCATCGCCGATCTGGCTTGTCAGCTCGTCGACAACGCCGGCATCAGAGCCGTCGGCGATGAGGATTGCGATGGTGCGGCCCTCGATAGACTTTGGTGCCCGCGGACCCTCGACGATGCGCAGCGCGGGGGAGGGCTCCATGTCCTTGATCGGCGCAGCCGATGGTGAGGCCGCGGGAACTTCCATGTTGAGCCCGTCCGCAACGCGCTTGGCGAGCGCGGGATCGACGTTGACGAGGTTGGCCATCATTCGCGTGCGAACATGGGCCAAACCGACCTTGCTGAGTTCGAAAACCAGAGCCGAGGCCAGATGTGCCTTCTCCGGCTCGGCAAGGGAACGGAAGAATAGCCTCGCCTGGCTATAATGATCGGCAAAGCTTTCGGCGCGAATGCGAAGCTTGCCGCTTTCCTCGTTGGGCCCCGTTGCAACGGCGATGCTGCGATAGCCGGTGATCGGGCATTCACGCGGCCCGGGTTCATCTCCGGGGCGCGTCTCGGCCCCTTCAGACAGGCCATTGGGCTCGTAGTTCGTGCGCCCCTTCGGGACCGCCATCTGAAATTGGCCGTCGCGCTGGAAATTCATCACCGGGCATTTGGGAGCGTTCACCGGAAGCTGGTGGAAATTGGCCGTGCCAAGCCGCGACTTTTGGGTGTCGAGGTAGGAAAACAGCCGGCCCTGCAACAGCGGATCATTGGTAAAGCCGATTCCGGGCACGATGTTGCCCGGGCAATAAGCTACCTGCTCGGTCTCCGCGAAGAAATTGTCGGGATAGCGATCAAGGACCATGCGGCCGATCACACGCACCGGTAGCATTTCTTCCGGGATGATCTTGGTGGAATCAAGCACGTCGAAATCGAGGCTGTCGGCAAACGCCTTGTCAAAGGCCTGAATGCCCAACTCCCATTCCGGGAAGTCACCCCGATCGATCCGCTCGAACAGATCACGGCGCTGATGATCGGGATCGGCGCCGGCGATCTTTACCGTCTCGTCCCAGATCGTCGACTGAAGGCCGGCCTTGGGCTTCCAGTGGAATTTCACGAAGGTCACGTCCCCTGCTTCGTTTTCCATCTGGAAAGTGTGGATGCCAAAGCCCTCCATCGTGGCGAATGAGGCCGGGAGGGTGCGATCGCTCATCGCCCACATGATCATGTGGGTCGATTCGGGCATCAGGCTGATGAAGTCCCAGAAGGTATCATGAGCCGTCGCCGCCTGGGGATAACCGGTCTGGGCTTCCATCTTGGCGGCATGGATCAAATCGGGAAATTTGATCGCGTCCTGGATAAAGAAGACCGGGATGTTGTTGCCGACCAGATCCCAATTACCCTCTGTGGTGTAGAACTTGACCGCGAAGCCCCGCACGTCGCGCGGGGTATCGACCGAACCTGCGCCGCCTGCGACCGTCGAGAAGCGTGTAAAGACTGGAGTCTTGGTTCCCTTCCCAAAGACCGCCGCCTTGCAGATGGCGGAGATGTCGTCGGTCGCTTCGAAATAGCCATGGGCAGCTGAGCCACGGGCATGGACGATTCGTTCCGGGATGCGTTCATGGTCGAAATGGAAAATCTTTTCACGCAGAACGAAATCCTCCAGCAAGACCGGGCCGCGCCCGCCTGCCTTGAGCTGGTTCTGGTTATCGGAAATCCGGATGCCTTGGTTAGTCGTTAAGACATTATCATCGCTCGCTTGCTGATGTGTTTCCCCGCCGTTTCCCGCCGTGTTTTCCATTACGTTCTTACTGGCCATGTCAGTCCCTTTCGCGCTGATCGTGATATGGTTCACTCGCAACGCATCAGGAGGAAAAAAGTCGGCACTTCAAAAATCAACGTCCGAGAGATTCCGTGATCGCCTACCCGTAGGTTAGCGACAAAAAATGGTATTCGAAAATAGCAGGATACCTAATCAAACCAGTTGGCCAACTATAATCTTCATATAGTCAAAAATTGCTCCCTGCTGTTGTCAGCCGGATGTAAATTGGCCTTTTGGGATAATATGATTTTCCGCTATCGGAATCGAAAATTTGGAATCACTATACTGATCGAAGTTAAGCTGCGTTCGTTGCAGAAAAACCGGACGCATCCGGGAAATAATACCTAACATAGACGTTAAAGGCTTGATGGTTGCGAACCATACGCATCGTCGCTGGGAGCCCATTGAATGCGCGTTGCCATAATAGCCCATTTGAAGTTCCCAATAAGCGAGCCGTTTGCAGGCGGGCTGGAGATGCACACTCACTTGCTCGCGCGGTCGCTGCGCAAACGAGGACATGACGTCACGCTTTTCGCTTCGACGCGTTCCGATCCCGCGCTAGGGGTGGAAGCGATCTGCGATGAGACTTCGCTCCTCGAAACAGGCATTGCCGAAGCTAACGATGTTGCCTTCTTCCGCGAACACCATGCTTATCTCGGGCTGATGACCGAATTGCGGTCGCGATCGTTTGACGTGATCCACAACAATTCGCTGCACTATCTCCCCGTCAGCATGGCCGAGACGCTTGCCGCCCCCGTCCTAACGACCCTCCATACCCCGCCCTTTTGCTGGTTGGAAAGCGGGGTCCGGCTCAACCGCGGACCGATGACCTATGTCGCCGTATCCCAGGCGACGGCCGACATGTGGGCCCACGTGGCCAAGACCGATCATGTAATTTCGAACGGCATCGATCTCACTCATTTCCCGTACCAGCCTGTCGCGGGCGAAACGCCGTATTTGGTATGGTATGGCCGGATCGTCCCCGAAAAGGGACTGGACTATGCGATCGATGCGGCGCGGCTTGCAGATTTGCCGCTGCGTATCGCCGGCCCGGTCTTAAACCAGAATTATTTCGAAGAGGCGATTGCACCGCGCCTGGATGCGAACGTCGAGTATGTCGGGCATCTGTCCCACCGCGAGCTCGCCCGCCTGGTGGGAGGGGCCATCGCCGCGCTTTGCACGCCGCGATGGGAAGAACCCTATGGTCTGGTCGTGGCCGAAGCCTTGGCTTGCGGTACACCTGTCGCGGCATTCCGACGCGGCGGGGTGCCTGCGCTTTTGAATGAAGATTGCGGCGTTCTTGCAGAGCCAGACGATGTTGCATCCCTGGCATCGGCGGCACTGGCGGCTTCAGTGCTGAGCCGCAGTGCCTGCCGGGCTCATGCAGAACGATATTGCGACGCGCAGCGCATGGTCGATGAGTATGAAGCCGTGTACAGCCAGCTCGCGCTTGCTTCGGATGTAGCCCACGAGCCGCAGACTGCGCCGCTTATTGCCAGAGTCGCATGAGGCGACCAGTCTGCGTCTGCATACCGGCTCGTAACGAGGCGGAGCATATCGGTCGCCTGATCGAAGCCCTAGCCCGGCAAACCGTTCAGAGCTTTGCTGTCGCGATATGCGTCAACAACAGTGGCGACTTTACCCATGCAAAAGCAGTTGAGGTCACGCTTCGCTCCAAGGCGGGGTTTGAGCTTCACATCGTTCAGCGCGTGTTCGAGCCCGAACTTGCCCACGCCGGATCTGCCCGCCGCGCGGCGATGGAGATGGGGGCTGATCTTCTGACGCCCGACGGCCTATTGCTTTCTACGGATGCGGATTGCCGACCACCCGCCGATTGGATCGAGGCCAATCTGGCACATTTTTCTCCTGAGCGAATCATTGGCGGTCGCATCGAACTGGACGAGCGGGAAGCGGACATGGCACCGGCAATCTTCACTTTGCGCCGCCGGTTCGATGCCTATTGGCAGGCCGTGCGGGCGATCGAGGATATGATCGATCCGGTCGCATGGGATATCCCGCCGCGACACGGCGATCATACGGGGGCGAGCCTTGCGCTGCCCGTCGACCTTTATCGCCGAGCGGGCGGCGTTCCGCTCTTGGCGACCGGCGAGGATCGTGCCCTGGTCGAGGCTGCGATCAAAGTGGGAGGCAAGCTGGTCCACCCGAACGCGGTTTGGACCCGGGCATCTTCACGAACAGCAGGACGTGCCAGTGGCGGCATGGCGGCCGACATGCAGCGGTGGATCGACCACGCCGCAAGCGGTGAAATTCCTATGGTCCCTGCTTTCTCCCATTGGGAGGAGCGCGCACGCTGGCGGCTTCGGACGAGGGCTAAGGTGGGCGTAGCGTCGTGTCTGGAAGCAGAGCATGCCCTTCCCCCCATGCCCTGCGACATACCCCTTCCCGGCATGGCGGGAGCCGAGATGGCAGCCGTCCAATGAACCGCCCCATCGGATATTACGTCCATCATCACGGCGACGGCCATCGCCAGCGTGCGATCGCGATCGGTCAATCGCTGGACAATGTCATGCTCATGGGGAGCGGGCTTGCCGGCAGAACCCGAAACCTCCCCTTCCTTAATTTACCTGACGATCGTCTGGACGACAGCTTCGCCGGCATCGATTCTGTCGGCCGTCCCTCATCCCTGCATTATGCGCCGCTGGATCATGAAGGCCTCCGCCAGCGTACTGCGCAAATGACAGGCTGGATCGCCGAGGCGCGTCCGCGCCTGATGGTGGTGGATGTCTCGGTCGAGGTGGCGATGCTGGCGCGACTTGCATCGGTGCCAACCGTCTATGTTCGGTTGAGCGGAAGTCGCCTTGATGCTGCCCATTTGGACGCCTTTCGCGGAGCTACCGCTCTGCTCGCCCCTTTCCACGATGCGCTTGACGATGACGAAACCCCAGGGTGGGTGCGCGAGAAGACCTTCTACGCACCGGGCATCGTCCGATCTGTCAGCCAGAATATCAGCGTGAAGGATGACGTTGTACTGGTCGTTCTGGGGCGCGGGGGCGGCATTTCCAATGGAGAGCACTGGGCAATGGCAGCTCGCGCAGCGCCCGCATCGCAATGGCGCATCATCGGTCCCTGCACCGTGCCCGCCGACATGCCAGCCAATCTGCAATTGCGGGGGTGGGTCGATGATGCGGACGCGCAGATTGCTGCGGCCGGGGTCGTCATTGGCGCTGCAGGCGTTGGCGTCGTCAGCGCAGTTCTGTCGGCGCGCCGCCCCTTCATCTGCCTGCCCGAACCCCGTCCGTTCGACGAACAGGCATCGAAGGCCAACAGGCTGGCGGCTGTAAGCGGCACAATCGTGCGGCATGCTGGCCCCAGCCTCACGAGTGGCCTCGCCTGATCGCTCTATCGATCGAGCAAAACCAGCAATGGCCCGCTTGCCTTGAAAGTGAAAGCGGACCGGAACGGGTCGCGCATTGGCTTAATGAGCTTGGTGTCCCGGCAGTCTCAAACAGGAGACATATCGCGTGATCCCTGACCTTCTCGACCGGGCCGCTGACCCGACTAACATCGTCGAACGCCTTGCAATGCTTGGCGCGCGCTATGACGCCGCACCCAATTTTCCCAGTGAGAGCCTAGCAGCGCTGACCGAGAGCGGCCATCCAAGGACTGGGCCGAGGCGAATCTGAAGCGATAAAGAGGAGGGGGACGCCTAGTGCCGCAATGGTCAGCATCAGCAGCTCACACGTGACGGACCTCTTTCCACATAAAGACGATTGCCGCACTGCTGCGCTCTACAACGTCGCGCATCATATCGCTACTGGCACCAAAAACCGCGAAGTCCTGAACGCCGAGGCTTCGGCCTGTTCGGCGGCACAAACGCTGAGGGTCGCTGGACCCAGCGCGACAGCTTCGAGTTGCTCGAGCAGGGATTGTCCCGGCACGCGCTCACTCTCCCACGGCCTGCCGCCACGGCAGCGATCCCCTCCCTTTCGGCAATTATGAACGCTCTGCCGACGCGGACGGTGCGTAGTGAAGACCAGATCCGCTACCAGCAGTTCTCGACCCCGCTCGATCTCGCCGGGCTCGTCGTGCTGTTCGCTCAGGTCGAGCCGACCGACGTCGAGCTCAAACCAAGCGCGGGCAATGGAAGCCTTGTCGCGCTTCCGGACGTCAAGTCGCGGTGCCTCAACGAACTCGATCCCAAGCGCTGCGAGGCCCGCCAGGTGCTCTTCCCTACCGCTACCATCGGCCTTACCGTTCCCACGGCCGTTCGAGATGCGGATCGCCAGCATCGCCTCCCAAGGCTACGGGGTAGCAGCAAGACATGACGCTCTGCGCCGCAGAGTATCCAAAACCGACGAACTTGTCGCGCAGCACATGACACGGTGGTTTCTGCCCCAGCGACGCGCCGCCAGCGCACCATCACGCCCGCGCGCCGGCCAAGGCCGAAATTGCCCCGACGCGACCCTCGAGAAGCCTCGATCGTCACGGCTCGCGAGGGAATCGGGGCGCTGATCGAGACTGGAGACCTCGATCACGACGAACTCACCGAGTGCTGGGTCGAGCAGTGGACGGCCGACATCTATGCCGATCGACGACAGGCAGCGTGAGAAAGGGAAGGGGGAGGACAGGATCCGGCACGTCTTGCTGCGCGAGTGCCGATGTCGAGAGGAGCGCGAGAAGAAGACAAGGTCACCGCATGATCTGGTGCCTGTTCTTACATTCGCCCGCTAATTTTGCGAACGAGCGATCGCCATTGAAGTTTCTGGGAACCAGAGGCTTTTCACAGTGATGCAGAGCATTGCTGGAAGCCATTTCCGGAATGCCGCGTTGTCCTGGTTCGGGGGCCACGAACAAGGAGATGGACCATGCCCCGCGGCGACAAGTCGAGCTATACCGATAAGCAGAAGCGCAAGGCCGAACATATCGAAGAAGGCTATGAGGACCGCGGTGTCGGCAAAGAGGAGGCCGAGCGCCGCGCCTGGGCTACTGTGAACAAGGAGTCGGGCGGCGGCAAGAAATCGGGCTCGGGTCGCGGCAAGACGGAAGACCACGCGTCGTCGCGGACGGGCGGCCGCAAGGGCGGTTCCAGCCAGAGCGCCGAGAAGCGATCGGCAGCGGCGAAGAAGGGCTGGGAGACGCGCCGGATGAAGGGCAATGGCTAGGTCATCCTGACGCTATCGCGCTGCTGGCCCGGGCCCCTCGCACAGTCGGAACTAAAACATTGGTGTCGAGCCGAAGCCGGTGCGCCCGCCGCTGGAACGGGCGCTCACCATCTTTCGGCGCGGCGGCGACACCGCTCGGGCGTGTGAACGGCACGATGCAGGGAACGCTATCGCCGCGTCGCGATTATCCGATCAAGTGAAGGAGAGGTGATCCGGATGGCCGACAAGACGTTCACACCCACGCTCAAAATGGCCTCGGCGGCGCGCCGTAGCCTCAGGTTGCGCGAGAAATTCGACTGTGGTGGGACTCAGGTCGGAGTCGACCGTGCCCATCAGCTTGCCGAGCGCTCCGACCTGTCCATGGCGGCCGTAAAGGCGATGCACAGCTTCTTCGCCCGCCACGCGGTCGACCAGGACACCAAGGCCCACAGGTGGAATTCGGACAGTCACCCCTCCGCTTGGTTCATCGCCTGGCAGTTGTGGGGTGGGGACGCGGGCAAGGCGTGGACCGACCGCAAGGCTAAGTCGATCGAGACCTGAAGAAAGACGAGAGGAACGCTATGAAGCTCTATTATTCGCCGGGCGCCTGCAGCCTCGCCGACCATATCGCGCTGATCGAAAGCGGGCTTCCCTTCGAGACCGAAAAGGTCGACCTCAAGGCCAAGGCCACCGAAAGCGACAAGAGCTACACCGACATCAATCCCAAGGGCTATGTGCCGGCGCTGGGTCTCGATGATGGCGGCGTGCTGACCGAGAATATCGCGATCCTGAGTTACATCGCCGATAGGGCGGGTCAGCTTGTCCCGACGGGCGGTATGGCCAAGTTCCGCACGCTTGAGGCGCTGGCCTATATTTCGAGCGAGTTGCACAAAGGCTTCAAGCCGTTCTTCACGCCCGATGCGTCCGATGACGACAAAGCCAAGGCGAAGGATGCACTCGGCGAGCGCTTCTCCCTTTTCGAAGAGGTGCTGGCCGGCCAGAATTTCGTGTTGGGCAATAGCTTCACTATCGCAGACTCTTATCTGTTCGTCATGCTGTTCTGGGCCAAGACCAAGGCAGACGTCCCTGTCCCCGCCAGGCTGACCGCCTTTTATGACCGACTCATGGCGCGCGACAGCGTTCGTAAGGCATTGGCAGACGAAGGTATCTCCTGAGGCTCAGGCGCCCGGCATGAGCCCGTCACGATCGGGGGGGTCTTGCCGACCGCCTTGCAAATGTCGCGCAGAGCCGGTTGCAGGCCTTCCTCGTAGGTCGGATGATAAAATGGCATGGCGAGCATTTGGGCGGCAGTCATGCCGTTCTGGATGGCGAGCGCCAGCAGGTGCGCGCTGTGTTCGATTGCCGGCCCGACCATGGTCGCGGCGAGTAGCTTGCCGTCCTTCGTCTCGGCATGGATCGTCACGCAGCCCCCGTTGACCGCGAACATTTTGGCCCAACCTTGGTCTGCATAGGAGGCTAAGCCGCGGACCGTCGAGGGAGACTCGGGCAGCTTACCAACCTGCGCCATCGCCGGCGACGTGAACATGATCGAGAGCGGCACCATCCGCTCGGCTTTCTCGACCTTGGGAAATCGCGCGGCGTTGCGTCCAGCGATAGCGCCTTCGGCCTGGGCCTCGTGCAGAACTGGCCGCTCATGATCAGCGTCGCCCGCCATGAAGATCGGAGCGTCGCCGACCTGCATGGTGGTTGGATCGACATTCGGCGCGTCATGATCGTCAAGCTCGAGTCCGGTCTTTTCAAAATCCAGATTTCCCAGGGCCGGCGGGCGGCCGGCTGCGGCGAGGATATGCTCGAAGGTCGCGCTGCCCTTGGTTGCGCCGGTCCAACTGAGCGCCACCGCCTTGCCATCGGTCTTTGCCGCCAACCCGACCCCCAGATGGATCGGAAATTCTCGCTTGAGTGCGCCCTGCAGTACCTTCGCGACCGCGTCATCGTCGAGCCCCGCCAAAGTCTCTTCCTCGTCAAACACCGCGACTTCCACACCGAGCCGAGCTAGTGCCTGCGCCAGTTCCAGGCCGAGCGGACCAGCGCCGACCACGCCGACTGAGTGCGGCAGGTCGTCGAGATCGAACAAGGTTTCGCTGGTCAGGACCGCGTGGGCGACATCATCCAGAAAATCCGGGATCGAAGGGCGCGCGCCGGTGGCGATAACGACGGCCTGGGTCGTGATTGTCGTCCCGTCTTCTAGGACCAGCGCGCTTTCGCTTTTGAACCGCGCATGGCTTTTTCGCGCTACGCCTTCGGGCAATGCATCAAACTGCTTCCTGAAGCCTTCGACGAACTCGGCTCGCATCGCCTTCAGCCGCTTCATCACCGCGACACCGTCGACCTGGGGATCGGACTTTACGCCGAAGACGCTTGCCTGTCGCGCATTATGCGCGGCGTTGCCGGCGGCGATCAGCAGCTTCGACGGCATGCAGCCGACGGTGGTACAGGTCGTGCCAGCGAATAGCGGGTCGATCAACAGTGTACTCGCGCCCTGCACCCGCGCGGCGCGCTCGGCGGCGAGCCCGGCGGTGCCCGCGCCGATGATGGCGACGTCGCAACCGAGGTCGTTCATGCCTGTCATGCGATCAGGACTTGCGCGACGCGCCGGGCTTGTGCGCGGCGCGCCTTCCCTCGTTGGTCTCGATCAAATATTCCGGATTGTCTTTTGAGGCGGCGACCTTGTGGCCGTTGATGTTGGTTGGGATGGTCAGCTTTCGCACCACCTTGCCATGGGCGGCGCCGCCATGGCTCTTCCAGCTGACATCATCGCCCTTCTTGAGATTTTTGGTCATTCTCGCGTCCTCGATCAGCCGTTGACGATGATTCCGCCATTGGGATGGAGCACCTGTCCCGACATGTAGCTCGCGTCGTCGCATGCGAGGAATAGGAAGGCGGGCGCAACTTCGTTGGGTTGGCCAGGCCGCCCCATTGGCGTGCTCTCGCCGAAATGCTCTAGCTTCTCCGGACTCGCTCCGCCGCAGGGGTTGAGCGGCGTCCAGATCGGTCCCGGCGCTACGGCGTTGACCCGTATGCCGTCGCCGACGAGGTTTTCGCTGAGCGAACGGGTGAAGGCGGTGATCGCGCCCTTGGTCGAGCTATAGTCGAGCAATTCCTTGCTGCCCTGGTACATGGTGACGCTGGTGCAATTGATGATGGCTGCACCGGCCTTCAGATGCGGTCTTGCCGCCTGCACCAGGAAGAACATCCCAAAGATGTTGGTCTGGAACGTCCGGCGCAGTTGCTTTTCGCTGATGTCGGTTATGTCCTCGTCGGGATGCTGCTCGCCGGCATTGTTGACGACGATGTCGATCTTCCCGAACGCGTCAACGGTCTGTTGCACGACCGTGTCCGCAAAGGCGCGCTCGCCGATATCGCCGCGGATCGTGATCGCCTTGCGGCCTTCGGCCTCGACGATGCGCTTTGTCTCCGCAGCATCGTCATCCTCGAGCAGATAGACGATGGCGATATCCGCGCCTTCGCGCGCGAAAAGCGCGGCGACCGCACGACCGATGCCGCTATCAGCACCGGTCACGATCGCGACCTTGTCTTTCAGGCGATCGGAAGAGCGGTATCGCGGCTGCCATTCGGGCTTAGGCTCGAGTTTGCTCTCATGCCCCGGCAGTGCGTCCTCGTGGATTCTATCGGTGATCTCGACCATCATGAAATCTCCTTTCCATCAAAGAACCCTTGTCGCCGCAAAGAGTTCTCATCGTGATGAACGGATGATCGCGTGCGAGCGGCAGCCGGAACGAAGGAGACGACGATGCCGCTCAAGGCCCTTGCGCTCAACTGCACCCTCAAGGCCGATGCCGCCGAGACGAGTTCGACCGATGCGATGATCGCGGTCTTGGCGAAATCGTTTGCGGAGAAGTCAGTCACGCTCACTGAGACCGTTCGCGTCGCCGCGCTCGACATCAAGGCAGGGGTCACGTCGGACGAGGGTGATGGCGACGACTGGCCGGCGCTGCGCAACAAGATCCTCGAGCACGACATCCTGATCTTTGGCGGCCCGATATGGATGGGCCAGATATCGAGCGTGGCCAAACGAGTGCTCGAGCGGATGGATGCGTTTCTGAGCGAGACGGACGAAGCCGGGCGCATGCCGAGCTACGGCAAGGTCGCGGTAGCGGCGATCGTCGGTAACGAAGATGGCGCCCACTTCTCCTCGGCCCAGCTTTTCCAGGCGCTGAACGACGTAGGCTGGACGATCCCGGCGGTCGCCGCCTGCTATTGGGTCGGCGAGGCGATGGGCTCGACAGATTTCAAGGACCTCGACCGGACGCCCGACAAAGTCATCGAGACCGCCAGCATGGTCGCGGCGAACGCAGCGCATCTGACAAAACTGCTCAAGGCCGCGCCCTATCCAGGGTGAGGGAGTGAGCGGACACAGCGAGACAGGGAGCCGCGGGGCATCGATGAAGAACACGGGATTCGTCGCCGTCACCGAATTCATCCGCCATCCCTCAATGGTCGGCTCGGCATTCCCCGCAACAGCGCGGATGGTGCGCCGTATGCTTGCACCGCTCGATTGGTCCGCGTTCGATGTCGTCGTCGAGTACGGCCCCGGTAGCGGCCGGTTCACCTTCGAGATGCTGCGCCGCATGCGACCCGATGCCCGGCTGGTCGCGATCGAAACCGGCGAGGCCTTTGTCCAGCAATTGCGCGCGCAGTGCGACGACCCGCGGCTCGAGGTGGTCCACGGCTCGGCGGCAGAGGTTAATCACCATCTCGGTAGCCTCGCCATTCCGCATGCGGACTGCATCCTGACTGGCCTGCCATTCTCGACGCTAGACGCTCCCGAGGCCGATGCAATCATGCGCGAGACCGCGTCGGCACTGGCGCCGGGCGGATTGCTTGCGGCCTATCAGATGCGCACTGCCGTTCGGCCGCTGATCGATCGCTATTTCGCTGCCGTGCGCCACGGCTATGAATGGTGGAACCTTCCGCCTTGCCATCTCTACTGGGCCAAGGGTCCGCACCGCGGCGGTTGAGTCTCGTAAAGGGTCGAGGGCAACGCAACCAGCCCGGGCGCCCTGCCTTCACAGCCCCACAATCTGACGGAAAGACCGGCGCATGAGCTATCGCGGCGTCGCCTCGATGTTAGCCGCTTCAACGGTCGTGATGTTCGCGCTGAGGTACCTCAACACCTATGTCGCGTCGCATATGCTCTTTAGCCAGACCCGGTTGTGGTTGGCGCTGCGGCGATGGCGGTGATCATTCTCGGCTTCATGTGGGCCATGTACAAGAATCGCCGCGCAAACGCCGCGATCCTGGTCGCCGGCGTGGTAGCGTTCATCGGCTCGCTGTGGCTGGTGCGCAGCCAGGAGACGGTCGACGCCGTCGCCTGGCCTCGTCGACGACCGCATCATTAATGCTCAGATCCGCGAGATCGCCGAGGCGCCCCGACGCCTACTGGTGAAACCGACGTGCAGACCGGCGTCGATACGCGCTGGCCGATCGAGTAACGTTGGATCTCAGGGGAGGCTCGCCCGGCGTTCGTACAGGGACGCGGTGGCGCGATCAGGATACAGGCGATCGGCAACCGTAGTGGCCAGGGCGGCGTCGCCAAATCTTCCAGCAGGCCCGGTGCTTGCGGCTGATCGCGTCGCTGTCGATCCGTTTTGCCCAGTACGACCCGCTCTTTTCTTGTTGCAGGAACCACCGGCAAGGGGAAGGATTTATGAAAGCAGATGATATGAAGGAGAGTTGAGATGAGCATCGAAGGCAAAGCTAAGGAAGCCGCTGGTTACATCAAGGAAGAGTTGAACGAACACGGCAAGACTTCCGAAGCCCAGAAGAAGGCGCAGGAAGGCCGGAATCTGCGTAACGAGGGCCGCGTCGAAGATGGCAAGGCTCCAAAGACCACGCCGGTTGGCAGCGGCGCGGACTGATCGCACAATCTATCCCAAGAATGCGCCGCTTGCCAGCGGCGCATTTTAGTTGTTCTTGCGGGCACGCAAGGAGCGACCGATTTAGACAATTGCGCGATGAGGTCGGAGCCGTTGTGATAATGATTGGCGCGATGATGAATGCTGCCAATCTGAGCGCCTGCATCCCGGAATGCCGTTTTCCGCTGCTGATAAAGGGGCAGGCTTGAACCATTTTGCAATGGTCAGTGGGCGGTTTGTGGCGGATATTGCCGTTGGAGACCGGCGAACGACGCATTCTGGTCGGCTTCGGTAGGCGGTAGCTCGGACGAAGCCGCCATCAGAGAGGCTCCCCTGAACGATAGCGATCGCTAGGTCCGACCGTTCATGAGCCGATCTATCGTCTTGCCGCCAGCGCGCAGGTCGGCCGGATTGCCGACAGGTCGCCTCGGGCCGGCCCCAGGGAGGTGATGGCAGGCGATAGGCCCCTATGAGGATGAGGGCGAGGTGCTGACCATACAGATCAGCTTGACCTAGCATCATCCAGCGCCGAGCTTCGTCAGCGTAATAAAGTCAACCTGATGGTCGCGATAGCCGGCATGACCGACGACCGCACTCTATGTTGCCCGGTGCCTCAAAGCGGCTGCCGGGTGTGCGGTTCGAGCAGAAGTTTACGTATATTGGCACTTACGAAGCCTGGCCCTGTTACAATCATACCGCGTCGTCCGCGTCCGGATCGCGTCCATGCTGTCGGTCTAGCATCCGCATGGCTGGTGTCACCGTAAGGCCGTGCAGCAGGATCGACAGCAGCGCAACCAAGCCCGTAATCGCCCATAGTCGTGCGCCATCATCGATTTCTAGATGATTGAGGCCGTAAGCGAGGTAGTAGAACGATCCCACCCCGCGAATCCCGAAGAACGCGACCGTTCTCTTTTCTGCCTGACTTGCCCCAAACCCCAAGAGCGCAATCATGCCGCCGACCGGTCGAACGACCAGCAGGATCGCTACAGCCGCCGCCACGTCCACCCATTGCAACGGCTCAAGCAAGCCACTTACCAACGCGCCGCCAAACAGTAGGAGCAGCACCATCATCGCGAGCCGCTCAACCTGTTCGGTCAGGTCATGCATTTGCCGGTTGAACTCATGGTCCCGGTGCGATCGACGCAGCGTCAGCGCGGTTACGAACACTGCCAGGAAGCCATAACAGTGCAAAAGCTCGGTGACACCGTAGGATACGAAAGTCGCGGAGATCGCGATCAATCCGTCGCCTGTCTTGGATAATCTCGAGTCCGCGGAAACGTGGAAAGTAAGCCATCCGAACAATCTGCCGATCAGCCAGCCGCCAAGTACGCCGGCGGAAATTTCCCACAGAACGTTGTGCAACAGCCATTGTTTCGCCCATGGCTCTCCCGTCGTCGTCGCGAGCCCAAGCGCTATGGCGAGATGCACGAATGGAAACGCGAATCCGTCGTTCAGTCCCGCTTCGGATGTAAGTCCGAAGCGCACCTCGTCTTCTTCGCCCGTTTTGGGCGGACCCACCTGGACGTCCGAAGCAAGGACAGGATCGGTGGGTGCCAGGCTAGCGGCCAATAGCAATGCCGCCACCCATGACAGGCCGAGCCACAACCCGCCGATGGCAGTGATCGCCAAGATGCCTAAGGGCATTGTGATGGCCAACAGCCGCCAGGTGATATTCCACTTTGCCCAACTGAAGGGTCGGTCCAGCTTCAGTCCAGCACCCATCAACGCGATGATCACGATAAGCTCGGTGAAGCGCTCGGTTACCTCTGGATAGGTGAGCGGCAAGGGCCGCAGTGTGACCGCCGGCACGGAGAATATCGATACCCCGATGCCGATGCACACGATGGGCAGCGACAAAGGGAGCCGCTTGAGGGCCAGAGGGAGCCAAGCGACCAGCGCTATCAAAAGCCCAGCGCTAGTTAATATGAGGATATACGGGTCAGGTGCCGAAGTGACTTGCTGCATTAAGTGCCAACGATGCAGGCGTGTTAACGGCTGCACAGAGCGAAGCGAAACGTTGATTATCGCCAGATATGCCTGACCGCCAACGCCATAGCTGAGTTCGCTTGCATGCGGAACTATTTGACGGCCTATTAGCTTATGTGCCGGATGAATATATTCAATCCGGACCTTGCCTTTCCAGTTCTGGGCGCGGCTATTGCTGGCGGGCTGATCGGCGCCGAGCGGGAATATCGCGCAAGCCCGGCGGGATTTCGCACTCACATATTGGTCAGCCTGTCCTGCGCGCTCCTCATGCTTGCGGCCGTCCATCAGGTGCGGTGGCTGAGCGACACTCCGAGCGAGATCATAAGGATCGATCCCGTCCGCATGGCGCATGGCGTCCTGACCGGCATCGGGTTCCTATGCGGCGGTGTAATCTTCCGCGAAGGCTTTGGCGTTCGCGGCCTGACTACCGCCGCGTCCCTGTGGATGACCGCGTCGCTTGGCATATTATTTGGTGTCGGCTTCTACGCGCTGGCAATTGGCGGGGCGGTGGCCACGGTAAGTGTCTTGGCGGCCGTGCGTGCATCTGAGGCCATCTTACCCCAGCGCCGTTACGCAAATGTGAAGATCCGCTTCCTGCGGTCGGCATTGATATCGCAGCAGGACTTTCGAGAACGCCTGTCGAGTGCCGGTCTGAGGGTCGCAGCCGTTCAGCAGCGAATGGAGAGCGACTGCGTCGAATTTAGCGCCACGGTCAGCGGCGACAGCGAGGAGATCATGGCCCTGCTTACGTTAGAGCTGCGCTCCGACAGCGCGGTTACAGGATATGATTACATCCCGCACGACGTATAAATCAAAAGTAGCCAGACGGTGAAGCCCGCGTGTAGGACACCGTCTCAGTTTAGATTGAGGGGGAAAGGGTGCGGCCGATTTTCTTGATGGCAGTCGGTCTGATTTTCCGCACTACGCGCTAAAGGCGCGAGACTCTGGGCTAAGATCTCTAGGCACGATTGAACTTTTCGTCCGCCCGAATAGCCTCCAGGACCTTAGGGTGAACAGTTCGCTGCCCTGCCGCCGACTCGAGTATTAGCCACGATGTCAGTGTTACGCCCGGGTTGCTGCGACGCGTCGGATCGACCAGACGCTGTCCCTAGATCCCGCCACGGCCCTGCGTCGTGCGGCCACAGCCATTACCGCAAAAGCGAGCGCCCCCACAGCTGCAGTCAGGTCCACCAGCAGTGTCGCGTCGCCATGATTCCAGCCGCCAAAGTATCCGCCGAGCGCACTGGCGAGCGGGATGGTTGCCGTGGCCGCGCAGGCGAACCACAGCAGTTCAGAGCCGGCCCGCGCCGCACCGCGCCCAAATGCCCAACCAACTGCAAGAAGGAAGACTGCATAATAAATCCTGCTGTGCCACGTGGCGAGGTCCTCTAGTCCGGACAGGAATTTGGCAGCCGCAATCGTGATCGAAATGCCGGCGATGCAGCCGAGCGGTACGCCCACGGTGAGTGCGCCAAGAATCCGCGTTGCGCGTGTCTGTTCCACCGCACCGGCCTTACGCTCCTTCTTCCGTCGGCTCTCAATCCAAAGCAGATTTCCGGAATAGAAAATGAATGCTCCGGTCATACCGAGCAGGAAGTAGGAACACTGGACCGTGGGCCCTCCGAAATTGCCGAAATGGAGAGCGAAGAAGCTCGTGACCGTCGCAAACCATGCATCCTGCTTGCCCAGCAAATAGTCGGCTTCGATCAGCTTGCCCGTTCGCGTATCCACTTCCCCCATGCCATAAGTCGGGCCGCGCATGCCGTAGCGCGGGTCCGTTCCCATGATGTGTCCATGCGGACCTTCCTCGCGATTATATTCGTAACTGACGGCACGAAGATTGAAGCCGGGGAGCTGGCTCTCGATCCGCTGTGCCAGTTCCACCGGTGGCAGCGCCGATCTCACGGCGTTCATGTCGGAAGCCGTTAGCACGGAAGGCTTGCCGCTCGGCGGCGGTCCGCGGCGTTCCACTGTAGGGGCCCCGACCCGTTGCACAGTGCCCTGCGCCAGATAGATTTCGTCATGGAAGGCGAAGATCACCGCCGTGACGGCCATGACGATGTGGAAGGGCAGGCTGAAGAGACCCAGAACGTTGTGAAGATCGAGCCACATCCGCTTGACGTTCTTCCCCAGGCGCAGTGCGAACAGATCCTTCACCAGACTCGGCAAAAGACAGACGACGCCCGAAACGAGCGCCACCGCATAGAGGAGTGCGATCGCGCCCATGATCGGCATAGATATCTCATGCTCGAAAGGCAAGCCGACCTGTTGATGCAGGACATCGACAAGTTGCGCCACAGCCAACGGCTCCCGCGTCGAGACTTCCAATGCACCATTTTCGGCGAGTGTCGCATAGTAAGTGATACCCGGCTTGCCGCGGGTGCCGGTCGACCAGCTGACGCGCGCCGGCTGCTCGGGGCCCGTCTCGAGGAAGACCTTGTAGCTCCTCGCGGCATCTGGGTAGGCGGCCAGAAGCTTTTCGACGAGCTCTGGCGTGCGCTCCAGAGACGGGGGTGCCGCGATCGCGGGGGGCGGGGAGGCCCAGCGTTGCAACGGCTCTTCGAACATCGTGATCGCGCCCGCATAGAAGGCGATGAAGAGAGCAAGGCCGGAAATGATCCCGACCCAGCTGTGGATGTCCTTGTAGGTACGAACAACATCGGTACGCATAGATCAGCTCAATTCATCATCATGTCAACCGGCGCGCAAAACTGACCCCCTATCGGCGCTCAATATTGACCCCACCTTTCGGCAGCGCGGCGGTTATCCCGGTAGTCGATAGGAGGGGCCCACGGACGACGACGCGCACCGTCAGGTGTGCTGGCGGCGGCGTCCGTGGGAGGTCCCTGTTGACCCACCGGGTTAACCGCCGGGGATGGGGGTCCGGGGGAAGGGGTTTTGGGCTCAGTTCCGGTTTTTGAACCGCCAGCTGTCGTTGCCTGTCTCGATGATGTCGCAATGGTGGGTGATGCGATCGAGGAGCGCGGTGGTCATCTTGGCGTCGTGGAAGACGCTCGGCCATTCGCCGAAGGCGAGATTGGTCGTGATGATCACCGAGGTCTTTTCGTAGAGCTTGCTGATCAGGTGGAAGAGCATCTGGCCGCCGGAACGGGCGAACGGGAGATATCCCAGTTCATCGAGCACAACGAGATCAAGCCGTGAGAGTTGAGCAGCAAGACTTCCCGCTTTGCCCAGACGTGCTTCTTCCTCAAGCCGGTTCACCAAGTCGACCGTATTGAAGTATCGGCCTCTGGCGCCGGCACGTACCACTGCGGCAGTGATGGCGAGCGCCAGATGGGTCTTGCCCGTGCCCGTTCCGCCTACCAGCACGATATTGCGCCGCTCCGGCAGGAAGGAGCCGGCATGCAGCGAGCGGATCAGCCCTTCGTTGATCGGCGTTCCGTCGAACATGAACCCATCCAGGTCCTTGATTGCCGGAAGCTTCGCCGCCGTCATCCGGTAGCGGATCGACGCCGCCTCCCGATGTGCAGTCTCGGCACGCAGCAGGTCCGCCAGCATCTCCATGATCGTTCTGTCGCGGCGGATGCCATTGGGGACAGCGTCATCGAAGGCAGTGACCATGCCCTTGAGCCCCAGCCCCTTGAGGGCTGCCACAATCTCATGCCGCTGCATTGAGGCCTCGCACCGTGTCGTAGCGGGCGCAGTCTGCAATCGGCGGATGCTTGAGCTTCAGGTTGACGACGACGTCCATGGTCTGGGTATCGCGAGGCTCACGCCGGCGGGACAGGATATTGAGGATGACCTCGTCGCTGACCGTTCCTGCGCTGAGGGCCTCGGCAACTGCGGCTTCAACAACCTCGAGGCCGTCGTCAGGAATGGCGGCCAGGACGCGCACGAAGCGGCGATCCGCATCATCGCCCTTACCCAACTTGCGTCGCAGCTGGGCGAGTACAGGTGGAAGGTCCCAGTCCTGGAAGGGAGCGCCGTTCCGCAAGGCGCCGGGCTTGCGCGCAAGGATCGGCAGGTAATGCCAAGCGTCCGTGATCGTCTGGTTCCGGCCGAAGACGCGCTCGTGCTCGGCGATGACCGAACCATCCGAGCGGATTACGATGCGCGTTGCGTAAGCACGTACCTGGACGGTTTGATGCGCCGCCTTTGCCATCACCGAATACCGGTTGCGATCAAAGCTCACCAGGCACGTCGAACTCGCCACGTGCTCGCTCTCGAAGAACCCGTCGAACGGGGTGGGTAGCGGTTGCAGCATGGGCCGCTCCGCCTCCAGTGCCTGTGCGACCGTCATATCCAGATCAGGATGCCCGTTGCGCTCTGCCCAGCGCCTGCACTCGGCTTCCAGCCAGATGTTCAACTCTTCAAGGCTGGCAAAGCGCAGGCGCGGCTTGAACAGCCGGTCCTTGCCGATGAAGACCGTCGTCACCGCAGTCTTCATGTTGTCGTAGATGCCGCGCGTCGGAACCCCGCCGAAGAAGGTGAAGGCGCGGGCATGAGCGTCAAAGACCATCTCCTGCGTCTCGCGGGGATAGGCGCGGACGAAGGGCGCCCGTGACCAGCAAAATCGCATATGAGCGACCTTCACCCGCATCGGCTTGCCCGCGATCTCGACGTCCTCGTGGCTCCAGTCGAACTGGTAAGCCTCGCCTGGCCTGTACATCAACGGGATGAACACCTTCCCCATATCGCCGGCGTCGGCGCGACGCTCACGCTTCCAGCGCGCGGCATAGCGCCGCACAGCGTCATAGGAGCCGCCGAACCCTTCGCGCTGAAGCAGATCATGGATCCGCGTCATGCGAAGCCGGTCACGCCGGGGCAACCCTTCATTCTGCTCGAGCAATTCTTCGAGACGAGCACTGAAAGGTCCGGTCTGCGGCCGGTGCTGCTCCTTACGCTCGTAACTGGCGTCCGCGTCCGGTGCCCGGACCGCCTTGCGCACCGTGTTGCGCGACAGCCGCAAATCCCGGGCTATCGCCTTGATAGGCTTCCCGTCCCGGTGCTCCCGACGGATCCTCGTAATCGTCTCCACAACCAACATCCCTGTACCCGCCGTCCGGAACCCAAACGGCGGCGCTTCTCATGATGAGATGAAGGGGGTCAATTTTAGACGCCGATCACCCCGCTAAGGGGGTCAATTTTGCACGCCGCTCCACAATAATGCGTACAGCGACAGGTCTTCTTGGGCGGTGTCCGGCCTGAATTTACCGCGATCAGTGCCGGCCGATTAAAATTTTGCAAGGCCCTCGGTGGGAGCAGCAGTTCGCCATATTCCGATTGAAATGCTTCGCGAAACATGCGAGCAATTATCAATAGGGGTATCGGGGTATTTTATGACGTTCAGGTTTTGCGACCGCAGCGCTGCGATAGCACTGTTTCGCGCCCGCCGTGTCAGCCGTCAGCGTTTGCTCGACGGATAGCGAGGCCATAAGCGGCGCCCGTAACGGCGTCCTCCTCCATGCTCAGGCGGATGCGACCACGCGCCTGAGCTACCTTATCGTGGTTTGCTCGACTTGGCGGATGGGCAGTCCTCGCTACCATGCATTTTCCTGTTCAGGGCAAACTTGCGTTTGCCACACTTCTGCTTGCACCAGTTCAGGGCCTCTACGCGGCTTCTGGGCGCAGCGAAGCTGTAACTATCCCCTCCGCGGATCGATCGCTGCCTTCTGCTCCTGAAGGGGCGGAAGCGATCGAGCCGGTGCCGAATGACAGCCTAGCGGCTGCGGTGGTGCAGGCCTATGTCTCCAATCCCTCGCTTGCCGCGGCGCGTTACGACCTGCGCGCCACGGACGACGAGCTTGGCCTCGCCCTGGCCCGCGCCCGCACCACGGTCGATCTCCAGGTCTCGGGCCAGTACGACCTGACCTTGCCCGGGCGTACCACCCAGGCATCCCGGCCGCTGGTTGATCGGCTCAATGATCCCCACATCGAGCGCAACAGCCTCGCCTCCAGCTTGATCGCCGACCAGCCCCTTTATGCCGGGGGGCGTATCAGTAGCGCGATCGCCAGTGCCCGCGCGGGCATCGAAGCCGGGCGCGAAGCGCTGCGCGGCGATGAAGGCGACATGCTGGTCAACCTGATCGCCGCCTATAGCGATGTACGCCGGGGCAGCCGGGTCGTGGCCATTCGCGAGACCAACGTCGGTGTTCTTGAGAAAATGCTGGATGAAGTCGCGGCGCGCCGTGAGGCGGGGGAACTGACCCGCACCGACATCGCGCAGGCCGAAACCCAGCTTCAGGCAGCCCAGGTGCAGCTCGACGGCTCCCGCGCCGAACTGGAATCCAGTCGAGCGACATTTGCGGCGATCGTCGGCCGCGAGCCAGGCACCCTCGCGCAGCCCCCCGCGCTGCCTGGGTTACCGGCGACCATTGATGATGCCTTTGCGAGCGCGGAACACGCCAACCCCGATCTGAGGCAGGCGATCGCGCAGGACAGGGTGTCGCGAGGACAGATCGCCGTAGTCAGGGCTGAGGGTCGTCCGAGCCTGTCGATTCAGGGCGTTGCCGGGACAAACGGTGAGGCCATTCCCTTCCACCGTCGGGATCAGGATGTGACTTTCACCGGCCGGGCAACCCTGACGATTCCGCTGATCGCCGGCGGCCGTATTCGCTCATTGGTCGCGCAGGCCGAGAACCGTGAAAGCGCGGACCGGCTGCGGATCGTTGCCACGCGGCGGCAGGTCGTGCAGACGATCATCAATGCCTGGAACCAGTGGGTCACGGCTGAGCGCAACGTTGCCACCCAGAACGTCCAGCTCAAGGCAGCCCGGGTCTACTACGACGGGACGTTTGAGGAATACCGCGAGGGCCTGCGCTCGACCTTCGACGTGCTCTATGCCCAGAACTCGCTGCGCGAAACCGAGATCGCGGTACTGACCAGCGAGCGCGACAGCTATGTTGCGCAAGCCTACCTCCTGCGCCAACTCGGCCAGCTGGAAGCCGGCCGCCTGGTCCAGGGAGCCAGCACCTACGATCCGGCCATCTACACCCGAAAGGCAGAGACCCGCAGCGGCGTGCCATGGGGCGCGGCAGTGCGCGCGCTCGACGGCCTGGCTGCACCGAGCGGCAAGCCACAGCCCATCACTCAGCCACACAGCGCGAAGCCGGCGTCCGTCGTAGTCCCGCCGGTCTATGCCCGGGAGCACCCGCTGGCCACGAGCGGACCATCGAACCCCGCCATCACTCCGCTCCGGGGTGCAACCGATGAATGACATGCATAATCCCGAGCTGACAGAAACACTGCCCCCGCGCGACGATAGCGGTCTTTTCGCGTTCGCGACGGTTCTCGCGCTGCACCGCATTGCCGTCGATCCACAACAGCTGCGCCACGGCCTTGGGCATGACCGCGCGATCGATGCCGATGATCTCAAGCGTCTCGCCAAGCGTCAGGACGAGGTCCGCGCCAAATCGTCGCGCGCCAGTTTCGACAAGCTGCGCCAGATGCCGCTACCCGCGCTCGCCAATGGCCCCGCGGGCTGGTTCGTCATCGCCCGGGTGGCGGACGACGAAGTTCTGATCCAACCGCCGTGCCACTCAGTTGACGGCGTGCAGCCGCAGATCATGAAGATCGGTCGTGACGCGCTCGAGGCAATGTGGTCGGGCGAGCTGCTACTGGTGACCACCCGCGAAGGCGTTGGCGGGGTCAGCCGGGCCTTTGATGTCAGTTGGTTCATTCCGCAGATCGTCAAGTACCGGCGTCTGATCGGCGAGGTCCTGCTTATTACGCTGGGGATCAATCTTCTCGGGCTCGCCTCACCGCTATTCTTCCAGAATGTCATCGACAAGGTGCTCGTCCACAATACCCTCGACACCCTGACCATCCTGGTGATCGGGTTCGGCGTCGTGTCCGTCTGGGAAACGGCCTTCGGATGGCTGCGTACCCGGCTCTATTCCGAGACGAGCCAGAAGATCGATGTCGAGCTCGGGGCAAAGCTGTTCCGCCACCTGCTCGGCCTCAACCTGTCCTACTTCGAGGCGCGCCGGGTCGGCGACATCGCCATGCGCGTTCGCCAACTCGAGACGATCCGGGAGTTCCTCACTAACGCATCGTTGACCGTACTGGTCGATCCGATCTTCACGGTCATCTTCCTGATCGTGATGTGGTTCTACTCCACCCAGCTTTTCTTGATCTCGATCCTGACGATCCCCTGCTACATCGCGGTCGCCGTTTTCATCACCGGTCCGCTGCGCGCGCGGATCGAAGAGAAGTTTGAGCGGTCCGCAGCCAACAACGCCCTGCTCATCGAGAGCATTGGTGGCATCCAGACGGTAAAGGCCGGCGCGGTCGAGCCGCAGTGGCAGGATCGCTGGGAGCGCCAGCTCGCCGGCTACAGCTTCGCCTCGCAGAAGGTCATCAATCTCGGCAACACTGGCAGCCAGCTGATCCAGCTGATCTCCAAGATCAACATGGTGCTGATCCTCTATTTCGGCGCGCGCGCGGTGATCGATAAGGACCTGACCGTCGGCGGACTGGTGGCGTTCAACATGTTCGCGCAGCGCGTTTCCGGTCCGGTCATCCGCATGGCGCAGCTGTGGCAGGAATTCCAGCAGGTGCGCATCGCCATCGAGCGTCTGGGCGACGTGCTCAACCAACCTACCGAGCCTGGTACCGGCAGCCGCGTGGCATTGCCGCAGCTGAAGGGCGCCGTTGCTTTCGAAAGCGTCAGGTTCCGCTACGGTCTGGATGGCCCCTGGACCCTTGATGACATCGACTTGATTGTTCCCGCCGGCTCTACGCTCGGGATCGTCGGTTCTTCCGGATCCGGAAAGTCGACGCTGACCAAGCTGCTGCAGCGCCTTTACGTGCCCGGGGCAGGGCGCGTCACCATCGACGGTGTCGATATCGCCCAAATCGATCCGGCATGGCTCCGCAGGCAGATCGGCGTCGTCCTGCAGGAAAACCTTCTATTCAGTCGGACGATCCGGGAAAACATCGCGCTGTCCAATCCGGCCATGCCGATCGAGAAAGTGATGGCCGCAGCCGAGCTCGCCGGCGCACACGAGTTCATCGTGAAGCTGCCGCAGGGCTATGATACCCTCGTTGAGGAGCGCGGTACCAATCTGTCCGGTGGACAGCGCCAGCGTCTCGCGATTGCCAGGGCCCTGGTCAATCAGCCGCGCATTCTCATTCTCGATGAGGCGACCAGCGCGCTCGATGCCGAGAGCGAGGAGATCATTCAGCGCAACCTCAAGGCGATGGCGGCGGGGCGTACCGTGATCATCATCGCCCATCGTCTTTCCGCCGTCCGGCAGTGCGATACCCTGATCGCCCTCGAGGCTGGCCGCATTGTGGAGCGCGGCAACCACGAAGAACTCCTGCGGTTGAATGGACGCTATGCCGACCTCCATCGCCGCCAGAGCGGAGGGATTGCCGCATGAGTGCCTGGGGTCACCATTGGGACGTGCTGCGCGAAGCGCTGCGGGCCGAGAAGGAAAAGGCTAAGAACTTCGTCCCGACGCGCGAAGCCGACTTTCTGCCGGCAGCGCTCGAGGTCGCCGAGCGTCCGGTTTCGCCGACGGCTCGGGTTACGACGTGGGTGCTGCTCGGCGGCCTTGCTATCACGATTGCCTGGACCGTGTTCGGGCGCGTCGATGTCGTGGCCTCGGCGCCGGGCAGCCTGATCCCGACCGGCAACACCAAGGTTGTCCAGTCGTCGGGACAAGGCGTGGTCAGGGCGATCTATGTCCGCAACGGTGACGTCGTCCGCAAGGGGCAGGCTCTGCTTGATCTCGACCCCACGCTCACAGGGGCCGATCTCGCTCAGGCGGAGAAGGCGCTGGCCTCGGCCGAACTCGACATTGCCCGTAATCGAGCAATCGCCAATGCGCTGTCGGGGCAGGGCCTCCATTTTGTGGCGCCGGCAGGGACTGCGCCGGAGATTGCCGACACCCAGCGGCGTCTGATCGCCGCGCAGCTCGCCGAGATCGAGGCGGCAACGGCTAGCCTATCTTCGGCCCGTCGTTCGGCGCTCTCTGATGCGGACTCCGCTCGCGCTCAGGTGGCGAGGCTAACAGATACGGTTCCGATCCTCGATCGCCAGATCGAGCGCATGAATAGGCTTGACGCCAAGGGCTACGCCCCAGGCCAGCGGCTTTTGGAGCTGCAAAGGCAGCGGCGTCAGGAGGCGGGCGATCGCGATGTAGCAGTGACGCAGATCAGCCGAGGTCTTGCCGAAGCCGGCAAGCTGGAGCAGCAAAGCCGCGAAGCGCGCGAACAGGCGCGGCACACTGCGCTGACGGACCTGGCCAAGGCCGAGGCGGACGCTATCTTGCGGCGAGAGGAAGTTACCAAGGCACGGCAGATGAGCCGGTTTCAGCGTTTGGTTTCGCCGGTCGATGGCACCATCCAGCAACTGGATGCACATACCGTGGGCGGTGTAGTGGAAGCGGCAAAGCCGCTGATGGCGGTTGTTCCGAACCGCGGTGGGATCGAGGTAGAGGCGAAAATCCTCAACAAGGATGTCGGGTTTGTTCACGCGGGGCAGGATGCGGCGGTCAAGATCGAGGCGTTCCCGTTCACACGTTATGGCACCGTTCCGGGACGGGTTCGCTCGATCAGCCGCGACGCGGTCCAGGACAAGGATTTGGGGCTGGTTTACGTGGCAACTATCGCTTTGGACAGGGCCTTCATCGACGCCGACGCGAAGAGGTACGCACTCACGCCAGGCCTAGCAGCGACGGTTGATGTCCGTACCGGGACACGGCGGATCATTTCTTACCTGCTAAGCCCCTTGCAGGCCAGCATAGCGCAAGCAGGGAGGGAAAAATGATAATCCTATTCCTAAATAATGTTCGCAGTCTTCGCTCGCCGCCGAGCATCATCCAAATATCAATGAAAATTATTTTCGATTTAACGCGGCCCAAGCATATTGTAATATCTGCCATTAACTCGGGCAGGCGCATTAATTGCAAAATCGGAATAGCAACGCTCGTTGCATTACTACATCTTTCTGGTTGTATTTCAAATAGCTATCTGGGTATCTCACTGAGGCCGCAGAAATTTGATAATGGAATCTCGGAAATCGCCCGCCGCGCCAGAGCGGGGGACAAGCAGGCCCAATTAGAACTTGGGATCAGATACGAAGAGGGCCGAGACGTCCAAAGAAATATTGGACGCGCCATACGTCTGTATCGCCTCGCCGCCTCTACAAGACCCAACCGGATCTGGGTGTATTCACTGGGCACGGGCCGAATGCGAGGTAGCCTTACATCTATACCGACCAGCCTTCCTGGCCCGGGGCTGGAAGAGGCGAAGCAGCGGTTAAATCGCCTCGACGAAAAAGGCCCTCGTTGATGAAAAAAATCACCAAAGTCCACCGGCTCCTCGATAAATATCGCTTTTCAACGCCTTACGGAATGCCGCGCCTTAGATCCATAAGGGTGCTCTGCTCGGTGCTAACGGCACTAACCTGCAATTGCGCTCCCGCTGATAACAATCGACAGGGAGAGGTAAATTTCAGATACTCTTCACGAGAAGATGGCAGCATATGCGCGCCGATGGGGGGGAAGACCTATTGCGCGAAGGAAGATCTATTGCGCGCAGCAGCTGCCGAAACGGACTCCTCTCCGGGATTTTTGATAATGATGCCGGTAACGGACCAACAGTTAGCTTCCTGTAACGAAGAATACTGGCGGCTAGACGATTCAAAGCGTCCGGCCATTCAAGTATCTTTTAGCGATCAAGTGGTCAAAGACCACGGTGTTATCGTAGATACGGACGAAAAATACTACGAACGAATGCTCTTAATGAAAAAAGCAGATTACAGAACTGAAATAGAGGCGAACAGCAGTCGGAATATATACGGGCTGGACTGCCTAGCGCATTCGCCATCACATGCCTCAGAGGAAGAAATGATGTGTATGGGTGGGGAATACGGCGCTAGGGACTTTCCGTTCTTCTTTACATGCGACCGCGATGGCGATGTGCCGTACCCGACTTGCACGTACACAGCATTCACAAATAACCTTCATATCAAAACGTCGTTCTCAAAAAAATGTGCTTCGCATCACAAACTGATAATCTCGCGAGTTTTGAATTTCATCACTTCGCTTCAGATCAAAGGTAAAGATTAAATGGGTGACGCTCTCAATCTTGAAAGGCGCGCCCAATTGCAGGCGGCTGTTGATGCAGGCGATCGTGCTGCGTATTACACATTGCTTGGCCAGATGGGATATAAATACGGCAGCCTCGCCAAGGATGTAGCGCTTGGAAGCGGGATCAATGGTGCAGTCGCGAACCAGTATGCGAGGCAGGTCGCTCAGGCGCGCGGTGTACGATTAACCGAAGCCCAGTGGAAGAATCTAAGCGTGGATTTGATGCGCGCGGACTGGGACCTTCGCGAAAGCCTTACTGTGGGATCAACACAAGATCTCCGCTGGGACCAATACAGAGAATATCACAGAACAACTTTTGCAAAATATGGCTTGCCCGCTGAGACATGGACCGCCGAAATCCCTCTCGGAGGAACAGGCTCGGTGCTTGAATCATCACGGATGTGGCAAGCGATGCTTGATGCACAATCCCTATTGCCTCAAACACTTAATGGCGTCGATGTATTCGCGCAAACCAGTTCACGGAATAACCCCTATCTCATTTACACCTTTGCGCAGTTTGCCGACGGCCCTGGCCCCGGTACCATGTCTACCGCCGCGGGTATCGCTTATGCTTTTAAAAAGGGCATAACCGGAGAAACAACGCAGCAGAGGCAAGCGGCGGAGTGGACTAGTGTGATGACTAGTACTCCAATGCTTGTCTCAATAGCTCGGAAGGGCGGCCAGCAAGCTGTTGACGAATATCTTGATATTCTTGGTCTTCCCAATACAAAAGTCCTGCAGGATCAAATTAGTCGCCTCAAAACACAATCAATTCCTTTGGAAATTCCCGGCGTAGACACTTGGATGCCTTTGTCCTTGTTTAAGGCTAGCGTGCTGATACCAGTCCCGTCAGCCGGAACATTTGAAAAAATAATTCGCGATGCTCAGGGCAATCCGGTCGGGGTTAGCAGGGGCTACTACGATCTTGATGGAAGTTGGGTAGAGCTTTCGAGCACAGTAACGCTATTCCAACGTGACGGAATGGGTCAAATCATTCGCAATAGTGATGGCATACCTATTCAGCTTGGTCGGGAAGATGATAGCAATGGGCTCATTGTGCGCCGCATCTATCAGACGGGCACCGAAGTTGTCATTGCGAATGATATAATAATACCCGGGTCACCGCCTGTCGACTTTTCTAGAGCTGGCGGCCTTATCGGTCAGCAACTCGGCTACAGACTGGCGAATGGGAATGCTCTAGTAGGTATTGTCAGCTCGGCCGCGCTGCAGACTTTGGGTGATAACCTCGGAGACGTTCTCGACGGCCTTATATTCACTTCCGATGAGAGACTGAATGGAGTCTCCGAGGTGCTTGACGTTGCGTTTGGCAAGGTAAGCAGTGAGTTGTTGACCAACCTTAAGGCTTCCGGCGTCGGTGCGCTGTCTTCGTTCCTGACTGCCGAGTTGGTGAATGTCGTCGGCTTACAGGGTTTCGCAGCGGAATTCGCATCGACATCCGCCGGTTATGCGATTGGGCAAATTGCAAGCAATCTAGTTCTAGATGGCGCTAACGTGTCCGAAGCTCTTCAATCTCTGGACTGGACGCAACTTGGTAATGCGCTGGGCGGGTTTTTGGGCTCGAAGTTGGCTGCGGAGATCGTGCATTTTGATAGCATAGGTGGACAGATCGGGTCAGCGGTTGGAGCATCGTTAGGTGCTTATGCTGGCGTTGAATTATTGAAAATCGGCTCAGTTATTGGGGGGCCGCTTGGCGCTGCGATTGGTGCCTTCGCTGGATTTATTGTGGGCGGCCTCATCGGTTCTGTATTTGGGGGCACGCCGCGTTCCGGTGCTGACGCGACCTGGGATGCCTCTCAGGAAAAATTTGTAGTCACGAATGCTTGGTCGAAGAAGGGCGGCTCAAAAGACGCAGCACGGAGCATCGCGACTGCCGTTTCAGACACATTCAATTCCATTCTCACGTCTGCCCGTGGCACGCTCCTCGACCCCGCAGCCGTGCAATCTGGAAACTATGGGATGCGCAAGAGCGCTTTTGTCTACAGACCTTCGTCTACTCGCGGCAACGACACTATCACGCAAAAATTCTCTGGCCAGGATGCTGCAGGGCGGCTCGTCGGTTATGGCGTTTATCAGGGTCTTATCGACCCGGACTTTAAGATCGCTGGCGGTGACGTATTTGTTAAACGGGCGATTTACAGCACAATAAAGCTTTCTGCCGATAGCGGAACAGGTTTTGATACGTCAGTTTTACTGGGGAACGTGGTTTCCGCGCAGCAATATGAAAGTTACCTTGCCAACTCTACTGCGATCAATGCCTTAGTTGCTGATCAGTCAGAGAGCGCATTTGCCCTTGAGACAATGCTCACACTGGTTCGCGCAGGTGAGCTCGGCCTTACGAAACGCGCAGCAAGTGATTGGTTTGGTGGATTTTCATTCTTGATTGGTGAAGCCAAGACGGATGCCGGCAAAGTATACTTTAGCTTTGATGTTGATCGAGGAGGGGCCCACCTTAGTAGGTCGATAAATATCGGTGGCTTTGTATTAGATGACAGTATCGACATCTCTGCGCAAACGATCATCGAAGGGGGCTCGTTCTCCGATATCGTCGATTTGCGCTCTGGCAAGCTAGGAGATCAGAGTAACCTGACGGTGAATGGCCGGCGCAATGATGACATCGCAGCGGGAGGCGGCGATTATACCTCACGGAATGCAACGCTAACATTTGCAGCAGCTGCCCTTCGCACCACGGTTCAGGTGAACGTCACTGTGGATGGCTTTGCCGAAGCCACGGAAAGCTTCCTCGCATCCCTTTCGGCTGCACCTGACATGCAGATCATGGGCGGCTCAGCGACGGCGAATGTCATCGATGGCACCGCTGCGCTTCCGACCTTGATGGTGGGTGACAGCTACGCTTGGGAAGGCGATGGCTATGCCGTCTTCCGCGTGTCGCTCTCCAAAGCAGCTACAAGCGCTATCACGGTCAATCTTGCGCTGCTCGCCGACAAGGCGAGCGGAAGCGGGGCGGACTTCGGGAACACCGGCGCCTCCAACATCCAAGTCTCGACCAACGGCACAACATGGACGAACGCCACCAGCGCGACGTTCGCGGTCGGTGCAACACAGCTGTTTGTGCGGACCGCAGTCGTCTCGGACAACGTCGCCAACCCCGACTATGTGGCGCCAGTCATGGTCGACGGACAGGTTGTCACCCCAGGCAACGGCAAGCCGCAATTCCTCAACATCGAGGGGAACGAAAAGTTCAGGCTGCAGGCGACCGCCGCAGCAGGTGGGTCAGCCTTGGCCAACGGTTCTCAACCCGTAACTGGAACCGGCACGATCGTCGATGGCGCTGGGACCGAACCCCTGGTCTGGATTGACAGCGTGGTTGTCGATGAAAGCTCGGGCAAAGCGATCTTTACCGTCTCGCGCTCGCGGACCATGGCTACCTCGACAACGGTCGGCTTCGCTACCAGCGATCGCCGCGTCCTCGATATCCCAATTGCAGCAACGATCGATGGCGGTGACGGCAACGACACCATCTATGCCTCCAACCTCGGCGACAACGTCTTTGGCGGCGTCGGCGACGACATCATCTATGGTGGCCGTCTCGACGATTGGCTGCTCGGCGGTGACGGCAACGACACCCTGGATGCCGGCTCCACCGGCGCGGGATCACTCGGCGGCGACGGCAACTATCTGAATGGCGGAGCCGGCAACGATACTCTGCGCGGCCGTGAGGGCTCGGACTGGTTAGAAGGCGGTGAAGGCACAGACACGCTGCTCGGCGGCGCTGGCGACGACATCCTCGTCGGCGGTGCCGGTGAGGGCGACAGCCTCAAGGGCGGGACGGGCTCCGACCAGTACGTGGTTCGGCGCGGCGACGGTGCTGACATCATTGACGAGGCAAGCACCGAATCCGCGTTGACGAATACGAGCACAGACTCGCTGTCCCAGCGAATCAGCGCCATTGAGAAATGGAAAGCGAATCCCCTGCAGGCTGGCGCGCTGCGCCCTGACTGGGTCGGCACATCGGCCGGCGTGTCGTCCGGCGCGGTCGAAGGCGGCGAAGATGCGATCGTTTTCGGTGCCGGCATTGGCATCGGCGATGTCCGTCTGCAGCGTTCAGGCACTTCGGCCACGCCGGGCAACGATCTACTGATCACGCTCATGGAGACCGTAGGCGGAACCGAGCGTGCGACGAGCACGGTCATCACCGTCAAGGATTGGTTCTCCAACCCCTACAAGCGCGTCGAATGGCTCAAGTTTGCCGACGGCAACGAAATCCGCATCGGCGACACGACCAGCTTTATCGTCGGTGGAGCCGGCAACGACGTCCTGATCGGGACTGCGGGCAACGATTTTGTGTACGGCGGCGCGGGCAACGACAAGCTCTATCTCCTGGGCGGCAACGACGTCGGCAACGGCGGCACCGGAAATGACATGGTCGCTGGCGACATCGGTCAGGACTTGCTGATCGGCGGGCTTGGCGACGACCAACTGTTGGGCGGGCGCGGAGCCGACGCTATCACCGGCGACGGCGGCGCGGACGATATCTACGGTGGAGCGGATGACGATATCCTCTCGGGCGGCACCGGCGACGGCGACGTGCTGGTGGGCGGCGCCGGCAACGACACCTTCAAGTTCTCACGCGGCGATGGCCGGGACATGGTGTTCGACGAATTCGCCAATTACTGGCAGGTTGTCTGGGCAGGCGGTTCGTATGCCGCCGGGTTCACCTTCAGCGGAACCACCGGTGAAGTGACCGGCCCGGGCGGTGTCGTGCTTCGCAAGAATGTCGGCACCGCGGCAGAGCCAGAATACGATTGGATCGGCCGCTACGATTTCGACAGCGGCACCAATACCCTGAAGGTCTTTGCCCCGCCTGCTGGCGCGGTCATCACCGCCAATTCAGGGACGGATACGATCGAGTTCGCGCCCGGGATCAATCTGCAGGACGTGGTCCTGCAGCGTCCCGCAGGATCGAACGACCTGGTGCTCGTCGTCAGCAAGGAAAGCGACGAGGTTGCCAACACCTCGCTCGTCGCGGATAGCATCACCATCAAGGACTGGTTCCTGGCGCCGGGGAGCATCGAGAAGCTGGCCTTCTACCAGACCGGTATCCTGGATATCGATCCGACGAAGATGACGCTCAAGGCGGGCACCGACGCGGCCGATGGCACGGCCAGCGCGCCGCTGGCCGGCACTTCCATCGCTGACTGGATCACGGGCGCAGCGGGCGACGATGTCATAGCCGGTGGGTCCGGCAACGATATTCTCTCCGGCAACGGCGGCTTTGATACCCTCAAGGGCGAGGCAGGCGACGATGTCCTGTATGGCGGCACCGGCGACGATATCCTCGACGGCGGTGCTGGCAAGGACATCCTGGTCGGCGGAGCCGGGCTCGATGCCGCCAGCTATGCCTCGACATCGGCAGCGCTGCGTATCCAGTTGTCGGCAACCCATACGAACACTGGCGATGCTACGGGGGACGAGTACTACTCGATCGAGAACGTGATCGGCGGTGCTGGCGCGGATATCATTGGCGGAGACAGCGGCCAGAACGAGATATCCGGCGGCAAGGGCGATGACCAGATCGCTGGCAACACCGGCGACGACACTTATGTCTGGAATACGGGAGACGGTGCGGACACGATCATGGAGGGCGCCTTCACGATCGATGAGGCGGTCACCGTGGCCGGCGCGCTGGGCACCGGGTTCACGGTCAAGTCCTGGGCCGATACTGGGACGGTCGACCCGGCCTCCGGTAAGAGCTACTGGCGCCTGCAGGTCCAGGCGGCGGACGGCACGGTCGTCTATGACAATGCGACTTATCTCTACACCGCTGGCACGACGCCCGCGGTGCCTGCGCCCACGGCCTATGTCCAGACTGGCTGGCTCGGCGGCTTTGCCCGTACCAATGGGCAGCAGGTCACGCGCCAGCGGTTCGACACCGCCGTCAACGCGGGCGATGACGAACTGGAATTCGGCGCCAACATCAGCCTCAACGACCTGAGCTTCGCCTGGAACGGCAACGACCTCGTCATCAGTGTCGGCGGGGCAGCGACCTCGCAGGTCACGATCAAGAACCAGAAGCTCGCCAACAGCGCGGTGGAAACCCTCAAGCTCGCCGATGGCATGTCGGTCTCTCTGGCGAGCATTCTTGTCGCGAGCAGCGACGCCGCGCTTGTGGGCACGGCAGCAGACGATTTGCTGGTCGGGCGATACGGTGTTTTCAACGACACTCTGAATGGTGGCGCAGGCGGCGATGTCCTGGTGGGCTACGCCGGCGACGATATCCTCTCGGGTGGGGGTGGTGACGACACACTGGAAGGAGGGCTGGGCGCCGATACGCTTGACGGCGGCGCGAACAGCGTGAGTGCAGCATCGACCGACGCCGGCGATACCGCGCGGTACGTGCGGTCCGCCGCTGCCATTACCATCGATCTCAAGCTGACCGGAGCCCAGACCAGTGTCGATGGATCCGATGCGCTGGGTGACATACTCGTCGGCATCGAAAATATCGTAGGCTCGGCCTTCAACGATACGATCACCGGCGATGCCAACGACAACAAGTTCTTCGGCCTGGCCGGTACCGATAACTTGTACGGCGGCGGGGGCGATGACGTCCTCAGCGGCGATGACGGCAATGACAACCTCTACGGCGAGGACGGCGCGGATTCGATCTCCGGCGGCCTTGGAAACGACAAACTCTATGGCGGTGCGCAGAACGATGTTCTGGACGGGGGCGACGGTGATGACCAGCTCTTCGGTCAGGGTGAAGACGACATCCTCTCGGGCGGGCTCGGCAACGATCATATCAGCGGGGGTGCCGGCAATGACACTCTGATCGGCGGTGACGGCAACGACAACCTGATCGAAGATACCGGGAACGACAAGCTGGAGGGCGGCCGAGGCAACGATACGCTGAATGGTGCATCCGGTAACGACACCTATATTTTCGATCGGTATTCGGGGACAGATACCCTCACCGACACCAGCGGCAGCAACACCATTACTTTCGACGAGACTGTGGCGTATAATGAGCTGTGGCTCACGCAGGTCGGCAATGATCTGCGTATTGCGGTGATCGGATCGGACGCAAGCATCACGGTAAAAGGGTTCTTCCTGGCAAGCGGCCAGAGTCGAATCCACGCTATCCAGACCACCACGCATGTCATATTCCTCGATCACCCCGACACTCTCAATCTTGTCACGGTCATGACCGCCAAGTCATCGACGCCGGCAGTAACGCCGGTTTCGATGTTCGCGGACGTCGCGGAGAAGCTCGGCACCTACTGGCATGCGGGCAGCAAGGCGGCTCCGACCGGTCCCGTCGCCCCCCGTGTGATCACGCTGGCGGAAGATACCCCACTTGCCGTCAACGGCAGCTATGCTGTGATCGATCACGATCAAAACGTGACGTCCTATGCGCTCGATCCGGCGAAGGGTCCGAGCAAGGGCGTGATCAGCCAGTTCAATTCTTTGACCGGCACACTCACCTACACGCCATTCGCGGATGCCAACGGATCCGACACGTTCGTCGTCATCGCAACCGATGCCGATGGGCAATCGGTCGCCTTACCGGTCGACGTCACGATTACGGCAGTGAACGATGCGCCGCGCGCCATTGCGATTGTGGGTCAGACCCCGCTCCAGATCGCCGAGGGCGCTCCTGGCAGTACCACCGCTAACGGCGCCTTGATCGGCTCGTTCACCGCGCTGGACGTGGAAGGGGACACGATCACCTACACGCTTGCCGACAACGCAGGCGGACGTTTCACGATCACTTCGACGGGTGAATTGCGGGTCCTGAACGCCAGCCTGCTGGACAGGGAAGCCGCGTCCTCGCACACGGTCCGTGTGCGGGCGGCCGACAGCTACGGCGCATCCTCCGAGGCAGCATTCACGGTGACCGTGACCAACGTCAACGAGGCCCCCAACGTCCCTGTGCTGTCCGCGCCTGTCGGCATTGTCAGCGAGTATGTGGCGGGAACCAACGCATCGAATGTTTCTGCCCTGGCCGCACGTTTCACCACCAGTGATCCCGATGGCGCGCCCAATCCATCGATCGTCTTTGCAGCCGATGCCACGGGCAATCCTGGCAGCCGCTTCAAGATTTCGGGCACCGACGTTCAGTTTGCAGTTGAGCCTGATTTCGAAACCCTGGTCGGCGCCGGCTTCACGGTCACCGACAGCGATGGCGACGGGTTCGGCGAGGTTACGCTTACTGGCAAGGTCTATGCCTCGGACGGTGCGCTCTCCTCAGCGCTCTTGACCTTCACCGTCAAGGTGGAAGACGTCAATCAGCGGCAAACGGCCATTGCCCTGGCGTCCGCAGCCTCATCGATCACCGAACGCGACCGCATGGCGGCGGGCAGCGCGCGGGCCGCTGTCGTTTTGGGGACGCTTAGCACCACGGACCCTGACCTCGTCAGCCAGCTTGCTGGCCAACAGACCTATGCGGTCTATGAGAACAGTTCGACCACGGCCAGCACGAGATTTGCCGTCAATGCCGCCAACCAATTGGTCCTGCTCGCGGACAAGAGCCTCGATTTCGAGACCGATGGCGCGTTGATCGTTCTCAAGGTGCGCGCCACTGACAAATCCTCGGCACCGCTCTCCTTGGATCAGACGTTCTCCTTTACCATCATCAACGCAGATGATGTCGTGGATGGCACCGCAGCGGCTGACACGCTGACCGGTCAGCAGAACCGGGACATCCTGCGAGGGCTTGCCGGTAATGACATTCTGTCGGGCCTTGCCGGCAACGACCAGCTCGAAGGCGGCGACGGCAACGATACGCTTTACGGCGGTGACGGCAACGACACTCTGTCAGGTGATGCCGGCGATGACCAACTGCTTGGTGACGCCGGCGATGACACCCTCACAGGCGGAGCGGGCAACGATGTTCTTGATGGCGGGACCGGCAACGATACCCTGACGGGCGGCATTGGAGCCGAGGGCGTGCGTGCTTCCGGCACGGATGCGTGGCGCGGCTTCACTGGGGCGGGCCTTATCGGCGGTGCCGGTAATGACACTCTCGACGGCGGCGACGGGGACGATTACTTCGACGGCGGCGACGGTGCCGACCAGTTGATCGGCGGTGCCGGATTCGATGGCGTGAGCTATGTTGTTTCTACCGCAGGCGTGACGATCAACCTGGCGACTGGTGTGCACAGCGGCGGCTTCGCACAAGGGGATACGTTGACCGGGATCGAATTGATCGAAGGGTCCGGGTTGGCAGATACGCTTACCGGCTCCGCTGGCTCCGACGTTCTTCGCGGCGGCGGAGGCAATGATATCATAAAGGGCGGCGCCGGGAACGACTACCTCATCGGCGGCGATGGCAATGATACGCTCGATGCGGAGGCAGGCGACGATTATCTCGATGGCGGTGCAGGCAACGACATCTTGATTGGCGGTGCCGACAACGATACCTATTTCATCGGGCGCAACCAGGGTAACGATCGCATCAGGAATTTCGATGCGACCGGAGACAACTTCGATCACCTCGCGCTGGATAACTCGGTCGCCTACACCGACGTCTGGTTCGATCGCGTCGACGACGGCGGTGTCGTTAGTTCCACCGGAAATCATCTGCGCTTGACGCTGCTGGGTCAATCAGGGCCCGAGGGGACGGTTACCGTCGAGAGCTGGTTCCAGATTCCTGACCGCAACCTGCCGGAAAACTACTTCAAGATCGACCTGATCTCGGATGGTACCGATCGCGCGACGCTCCCAGTGAACGTCGACGCGCTGGTAACGTTGATGGCCGGCATTCCGGCCGGCAGTCGTCCGACCACCCAGAGCGCGATGGCTGCGCTGCGCACGAACAACGCGCTGTTCAAGAACGGATTGGAGGACAACTGGGGCCGTCTCAGCGCCCCCAGGATCAGCGATACCATTTCGATCAGCCGAACCGAGGCCCTTGATGCGGCCACCTCGACCATAAGCTTCGCGGTCCAGGCCTGGTTCGTGGACGATCAGGGAATGGGCATCGATGTCCCTGCCAGCCAGATCGACCTCACGCTGACAGCGTCCAACGGTTACGTCCTGTCCGACTATGTCACCGGCATCAATTACGGCAGCCCCGACGTGAACGGCAACCGGACGGTCACGCTGACACTGGCCCCGAACGCCAGTACTCACCTGCTTCCGGGTGGAAACCTGCCGCTTCAGTTCCAGGCGAAGATCAGGGGTACAACGCGTACGGCTCTGGATGCCGGAGGAATTGCGCTGAGCATCGCGCCGACTGCGGATACGGGAAGTTTCAGCGCGCTTGCGAGCGCCGGCGGTAACGCTGGCACGAACATCGCCATCGCTGTTTCGGCGATCACGCCGGATACGGATGGCTCGGAGGCCGCCGAGGTCCTCGTCAAGGGCCTGCCCAGCGGCTACGCGCTGGTCAACGCTGCCGGCGCGGCGGTCGGTACATGGGAGTCCGCTTCCGGATGGTGGCGCCTCACGGCGGCACAGCTAAGCGGTTTGCGTCTGGCGGTACCTTCCGGCCGCTACGAAAATGCGCCCCTGAGCTTTGCCGTCCAGACAAAGGACGGAGCCTCGACGCGGACATCGGCATGGTCGAACCTGTCTGTGGTCGTCAACGGCAACCCAACCAATATAACGCTGACGGGCTCGGTGGCGGAAAACGCCGCGAATGGCACATTCGTCGGAACGCTTTCCGGCGCGGATCCGGACACAGCCGAGGGCATCGGCGCCCCGACCAGTTTCCAGCTCCTCTATAATGCTGGCGGTCGTTACGTCCTCGACACCGCCAACACGAGCCGCCTGCTCGTTGCAAATGGTGGCGGGAACCTGGATTTCGAAGCGTCGGGCCGCGATGCAGCGAATACGATCACCGTGCGCGTGTTCGATGCTGCGGGCCTTTACTATGACAAACAGATCGTCGTTCCCGTCACCAACCTGAACGAGCAGAACGTGCTGCCTGGCTCTTATACAATCGGAGTCAATGAGAACGTCGCGGTTGGCACCGTGGTGGGCGGGGTCGCCGCAAGCGATCCGGACGGGGGAGCCATCGCCTTCGGACAGCAAAGGTACTATTTCCTCAACGGCTCGGCCGCCAGCGGGACCTCGTCCGACGGGCGCTATACGATCGATGTCTCCACCGGCCAGATCAAGACCGCGGCGGGCCTGGACTTCGAGGCGGGATCGACGAGTGTTCCTTACACGGTGATCGCTCGCGATAATGCCGGGGCAGGGGATTACAACCAGACCTCGACGTCCGTCACCATCAACGTCAACAACCTCAACGAGCAGAACAGCCTCGCTGGAGGATCACTCGCGGTGAACGAGAATGTTGGCGTCGGGACCACCGTTGCCACTGTCACCGCCACCGATCCGGACGGTGCGAGCAATGCCTTCGGCATGCAGCGCTACTGGTTCTTTGATGGTACCAATGACTTGAGCGAAACTTGGGACGGGCGCTATTCCATCGATAACACGACAGGTGCCATCAGGGTCAATGCCGGCCTGAATAGGGAAGCGGCGGAGCCATCGCGCGACTACGTGGTGACAGCGCGCGATAACCAGGGTGCAGCCGGTTATAAAGAAATCCGCAGCACCTACACTATCACGATCAACGATGTGAACGAGCAGAATTGGCTCGATGGCGGTTCGTTTGTCGTAAAAGAGAACCAAGGGCAGAATGCCTATGTTGGAACTGTTTCTGCTGGTGACATAGACAGTAATGCAACTGCTTTCGGACAACAACGTTATTGGTTCTGGGAAAACGGGAACTATTCTCTCACGACTTCTGATGGCCGTTACCAGATCAACAATGTTACGGGGGTCATTCTAACGACAGGCACCCTCAATCGCGAAGTCCCAGAGTATTCACGCCCCTATATCGTCGCCGCTCGAGATAACTGGAATCAGCCCGGCTTCAAGGAAGTCCGTGCCGAGTTCCGCATCGAGATCGGAGATGTTAATGAGGCTCATTGGTTGGTCCCGACGTCGGTCGGTGTGGACGAGACTCAGATTCCCCTCGAAATGAGGGCCATAAACCTTCGGGATTTCTTGCGCGACAATGACGCTACCACCAATGTGACGTGGAAATTTGCAAACGGAGGTACAACATCCGGAATTTGGACCCTCTCGCCGGAAGGGTACCTTCAACCCACTAATGGTACGGTTGACTATGAATCTTTGGATCCCAGTCAAAGGAGCCAAGAGTTGACGGTAGTGGCAAGTGACGCGGACCATTCCGTTTCTACAACGTTCACTGCGAGTGTCCGAGATCGCAACGAAGCTCCTACATACAATTCCAGTGCCATATATCCTGTTGGCGGAAAAGTAGTGCGGATCAACAATGATGATTACTGGATCATGGCTCAAACCAACGGAACAGGGGGAAGTAACACAACCAGGGTAATACAGCTGAACGCTAGCGATCCCGAAAACGCAGGTGATTTTACTTATAGCATATCCGGCTATCAATATTATGATTATAGTACCGGTGCACGTGGATATGGCGCCTCCGCCGGATATCCAACTATCTCGATAGATAGCTCTGGGCGGATGAATTTCACAGTTCCCGGCTATGTTGTTCCATTGACAACTGTTTCCTCGTGGTCAGGTGGCGTTGTAATTAATGGGGCGAAGCGGGTAACAACTGTAGAGGTGAATTTTACTCTTAACATCACGGATGCAACAAACGTCACCTCTAGTGTGCCATTTAAAATGACTTTCATTAGATCAGGATCCACCGTACCTCCCATTGTTCTGGATCTTGGTGAGGATGGTATTGAGTTTGTGTCTTACGAAGTTTCCAACGTTTATTTTGATATGGATGGAGATGGCGTGCGTGACCGAACGGGCTGGGTCGATGCCAACGATGGTTTCTTGGCGCTTGATAGAAACGGCAACGGGATCATCGATGACATTACGGAAATCAGTTTTATCGCCGACGCAGTTGGGGCGCTGACTGACCTAGAGGGCTTGAGAGCCTTTGATACCAACGGTAATGGCCTGCTGGATGTAGCTGATGAGCATTATGGCGAGTTTTTGGTGTGGCGCGATTTGAATCAAGATGGCGTTAGTTCATCGGACGAACTCGCAACCCTGGCACAGTCCAGCATTGTTCAGCTGACTTTAACTATGAATGAAACCGGAGGCGTCCCTCAGGGTGTTGAAAACGTTGTGACCGCGACGTCGGATTTCCTGATGACGGACGGCACCTCCCGGGGCCTGGCAGATGTAAGCCTAGCCTACGATCCTAGCGCGTTCGTCCCAGATGCTATCGCCGAGCCAGATAACACAATAGGAACAAACGACGAAGATACAGGAATTCCTGGCGCTCAGATCGCAGCTCCCATTGTCTTCGACTTCAACGGCGATGGCAACTCGCTTGTCTCGCTGGCAGACAGCAAGACCCGTTTCGACATGAACGGCGATGGGGTCGCTGACCAGGCAGGCTGGATCAGAGGGGAGGATGCCTTTTTGGCGCTCGATCGCAACGCGAACGGGGTCATCGACGACATCAAGGAAATCTCGTTCGTTCAGGACAAGACAGGCGCTAAGACAGATCTTGAAGGTCTCGTGGCATTTGACACTAACGCTAATGGTCTTCTCGATGCTGGGGATGCCCGATTCGTGGAGTTCAAGCTGTGGTTCGACCGGAACAGCAGTGGCACGACGGATGCGGGCGAGTTGCTGAGCCTTGCGGAGGCGGGGATCACTTCGATCACGCTGCAGGGCACGGCAACCGGCGAAACGGCCGCAGCAGGCAAGAACATCACCTACAACCGTTCCGCCTACGAGCTCGATAATGGCAATTCCGGCACGCTTCTCGACGTCGGTCTTGCATTCAAGGCTCTCTCGGCGCTTGTCGATCCGGCGTTCCAGACCAGCACTTGGTCTGGGAAAGCCAAGGGCTTCCGTTTGTCAGGCGCTTCGGATGGCGGCCATGTCGTCCCCAGGGACGCGCAAGGCGCGATTGCAGCATCCGCAGGGCTGATCGGGCCCGCCTCCATCATCGAGTTCGATAACACGAAGGTCGGGATGCTTTCCGCGATCCTGGTCGATCTCGACGGGGACGGTCTCGAAGCCCGCAAGCGCGGCAAAACCGATGCCCGCTTCGACATGGATGGCGACGGGACCGCGGAAGACACCGGTTGGGTCGCCGATGGCGACGGCCTTCTAGTCATCGACCGCAATGGCGACGGTGCGATCACCCATGCCTCTGAAATCTCGTTCCTCGCCGAGAAGGAGAACGCGAAGAGCGCGTGGGATGGGCTTGGCACGCTCGATGCCAACAAGGATGGCAAGATCAATGCCACCGACGCCCGGTTCGGCGATCTTAAGGTCTGGCAGGACGCCAACCACAATGGGGTATCCGACGCTGGCGAACTCCATGGTCTCACCGATCTCGGGATCAAGGAGATTTCCCTGACGAGCACGACAGTCGGCGAATCTGCGAAGATTGGGCGTAACCTGCCGCTCACGACCTCGGTCTACACCAAGGACAACGGCGTCACCTCCACCATCGGCAACGTCGCCCTGGCCTTCGATCCATCGTCAGCGCAGACCGAAGCTACGCAGGCGGCTGCCCGGCTCGCCCAGGCCATGAGCACCTTTGGGGCGAATGGAACCGACGGAGCCTTGACCGGCAGGCTCGCCGATCTACCCAGCAGCTATGACATGCTGACAGCTTCGGCTGCCTGAAGCCGAACGAGAATTGGACACTGAGATGACGACTACACAGGATACTGCCCCTACCGCGCCGCTGACGGTCAGCCATTTCCTAGGGGAAATGGCCTGGTTGCTCACCCAGTCTCCGCTGCATCGGGGCCTAGCGCTCTCGGACCTGGAATGGTTGGTGATGCCGGCGCTGCTGCATGAACAGTTCTATATGTTCCGCGATGGCCAGCAACCCGTTGGCCTCGCCCTGTGGGCGAAATGCTCGCCCGTGGCTGCCGCCAAGCTCGAAAAGGGCATGATCGAGCCGGAGAACCGGCTGACGCTTGAGGAATGGAAAGAGGGCGACCAGCTTTGGCTGGTCGACCTGATCGCGCCTTTCGCGAATGCCGAGAACAAACAGCGCGAGATCATGATCGCCGATCTCATTTCCGGCCCCCTCAAAGGACAGGAGTTCCGTTTCCACCAGACGGACCCGCAGACCGGGAAGCGAACCGTCCAGGTAGTGACGGCGGACGCTGGCGAGCGGTTGCGCCATGCCGTCGAGCAGACCTCCAAGCCATAGCCGATCTCTCACGTCTGCTGCTTCCCGCGAGGATGCTCCGGTCGGTCAATACGCCGTCGGTCGTTTGAATCGTCCCTTCGCTCGCAATCTACGCATCTCTATGGGGAATGGAGGAGAGAATGCGGCGAAGGTCTTCTCTATTTCATTGGGGGTACCATCATGAAGAAAGTCCTGCTCGCGGCGAGCCTCGCCGCCGTTGCCATCACTACGCCCGCGGCATTCGATCCTGCCGTGGCAAAACAACGCACGGTCATCGAGCAACTGCCGGCCGAGATCGTCGACAAAAACTACGTGGGTGACGTCGAAGTGATTGTCGCCGACACGGCCAGCAAAAAGATGGCTGACCTCGAGATCAAGGCCGGAGCGAAGCGGACGGAAGCCGGTCTCGCCGCATTTGATCCGGCTTCGACGGCGCCCTCCCGCGACCAGTACGCGACGCTGCCCTTCGCTGCGATGATGCCGAACGTCATGCGCGATGTGACCCGCAAGTGGGGCCTCACGCCCGAGCGTGGCGGCAAGGCGGTCAACCTGCGTATCACCATTGAGAACATCAAGACCGCCAACGCCGGGATGGCCTTGCTACTTTCCAGCGCGGACGAACTGTCCGGCGAGGTCGTTGTCCTCGATCCGGCATCGCAGCAGCAGATCGGCAGCTTTTATGTGCAGGTCCTCAATAATCACGGTGGCCTCGCCGGCCTCGCGATGCGCGGCGGGGGCATCCGGGAAAAGCTCGCCGAGGAATTTGCTCTGGAAAGCTCGCGGATCCTTACCGGCAGCACGAAAAAAGACTGGAAGAAGCGTCTGAAGGCGACCGAGCAGGCCGGGGGCGAGAAGGCTGCAGCCATGCCTGCTGGCGCTGGAGCCTGATTCAATGTTTTCCGCATTTCGCCGTTACGCCGCGCCGCTTCGCACGGCCGGCATGGCCGTAGGCGTCATCGTCGCTGCAAGTTTGCCCGCGTCGGTCGTCGCGCGCACCGTCGAGTATATAGGCGATCTCGTAGCCATTCGCACGGCCGCTGACGACCAGGGCATCGCGGGGCCGTTTTCAGAGGCCCCGGCGCCCGGCGACGCGCTGCTGGCGCTGGAAACTGCAACGGCCGCCGATCATCGCGTGATTATCGCCAGCAACTATTGCCAGGCCTATCACATCGAGAACCCGGTCTCGCTGCTGCTTCAAGACTTGGTGGCGGCTGCGAACGGACCAAGCGGTAAGATCGTCAGCCCGGCAGGCAAACCGGTTGTGAAGCTTAGGGTTCTTTCCGGCTCGACCCTTCTTCGATGCATGGGCAAGAGCGATCTTGCCACAATCTGCAAGAATAGGGTGCGGATCACTGCCGACGCGAGCGTCACGCGTGCCGACGGGTCGGTTGCTCATGCGCCGCTCGTCGCGCAAGTCGAGCGGGAAGGTCGGGTCGGGGGTTTTTGCGGCAATATTGCGCGCTATACCGGTATCGTCACGAGAGAGGCGGCCATCGATCTGCTCCGACAGGCCCGAGCACTGTAGGCCAAGGGGGCTGGAGTACGAGAACCCGTGTTCCAGGGTTCACGGGGCCGATGGCGAAATTCAAATGGCGTCTCTCGACATTTGAGCGCCGGCCGCCCGTGAAACTTGCACCGTCGCTGCTTTTCGTTCTATATTTGTGCTCCAGTCTTTTTCGCCGCCGCTTGGATGGCGCGGCGCGGATTGGCAAAGGTCTTTCAGATGTCCGCGTGAAATGCGCGTTGCTTTTTATGTCCTTGGAGCCTTACTCCGAACCGAGCCATGCGTACCGACATCGATCATCTTCCCCCGCACAAGCAGCGCGAACTGGACCTGGTCGTCGAGATGCTGTTCCAGGGGCTTCGCGACGCGACGGGCAATGCGACCGGGCGCCGCAAGTCCGGCCGCATCCTGAAGATCATCCTGTTCGGTTCCTATGCACGCGGGGATTGGGTGGATGCGCCGCTCGACGCCAACAGGTACAAGTCCGACTATGATCTCTTGGTGATCGTCAACCAGAAGGACCTGACCGACCGCGCCGCCTACTGGGATGAGACCGAGCAACGCGTCGTCACCGCCTACAATTTCGAGAAGACGCTGGGCACGCCCGCCACCTTCGTCGTTCACTCGTTGCAGGAAGTGAACGACGCTCTGGCACACGGGCGCCTGTTCTTCATGAACATCGTGACGGATGGCATCCTTCTCTACGAATCCGACGACAGGCCGCTGAAGACGCCGGTTCCCAAGACGCCGGAGCTGGCTTTGGTGGCAGCGGAAGAATATTTTTCAAAATACATAGGCGATGCGACCCGATATTTCGATCTCGCTCAGACTGCAATCGAGCGAAATTATTCAAACGAAGCGGCATTTCTACTCCATCAAACGGTCGAAAATCTTTACCAAGGATTGCTGCTGACTTTCACATTTTACACGCCTTACGATCACAATATCCTGTTCCTGCGTGACCTTGCCGAGGACATCGACCGCAGCCTCTTCGACGTCTGGCCGCGGAGTTCGCGCCGCGAGCGTGCGCTCTACCAGAAGCTCAAGGATGCCTACCGCAAGGGCCGCTACTCGCGCCATTACACGATCGCCCGCGAGGACCTGAAATGGCTTGCCGGCCATGCCGAGGTCCTGGGTCAGCGCGTCCATGCCTTGTGCCAGTCGCGCATCGCCGAACTGCGCAAGGCCGTGACCGGCCAGGCTTAGCCGGGCGGCGTCTTGCGCGCCGGGTTCGTTTGGGTATCATGAGCGTCGGAGGCGTCGATCGCCGGCACTCGCCTTCCTCCTGTTCTGCCAGGCATCACCACATCCGTCCCTGCGGTCGGGTGGCAGGGGTTCTTTAAAGACCTCGCGCGTCGCTAGCTCTCGCCAACCCCGGACCGTCCCGGGGCGTGATGTCTGCTGGCCCGTCGAGGTCGTGCGTTTCCATGCCAATGCGACATGCCCGGGCGCTTGCCAGCGAACGCCGCACCGCTGCGCAACCGTCGGACCCGGAGGACGGGGATGACAGGTGCGACGAGAATAGCGGCGGCACTTGCAGGATCGAGGGTCTTTACCGGGCCGAAGCGCCGCGTCTCACCCGCTTTTTCCGGCGCCGGATCGGTGAGGGAGACGAGGCGCCCGACCTCGTCCAGGAAGCCTTCGCGCGGCTTGCCGCCTTCATGGCGCGCGAGGGCCTCGCCAATCCGGCCCCCTACCTCCAGCGCATCGCGCGCAACGTGCTGTTCGAGCGCACTCGGCGCCGGTCGCGCCGCATGGCCGCCTCTCACGTGTCCATCGACGATGAGCGCGACGTGGCGGTGGGCCCCGTTCAGGAGCACGCCCTTGCTTACGCGGACCTCATGCGGTTGTACGAGGCCGCCGTTTACGGCCTTCCCGACAAGACCCGCACGGCGTTCCTGCTTCACCGCGTCGACGAACTGACCTATCGGGAGATCGCCGAGCGGCTCGGCATCAGCATTCCCACTGTCCAGTACCATGTCGGCAGGGCACTGGCGCACATCTCCACGGCTCTTGAAACCGAATGACACACACGGACCGATTGCGAACGCGCGAACTGCGCGAGGATGCGGCGATGTGGTTCGCCCTCATGCGCGGGCCGGAGGCGGAGGCGCAGCGTGCCCGGTTCGAGACCTGGCTGGCCGCGGAATCCGCGCATCGCCAAGCCTATAATCACATCGCCGAGGTGTTCAGCCTCGGCAAGGGACTCAAGCCGCTTGTCGAGGCCCCCGAAGCGCTCCTTCCCGCCACGGCGCGGCAGCCCTCTACCCTCGCGCGCGCTACCGGTAATCCGGTCATCGTGCTGCTTCTCTTCCTCGCGTTCGTCCCCGTGCTCGTCGGCCTCACTATCGCGACCATGCTGGCGATCGGCCCCGGCCATCCGTTTCTCCAGGCGACCGGGTCGGGAACGAGCCTGGGCGGCGAGACAAGCCTCGCCACCGGGCGGGGCGAAGTGCGGACCTTCCGCCTCGGCGACGGATCTCGGGTGACCCTCGATTCCGACAGCCGGGTCCGCGTGGCGTTGTCATCCCAGCGGCGCGACCTCGCCCTGCTGCGCGGGCGCGCACGTTTCTTCGTCGCGCATGAGCCGCGTCCCTTCGTCGTGGCGGCCGGCGGGGGCTCGGTCCTGGCACGCGGCACGGTCTTCGACGTCGCGCTTCGCGGCGAGGCCGGTGCCAGCGTCGACCTCATCGAAGGGCTGGTCGACGTCCGCCAGCCCCGCGCCGGCGGTGGACCCGCAGGTTCGCCTCGCGACGAGAGCGAGGTGACGCGGTTGACTGCCGGCCATGGCCTCGCGATCGGCGCACCCCGGGGCCTGCCGCTGCGCGCGGTCCCGTCGGCCCCGATCGACTGGACAAGCGACTTGCGCGCCTTCCAGGAGGTGCCCCTGCGCGATCTTCTTGCAGAAGCGAACCGCTACACCGACAAGCCCGTGGTCCTTGCCGAACCCGCTCTCGGCGATCTTCGCGTCTCGGGGACGTTCCGGGTCCGCGAACCGGTCCGCCTTGCCGGAAACCTCGCCGAACTGCTCGACCTTGCGCTTGTCGAAAGCCCATCGGCAATCGCGCTCGCGCGCCGCTGCTCCCGCATGGAAAAGAACTTTTGCCCGCCCTCATAAATTTCGCCTGACCGGCATGGATACCCCCGAACAGCCTGCAACCAGGCAATGGGGGTATCCATGATGGACAAGAGATTGAGCACACTGTTCCTGGCGACGAGCCTATGGGCGCTCGCCGTCCCGGCCGCAGCGCAGGAACCACGCCATGAACTGCACTTGCGCGCGCAAGGTCTTGGCGAGGCGCTGCGCGCGCTGGGCAGCGCCACTAGGCGCGAGATCATCTTCACGCCAGGCGCCGTGGCAGGCAAGTCCGCCGCGCCGATCGACGGCGCATATACGCTCGAGGAGGCACTCGATCTCCTGCTGGCGGGAAGCGGCCTTGTCGCGGTCGAGCGGGACGGGAGTGTCCTTGTCGTGGGGCGATCGCAGGTGCCGCAAGTCCCGGCGGCATCCCGCGGTGACGGTTCCGCGATCCTGGTAACCGGCTCGCGCATTCGCGGGGCGCCGCCGGCTTCCCCGGTCACCACGCTCACCACCCGCGACATCGCCCGGGCCGGTCAGACCGACCTCGGCGAGGCCGTGCGTACTTTGCCGCAGAGCTTCGCCGGCGGCCAGAACCCGGGCGTCGCGCCGGGAGCACCGGGCAGCAACAACAACCAGAACTCGGGCTCAAGCATCAATCTGCGCGGTCTCGGGCCCGATGCGACGCTTACGCTGCTCAACGGCCATCGGCTGGCCTACGGCTCCTTTACCCAGGCGATCGACGTCAATGCCATCCCGCTCGGCGCGGTCGAGCGCATCGAGATGGTCGCCGACGGCGCTTCGGCGCTCTATGGCTCGGACGCGGTCGGCGGCGTCGCCAACATCATCCTGCGCAAGGACTATGACGGGGTCTCCGCCACGGCGCGGCTCGGTGCCGCGACCGATGGTGGTAACACGCAGCAGCAGTACAGCCTTGTCGCGGGAACGCTGTGGGACGGCGGCGGCCTCGTCGCCACCTATGATTTCGAGCACGATACGGCGATCACCGCGCGTCAGCGCGACTTCACGAACTACATGCCCGGGAACAGCACCCTCCTTCCGGCGCAAAAGCGGCACAGTGCCGTGCTGAGCCTGCACCACGAACTTGGGCCTGACCTAACCTTCAGCCTCGATGGCCTCTACAACTGGCGGCGTTCGTCCACCGTTCTGCAGGTGCCCGGCTCCGCGCGCTATACGACCGAGCCGACCAACCGGTCCTTCGCGGTCGCGCCGTCGCTGACGTTCGAGGCGACGCCCTCGCTGTCCTTCACCCTGAGCGGGGTCTATGGCGAGGACCACACCGATACCCGGCAGTTCACCACCACCCCGGCCGGCGCGGTCAGCGCCTATCCCTATTGCTACTGCAATTCGGTCAAGTCGCTCGAGGCGACGTCGCAGGGCGATGTCATCGACCTGCCGGCGGGCCCGGTCAGGTTCGCTGCCGGGGCTGGCTACCGCGACAATGGTTACCTCAACCGCTCCGCGAGCCTAGCCGAGCCGATCGACGCGCACCAGGACAGCTATTACGGCTTCGGCGAAATCTACGTCCCGCTGGTCTCGCCCGGGCAGGCGGTCACCGCCATCCATCGCCTGTCGCTGAGCGGCGCGCTGCGCTACGAGAAATATCCCGGCATCGACGACGTCCTGACGCCCAAGCTGGGCGCGATCTATGCGCCGAGCGCCGATATCGATCTCAAGGCATCCTGGGGCAAGTCCTTCAAGGCGGCAACGCTCTACCAGCAGTATCAGCCGCAATATGCCTTCCTCTATCCCGCGACGACCCTGGGCGGCGCCGGTTACCCGGCCGGTGCGACGGCGCTGTTCACCAATGGCGGCAACCCGGCGCTCAAGCCCGAGCGCGCAACCTCATGGTCGGCAACGCTGGCCGCGCATCCCCGCGCCGTTCCCGGGTTGCAGGTGGAGGCGAGCTATTTCGAGATCGCTTATCGCGACAGGGTCGCGCAGCCGTTCCAGGGCACCGACTTCTACACCGCGCTCGGCGCGCGAACGCTCGACGACTTCGTAGATCCCTATCCCTCGGCCGCCCTGCAATCCGAACTGATCGCGGCATCGCCCGTACCGCTCTACAATTATTCGGGCCTGGCCTATGATCCGGATGCGGTCGCTGCGGCGGTCTACAACACGTTCTTCAACGTCGCGCGCCAGCGAATCCGGGGCCTCGACCTTATGGTACGCTATGAGGCGCGGCTGGGCTCAGGCGATACGCTCGCGTTCAACGGCTCGGCGTCCTGGCTGCAGTCGCGCCAGAGGCTCGACCCCGCCCGGCCGTACACCGAACTTGCCGGCACGATCTTCAATCCGCCGCACTGGCGGGGAAGGGCAGGTGCGACATGGACGCGCGGTCCCTTGAGCGCCTCCGCCTTCGCCAACTATACAGGCGGTGTCGAAGACACCCGCGGCGCCCCCGCAGTCCGCGTCGGATCCCAAACCACGTTCGATCTCGCGGTCGTCTATCGTGCGTCCGCGCAGGGTCTCGTCCCGGGCCTGGGCTTCGCGCTCGCCGTGCGCAACCTGCTCAACGACAAGCCCGCCTACGCGCGGCCGGTGGCCGACTATTACGTCAGCTACGACTCCACCAACCAGTCCGCGATCGGACGCTTCGTCAGCGTCTCGCTCACCAAGGAGTGGTGAGCAATGAAGGAGATTGATTTGGATGGTGACGGATCGTCATCTGCCGCTACGGGCCAGCTGCCTCGCCTTGCAGTTCGCCGGGCATGTAAAAAGAACCTGCGTACCGCCTTGGGCGGAGTAATCCTTGGCATCTCGCTGGTTCCGGTCGCATCGTGGGCAAGCCAGCCGCCCTGCGACCTGTTGCCTCCCGCGATGGCGCCGTCGGCGCCGGAGCGTGAGATCACCGCGCTTGACCTAGCACGGCTGCGCGACTTCGGGGGCATGCAGTTCGATACTTATCCTGGCCCACCGGCCGCGCTCTCTCCCGATGGCCGGCATGTCGCGCTGCAGCTTCGCCGCGGCGATCCCTCCTCCAACCGCTATTGTACCGGCATCGTCGTCAAGGAAACCGTTGGTACGGCGCCGCCGCGTATCGTCGCCGATGGCGGCGAGATCATCCGGCTCTCGTTCGACAAGTACGGGTTTTCCGGGCTGGTGAGCGGCGCCCCGGTGCCGTCGGTGCTGCGCTGGTCCCCCGATGGTCGCCGACTCGCCTTCACCAAGGCCATCGGCGGCCTAATGCAAGTCTTCCTGGTCCGCCCCGATGGATCGGGCGAGGCGCAACTGACGCGCTCGCCCGTGTCGATCGACGACTTCCAGTGGCTGCCGGGCGGCGCGGCGATCGTCTATGCCAGTCGGCCCGCGCTTCTCGACGAGGAACGGCGGATCGATGGCGAGGCACCGAGCGGCTGGCGCTATGACGTGCGATTCTGGCCCATTGCCGGCGGGCGCCCCCATCCGCCGTCCTCCACACCCAGCCGGATCGACGTGATCGCGCTGGCCGACCGAACTCCGCGTCCTGCACTGTCGGCCGAAGGGCTCGTACTGGCGCCGGACGGAACGCCCGGTTGGCCAGCCAGCGCTACGCAAGTCTTGCCAGTCGGCGGCGGCACCGATCGCGCCTGGCTGGCACCGGTCGACCCGAGCGCCTTGTTCAAGCCCAACGTTCTCCATGTTTCGATGAATGGCCGCGAGCTGCCTTGTCCGCAGTCGGCCTGCACCGACGTGGTCGGGCTATGGAAGCGCGATCCGCGCACGATCCTGTTCCTGCGCCGACAAGGCGTGGCGCGCAGCGAGATGGCGTTGCTGAGCTGGGACCTTGGCAAGGGTGCGCCCCGCGTGTTGCACACGACCATCGATCCGTGGCTTGGCTGCCAGCTCGGGCCCATCGAACTGGTCTGTGCGGCGGAAAGCGACACCGCGCCGCGCCATGTGATCGGCGTCGACGCGGGATCCGGCCGAGTCCGCACCATCTATGATCCCAATCCGGAGTTCGCCGCGATCCGGCTTCGCCGGCCCGAGCGCATGGCGTGGCGCAATGCCTTCGGCATCGAGACCTTCGGTGACCTTGTCCTCCCGTCCGACTACCGTCCGGGCCATCCGGCGCCGCTCATCGTCGTCCAGTACGATTCGCGCGGGTTCCTGCGGGGCGGCACCGCCGACGAATTCCCGATCCAGCTGTTCGCGGCCAAGGGCTTTGCCGTCCTCAGTTTCAATCGGCCGCCGTGGTATGGGCTCCAGGGGCCGCCGCTCGACCTCTTCGCCTTCCTCAAGGCCAACCAGAAGGACTGGTCCGACCGGCGCAGCGTACAGTCCTCGCTCGAAATCGTCGTCGAGCGCCTGATCGCGCGCGGCATCGCCGACCCTGCGCGCATCGGCATCACCGGGCAAAGCGACGGCGCCACCACGGCGACGTTTGCGCTCGTCCATTCGCGCCTGTTCAAGGCCGTGGCGCTCAGCACATGCTGCGAGGAGGCGACGATGATGGCGAACCTCGGGCCGGGGTTCGAGGATTGGTACGCCAGGACCGGATATCCGAGGTTCAACGAGGATCGCCGCGGCTTCTGGAAGGAGGGATCGCTGGTGCCCAATCTCGGCGATCTTCCGCCGGTACCACTGCTGATCCAGGCGGGGGAGGAGGAATTTCGCTTCGCACTGCCGACTTATGCCGCCGCGAAGAACGCGGGCTGGCCGACCGAGATGTACGTGTTTTCGGGCGAAGGTCACGTCAAGCTCCAGCCAGCGCACCGGCTCGCGGTCTATGAGCGCAACCTTGCCTGGTTCCAGCGGTGGTTCAAACCGCGCGAGGGCGCGTCGCCGTGAGCGCGGCGGTGATCAGCCACGACGTGCGCTCAGCCAGGCCTCGACATCGACGAACCGCATGATCCGCACATACATGTGATCTTGCGCGTCGGGCACCTTGCCCAGATTGGCTTCGAGCGCCTGGCGGTCGACGATTCCGCGCGCGCACAGTTCGCCGTCGAGCAGCATGCTGCGGATTTGCGCGAGGTTTTCGAGGTACAGGCTTCGTACCAGGCCGGTGAAGCCGCCTTTCGAGGTACGCTGGACGATCCCGGTCGGTAGCTTCCCGGCGTAGGCGCGGCGCACGATCGCCCGGTTGACGCCGTCCCGGTACCACAGCCATGTCGGTTGCCGCAGGCAGGCCTCCAGGACAGGCTGCGAGAGGAGCGGGTAGATGACCGGCACGCCGTCCTCGCCGTCGAGATAGTCCACCAGTGCGAGGCCCCGCATGATTGCCGCTATGTGCTCGCGCTTGCCGACCGGGAGGGCCGCGAATTCGTCGACCCAGGGGTGGGCAAGATGCGACGTTCGGGCCTCTAGCAGCCCGCGCGCGAGCAGGCGCTCGTCGCGCGGCCATGTCCAGGCCCGGCGGCGGCGAAAATGCTTTTGCAGCGACCGCCGGGCGATGAGTAACGGCGAGCACTCGGTGACTGCCGCAACATCCATCAGAGTGCGCCGATATCCCGCGCCAAACCCTTCGACTTCGAGCCGGTCGCTCGCCGGCGTGGCCGATCGCAGGAAACAGAATACGTTGTCGCCGCCGCTTCCATAGGCGATCGCGCGCGCTCCGACTTCTCTGGCGACCGCGCCTGCATGCTTGACGATGCTCTGGGTGAAGGCGCGCGTCGAGGGACGGGGACGCCGCCCGGCGCTCGTCAGGGGCAGGGCTACGTCGCTCGGGGACAAGCGACGCTGATGCGGGCGCAAGTCGAGATGCCGGCATACTTCGCCGGCGAAAGCCCTTTCGTCGCCGCTCCCCGTCCCGCTGATCAGCGTGATGCAGTGGCAAAGAGCGGGCAGCGTTGCCGCGAGAACCGAGGAATCGAGGCCCCCGCTGAGCGTAAGTGCCACGGGCCCGATGTGCGCGGACCAGTCCCGGCATGACCGCTCCACCGCCCGCGCGACATCGTGCTCCGCTTGCTCGAAAGAGGGAACGCGCCTCTCGTCGATGAACTTCGCTGGAGTCCACAACGCATGGTGGTGGACCCCCTCGTGTCCGATACGCACGATCTCGCCCGGGAGGACTTCCTCGATGCCGAGCATCGCGCTCGAGCGTCCAGCGAGGTCGGGATAGAGCAGTTCATCGGCGATCACCGCCCAGTTGATCGCGTTGGCGCGACCAGTCAGAGCCTCGATGAAGTCGAGATGGGACGCGATGACGAGTTCGCCGCCCCAACGTGTATAATAGCAGGGGCAGCGCGCCGACGGATCGCGATAGACGAAGACCTCGCCGGTGGCCTCGTTGGCGGTCCATGCCACGAACGCACCCCATCGCGCTTCGATGGCTTCGAGAAAGCTGGCCGGCGCGGCGTTGCGATCGTGGTTCGCGACAAACGGCTGTCCGTCCGCAGGGCGGGCGAAGGCGGGTCCTACCACATGGGTGGCCGCCGGCATGCCGCTGACGGTCTCGGCCGGTCCGGCAGCGAACAGGACGTACGTCGTCGAAGAGACACAAGGGGCCAGTCCCATTTCCGCCGCTACCGCCGGGGAGGCCATCCGGGCAGGTGCGGGCCGGTCCTTCTCGAGCGCCACTACGCCGAAGTAGGATGCGAGCGTCATAGTTGCAGGATCGGGGTGAAGCACGAGACGCGTTCGTGCGTATCGCCAAGGATCGCATCCGTGCTTTGGACCCAGCAATGCGCCTCGAACGGGTCCAGCCGCACGCCGAACACCATGTTGCATGCTATTTCGTGCGCGCGCAGGAAGTGCACCAGCGCGATGGAGTCGGGCAGGCAGGCCCCCCGCGCGGGTAGAAGCTGCCGCGCCTGCACGAACATGGCAGTTCGTGCCGCCACGTCGGCCTCGGCCATGGGCCGCGATGGCCAGGTATCGAGGCGCCGAACCCGCTGCGCGAGTACGCGCAGGGGAAGCGCGCGGACCGCGAGGCGCGCGGTGATGATCCGAGCGAGCGCCGCCATCATCGTCTGCGGCGGCGGTCGCCGGTAGCCCACTGCAGGCGGCGGCATATCATACGCTGGGACACGGATGGTGGGCTGTTCGGCCGGACGGGTGTAATCCTTATCGCATAGGCCGATCCGCGCGAGTGCTTCGAGACATTCGGCGGGCCCACCTGCGGGCCTGCCGGCGCATCGCAGGGTATGGAAGGCTTCGACAAGGTTAGGCGGCAATTGCAGGTAGGTGTCGCGGCGAATGTCGATGACGACGATATGTGAGCCGACTGTGCACCAGGATATTTGCGAGCGGGCCATGGGGCATTCTGACTCCCGGCATGTCGGATGCTGCAGGCAGCGCCTGCTCCGAAGGGATGGTGCTTGGCGCATCCCCGGGGATGCGCCAAGCGGTCGATCAGTCGTCGAGGATGCCGGCAAGGCCCTGGCCTGCGGGCGCATCGACGGGGTTGCCGACGATGCCCTTGGTTTCGACGCTCACCGCGCCGAGTTCGACGACGTCGTCACGGCGGTCTTCGCTGGTGCGTTCCATTTCGTCTACTCCTTCTCGCCGCTTGATTGCGGCGCGATAAGGATAAGACGCGATATGAACGGGCGCGAACTTGTATTGTCCCGAAATGAGAGTCAGTCCGATGCGTTAGGCCGTTACAGTGTTTTTGCGTGAAAGTTGATAAAATTCATGGCCTCTTTTGTCCGATCCCCGCGGTTGTTGGTCGGAGCATATTGTGAATGCGCGGGCTCAACCGGATTCTATTTCGATGATAGCGCCCTACGATCCGGCGCGATGCGGCCACATCTTTCGCCGCGATCGTCGCGATGACTTGCGAGAGTTCGTCGACGGCACCAGGGATCACCAGATGCTCGAGGGCCCGTGCGCGCGCGAGTGTGAGGGCGACGGCCTCGAACGCCCGCGCCAGTTCTTCGTTGCGCGAAACCGAGACCACGATCCCGAACGCCGCGCCGGCGACTGGTGCCACGTGTCCTGGCTCATCGAACCTGCGCGCAAGCGCGCTGACCTGCTCTCGCACGCTTTCCGGCAAGGCGCTGGCAAGCGCAAGCCGGAGCAGTTGGCCATGCCATTCATAGAGCCCGGCCAGTCGGTCGGGACTGAGCGCTCTGACGCGAAAACCGCCGCCCGGAAGATGTTCTACCAGGCGCTCGCCCACGAGACGGTTCATGGCGTCACGGACAGGTGTGCTGCTGGTACCGAATTCATGCGTGAGCCTGTTGAGGTTGAGTATCATGCCGGGCGTGTAGGCTCCCGCGACGATCTCCTGCCGGACGAGGCCATGGATATGATGTGCTGTCACGGGTTCGGGGGCCATCATGATTCTCCGTCCTATGGGCAGCAGCCAGTCCGCCTGCCCCGCTTCTCGCCCCGTTCGGAGGCTCCCCGTTCGGTCCGCGCGGGACCACTCACGGCTTACCAGCCTCCTGCCGGCGCCGTGCCGACGCGGTCCTGCACGGTTACTGCATGTTTGCAGGCAGAAACCGCGGGCCTGTCGATTGCGATCTCGGGTGCGCCCTGGCCCTATGGCAACGAGTCCGCCGCGTCCCTGGGGCTGGCGCTGTTCCAGATGCCCGCGAAGTGGTCGAGCAGGCGGCCTATCTTTTTCCGGCCTTCCGGTGTCAGGCTGACGCGAACGTAGCGGTTGTCGCCGCGCCGCCTGCTCCGGTCGTTGCCGATGTCCGAATGCGCACCGCGGCTGCAGGCGACGAGGCCATGCCGTTCCAGTTCGCCGATCTTGCGATGCGCGGTCGATGCCGGGACCTGCGAAGCGATGCACAAACTCCAGGCATAGAGTGGGCGATGTTCGCGCTCGGCGAGATAGAGCTGGGCAAGCATGTCGAGGCGGGGCGTCGATGCGAAATGCCGGTCGAAGCATTCGCTCGTCGCCTCTCGCATCCTGGCAAGAGCCCGGCATGATTGGGCCCGCAGGTCCTCGTTCGGCATCCCTGTCATTCCGGCCATGCCGTGCTCCGCCTTCGAGCGGAACAGGGGGGAATTCCCCTCGTTGCGCGAGCAGTGGCCTGCGCCGATCCGGCACGGTCATGCTGTTCGGCGGGGCGGGTCCGGCCGCAACACGGCGGTATCGTCACCCGGCTGGCCTGCGCTCGTCCTCGTGCGACTGAGCCTTGCTGGCGCCTTGTCGCATTCGGCGCGAGGCTTGGCTTCGAGATCACTGGGGTTGCGATCGGCCGGTTCGGCTCCACGCCGGGTCGAGGGCGCCGCGACGCCTGCGTCGATGGTGGCGCTCGGTTCCGACCGCGAGCAGGAATAGCATCGGATAGGACAGCTTGCCGATGATCCACCAGTAGGCCAACGGCAGGATTGCGGCATCGAAGGCACGCGCCGCATGGGCAGCGAGTGCCACGCACTGGATCGCGGCGACCCAGAGCGGCCAGAACCGGTTCGCCGTGAGCGCGATGGCAAGCAGCGCCGCGAAAAGCGCTCCGTCGATCCAGAAGAGCAGCCATTCCACATCGCGGAAAGGCAACGCAGCCTGCATATTCGCCATGCTGGTCGCGACCGCCGCAACCAGCATGGCCATTGCCGTCAGGCGCTCCGGGGCGCCGCCACGACACGCGGCATGTATTGCCAGCAATGCGATCAGGACGAGAAAGGCCGCGATCTGGGTCATCTTTGTGCAGGTCCGCATCATCATGCCCGTGGATCATCCGCCGAGCTCGGGTTGATCCGGGCCGATCGCACTCGACGGCGGCTTGAGGACGTCGCCAAAGGCCTCCACGTCGATCCCGAGCTTGCGGCCGAGCACTTCGAGCATGCGGTGGGCCTCGGCGACATGGCCAAGCGCGCTCGATGTCAGCAATTGTGCGTTGCTGATCGCGGCAAGGACTTGGTGGCCTGCCACGGGTGACACATTGCGGCCGATCTGCGCGAGGATCGCGGAGGTCGACAGTTCGCCGCCCTTGGCGAAAAGCGTCTGGAGCAGCTTCTCGTAGGCATGCAGGTCGCTGGCCAGCGTGGCGACTGCCGGTCCGCCGCCGCTCATTCCGCCCTCAATCGCTGCCGAGAAGCCGGGAGAGGACCTCGAGGCCGACGGCAAGCATTCCGAAGCTGGCGGCGGCGGCGAGGACGAGAAGGATGAACCAGAAAAGGCGGTGGATAGGTCCGAGATCATTGCGGTGTACTCCCTTGTGACGAAAGGGAAGCAGCACCTGCCAATCGCCGACCTGCAACCCTTGGCCCGGGGATGGGTCATCGTTCGAGGCCATGGCTACCCCCGGCAATTCTCCCTCGAATTTCCCGGGGGTCGCCGGCTCCTTCCCGCCGAACAGCATTTCGGCGGCGCGGCGCCGGTTTGGCGCGCCCAGGATCGCCACCGCTTCCGAGATGTAGGAATCCACCGTGCCGACGCCGATTCCCAGTTCGGCGGCGATTTCCTTGGAAATCCGAAGCTGGAAAACATGCCAGAGGCATTCGCGGTGGCGCGGCGAGAGCCGGGCGGCGAGGGTGTCAATGTCCTCCGTCACTGCGGCTGCCTTCTAGAGTACGGCAGCGCGAAGCGGCGGTCCGCTGAGCGAGCGATCGGCGGGAAATCTGAGCCGAGCCCCATGGTGTCACCTGTCGTTCGCACCAGTATCGCACCTCCATCCGCCCGTCTGCGATCGAGCGGTCTTCTGCGGGTTTACCAGCGGAACCAATCCCTTGCCGGGACCGGTCACTACTGCGCACAGCCGTCCATAGATCCTGATGGGTCCGTTTGTCACGCCGTCAGCGCTAGAAGCGCGATGCTCGCCGTGTATGCAGGTGTTCTCGCCGGCCAGGGGATAGCGTGCCCGGCAATCCGCGGAGCGGGATTAGCCTCCGTGTGGTGTGGCGGGGCCGAACGTGGCCCTTGCGATGCGATGTTCGGCGGTACGATGGGAATGCCGGCCTGAATTTTCTTACAGGTCCGGCGTCTCCCGGCGACCAGTCCGTCACAGTATGCATGCCGGTGGTTATTGGTGTCGCCTCGCGGGTGCCGGCGGCCAGAATCGGCGGTCTCGGCGCGCTTGACCGCTGCGCTTGCGGCGCGGCGATCCCGCCTTGTCCGCGGGTCCGGTGCTGGCTTTGCAGCCCGCTGCGCCGCCACCCCAAGGCGCGCCTGGCCGTTCCCCAGGGCCTTCATGCGGCCCGTCAAAAAACTGCCCCTTGATCTTCGGGGGGTGACAGCCGCGGGCGATAGCCGCGATCTTTGCGGGAAGCGATGTCACCGCCCGCGCGGGGCGGCGGGCGTCGCCGGTCGCATGCCGATCGGCTGTCCTTGGCGAAAGGAGGTACATGCGCAGGGCTGGTGAGCGCGCCGTGGACACGGCAGGTCCACAAATAGCCCAAGCGTCGACACGGCGCTTGCGCCGGACTGATCGCGACATTCATCGGTGTATGCTGCCTTTTTCCCGGTCGTGATGGTCGGTTCGCTTGCCCATCGGCTTGATGCCTTGTCGCGCCGGGGACGCGGGGGGCTCGCGTGGGAGGTGCTCCGGCGCGACCCGGCTTACCGCACCGCATGGAAGGTGGCCGACGCCGGCAGGGCCAGTGGTGACGATCGGTGATCTGCCCCCTTCTGAGTGGCCCATCGACTATCGTAGTCTGGACCACGAAGGAGGAATGGAATGGCTCGGAAGCACAAGCCCGAGGAGATCATCGGCAAGCTGCGTGAGGCGGAGATCGTGTTGGCGCAGGGCGGGACGATGGCCGACGCCTGCCGGCGGATCGGCGTCACCGAACAGAGCTATTACCGCTGGCGCAAGGAGTACGGCGGGCTGAAGATGGATCAGGCACGGCGGATGAAGGATCTCGAGCGAGAGAACGCCCGACTGCGGCAGGCGGTGTCGGATCTGACGCTCGATAAAATGATTCTGCAGGAGGCGGCGCGGGGAAACTATTGAGCCCCGCCAGACGCCGACGCTGTGTCGATCACATCCGAGGGATCATGGCTGTCTCCGAGCGGCGGGTGTGCCGTGTGCTCGGGCAGCATCGATCGACGCAGCGCAAGGCGCCACGCGGGGCGGACGACGAAGCCGCACTGACGGAGGACATCATCGCTCTCGCCCGGCAATATGGCCGTTACGGCTATCGCCGGGTGACCGCCCTGCTGCGCGATGCGGGGTGGCATGTGAACCGTAAGCGGGTCGAGCGCATCTGGCGCCGCGAGGGGCTCAAGGTGCCGCAAAAGCAGCCAAAGCGCGGAAGGCTCTGGCTCCATGACGGATCGTGCATCCGGCTGCGGCCCGAATATCCGGGGCACGTGTGGTCCTACGACTTCGTCGAGGGCCGCACGCATGATGGTCGCAAGTTCCGCATCTTGTCGATCATCGACGAGGCCAGTCGGGAGTGCCTGGCCTTGCCGGTCGCGCGACGGCTCAGGAGCGAGGATGTGCTGGCGGCGCTGGCCGATCTGTTCGTCACGCGTGGGCCGCCTGCGCATATACGGTCGGACAACGTCCTGGGTAGGGAAGCAACGGCGAGATTTGGCCAGCAGGTCTCTATGCGCCGACAATGATCGGCACGGCATGCATTCTGAGCCAGATGGCTTCCACCGTCAACGGGATCGCTCTCTGCCATAGCAAACACAGGATCCAGCGGCGCCGAAGCCACCGTGGTCCTCACCGTCCTTAGAATGAGATACGCACCCAGGTGGAAGGCCCGAACATTATCTACAGGGTCGCTTTCGCGCCCTCACGGCACTTGCAGAGAGGGGTCCTTCCACCTGGCACCCGGCCGTTCGACGAACGGCCGGTACTCTGTCCCCGTCTTGACGACGGCGTGAGCCACGCGCGCCATCTTGGCGGTGAGCGCCGTCATCGCCTTGCGGCGGCGATCGGCATCGTCCGCGTGCCCGGCAGTGTATCGTCCGAGCTTGTCGCGGAAGCTGTTGTCGCGCTGACGCGCGGCGACCTGAGCTGCCATCCAGAATGTACGACGCAATCGCGCATTGCCGTACTTGGATAGCTTCGTGCGACCGCGAAACGTGCCGGACTGGCAAGTTGCAAGATCGAGGCCGCAGAACTTGAGGAACTGGCGATGATGGTTGAAGCGGCGAAGGTCGCCTGCCTCAGCCAGGATCGTCAGGGCGTTGATCGGACCGATGCCAGGAATATTGCGCAGCAGCCGGTAATCCACATGCTCGGCAAGCCGGGCATGGGCGAGCCGTTCGATCTCGTCGCGCTGGTGTATGAGGCTGCGACCTTGCGCGATGACCATGCGAAACATGGTGATCGCGATCGAGTCCTCGGGCACCGGCAACGCCGCAGAACTGCGGGCGGTCTCATACACATCGTTGATCAAACGGGCTTTGGAGACCTTGCGCCCGATCAGAGGCCATACCGCGGCAGAGAATTCTTCCCGATCAAGCGAGGTGATGCTGGCTGGGGTCGGGAACCGTTCGATCATCGCCAGGAACCAATCCGACCGACTGTTGCCGGCGAAGCGCGCCATCTCGGGAAAATACAGGGGGAGGTAATGGGTCAAGATGCGATGCCAGGTTTGCGTCTTCATTCTGGAGACGACCTCGTGGGTCTTGGACAGCTCTTGAAGGTCGTTGATCCCAGCGGCGAGCGGATCGACGTAGCGCTGTGTGGCGCCGATCCGCAGCATGTGGAGGATCACCTGCGCGTCCTTGGAATCGTTCTTGTCCCAGCCATTATGGAGCGCTTCGCGGGTTCGAGCGAGCGCGACTGATGAGATGAGGCGCAGTTCGAACCCCGCGGTCAGCAGTCTGTGCGCCAGCGTGCGATGGTAATTTCCAGTCGCTTCAAATCCAACGACGATAGGACGACCGATGGCGGCGAGCTGTTCGGCAAAGCCGTCGTAGTCCTCCTTGGTCGCCATAACGGTCATACGTCGGCGCCGCCCGCCTTCCGGTCGCTCGATGAGAACCTCCTGCCGGTTCTTGGACATATCGATGGCTACCAGCACGGCATCGGCAGGCGTAGGGATGAGCTTGGTCATGGTCGGTTGGCCTCCAAAGTGTTGTCTCGACAACTTCACTTTAGACACATGCTGGCCGGCCATGGCTTGCCCTGATGAAGCCGGCGGCCGCTTCGCGACCTTGTCTTCATCAGGGCCATAGCGGCTCCCGATCCGGCGTTTCCCAATGTGCTACGGCACCGAATTTATCGCCAATGCCGTGCAAGAATGGCTGGGCAGGATCGGTGTGAAGACGCTCTACATCACCCCCGGCAGCCCGTGGGAAAATGGCTACTGCGAGTCCTTCAACGGCTCGATGCGTGACGAGTTACTCAACGGTGAGATCTTCTACACCTTGGCCGAGGCTAAGATCCTGATCGAGGCTTGGCGGCGGCACTACAACACCGTCAGGCCGCACAGCTCGCTGGGCTACCGGCCGCCGGCCCCGGAAGCAGCGACGCCGCCATGGCCGCCCTCCGGCTCCGCTTCGCTCCACCTGCGGCCGGCCATGGCGCCGGAGGCAATCTTACACTAACAAATAACCCGGACCACTCGGTGGGGGCCGATCACCGCCGATGAAGAGGTCGAGGCGGTCATCATAAAGGCGAGCCCGCAAACGGTGCCCGATCAGGCGGGATGGGACCGTGTAGAACACCTTGCGCAACGTGAAGCCGCCCGAGGATGTGATCGTCACGAGGATCTCCTCGTAATCGGTGGTGCGCACGTCCGGCAGCGGCTGCAGGAACTTGCGTTCGGCATCGATCCCGGGGCCGTGCCGCCGGTTGCGCGCATTTACGACCTCATCGATGAAGCGGCGATAGTCGGCAAGGTCGGAGAAGTCGGCGCTCCCGCGCAGCAGCAGCGCATCCCTTATGGCAGCCTTGATATGGCCATGGGCACTCTCGATCGCGCCGTTCTCATGAGCAACGCCCCGGTTGTTCCTCGTGGGCTCCATTCCATAATGGTCACAGAGCGCGTCATAACGCTTGGTCAGGTCGATCCTGGCATCCGCGTCCAGATTGCGGAAGGCGGCCGAGAGGCTGTCGGTACGATGAAGCTTCGGCGCGCCGCCTGCGGACCAGAGCGCGTTCTGCAGCCCTTCGGCCAATGCGACGAAGCTCTCGCCGCCCAAGATGATGTGCCCGTGTTCGAAGCCGCCACATGGAAGCCGGAAGTGATAGAGCAGGTGGTCCAGGGGCTGTCCGGCGATGGAAACTCCCAGATCGTCCATGCACGTAAAATCGGACAGGCCGAGCCGCCCGGCCTCGTGCACTTGCCGGAAAATGACTTCGCGATCTTGCCCGTTCAGGGCGCGCCAGTCGCGAATGCGCCTCTCCAGGGTTCGCCGGGAGCCGAACTCCGTCTCAGGATATCGGCGCCGCAGCTCCTCGAAGATCGCTACGGGCCGAAGGCCCGGGGCAGCCTCTAACATCGGCACGACAACTTCATCGAAAATACCGGCAAGGGGATCGGGTCGGCGCCGGCTGCGCGGTGTTGACCGCTGTGATGGCAGCCGGGTGTCCTGCAAAACCCGATAGCCCGTCGCCGGACTGAACCCGGCCTTCGCCGCCGCCAGCGCGACGGGGTCATAACGTCTGTTGGTCATGAAAAGTCTCACTTGATGATCGTTGATGTGTCGGCCGGCCACACGCCAGGTCCTCCTCCCCGGAAAACCCTATGCATAGCGGCCACCACGACCATCACAGGCACCCGGCAAAGAGTGCCTCCAGTGTGTCGGGACCGGCTACGGGCTACGCCCTACGCCGATCCCGACACACTGGATTCTCATCTTGATTGTCGCGCTTTCTCATTCAGATCGCCGCGCAACAGACTGGGAACAGCGCCGCCGTAGAGCGACTCATGCGACCGTACGTCAAGCGTGTCGTCGTCGCGAATCCCAGGCTCGTTCGCGCTATCGCCTACGCGCGCGTTAAAACCGACAAGATCGACGCCAAACCTTGGCAAAGCTCCATGCGGCGGGCTTCATACCGGAGGTCTGGGTGGCTGACGGAATACACATATGCGCGGCCATCGTTCACGGCGATGAAGCTGCGCAAGGTTGAGCTGATGGCGGGAGCTCCTCGGGCGTACGGCAAGGCGGGTTCGGCTCGGGACTACTGGATCAAGAAGATCAGGGACCTGGAAGCCGGATACGTCGTGAGCGCTGAGCACGCCTACGAGCGGATGGTAGCAGCTTGGAAGCAGCAGCCGGGAAAATCTGCGCCCGGATGACGCTTGGGGCTTCTCTACACCATCCGTCGAGAGACATATCCGGCCATCGGCGAGGAAGGTGGGTACGCATGCGATAGCCGTCTTCGGGGAGCAAACATGTGAAGCGTGAAGGAAGTGACTGGTGAGGCGGCAATACGGTCTATAACGTTCTGAGGCACGCGCTGATCGTTTGTCTGACCTGCAGGCGTCGTTGAGCAGGGTCGTCGATTCCGGGGAATGCTTCTTGCCGAATGCGCCGGACCAGAGAGCGGAGCGCCGCCCTATCTGGTCGCCGTTGTGCGCCGATGGCGGCAAGAAGCGCAGGATAAAACCAGCAGCGCAGGGTCATTACTTGCCATCCCGTTCAAGCGTGTCCGGACCCAGATTTTTATTTCGGGCCGTGAGCCACAAAAAGAGTGCGCCGAACAGCCCATATGCCGCGCACAGCCTGACAAAACCGCTGTGGGTCAGGCCGCTCAGCGAAACGATTGCCACTAGCCCGAGAACCAGAAACGCAGCCCAATTGCTGTGGTGCAAGCGATTCGCCACACCTGACGCAAGCCAGCACATCAAGGCGACAGCCAGAAGGCTGCCGAAAACGGCACCAATGGCCTCAACCATTCCGGCAATCACGAACATGGGTCGTCCTTTCCAGCCTGACCCCGCTTAACCTGCCATCCGGCAGCATCCTGCCCCCCCAAACATTTTATATCGTTTCGCGATATAAATATCAAGTGCCAGCTGTCTTCCTGGTTCCGCCGACATGCCGGGTCCGCTGCGTTTCCTCGACTCGAATCCTGTGTCGTGCCTTGAGCAAATCTTGGCGCGAGAGAATGCCGACAACCTTACGACTATCGGGATCAACGATTGGGATGCGTCCGATGCCGGATTGAACGATGAGGTCTGCCACAATGCCGCTGGGGCTGTCGGGAAAGGCGGTAGGCTGTGACGCATCCGAGAGGCTTTCGGCAAGGAACGTCTCCTGATCACAACCCTCCACTTCCCATCGCAATACGTCGCTGCGTGAGACAAGGCCGACCAAGCGCCCGCTCTTATCGATGACGGGATAGCTGCGATGGCGAGCTTCCTTCTCGAAGAACTGGATGACCTCGCGTATCGGCATATCGCCAGCAAGCGTCTCCGGTTCGGCGGTCATCAAATCCCTCACCTGCAACAGATCCAATGCATCGACGCTATATTCCTGGAGGATATGCCGCCCACGCCGCGCGATCTTCTCCGTCAGGATCGAACGCCGCATCAACAGGACGCTGATCGCGTAGGCGGAGACGGCGGCCGCGATACAGAACGGCAGCGCAGCGAACTGCCCCGTCAGCTCGGCCGCAAACAACGCGCCGGTTATAGGCGCGCGCATTGCGCCGCTCATGATGCCAGCCATGCCTATCATGGCCCAAAAACCCGGGTCTCCGGGCAGGAACTGTCCTATGAGGCAACCCAGCGCCCCGCCCAGGATCAAAAGCGGTGCTAGCACGCCGCCTGACGTTCCTGACCCCAACGCGATCAGCCAAACGAGCCCCTTCACCACCAGAAGCATGATGATGGCGCGCATTCCCAGGCTATCGCCCAGCAAGGCATGGATATTGCCGTAGCCTGCGCCTAGCACTTGAGGCTCGACCAGGCCGCCTAGCCCGACCGCGATCGAACCCAATGCAGGCCACCACATCCAATGCAGTGGCAGATGATGAAACCCGTCCTCGATCCAATAGAGCGCCTTTGAAAGCAAGGTTGCTTGCAAGCCAAGGAGCAGGCCGATACCCAATGCATAGGCCAGCGACCCCGATCCGGTTGGAAGCACGAGATGGGCCGCGAACATCGGACCATCGCCAATGAGCAGCGGTCGCCATGTGAAGGAGACGAGGACCGCAAGGACGACCGGTACGAAGCTGCGCGGCTTCCACTCGAACAACAGCACCTCGATCGCCAGCAATATGGCGGCGAGAGGTGTGCCGAATATCGCTGTCATGCCTGCCGCCGCGCCGGCAACGAGCAATGTCTTGCGCTCTGCTGCGCTCAGGTGGAAGCATTGCGCAAATAGCGAACCAATTGCGCCCCCCGTCATGATGATCGGACCTTCAGCGCCGAAGGGCCCGCCGCTCCCGATGGAAATCGCGGACGAAACGGGTTTGAGAATTGCCACCTTCATCGACAGTCGGCTTTCACCGAATAATATCGTCTCGATCGCTTCGGGTATCCCGTGTCCGCGAATCTTTTCCGAGCCGAAGCGGGCCATCAGTCCGACAATCACGCTGCCAATCATGGGGATGACAAGGACAGCCATCCCGAGGGCATTGTCCGCCATGTCAACTTCCGCGAACGACAGGCGGCCGAACCAGAACAGGTTCGTCGCCAGCGCGATCAGCTTCAGGAGCACCCATGCACTTGCTGCGCCACCACTCCCAACGAACAGCGCCATGGCGGCCAACATGATCATGCGCAGATCCGCGCTATGGTCGCCCAGCCTGACAGCCTCGGCAGAACAGGAGGCTTCCCGAATCATACAAAATCCCTCTTTGAAGAATTAGCCTGGGGCAGCTATATCGCATTGCGATATATTTCAACACGGAGGTGCTATGGAAACGAAAGAAGCAGAGTTGGATGATGCCGATTATGCCGCGCTTGCGGATTTGCGGTTTGCCTTGCGGAAATTTCAGGCTTTCAGCGACGAACGGGCAACGCAAGAGGGCCTGACGCCCCAACAGCATCAGGCCCTTCTGGCGCTACGCGCTGCCCCCATTGATGATGCTACAGTCGGATTCGTTGCACGGCGCTTGCTGTTGAAGCCGCATAGCGCAACGGGCTTGATTGATCGGTTAGAGAAGCAGGGATACGTAACCAGACATTCGAACGACGATGACCGGCGCCGTGCCCAATTGCGGCTGACGCCCCAAGCTTCTGAGATTTTGTCGAAACTCTCGAGCGCCCACAGGGACGAAATTCGGCGGCTCGGCCCCCTGCTCACGGAAATGTTGGCCCGCTTCGTTTGAAATGTGAGATGTCAACCGAATGGCGGCGGACGTCGAGAACCCGTGCGGTCCTGTCGCCGGCCGGGGACGCTAAAGCCGAACTCGCGCGCTCAAGCGGGTCGCTTCTACCTCGGCTTGGGGCCATCATTCTTACCAGGAAGGACGTGAAACGCCCCGGATACACAATCACAATCCGGCTCGCCAAGCATCACCAAGATGGGGCGGTGACGACGGGCCGGATCTTCGAAAGTCAGTCAGCCGATGCAATCGGCAAGCTCTTTTTAAGCCGCTAAGAGTTCGTCAGCGGGCCCGAAGAACTCATAGTGGATGCGACTCGATGGAACGCCTGCGAGCGAGAGAGCGGAAACCGCGTGGCGCAAGAACGGGCGCGGACCGCAGATGTAATAGTCGGCATCGGCAACCGGTGTGTTGGATACGAGCCATGCGTCGGTGATGATCCCGGCGACGTCGTAGTCCTGCCCGGCGATCTCGCCCGCGATCGGCGTCTGGTGGAAGTCGACAACGTTGACGTTTGCGGTCTTCGCCGCCAGCGCACGGACATGATCGCGCATTGCGTGCGTGCTTCGGTCGTGCGTGCCGTGGACATAGTGAACAGGCACGTCGCTGCCGCCCGCGACCAGGGCTTCGAGCATCGCCACCATCGGCGTCAAGCCAACGCCGCCCGACAGCAGCACGATGGGGCGATCCGGGGCGCCGTCCAAAAAAAACTCGCCCGCCGGCGCCGCCACCTTGAGGATGGTGCCTGGCTTCGCGTTGTCGTGAAGCCAACCCGAGACGAGCCCGTGGGGCTCGAGCTTGACTGAGATGCGATAGCTTTCGCCGTTGGATGCCGATGAAATCGAATAATTGCGTTTGATCGACGGATGGCCGGGGATCTCGATCCAGAAGGTCAGATATTGGCCGGGCTTGTGTGTCATCACCGGCCCCCCATCGGCGGGACGCAGAACGAACGACGTGATGACGCTGCTTTCCGGGATGACCTTCTCGATCCGGAAGTCTCGCCACCCGTTCCAGCCCCCCGTAGCGTGCTGTTGGTCGTGATAGATGCGATCTTCGCGTGCGATCAGGATGTTGGCGAGGAACCAGTAGGCTTCGCCCCAAGCCGCGAGAATTTCTTCGGTTGCGGCGTCGCCGAGGACCGCCTTGATCGCGCCAAGCAGGGCGTCGGCGACATAGGGATAATGCTCGCGGAGGATCTGAAGCCCGACATGCTTCTGCGCGATGCGCTCCACCGCCGGCGCCAGTGCGCCGAGATTATCGATGTTGCTGGCATAGGCGAGGATCGCCGCAGTCAGCGCGCGGGGCTGCGAGCCGGCGTCGCCGTGGTGCGACTGGTTGAACAGGTCGCGGATTGCCGGATTCTCGAACATGCGCCCATACATTTCGCGCACGATGTCGAGGCCGTGCGCCTCGAGCGCGGGAACGGTGGCTTTGACGAGCGCGATGGTCTCGTCGCTGAGTGTCTGCGACATCAACGTCTCCTGTAGCTAAGAATTTGCGGGAGCGGGAAGGAGGGTTCAGCCATCCGGCGGCTGATCGTAGAAATCGACCTGCATCCTGACCTTGCCTAGCGGTGTTACGAAATGGGTTTGCTCGGGCTCGACGACGCCGGGATTGCCGGGGCTAAGAATCTTTTCGGAGGCGGGCTCGGCATAGGTGAGATTAAGTTCGCCCTCGATTACGCCGATAAGACCCCAGACCCCCGCTTTGGTTTGGTGGAAGCCGCGCAAGGCTGCAGGGATGCTGGTCTCGTCGAAAACAGGTGTCGAGCGGTAGGGAGTCGGCGCGGTCATGACAGTTGCCCCACCGCGCTCGCAGTCGTCTTGTGGCTTCCTGCGGCAACCGACATCGCCGGTCCGTCCAATCGGAAGAGCATCGCCAGTTGCAAGCTTTCGGCGATACGCGCCGCTTTGGCCTGCAACGCTGCTGCGGCGGCGGGCGGCATCAGGGCATTGGTCGTTTCCGTCCAAAGTGCGAGCCAACGATTGAAGAGGGCCGGAGTGATCCGGCCGCTGTGCTTCATATGCGCCGGGACTGGCTGGCCTTTGTAACGACCCGTTGTCAGCATAACCGAGGACCAGAAGGCCGCCAGTTTATTTAGGTGGTTCGGCCAATTGTCTATCGCGTCGTTAAAGATCGGCCCCAGGTCGGCATCGTCGCGGACACGAGCATAGAAGGCATGCACAAGCTGCCCCAGCTTCTCTTCATTGATCTGCGCCACTGTGTCCACGACTCAGGCTCCAATCATGTATTCGTCGTGCATCTATCGCTGTGCGTTGAAATATGCAATATAAATGCATATTATCTAAGTGAGCCATGAAGCGGGCTACCCGGAGCGTATGAAACTGACCCTGTTCACCGACTATTCGATGCGTGTGCTGCTCTATCTCGGCGCGCGCGAACAAAGGCTGTGCTCGATTGGTGAGGTTGCGAAAGCCTATGGGATCTCGCAAAACCATCTGATGAAGGTTGTCAACGAGTTGGTCCGCAGCGGCTATATCGAAAGCGTGCGCGGCCGCTTTGGTGGCATCCGGCTCGGCAAGCCGCCCAATGCGATTAACCTTGGTACGCTTGTGCGGCATACCGAAGAGGGGTTCGATTTGGTCGATTGCGGAAGCTGTGTCATCGCGCCGGCTTGCGGCTTGACCGGAGTATTAAAGGAAGCCTTGGGCGCCTTCCTTGGTGTTCTAGACAGCTACACACTTGCTGATCTGCTCGCCCGGCAACCGGGTTTTGCCGCGATGTTTCCACTCGTGTCTGAGCCGGCAGAACACAGAGCCAAAATCTGAAAACTATTGCTCCACTGCTTCGCTTCGCCGCATCACCGGATCCGTCCTGCCAATGCGTTTGTGTGCGAGGTTGCAGATTGATGTGGGAGCTTGCGCTTAGGCCCGCGGACCTCCTGACTAGAATCTGTTTCGAAAAGGCTCAACGGCATCGGCCATGCCCATCTGCGTGTTTCGCTAAGTCCCGGACAGGCATTTCAGTAAGTCCCGGACACTTTGCATGGCTGCTCGGCGAAGCCGAACAGGCGCGCTCCGGTTCTCCAGCCTCACCCTGCTCACTGCCGCCATCGTCTGCTGGAACGCCACCGCGGCCGCTGGGAGCGGCCTGCCGGTTTGGTTCCGCCGAATTCGGCGGTCTTATATAACAGGCAAGCCAATGACGCAAAATGATGGGTCACAGCGCTGCCGACAACGAACCGGACCGTTTTGAAGGTCGCGCACAAGTGAACGCATCGAGCTTGGCCTTTGGAAGATAGAGTGTTACGTTTGATTGATGACCGGATCGATCATCGAGCGAGCGGCACGAGCCCTCGCGCAGTCAGCGAGCGGGCATGATGACTGGGATTCGCTGGACCCCAAGCATCAGGCGGCGATCAAGCGTGATGTGCGCGCAGTATTCCATGCCATTCGCGAACCCACCGACGCAATGGCACTCGCGGGCGGCGAGGTAATCCGCAACATTGCCACTGCCGAAACCGCAGTGGACCATCGGGACGACGCCGCGAGCACTTGGCGCTTCATGGTCGCAGCCGCGATGGACGAGCGATGAGGCGGTCCCTGATCCGAAATTGAAGTTGGCGCCTGACCGTACCGACCGCACAACCGGCCGAAGGTATGCCCGTTATTGCCTGCTGGGAGGAACAAACGTGAAAGCAATCCACGATAGCATCAAAGGCCCGTTCACGATCGAGGAAGATATCGCGCTCTATGGTACCATCACTGGTACCGCGACCTTGCGCAGCGGTTTTCGGCTCATCCTCCACGGAACAATCGCTGGCAGCCTAACCGTGGAACGAGGATCCCGGGCAATTATCCATGGCACCGTCGCTGGACGCATCTTCAATGACGGAGGCCGCGTGGAACTTTTCGGCATGGCGGATGGTGTCGCTGATAGCTCGGCGGATGCGGTTACGGTCATCGATCCAGGCGCCAATGTCAGGGGGCGGGCATAAGTGACAATCGTCAATCTCGGATCGTAAGAACTTTTCACTCCAGGGAGCACCAAGCTCGATCGAGTAGTTGGATTCGGTCCAGCTTCTAAGGCCATGTCTTGCTTCGACGGCGATATAAATGAAGCAGAGCAAGATAATCGCGCCTGCAGTTTATTGGCCACTCTCGGTCTGAGCAGGGCAAGATCGATTCGTAAGCAAATGAGGCTCCGCTTTCCTTTCCGGATTACAACAAGTTCTGTATCGCGCGTCAAATTGGTGACACGCTGCATATCGATTGCGCGCGTACCGCTTAGATTTATCGGCGGTTACAGGATCGGCTTTCCCCTGTTACCGCAATGGTTGCTCCTGAGGTATAACTCGCCTCGTCACTGGCCAGCATCACGAATGCTGCGGCCAGTTCGCCGGTTGAGCAGGCCGCCCCAGCGGTGTGTTCTTGCCGAAGTTCTCGACTTGGTCGGGCGGCATGGTCGAAGGGATGAGGCGTCCAGACAGGCCCCGGGGCGACACAGTTTACCCGGACTCTTTTCTCTCCGAGCAACTGCGACCGGCCACCGGTGAAATTTTGAATGGCACCCTTTGTCGTGGCATAGGGCAGAAGGGTGGCGCGGGGCATGTCGGTGTTGACCTAGGTCGTGTTGACTATGGAGCTACCTTCCTTCGTGTGGGGAGGCGCCGCCTTCGCAGATAGAACATTGCGTGGATGTTGGTCGCGAGGTTGTTATCCCAATACTCGTCCGGAATTTCTTCGAGCGACTCGAATGTCATCTGGTGCGCAGCGTTATTGACAAGGATGTCGGTGGTTCCGTACGCCTCGGCGGCATTTGCGATCACGGTGCGGCAATGCTCAGCGCTGCTGATGTCGCCAGCCAGGGCAATTCCGGTACGTCCCGCCTTTTCGATCAGCGAATAGTCTTCTTCGCATCCTCATCTTCGTTCAGATAGGAAATGAAGAAATCGGCGCCTTCGCGACATTGAGGTGGTCCCGCCTTCTTGGACAGTTTGGCGGCTGAGTTAAGCTAATCCCGGTTATCGTTCATGCCGCCTGTTTGATCATCAGATCATGGGGGGCATGCCCCCCATGATCTGATTGTCCGATCCGCCGATAGGCCTCGAGTGGGGTTCTCCCGGCCAGGCTCGAGTGCGGACGCTGGGTGTTGTAATAGGTGATCCACCGGCCCAGGCCAGCCCGCAGTTCGGAGCCCGTCTCAAAGGCGTGGAGATAGACGCACTCGTACTTCAAGGATCGCCAGAGGCGTTCGATGAAGACGTTGTCCATCCACCGGCCTCGGCCATCCATGCTGATGCGGACCTCGGCGTCGCGTAGCACGCTGGTGAACGCGTGCGACGTAAATTGGCTGCCCTGATCGGTATTGAAGATCTCGGGCTTGCCGAAGCGGGTCAGGGCCTCCTCCAGCGCTGCGACACAGAAGCCGGCGTCCATGGTGTTCGACAGCCGCCAGGCCAGTACCTTGCGGGTTGCCCAGTCCATGATCGCTACCAGATACAGAAAGCCGCGCCGCATGGGGATGTAGGTCACGTCGGCACACCACACGTGGTTTGGCCGCTCGATCGCCAGCTTGCGCAGCAAGTAGGGATAGACCCGGTGCTGCGGATGGGGATCGCTGGTGCGCGGCCGCTGGTAGATCGGCGTCAGCCCCATCTTCGCCATCAGCCGCCGTGCCCGACGGCGACCGACCTCATGTCCTGCACGCCGCAGGTGCCGCGCCATCTGGCGGCTGCCGTACCAGGGGCAGTCCAGAAACGTCGCGTCGATCACCGTCATCAGCGCCAGCGTCTCGTCCGTTTCCGGCACCGGGGCGTAGTAATAAGACGAACGACTGATCCGCAGCAGGCGGCATTGCGCAGAGATCGACAAGCGGTGGTGAGCAGGTTCGATCATCGCCCGCCTCCGATCCACGCTCATCGACCGAAGGCTTTCGCTAAAAAATCCCGCTCGACGACCAGTTGCCCGATCTTCGCGTGCAGCTTCTCGAACTCGCTATCGTTGGCGGTCTTGGCCACATCGCCCGCACCGGAGAACGTGCCGGCCATCCCTTCGATGGCCTGCCGCTTCCAGGATGCGATCATCGTATGGTGCACGCCATGTTTGGCGGCTAACTCCGCCAGCGTCAGGTCACCCCGGATCGCCTCCAGCGCCACCTTCGCCTTGAAATCCGCGCTGTAGCGCTTCCTCGTCGTCTTCATTCCCGTACCAATCCGTCAGGTCGGAATTAGCTTAGCATCCTGTCCAGAAAACCGGCACCACCTCACATAGGCGCAACTGCCCGGCCTATCCCGCTGTCGCCGCCTGTGATAATGGCCTTCTTGCCTTTTAGGCGTTCTGAACCGCGATAGGTTTCCTCCCCGTGATCGGGGCGAGGGGTTATATCATCGGTCCTGCCTGGCACGGCCGGCTGCTACTCGGGAAAGGGCGGCGTCTCCGGGTTGATGGTCTGCTAATTCATGGCGCTTTCTTCCATGTTCATATCAGCCAAGCGCGGGACTCCAAGTCCTATTCCTACCATGGAGAGCTAAACAGGCGGACGGGGCTCATTTCTGCATTTTTTCTGAAGTTCAGCGGGGTAGCCCAAAGATGTTTTCAGCTTTGTAATTAGGTCGGGAGCGCTTTCTTCGGATAGGTTAGACAAAGTTAACCATCCAGAGGAGGACAGCGATGCATACGGTGGCCCAGCTTAAATGCATAACGGAAGACGATATTGCCCAGGCGTTAATTTCACTTTCCCCCGCCAGTTGGCCCCAGGACGAAACGGATCTGCTGGTTCTGTTTAATTGCCTTCTCGATATGAAGAGCGGAACCCATATCCAGGGTCTCGTTTCGCCCTCTCCACATCGATCTCCAAGAAGGCTGAGGAACTGACTAGCCGCTTATATCGAGTGATGAGCCGAAAGCAGCGCGCCGACTGGTGCTATTGAAAAATTTCCCATGTTTATCACGTTAGCCCGGCTCTGCGCCGTGGAGGCGATCGGGATCCGCCGCGAACAGCGGCTGCGGCCAACAGGGAAGAAAGCGGCACTTGGCGCCAAGGAGTTGGCGGCCACGATAGGCAAGGCAGAAGGGCTGAGCACGTGTGCCGTGTGCGACCGGGCGATCCTTGCGCTGGGCCTCGCCGCCGCGCTGCGACGGTCTGAAACTCGTCGCGCTGCAACTGGCCGACGTCCCACTGGTCGAGCAAGGGCTGACTGTCGGCATCGGTCATTCCAAGACCGATAGGAAGGTGAGGGGGCTATCATTGCGGTACTTGCGGGAAGGCCGTGAGGCCCGTCGTCCATCTTAATGCCTAGTTGCAGGTGAGGAGGGGGACGCTAGGGCCGCTGTTTATGCGGGTAGGCACGAAGAGCGAGTTCACACTTGAGGCAATGTCCGACCACTCGGCGGCGCGGCTGGTCAAGCGTTATGCTGCAAAGCAGGGTCTCGATCCCGATACGATTGCTCGGCAATCGTTGCGCGGCGGATTTTTTATCGAGGCGGCGCGCGCCCGGTTCTCGCTTGCCAAGCAGGAGGTCTCGCGGCACAAGTCACTCAAGGTCCTGCTCGGCTATGTGCGCTCGGAAGAGATTTTCTACGACCATGTGGGCGCGGAATTCCTCTGACCTATGTTGGGGCGTTATATAGAATGGGCACAGATAGACGCTAGCGTCCCCGAGCTGGCGGAAAACCTCCAAAATGAGCTTTCCAAACGACGAGAAAGGCGTAACGCACCCGGTCGGTTTGGGATCGCCAGCACCCGCATGCGGGCCATCCTTTGGTCGGTATTTGCTAAGGCCCTACGTCGGATCCCGATGTGCGCAGGCGGTAGGCCTGGGCGGAGGAAAAGCCCAGCGCGGCGGCCACGCGGTCGTTCCAGCCATAGGGGTCGGAACGGATTACGGGCTCACCATCCTCGCCGAGCACCACAGTTTGGTAGAGCAGCCTGACTGGGATCTCATGCCGCAGCTTGACGAACGTCTCTTTGCCGGTCGCACGAGCTCAATGCCATTCGTCGAGCATGCCCTCGTCCTTCGCAAGCATCTCAGCAAATCCCAACGCATCTTCTACCCGTACGCAGCCGTGACTGCGCTGACGCTGGACTTCTTGGAACAGCTGCTTGGCGGGCGTGTCGTGCAGGTAGATTTGATGCTCGTTATTCATGTCGAACTTTACGAGACCCAGCGAATTCTTGCGGCCGGGCTGCTGGACAAGCCAACCGTTTTTCCAAGCCATGTCGTTGCGCTGCAGGTAAACGCTGCCCTTACCTGCGATCTCCTTGGTCTGGATCGAACGCGGCACTGTCCACGTCGGGTTCGCGACGAGGCGATAGATCGGCGATCCCAACTGAGGTGTCTCGTTTTCAGGCTTGCCGACGACCACCTTGCGACTGTCGGCGACCTTGCCGTCGCGCCAATAGAGCATCCGTCCAGCGGCGACGTTCACGTCAATGCGCGTGGGGACGGGATTGCGCTGGAGCCAGCGCAGCCGCTCCATCGCCACGGCCATTGTCCGCGCCCGGTCCGCGTCCGACAGGTTGAGGATTTCGAGAGCGTCGGCGCCGATGACGCCATCCGGCTTGATCCCGTAGTCGGCCTGCATGCGTTGCACCGCGCGGACCATTGTGGGGTTGTAGCGGTCACCCGGCGCAGCAGATCGGTCGAGGTAGTCGGAGGCGACCAATTGACGTGCGATCGCGGGTATCCGCGGGTCGGAAGCGCCGGGCTTCAGCGGCTCGCCGTTGTTGGGGATCGCTGAAGCGGGGATATCGCCCTGCTTGCGCAGTGCGAGATAGGATTTCGACAGTGCGCGGTAGCTGTCGCCCTGCGGAGCCAGCCCATCGAGCCATTTGTCCAGGCTCCCATCCTTAAGAGCTGCACCCAGACCATTCAGCAGGTTCGGATTCGGGCGGGCGACGGTATAGACGTCATAGAGCTTGGCAGGATCCGACGCCCCGCGGGCCAGAGCCGAGGCGTAACGCAACGCGATCTGCGTCAGGGCACGGTCACCTTCGGCATTGCCGGGCCGACCATCCACAGCGAACTGCACCCGGTCGAGGCCATGCGCAGCGCGGCGGTCGATTGCGTCGCGCAACTGGCGGACCGCCCCGTCGTTCCAGCGCACCTGGTCGATGTTAATCGGCGGCGCTTCGGTGGTCTGGGATGTATTGTCGGGCTTCGAATGGCACGCGGGCAGCGCGACCGTCAGGGCCAGCAACGAGCAAACGATCACACTTCTATGCACACGAATCTCCTGGTAAGACCCGTATGACAACTTATGGAAATCCCGGAGGTTTCATGCTGCCTCAGGCGCGGGCAGCAAAGACCATCCGTCCTTCGCCGAGGAAATTAAACACGTCGCTGAGCTTGTTCTCGCCCACCGCGAAGCACCCCTGACTGCGGCCCAACTTGCCATGGGCGGGGATCATGTCGTCGTTCGCATACCAAGCGCTATGGATTACGATGGCGCGACTGAGCGCATTGTTGTTCGTCGGGTCGAGCCCCACCAGACGCTGCGACCGACCGTGCTTGCCGGTATAGTAATCGCCCGTCAGGAAGGCGCCCTCACTCGAGGCATTGGAGCCGAAGGCGTTAGAGAACCGCTCGAGGAAGCCGGTATGCTCCGGGTCCGAACCAGAGCCGTGCGCGACCAGCAGCCGCGAAGCCTTGCCACTCATCACATCGAGGAAATGCAGCCGGGGATTGGAAGACGGGGCGGTGAAATCGACGATGGCTATCCGGTCACGCGCCTTGATTGAACCAGAATGCTGGTCGAGCGCAGATAGAGCCCGGCGCAGCAGCGCGGGGTCCACAGAAAAGCGCGCAGCATCCAGAGCCGTCTGCGGCATGCGCGGGGCATTGCGGGGGGTAGCTGGAACTGTCGTCGGGCGGCGCGGATGCGACGATCCTAAAAACGGCTTGGCGATCGGCCGGGCAAGCGCGGCGAGAGCAATGCCTGCACCTGAAATCATTACGGCGCGGCGGTCGGATCGAAGGGTGAACTCAAGCATCCTCTCATAATGGGCATATGAGACTGTATTTAAATAGTTTTTGGCTGGCCTGGTCAGAGCACTTGTGCGCTTAAGCGGTGAAATGCTCTAGAATTGCGGCGGGCGGTTCAAAGTGCAGCGCTTACTCTGGAACAAATCTTCTGAACCACCACTTTTAGTGCGCTTCGCAAACACCCCAATAGTACGGTCGTCCATTTGCCCGAGAAAGCTGCGCAGGTGCTTGGGAGGTGCCGTCCGCGGCGTATTGCGGTGCATCGATGGCGACATCGACTCGCGAAAAAGAAATCGGTGATGGTTCGGTTGGAGAAGTCGAGGACATAGCCTCTCTCACCACTGCGGAAAAATTTCGCGATGAGGCTGAGTTCGAAGGAAAGAAGCACATTCATGCTGCGATGGTGCCTAGAGCCGTAAAGTTAGCGGATCTGCACGACTATGACCCCGGCCTCTTGCGCGACGCGATTGCAGTTGGTGTCACCGGTCCAGGAGGGCAGACCATCGCGGTGCGCGAGGGCGAGACAGTATCGATCGCCGAGCGACAGCCCGGCGCTGGCGGTCACCGCCCGCAGCCGTCCGGCGAAACGCGACGTCGCCTGGTCGGCGGGCACGATCGCGATCGGCAACGGATCGAGCATGGCGTCGATTGCAGCCGCTGGCATCCCCAGGAACGCGAAATGGCTGACCACCCCGGCGTAGTTGACCGCCGACATGCGCGCTGAGGAAATCGCCTTAGAGACCTTAGCCGCGCCTTTCTCCTGCTTCAGCATGGCAATCAGGGCCGAGGCATCGAGAACGAATTCGCTCATTCGACGCTGTCCTCCGCGCGCCGCGCAAGGAACCCGTCAACACCGGCTTCCGGGTGGCCGCCGGTGTACTGCTGGGCCAGTGCCTGCGCGCGTGCCACGGCCTGCGCGGCGGTGCGCAGAACCACGCCGTCTTCAGTTTCCTCCAGAAAGACTGCGCCGCTGGTGAGACCAAGTCGCTTACGCACGTCGGCCGGAAGGCTCATGCGCCCGTTAGGGGTGTATATCGCAAAATGCTACGCTTTGCCACCGCGCTCTAGGCATGTCATATCGGCAGTGATGAGCCACGGCAGGGCTGCCGGCAAAAATCACAATTCTTTTTACGTTAGGAGCGATGGTCAAGCGAGGCTGACCGCGAGGATTTGTCGCCCTTCCGAGTTCTATGGCTTTGGTAAACCGCAGAGCATCTCAAACGGCGCGATCATCGAGCCTTTGGCAAAGGGAAAGTCGGCGCGGGTGTTCCTTCGCGACGAAACACTGCCGACTCCGATCTACACCCCGGGCACCAGTCGGGCTATGGCGCTGCAGGGTTACGCGCCCGAGCCTTACGGCCGCTCCTTCTTCCTGATGACGAAAACCGGCTGACCTACCGCGCCTTCATCGACCTGGCTGCCGAGGAGCTCGGCTCCGCTCCACGTTACCGGACTCTCGAGCGGGGGCAGTTGCGCATGACGGGACTGTTTGACAGCACCGTCCGCGATGCGGCGCGACTGCTGCCGCGCTATGTCGTGGACAACATCTTTATGTCCCGCAAGTTCAATACGCGCTTTCCAAATTTCCGCCCGATGACATACCGGGAAGGCTTGGCCTTAATCGAGCGTGAGCAGCGGGCATGAGGGATCTAGTTTGCTGCGCCAAGCTTGTTGCTCAGCTACAACTCGCATTTTCGGGGCGACTCGACGTAATCGATACCGCTCTTGTGCGTCGGTTGTCGGCACCAGTAGCGACTGGAATGCCAGTTCCGTTGAAACCGGCAAACGGGCGTCCTTCGCTGATAGGCTCTCGGCCCGTCAGCCGTCACGCCACTAGATTTGTCCGGTGCCGGTCGATGAGCGACCGCAATAAACCGGTCTGCAAAACATAGGCTACCATATGCACACGGTTGCGAGTCCGAGTCTTGAGGCGCACGTTTTCGACGTGCCTTTCGACCGTGCAGCGCGAGATTCTCAGGCGGATTGCGATTTCCTTGGCCGACATGCCGGATGCGACATGGACCACGACTTCGTTTTCGCGAGCAGTGAGTTCCAACTCAGAGTTTTCTTGCATAGTTCCCCCCGTTACGCCCTGCTTAGGTTTGTCATTTGCAATCACGGCATCGCGCATACCAGATAAAATGATGAACATATATTAATAATACTCGAAGCGCCTGTTAAAACAATATAGGTGAATCCCGGCACTGGTTTTTACGCCTTTCCGATGCATCGGGTGGTTCCCTCGATCCGCTGTGGCAACGCCCTGACCTGTCTGGAGCGGCACGCCGCGCGTTTTTGTGCCGATTCATTCGGCATGCGGTAAAGACCGCAGCTATGGCAGAGAGCACTTGGCGCTCTGTAGAAAATATTCTGCCCGGCTTCAAATCCGCTTTTGACGCCGGTAGTGGGCCTGTCGGTTGGTTTCCGCGGCTTGGCGTTGTCGTGGAACTGCGCAACTAGATGATCCAACACAAGGGGACGCAGCGTTGGCTGCCGACGACGCACCGGGTATCTCACGTCTGCACACAAGTGAGCGCTTCGGACTTGGCCGTTGAAAGATAGAGTGATACTTTTGATCGGTGACCGGATCGATCATCGAGCGAGCGGCACGGCCCTCGCGCAGTCAGCGAGCGGATATGATGACTGGGATTCCGGAATGTCTGTCATTGCTGCTGGGAGGGACAGATGTGAAATCAATCCACGACAATGTCGAGGGTCCTTTTGCCATCGAGGAGGATATCGCGCTCTATGGTACGATCACTGGTGCCGCGACTTTGCGCAGCGGTTTTCGGCTCATCCTTCACGGAACGATCGCCGGCAGCCTAACCGTGGAACGAGAATCCCCGGCAATCATCCATGGCACCGACGCTGGACGCATTTTCAATTACGGAGGCCGCATGGACGTTTCGGCATGGCGGATGGCGTCGCCAATAGCTCGTTGGATGCGGTTACGGACATCGACCCAGGCGCCGATGTGAGGGGGCGGGGATAAACAGGCGGAAGGGGGGCATTTATACCGAAAAGTTCAACGAGGTCGCTACGGCTGCGCAAACAGATTCGCGCCTGCAGCCGCGGGCGGCCGACTCCATTTCTCGGTCGGCAGGTACATCCGCATCCAGTAGGATGTCCATCGAGCAATACAGGTGATTGTCGAAGGTCCCGCTCACCGGAAGCCAATGCGCTTCGAAGCCGATGACATCCGGGCCCTGAATTGCCTGTCAGGTCATCCTATTCTTTACCATCGCCTTTGCATGGTAAATAACAGCCTTCTCGCGATGAGCGTAAACTGCAGTAATCGATCTGCCACGTCTCAGGGCTTCCTGAGCCTTACGGGCTTCCCGTCGCGCTCGTCGAAGTAGTTTTTTTACGGTGAGTTTCATCGCCGACTCCTGGTGCAGAGAGAAGACAATCCCCCATAGGCTTGCCCGTGAGAAGTCGAACTGCGGCGAAGTGCGCCTGGCGTGCGTCAATTTTAATTTGCTCCCAACCCGTTTAAATCCAGATGCGATCACGTCGGGCGGCCTTCCCTCTCTGTTCGCGGCTGATCCGATTGTTTCGGGAACATCGCTGATGCGTTCCTGGCCGATGGTTAGCGGCCCCTATGCCTATCCGTTCGCAGAAGAGGTAGGCGCGGCGGTCCCCTGCAAATCGCCGCGCCGTGCGCGCCCTACGGACTGAGTGCGGACCAGATGACTACCCACTTTTGCACACAATTGCGGCAGATGCGACGAGCCGAGCGAGTTTATTCGGTTGCAGCGGTACGTCGGAACCAGCACCCTGGATCGCATCTGCGCCAGCAACATCAATCTGGCTTATTCGTAAGACCGTATGTCCGTCTGCGCGCCTTGAGTGGCTCGCCCTACACTGCGCATCCGAGGGTTCCTCGGACGGGCCGAGTCGATCCTCATCACAGGAGGACGAGCCGTGGAACATTCTACAGAAGTCTTCGTCGGTATCGATGTCGCAAAAGCACGGAATGCCGTCGCTGTGGCGGATGGGGAGCGCGGAGGCGAGGTGCGCTATCTGGGTGAGCTGGCTGCTACCCCCGAAGCGATGCGGCGAATGGTGCAGCGCCTCGCAAGCCGGCATCAGCAATTGCATTTCTGCTATGAGGCGGGACCGACTGGCTACGGGCTATACAGGCAGATTACATCGATGGGCTATCCATGCACGGTGATCGCACCTTCATTGATACCCAAACGCGCCGGGGACAGAGTGAAAACGAACCGGCGCGACGCCATTGAACTGGCGAAGCTGCTGCGCGCTGGGGAACTTACGGCAGTCTGGGTGCCGGATGAAGCCCATGAAGCGATCCGCGATCTGATACGTGCCCGCACCGCAGCAGTTGAGATTTTACGCGTACATCGCCAGCAGGTCAGCGCATTGCTTCTGAAGCACGGGACGAGCTACCCGGGCAAGAAAACATGGGGCGCACGGCACCTCAAATGGCTGCAAGAGCAACGGTTTGACCACCCTGCGCATCAGATTCCGCTTCAGGAAATGGTTGATGCCGTGCGCGTCGCCAAGGAGCGTGTGGCTCGCCTTGAGCACGCAATCGAGGAGTTTCTCCCCCAGTGGGAATTGGAGCCGGTCGTGCGCGCCCTGCAAGCGCTGCGGGGCGTCGATCTCATCGTGGCGATCACCTTCGTCACCGAGATCGGTGACATGCGGCGTTTCGACAATCCCCGGTAGCTCATCCTACATCGGGCTGGTGCCAAGCGAGCGCTCAACCGGTGATACGGTGAGACGAGGAGGCATAACCAAGGCCGGCAATACCCGGATGCGCCAGTTGTTGGTCGAGAGCGCCTGGAGCTATCGCTATGCCCCCAAGGTTGGAGCGAGGAAGCTCTACCTGCTGGAGAAAACGACGCCTGCCGTCCGTGAAATCGCTTGGAAAGCCCAGAGCCGCCTCTCCGCGCGATACCGCGCCCTCACGGCCAAGGGCAAGAAGAGCACTGTTGTGTGTACTGCGGTCGCAAGGGAACTGGTTGGCTTCATGTGGGCAGCAGCCCGCGAAGCCCAACCAGCCTGACATCTGCCACCGACCCCGCGTACAGGCGGGGGTGGGATCATCGGCAGGGGAACATCCGACGGACGTTTTGTGGCCGGCCTAGCCGACGCCCGCAGTAAGAACGGATCAGCCCCGGACGCATACTCGGAACTGCGGTATCCAATCCGCGCATCAGAGCTTGATCACCCACGGTCTAACGATCCCACCTCCACCTGTACGCGGCCACATTCAGCCGCCACAACCCGTGGCCCAATCCTCGCGTCTACCGAGTTGACAACGGACATCAGAGCGTCCGGTTTCGACGGTTGAATGATAGCCCTCAGTCGAAATTGCGCTGATAGTCACCATCCAGAATCCCTCGCGGGTGACCTCGATCCGGCTAAAAATCCTCTATGGGCCCATGGGACGTCATTGTCGGTGCTATCCAGCGCTGAAATATGCTCATCTCAAACCGGCTCATTACCTTTTCCGCGCCTTCGTTAGTCCTATCGGGCCGCCAGTCCGGATGGCGTTTCCGGATTTCGATCCGAATGGTAGAGATCGCAGACATGCGCTCAGATCGACAGAAGTCTACAACACGGGCGAAGCTGCTGATGAGCGGCAATGGTGTCGGATCGGGACCCAACTCTTCGCGAGCATTTGCTGGACCGTTGTGACCTCGCTCTTGGTATCGCAGGCATTGGTCGCGTCCGTCAATGTGGTGTAAAATTGGGTGTGGCCAGCGGGCTGCATTTTCAGGCGGCCTTGGGTGTAATCTGTAGCGGCTGGACCTCCTCGATCATTGGTGTGGCAAGGGCGGCCATGCCCTCGATCTGCATGTAGCGGTGCTGGAGCTGGTATTCGTCATTCTGCTCGAGCAGGACAGCGCCGACGAGGCGAATGATGCTATCCTCGTTCGGGAAGATGCCGACAACGTCGGCGCGACGCTTCACCTCCTTGTTCAGGCGCTCCAGCGGGTTGGTCGAATGCAATTTGACCCGGTGCTGCTCGGGGAATGTCATGTAGGCGAGGACGTCGTGCTCGGCGTCGTCCATGCAAGCGCCAAGCTTTGGCCAGCGGGCTCGCAACTGGTCGGCGACCTGGCGCCAGACCTGCGTTGCGGCGGCATGATCGGGCTGGAGAAAGACCTGGCGGATGGCAGCGGCGACCACGGTGTTCTGGCCCTTGGGCACGTAAGCCAGGGCATTGCGCATAAAGTGAACGCGGCAGCGCTGCCAGGTAGCGCTGAACACGCGGGTGATCGCTGCCTTGAGGCCCTCGTGCGCATCGGAGATGACCAGCTTAACGCCGCTCAGGCCGCGCCGGGCGAGGTCCTTGAGGAAGCTCGACCAGAACGGTTCGGCTTCGGAGGGGCCAATGTGCAGGCCGACGATTTCGCGCTTGCCCTCGATGTTGACGGCAACGGCTATTATCGCGGCGACACTGACGATCCGCCCGCCCTCGCGCACCTTGAGGTAGGTGGCATCGAGCCAGAGATAGGGCCACTCACCGGCGAGGGGTCGCTTAAGGAAGGCATGGACGCGTTCGTCGATATCCTTGCACAGCTTGGACACCGAGGACTTGGAGATGCCGGTCATGCCCATCGCCTGCACCAGCTCGTCGACGCGTCGGGTGCTGACGCCGGCAATCCACGCTTCCTGGATCACCGCGACCAGCGCCTTCTCCACGGTCTTCCTCGGCTCCAGAAAGCCGGGAAAGTAGGCGCCGGTCCGCAGCTTGGGAATCTTCAGGTTGAGCGTGCCGAGCCGGGTATCGAGGCTGCGGTCGCGGTAGCCGTTCCGCCAGGTCGTCCGGTCGCCGGAGCGCTCGTGTCGGCTAGCGCCGACGAGGCCGTCGACGTCGGCCTCCATGATGATCTGCAATACGCTCTCGGCGATCGTGCGCAGGAAATCTCCATCTCCGGTCTTCGCCATCAGCTCGGCAAGCGGTAGTCTGTCGTCGGTCATCGGGATCAACTCCTCGGTGGGCGTGTGAAGTGTGGTAACTCCACCTTACCGATGAGCCCGGTGGCCACCGAGATCGAAATCGCATCGGGTGGGGCATGCCCCACCCGATGCGATCACCTCAATCTACACCAGAAATTACACCACGAGCGCGGACGCTAACCTGGCATTTACGATACTCATTGACAGAAGCTCCCTGCGCCACGGAAGGGAGGGTATATTCAGATTGCTCTGCTCGTGCTTGGGACCACCCACCTAACACCAGAAGCATGGATATTAGAACGTAACGTTGCATAGGGGACGTGTGCGCTTTCAAGGTAGCTTGATGCAACGAAAAATCGATCGAGGATCATTTCTCATCACAAATCGCGCATTCACGCCAGAGGCGAAGACCAATTCCATGGCAGGAGATCGTCGATCCGGTTGATCGGGTGGCCCTTCCCGATGCAATCGAGCACGTTGGCCAGCCATTCTTGCGGATTGACGCCGTTGAGCTTGGCGGTCTCCAGCAACGAATACATGGCGGCGGCGCGCTCACCGCCGCTGTCGGCGCCTGCGAACATCCAGTTCTTGCGCCCCACGGCCATCGCCCGTTCATTCTGCCCATGTCGGCGAAGAGCGGGAAGTTCACTATCGTTGGCATCCCTATTTCGGGCGGAAAGTCAGCGTTCGGCGGGTAGAGGAACGAGCGACCGGCAGGTTCCTTAGGGTGGAAGGCCCGTCTGGCATTGTCGTTTCAATGCCGGAGTGGATAGTGGATCCCGTCGCCTGCGCCGAGATGAGAGTCGGCCTGCCCCAAGTTGATGTCGCGGCGCTGACCGAGCTGGTCACCGCGGTGGCTGCTTCACCAAACTCCCAACGCGATGATGGAGTCGCATGGGAGGAAGTCGATGAACAAGCACGACACGCCCGCACCAGCCTTGGGCAAACAGATGAGCCTGATATTCGAGCCCCGCAGGGTGGACGGGATGAGCGATGCGGAACGGGCGAAGGCCGTAATCACGCTCGCCCAAATTCTGATGCAGGCCGCCGGCCTCGTCGTCGAAGAGTTCGGCGATGACCGGCGCTAATCTGATCCCGGCGCAGCTGCTGAAGCGCAAGGCCGTCGTCTATGTGCGTCAATCGACACAATCCCAGGTCATGGCCAACCTGGAAAGCCAGCGACGGCAATACGACCTCGTCGACATTGCGCGTCAGCACGGCTTCACCGATATCGAAGTCATCGACGATGATCTCGGACGATCCGCGAGCGGAACCGTTGCGCGGCCCGGCTTCGATCGTTTGGTGGCATCATTGTGCGCGGGCAAGGTCGGTGCCGTGTTGTGCCTTGATGCGTCGAGGCTCGCGCGAAATGGTCGCGACTGGTGATCGGCCCCCACCGAGTGGTCCGGGTTATTTGTTAGTGTAAGATTGCCTCCGGCGCCATGGCCGGCCGCAGGTGGAGCGAAGCGGAGCCGGAGGGCGGCCATGGCGGCGTCGCTGCTTCCGGGGCCGGCGGCCGGTAGCCCAGCGAGCTGTGCGGCCTGACGGTGTTGTAGTGCCGCCGCCAAGCCTCGATCAGGATCTTAGCCTCGGCCAAGGTGTAGAAGATCTCACCGTTGAGTAACTCGTCACGCATCGAGCCGTTGAAGGACTCGCAGTAGCCATTTTCCCACGGGCTGCCGGGGGTGATGTAGAGCGTCTTCACACCGATCCTGCCCAGCCATTCTTGCACGGCATTGGCGATAAATTCGGTGCCGTAGCACATTGGGAAACGCCGGATCGGGAGCCGCTATGGCCCTGATGAAGACAAGGTCGCGAAGCGGCCGCCGGCTTCATCAGGGCAAGCCATGGCCGGCCAGCATGTGTCTAAAGTGAAGTTGTCGAGACAACACTTTGGAGGCCAACCGACCATGACCAAGCTCATCCCTACGCCTGCCGATGCCGTGCTGGTAGCCATCGATATGTCCAAGAACCGGCAGGAGGTTCTCATCGAGCGACCGGAAGGCGGGCGGCGCCGACGTATGACCGTTATGGCGACCAAGGAGGACTACGACGGCTTTGCCGAACAGCTCGCCGCCATCGGTCGTCCTATCGTCGTTGGATTTGAAGCGACTGGAAATTACCATCGCACGCTGGCGCACAGACTGCTGACCGCGGGGTTCGAACTGCGCCTCATCTCATCAGTCGCGCTCGCTCGAACCCGCGAAGCGCTCCATAATGGCTGGGACAAGAACGATTCCAAGGACGCGCAGGTGATCCTCCACATGCTGCGGATCGGCGCCACACAGCGCTACGTCGATCCGCTCGCCGCTGGGATCAACGACCTTCAAGAGCTGTCCAAGACCCACGAGGTCGTCTCCAGAATGAAGACGCAAACCTGGCATCGCATCTTGACCCATTACCTCCCCCTGTATTTTCCCGAGATGGCGCGCTTCGCCGGCAACAGTCGGTCGGATTGGTTCCTGGCGATGATCGAACGGTTCCCGACCCCAGCCAGCATCACCTCGCTTGATCGGGAAGAATTCTCTGCCGCGGTATGGCCTCTGATCGGGCGCAAGGTCTCCAAAGCCCGTTTGATCAACGATGTGTATGAGACCGCCCGCAGTTCTGCGGCGTTGCCGGTGCCCGAGGACTCGATCGCGATCACCATGTTTCGCATGGTCATCGCGCAAGGTCGCAGCCTCATACACCAGCGCGACGAGATCGAACGGCTCGCCCATGCCCGGCTTGCCGAGCATGTGGATTACCGGCTGCTGCGCAATATTCCTGGCATCGGTCCGATCAACGCCCTGACGATCCTGGCTGAGGCAGGCGACCTTCGCCGCTTCAACCATCATCGCCAGTTCCTCAAGTTCTGCGGCCTCGATCTTGCAACTTGCCAGTCCGGCACGTTTCGCGGTCGCACGAAGCTATCCAAGTACGGCAATGCGCGATTGCGTCGTACATTCTGGATGGCAGCTCAGGTCGCCGCGCGTCAGCGCGACAACAGCTTCCGCGACAAGCTCGGACGATACACTGCCGGGCACGCGGACGATGCCGATCGCCGCCGCAAGGCGATGACGGCGCTCACCGCCAAGATGGCGCGCGTGGCTCACGCCGTCGTCAAGACGGGGACAGAGTACCGGCCGTTCGTCGAACGGCCGGGTGCCAGGTGGAAGGACCCCTCTCTGCAAGTGCCGTGAGGGCGCGAAAGCGACCCTGTAGATAATGTTCGGGCCTTCCACCTGGGTGCGTATCTCATTCTAAGGACGGTGAGGACCACGGCTGCTTCGGCGCCGCTGGATCCTGTGTTTGCTATGGCAGAGAGCGATCCCGTTGACGGTGGAAGCCATCTGGCTCAGAATGCATGCCGTGCCGATCATTGTCGGCGCATAGAGACCTGCTGGCCAAATCTCGCCGTTGCTTCCCTACCCAGGACGTTGTCCGACCGTATATGCGCAGGCGGCCCACGCGTGACGAACAGATCGGCCAGCGCCGCCAGCACATCCTCGCTCCTGAGCCGTCGCGCGACCGGCAAGGCCAGGCACTCCCGACTGGCCTCGTCGATGATCGACAAGATGCGGAACTTGCGACCATCATGCGTGCGGCCCTCGACGAAGTCGTAGGACCACACGTGCCCCGGATATTCGGGCCGCAGCCGGATGCACGATCCGTCATGGAGCCAGAGCCTTCCGCGCTTTGGCTGCTTTTGCGGCACCTTGAGCCCCTCGCGGCGCCAGATGCGCTCGACCCGCTTACGGTTCACATGCCACCCCGCATCGCGCAGCAGGGCGGTCACCCGGCGATAGCCGTAACGGCCATATTGCCGGGCGAGAGCGATGATGTCCTCCGTCAGTGCGGCTTCGTCGTCCGCCCCGCGTGGCGCCTTGCGCTGCGTCGATCGATGCTGCCCGAGCACACGGCACACCCGCCGCTCGGAGACAGCCATGATCCCTCGGATGTGATCGACACAGCGTCGGCGTCTGGCGGGGCTCAATAGTTTCCCCGCGCCGCCTCCTGCAGAATCATTTTATCGAGCGTCAGATCCGACACCGCCTGCCGCAGTCGGGCGTTCTCTCGCTCGAGATCCTTCATCCGCCGTGCCTGATCCATCTTCAGCCCGCCGTACTCCTTGCGCCAGCGGTAATAGCTCTGTTCGGTGACGCCGATCCGCCGGCAGGCGTCGGCCATCGTCCCGCCCTGCGCCAACACGATCTCCGCCTCACGCAGCTTGCCGATGATCTCCTCGGGCTTGTGCTTCCGAGCCATTCCATTCCTCCTTCGTGGTCCAGACTACGATAGTCGATGGGCCACTCAGAAGGGGGCAGATCACTGGCACCATCTGCTGGAACTGTGCGGGCTCGTTGAAGCCCGTGTCATCGATCATGATGGCGTGTACAATCCTTGCCAGCCCAACGACCGCCTGCTGTTGGGAATGAAGGGGAGCATCAGCGAGTTCGAGCTCGGCGTTCTCAGGACGCGAATGCTCGATGCAGCAAGGTCGAAGGCGCGCCGCGGCGAATTGCGCTTGTCTGTCCCGTTCGGCTACATTTGGCACCGCGAAGCGGGCTTGGGCCTCGATCCCGATCTACGCCTGCAAGAGGTATCAGGCTCATCTTTGCGCGCTTCCGAGAGCTGGGCAGTGCGCGTCAGGTGCTGTTGTCAATGAAGGCCGATCAAATCCACTTCCCGCGACCGTCGGACGAAGGCCGCATGACCAGCTTCACATGGTTGCCGATCCGATATCGCAACGTCATCGCCGTTCTCAAAAACCCCTTCTACGCAGGCGTTTACGTTTACGGAAAAAGCGAGAAGCGAACCTCCATTGTCGATGGGCGAGCCCGGCGGAGCTACGGGCATGGTAAGCCGGTGGGGACCTGGGAAGTCTTCATCAAGGATCACCATGAGGGGTACATCAGCTGGGAAGAATACGAGCGCAACCAGAAGCAGCTGGCACTCAACAACTATGGCAGCGCCGGCGGTGTGAAATCCGGCCGAGGAGGCCGAGCGCTACTTTCGGGCATCATGACGTGTCGACGGTGTGGACGACGACTGACGGTCACCTATACCGGAAACCCGCAGAGCCGACCGGTGTATCGCTGCGACAAACCAAACCTGATGATGGGCTTGCCCCGATGCATGACCTTCGGCGGTCCACGGGTGGATGCAGCAGTTGCGCGCGAACTGCTACGCGCGGTAGAACCCTTGGCGATCGAGGCCGCGTTCGAGGCGGAGCGGATGCAAAGGGAACGACAAGAAGAGCAGCGCCAGTTTCTCGACCTGGAACTCCAGCAGGCGCGTTACGAGGCCCACCTTGCCGAGCGCCGCTACGCTGCCTGTGATCCCGATAATCGCCTGATAGCGGCGCAGCTGGAGAAAAACTGGGAAGCCGCATTGCGGCGCATCCGTGATCTGGAGGCGCGCCAGCCCGCAGAAAACCCGACAACCATCGAGGTCGATCAGGGTGCGTTCGCCAATCTGGCGGAAAACCTGTCGGCGGCGTGGAACGCTCCGGATGTGACGATGCGCGCTCGCCAGCAACTGCTACGCACATTGATCGCCGACATCGTCGTCGATGTCGATGATGCCGTGCGTGACGTCGTGCTAACAATCCATTGGCGGGGCGGTCAGCACTCGGAGCTGCGGGTTCGCAAGCCGAAAGCCGGCGAGCACGGTTGTGCAACAGCGGAGGATGCGCTGGAGGTGATGCGCAGCATGGCGGGCCGTTGGTCCGACGAGCATATCGCCGCGACGCTCAATCGGATGGGCTTTCCTACAGGCCAGGGCAAAACCTGGACGGCGCACCGGGTCTACTCTGTTCGGCGCGTGCGAGGGATCGACGCCTACCGGTCTGCGGTGAAAGACGGCGAATGGCTCACCATGACTGAGGCGGCCAAAGCACTTGGCACCTCAAGCCATACGGTAAGACTTCTCATCAAAACCGGCGTGCTTCCGGCGGTGCAGGTCGTACCGCGCGCGCCGCATCAAATCCGCTCCGCCGATCTGATGTCGGAAGCAGTAAAATCTGCGATGGCCCGAAAGGGTCGCCCGTGTCGCGCTGTTGACGCGGACATGCTTCCAATGTTTACAGATACTTGAATATGGAGTGCATAATGAAACACGCTTCGCTATGCCCCTGAGAGCATTCTCTGCCGGGTTGTTGTCGATCTCCAGTCTGCCGTCGTCGGTGTAGGCGAGCAGTTGCGGCTTTAGCTTCACTGCATAGCGCAGCGCCTCGGCCAGCGGTGAACGGACCGATGCCCTGGACAGCACATCATCAGCCCAGGCGAAGAAATCCAGCGCCTTGAGCTTCGAGAGCTTGCGAGCTTTGCGGCGGAAATCAGTGGGCTCACGCACGATCTGCCGCTCAACGTCGTAAAGCTCACCGATCATCTGCAGCCCATCGAGCGCGGCCGAGTTCGGGTCTGCCTTGTAGACATCGTTCAGCTTGCGCCGGGCGTGCGCCCAGCAGGCAACGGGCGTGATCGGCGCAGGCTGGCGGTCACTCGCGTAGAGGCGCTCGAAACCGGCGTAGGCATCGGCCTGCAAGAAGCCTGCAAAGGTCTTGAGATGCTCGCGAGGTCGCTCGCCCTTGCGATCGGGGCTGTAGCGAAGCAACGCTGCCGGCTTGTCCAGATGGCTCCATCGTCGGTTGTCGCGAAGGTAGACCCATAGTCTGCCGGTTGCCGTCTTGCCGGTCCCTGGCGCCAACACCGGGACGGGTGTGTCATCGGCATGGATCTTCACGCTGGCCATGACGTGGTTGGCGATCCGATCGACCAGCGGCTGCAGCAACCAGCTTGCCTGGCCGAGCCAGTCCGCCATCGTCGAGCGACTGATATCGACACCCTCTCGCGCGTAGATTTGCGATTGGCGATACAGGGGCAGGTGATCAGCGAACTTGGAAACGATGACGTTGGCCAGCAGGCCGGGACCAGCACGGCCGCGCGGCACAGGAAGCGCCGGGGCCGGTGCCTGGCTGATTGCATCGCAGCGGTTGCAGGACAGCTTGGGTCGGACATTGCGGACGACGCGGAAGCGGCCGGGGATGTAGCGCGACAAACTGGATGATGATCGCGCGTCAATCAGGATGAGAATGTGATTGTCGCGGCGCGTCGATCAGTGCCTGTTTAGATTGTCGCTGGCAAGTTCGTCGTTCTCATCCTGATTGTCGCGGATGGTCTCCAGAACCTTTGGCGTGGTGTATGCGGCGGGCCGCCCGGCACCGGCGCGTCTGGCCTGAGCGGTGCGCCGCCTGTAACTTTCGACGTTCATCTCGAAGATGGTGGCGTGGTGGACGAGCCTATCGACAGCGGCGAGCGTCATCGCGGGATCTGGGAAGACCCTGTTCCACTCGCCGAAGGGCTGGTTGGCGGTGATAAGCAACGACCGTCGCTCGTAGCGCGCGCTTATCAACTCGAAGAGCACCGACGTCTCGGCTTGGTCGCGCGAGATGTAGGCGAAGTCGTCGAGAACCAGCAGGTGGTATTTGTCGAGCTTGGCCATCGCGGATTCGAGCGCGAGTTCGCGCCGCGCGACCTGCAGGCGTTGCACGAGGTCGGAGGTCCGGGTGAACAAAACCCTCCAGCCCCGCTCTACCAGCGCCAGGCCGATTGCTGCGGCGAGATGGGTTTTGCCGCCGCCGGGCGGACCGAACAGGATGAGGTTCGCACCTTGCTCGAGCCAACCATCGCCAGCGCACAGGGCCATGACCTGGGCTTTGGAGATCATCGGCACGGCATCGAAGGCGAAGCAGTCGAGGGTCTTGCCTGCGGGTAGATGTGCCTCTGCCAGATGGCGTTCGATCCGACGCCGATCGCGTTCGGCAAGTTCGTGCTCGGCCAGCGCGGCGAGGAATCTGCTGGCGGGCCATCCTTCCTTGTCTGCCTGGGCGGCGAAGTCCCCCCAGATGTGCTTGATGGTGGGCAAGCGCAGTTCGTTGAGCATGAGGCTGAGACGCTGTGCATCAATCATGGGATTTGCGTTCATGCGGCTTCTCCCTGTTCGATAAGTCCGTCGTAGATCGAGAGCGGCACCAGTTCGACCACGACTTCGGGCAGATCGGCAGGGTCCGGACAGAACCGGGCCCGCAAGGTTGTCAGGCAGGGCGTTCGGCGCGCCGCCAGGTCCTCAGTCAGGAGCCCCGCGAGTTCGGCCTCGCATGCACGCTCGTGAGCCATGGCCAGAAGTTCGACGGTGGTGCGGCAGGCTTCCCGCTCGCCCTGAAATTCCAGCAGGTGGTCGAACATCAGGCGATAGGCCTCTCGCGGGAACAGGCTATCGCGATAGACCAGCCCTAGCAGTGCCATGGGCTTACGGCGCAGAGAATGGATCACGTGACGGTAATCGACAACGTGGCCGTGCTTCCCGTTCATGCCTGCGCGTCCGCGCGGCAGGGTCATGAGTCTCGTGCCGCCGATGAAGAGGTCGAGGCGGTCATCATAAAGGCGAGCCCGCAAACGGTGCCCGATCAGGCGGGATGGGACCGTGTAGAACACCTTGCGCAAAGTGAAGCCGCCCGAGGATGTGACCGTCACGAGGATCTCCTCGTAATCGGTGGTGCGCACGTCCGGCAGCGGCTGCAGGAACTTGCGTTCGGCATCGATCCCGGGGCCGTGCCGCCGGTTGCGCGCATTCACGACCTCGTCGATGAAGCGGCGATAGTCGGCAAGGTCGGAGAAGTCGGCGCTCCCGCGCAGCAGCAGCGCATCCCTTATGGCAGCCTTGATATGGCCATGGGCACTCTCGATCGCGCCATTCTCATGGGCAACGCCCCGGTTGTTCCTCGTGGGCTCCATTCCATAATGGTCACAAAGCGCGTCATAACGCTTGGTCAGGTCGATCCTGGCATCCGCGTCCAGATTGCGGAAGGCGGCCGAGAGGCTGTCGGTACGATGAAGCTTCGGCGCGCCGCCTGCGGACCAGAGCGCGTTCTGCAGCCCTTCGGCCAAGGCGACGAAGCTCTCGCCGCCCAGGATGATGTGCCCGTGTTCGAAGCCGCCACATGGAAGCCGGAAGTGATAGAGCAGATGGTCCAGGGGCTGTCCGGCGATGGAAACTCCCAGATCGTCCATGCACGTAAAATCGGACAGGCCGAGCCGCCCGGCCTCGTGCACTTGCCGGAAAATGACTTCGCGATCTTGCCCGTTGACGGCGCGCCAGTCGCGAATGCGCCTCTCCAGGGTTCGCCGGGAGCCGAACTCCGTCTCGGGATATCGGCGCCGCAGCTCCTCGAAGATCGCTATGGGCCGAAGGCCCGGAGCAGCCTCTAACATCGGCACGACAACTTCATCGAAAATACCGGCTAGGGGATCGGGTCGGCGCCGGCTGCGCGGTGTTTGCCGCTGGGATGGCAGCTGGGTGGCCTGCAGAACCCGATAGCCCGTCGCCGGACTGAACCCGGCCTTCGCCGCCGCCAGGGCGACGGGGTCATAACGTCTGTTGGTCATGAAAAGTCTCACTTGCTGATCGTTGATGTGTCGGCCGGCCACACGCCCAGTCCTCCTCCCCGGAAAACCGATGCATAGCGGCCACCACGACCATCACAGGCACCCGGCAAAGAGTGCCTCCGGTGTGTCGGGACCGGCTACGGGCTACGCCCTACGCCGATCCCGACACACCGGATTCTCATCTTGATTGTCGCGCTTTCTCGTCCAGAACGCCGCGCAACACGGGGACATATTCCAGCACTTCGGTCACGTCTTCGCCAAGCTTGCCCATCGTGCCCCCACAGGCGGAGCAGCCGTCGGCATCCGGCGCTGCGTGCATAACCTCATCGCGAGGAAGGTGGTCGGGCAGTGGTGCACGGCGAGGCTTGCGAGGGGCAGCCTTGGTCGGGGAATCTTCGGGCGCATGGCCCTCGATCACACACTCGGCGTGGGCATGCTCGGCCTCGAGATCCTCCAGCGTCAGTTCGAGCTGATCGGCCTGAAGAGTAAGGCGTTCCGACGACTGACCGAACTTCATGCGCCGGAGGCGGGCCAGTTGGACCTTGAACTTCTCGATCTGCAATGCCGTCAGCAGAATCGAGTTCTGGGCCGTCTCGAGCTTCTCGCGGGTCTCGTCATGGGCCGCCCTTTCAGCCTCAAGCGCTTGCTCTGAAGCCGCCAGACGTGCGCGCATCGCCTCGGCAAAAGCGCGCAGTTCTGCGGGATCAACAGGAAGTTCGAGATCGTCGGGAGACACGCTTCCCGATAGCAAAATCCGTCCTTCTGCCCAAGCAGAAAGCCCCGGAAATGCGGCGATTATCGCGTCAAATCTGCACCGGCAGGCGGGGCGGATCAGGGGGCACTGTGCGCCGCCAATCCATTGCTTCAATCAGCAGCGCAAACTGCGCCGGGGTCAGCACGACCCCGCCTTCGATGAGCGGCGGCCAGACGAAACGGCTGCGTTCCAAACGCTTGGCGAACAGGCAAAGCCCGGTCCCATCCCAATGCAGCGCCTTCAGGTAGTTGCCGCTCTTGCTGCGAAACAGGAAGACATGCCCGCCGTAGGGCTCGACCGCGAACAGGGGGCGGACCAGCGCCGCCAGACCGTCGAAGCCGAGCCGCATGCTGACCGGCTTGCTCGCGAGATAGACCTTCGTTCCTGGCGCCAGCGAGATCACGAGACATCCCGGAATGCGCGCAGCACGCGGGCCAGCGCCTTCTCGTTGACATAGCTGTCCACTGACAGGCGAACGCCGCTGGGCAGGTCTATGTCTATCGCGCCGGGGCGGGCACCGGGGTGTGGGCGGATCAGTTCCTCCGGCGCTGACGGCAGCGGCGACGAAGCAGGTCGCGGCGCCTTCTGGGTCTCGGGCACCGCTGGCGCAGCTGAGGCCTCCGTCGTTATGATTGCGCCGTAGGGAATGAACTCAAGCGCCTCACTGGCAATGGCTGCTGCCTGGCGGCGCGCCGACCGCCAGTTATAGATCAGGCTCTCGGCAATCTCATGGCGCTCAGCCACCTGACGGACCGATACGCCGTCCGCATCTGCCTCGGCAAGGATCGCCGCCTTCTCGGCATCCGAAAACTTCCTGCGCCGTTCGGTGCGTGCGATGATCTCCACCCGATCCTTCACTTGGCCTCCTTCTAGAGTCCAGAAAGAGACTCCTTAGCGGAGGTCCATCAGCGCCGAGCCGAAATGCCGCAACACGCCCGAGGGCGGACGCTCTGATGTCCGTTGTCAACTCGGTAGACGCGAGGATTGGGCCACGGGTTGTGGCGGCTGAATGTGGCCGCGTACAGGTGGAGGTGGGATCGTTAGACCGTGGGTGATCAAGCTCTGATGCGCGGATTGGATACCGCAGTTCCGAGTATGCGTCCGGGGCTGATCCGTTCTTACTGCGGGCGTCGGCTAGGCCGGCCACAAAACGTCCGTCGGATGTTCCCCTGCCGATGATCCCACCCCCGCCTGTACGCGGGGTCGGTGGCAGATGTCAGGCTGGTTGGGCTTCGCGGGCTGCTGCCCACATGAAGCCAACCAGTTCCCTTGCGACCGCAGTACACACAACAGTGCTCTTCTTGCCCTTGGCCGTGAGGGCGCGGTATCGCGCGGAGAGGCGGCTCTGGGCTTTCCAAGCGATTTCACGGACGGCAGGCGTCGTTTTCTCCAGCAGGTAGAGCTTCCTCGCTCCAACCTTGGGGGCATAGCGATAGCTCCAGGCGCTCTCGACCAACAACTGGCGCATCCGGGTATTGCCGGCCTTGGTTATGCCTCCTCGTCTCACCGTATCACCGGTTGAGCGCTCGCTTGGCACCAGCCCGATGTAGGATGAGCTACCGGGGATTGTCGAAACGCCGCATGTCACCGATCTCGGTGACGAAGGTGATCGCCACGATGAGATCGACGCCCCGCAGCGCTTGCAGGGCGCGCACGACCGGCTCCAATTCCCACTGGGGGAGAAACTCCTCGATTGCGTGCTCAAGGCGAGCCACACGCTCCTTGGCGACGCGCACGGCATCAACCATTTCCTGAAGCGGAATCTGATGCGCAGGGTGGTCAAACCGTTGCTCTTGCAGCCATTTGAGGTGCCGTGCGCCCCATGTTTTCTTGCCCGGGTAGCTCGTCCCGTGCTTCAGAAGCAATGCGCTGACCTGCTGGCGATGTACGCGTAAAATCTCAACTGCTGCGGTGCGGGCACGTATCAGATCGCGGATCGCTTCATGGGCTTCATCCGGCACCCAGACTGCCGTAAGTTCCCCAGCGCGCAGCAGCTTCGCCAGTTCAATGGCGTCGCGCCGGTTCGTTTTCACTCTGTCCCCGGCGCGTTTGGGTATCAATGAAGGTGCGATCACCGTGCATGGATAGCCCATCGATGTAATCTGCCTGTATAGCCCGTAGCCAGTCGGTCCCGCCTCATAGCAGAAATGCAATTGCTGATGCCGGCTTGCGAGGCGCTGCACCATTCGCCGCATCGCTTCGGGGGTAGCAGCCAGCTCACCCAGATAGCGCACCTCGCCTCCGCGCTCCCCATCCGCCACAGCGACGGCATTCCGTGCTTTTGCGACATCGATACCGACGAAGACTTCTGTAGAATGTTCCACGGCTCGTCCTCCTGTGATGAGGATCGACTCGGCCCGTCCGAGGAACCCTCGGATGCGCAGTGTAGGGCGAGCCACTCAAGGCGCGCAGACGGACATACGGTCTTACGCTTATTCGACCTTTTAGCGAGAGGGGCGTCCGAAGGTCGGCAACGCTATTCGTGGGTTAAAGCATATCGTTTCCATCAATTCCCTGGACGTGGTTCCAAGGGACATCGGAGCTGCTATCAATGGTAGCATTGCCACGTCAAAGAGCTCGGTGATGTCGCCTTCCAGGCGAAACCACTCAACAAGTTGCCCTGTAGACAGATCAATGATCATCACGCCGCACCATGGGGCCAGCCCGCGTGACTGAAGTTCAGCGTCGAGTGGCAATCCCGCGAATGTTCCATACCGGGGTTTGGAAAGAGTAATCAAAGCGAACCCGTCGTGAATTTCAAGGCCGCGCATAAAGCCGGGAACGAAGGCCAGGTCGGTGCATGATCCGTCATTCGGATCGACTTCAACGATATAGCCGCGGCCTGAATCCAGTACAACGACCTTATCGCCTACCGCTCTGGGAGAGTGCGGCATCGAGAAGCCATCGGCGACGACGCCTCCCGTCTTGACATCGATAAGTAGCCCGCCATCCGCGCGATGCTCGCGCCACTTTCCAGGTTCATTCGTCGCGGCAACTACCGTCACATATGCCGGTGTTCCATCGAGCATGGCCAGCCCGTTCAGATGGCATCGATCCCCAGCAGCAAGTTCCGATATGAAGCCGGGCATCCATAAAGGGCGGAAGCTGTCGACGGGATCGAGCGTTGCAAGGCACGAGTAACTGGTGTTCGCGAAGATCACCTGCCCGGCAGCATCGACCCCCAATTCATGAATATCGAGATCACCGGTGGTGTGGGCATTGCGAGGAACGAAAACGGCATCGAAGCGATCGTTGCCGACTTGACCTGGCCGGAGCATGTTCTCCAGGCGCCATAACTGGAATTTGCTCGCGAGATACAATCGCCCTTGGTCCCAGCACAGGCCCATGGCCTGAGAGTAATTCTGCTGGTTCAGAGATATCCCGCCATCCGGCATCAATCCTACCAGAAACAGTTGCCCTGTCTGGTAGGATGTGAAGCCGAACGACATTCTGTGCCGTCGCATCCAGTCGGGAAGCCCTGGCGATACGATGAATTCTGTGTTCGGGGGCGTGGCCCCTGCATTTTCGGCATGGGCCACTGGCACAATCCTTTAACGGGATTGCGCAGGTTATGCGCAATCCCGGAATTTATCAGAAGCGAATTCGAAGACCGGCGCGGCCGCCGGCACCTTCGATGTCCGAACGGCGAGCGCTGTTATCGCTGAAGGACTTGATATAGGTCCCTTCGATGAACCCGCTGACCCCGCCGACCTGGGCGATTTCCACGCCCAGCTTAGCCTCACCATAGTCGCCCACCCGATTGTTGCGATAGGTGAGGGTCTGGCCGCCGCTCACGAAAGTGACGCTGTCGCGTCCCTTGAACTCGTGAACGTAGTTGCCGCCAGCATAGATCGACGCCTTCGCGCCGAACATGTCGATCTGGGTGCCGAGACGTGCGCCGGCGCGCCCGCGAAGTCCATCGGCATCGTTGAAGTCGACGGCAACGCCCTGCGAGGCAAAGCTGTCGAAGTCGGATTTGACGTAGGACACGCTCACCGCCGGTTCGGCGAAGAAGCTGTCGTTACCGAAGCGGAGCCCAGCTTCGACACGACCGCCGTAGGCATCGCCCTTCGACTTGTCCCGGAAGCCACCGCCGGTGCTGCGTGCATCGGCCCAGTAATAGTCATACTTCGCCAAGCCGTTGATGAAGACGTTGCCGCTGGTGAAGCTGCCATAGATACCCGCGTTCACGACATCGAAGCTGACGCGATCAGCCGAACCATCGAACTGCATCGACGACGAGATGTAGCCGCCGGTCACGCCGAAGGCGAAACCGCCACGCTCGCCGCTGCCTCCGCCGATGTCGAGGCCGACCTGCCCGCCGAAGTAGTCCTGCTTGTAGCCCGTGTTCACCGCACGTGTGGCGCCGAACGCGGTGAAGTTGCCGCCATTGCCACGATCTTCGACGGAGCCATGCATCTGGACCCAGATCTTGCCGGTGGTCTCACCCTCGCCTTCAGCCCAGAGCTGGTCGCGGCGAGCCTGCAGTTGCGCACTGACGACATCCGCCGACTTCAGCCAGAGGCTGCGGACGCCTTCGACATAGTTCAGGGTGCGGAAGGCCGCATCGCTCGGTCCACCTACGAGGCTGTAGGAAAAGTCGGTTGAGTTGTAGACGACATCGTAGCGAACGAGACCAGCGTCCATTCCGCCACCGGCACCGCCGAGGTTGAAGGCGTTCGCCGAAGATGCGGCGCCGGCCTGAACGACGATCGTACCGGGATTGAACAGAGCCTCGGTTCCGGTCTGACGCAGAAGGATGGTGGTGCTACCGGTTGCGCCAGCGCCCAGAACCAGACGATCCGAGGCGCCGGTTCCAAGGTTGGCGTCCAGTCCGAGCTGGGAAGCGCCAGTGCCGGTGAAGGCACCCGGAACGACCAGCCTGTCGCCGATGACGCCATTGCGAAGATCGACGAGACCAGAGTTGTTGACCTGTTCCAGCCCGGTCAGCGTCACCGTTCCGGCGGTCGTACGGCCGGTGGAGAGTGCCACCGTGCCGGTGTTGTTGAACACGTCGGTGCCGGCGCCGAAGTCCGGGTTTTCAGCCAGGACGAAACGACCGCTGTTGTTCACAACGTCATTTCCTGCAGTAAGCATGATGTCGCTGCGCAGGGTGCCGCTGTTGTTGATGGTCGCGGGCCCGCCGGTGACGGCGATCGTGTAGCCCTTCTGGGCCCCGCCCAGCACGCCTGCATTGTTGATCGTGGCGCCGTTGACGGAGTTTCCGGTGATCAGGTTGCCATTGACCGACGCGATCGTGCCGTTGGCGGTTACGTTGACGTTAGCCCTGTCGCCGGCACTGACGAACACGGCGTCGGCACCGGTTCCGGTGGTCGACACTGCGCCGCGTACGGTCGCAGATGCATCGCCGGTAGCCGTCACGTTGACTGCGCGCGACGTTGCGCCCGTGGACGTGACGTTGCGGACGTCCGCGCTGGCATCGCCGCCCGTGGCGATGACGACGACGGCGTCGGCAGGGCCGCCGTAAAGCGCCTGGCCGGCCATCGCGGCCGTGCCGGTCACGACGACGCTGGCGTTGGCACCCTGCGCATAGATCGCGCTGCGGCTCGTTGCAGTATCAGCCGCATCGGCCGCTACTGTCGAGACGTTGTTGGCCGAGACCGCGACGTCGCCGGTTGCCGAAGTGGCGTAGATGCCAAAGCCGCCACGCCCCGTGGAGGCGACATCCCCGGTGGTGGTCACATTCACGGCGCCGGTGTCGGAATAGCCGTAGATCGCCGAGGAGATGGCCCCCGTCGCCGTGACATCGCCGCCGGTAATGTTGACGTCCCCGCCAGTCGAGCCTGCGATCACGCCCGTCGAGAAGGTGCCCGAGGTCGAGACCTCATCGAAATCGACGGTGCTGCCGCCCGCGCCGGAGATCGCCTGGATGCTGGCGGCGTTGAAGCCGCTGGTGGCCACGGTGGTAGCCGAGACCGCAGCACTGCCGTTACGCGCGGTGGCATAGATGCCCTGTGCGCCATCACCGTTGGTGTTGACGGCGCCGGTGGTGGTGACGCTGACATTGCCGGTGTCACTGTTGGCGGCGACGGCAATGGCATTGCTGCCGGTGGTGGTGACAGGACCGGTGGTGACGATCACGTCGCCTGCGGCCGCACTGGCGTTCACGCCGCGTGCGCCGAGCCCCGCAGTGCTGATTGACCCGGAGGTCACAGAGACATTTCCGGTACCTGCGGCGGTCGCGGTGATGGCGGTGGAATTGGGCAGGAAGAAGAAGCTGCCGCCGTCGAGGCCAGTGGTCGTGACGTTGCCGGTTGCAACCGTGACATCACCATCAAGGCCACCGATCGCACGGACGCCGCCGGCGAGCGAACCTGAGGTCGAAATGTCACCGATCGTCACCGAGATGGGACCGGTGGTGCTGAGCGCATCCACGGCATTCGCGTTTGCGCCGCTGGTCGTGACGCTCCCTGCGCCGGTCACAATGACGCCTTGGTCGCCGCGAGCATAGAGCCCGAAGCTGTCGTCCCCCGTGGTCGCTACGGCGCCATCGACGTTGATCATGGCCATGCCGCCGGTCGCCGAGACATTCACAGCATCGCTGTCGGTTCCGGTGGAAGTGACATTGTTCACGTCGGCGCTGGCATCGCCATTGGTGGCGATGACGGTAACGGCGTCGGCAGGGCCGCCGTAAAGCGCCTGGCCGGCCATCGCGGCCGTGCCGGTCACGACGACGCTGGCGTTGGCGCCCTGGGCATAGATCGCGCTGCGGCTGGTGGCGGTATCAGCAGCATCGGCTGCGACAGTCGAGACGTTGTTGGCCGAGACCGCGACGTCGCCGGTTGCCGAAGTGGCGTAGATGCCAAAGCCGCCGCGCCCCGTCGAGACGACATCGCCGGTGGTGGTCACGTTCACCGCGCCGGTATCCGAATAACCGTAGATCGCCGAGGAGACGGCCCCAGTCGCCGTGACATCGGCGCCGGTGACGTTCACGTCCCCTCCGGTCGAGCCTGCGATCACACCGGTCGAGAAGGTGCCAGAGGTCGAGACCTCGTCGAAGTCGATGGTGCTGCCGCCCTCGCCGGAGATCGCCTGGATGCCGGCGGCGTTGAAGCCGCTGGTGGCGACAGTGGTAGCCGAGACCGCAGCACTGCCGTTACGCGCGATGGCATAGATGCCCTGTGCGCCATCGCCAGTGGCGTTGACGGCGCCGGTGGTGGTGACGCTGACATTGCCGGTGTCGCTGTTGGCGGCAACGGCTATCGCGTCGCCGCCGGTCGTGGTGACCGGGCCGGTGGTGACGGTCACGTCGCCTGCGATTGCACTCGCATTCACGCCGCGTGCGCCAAGACCGGCAGTGTTGATCGACCCGGAGGTCACCGAGACATTGCCGGTCCCTGCAGCGGTCGCGGTGATGCCGGTGGAATTGGGCAGGAAGAAGAAGCTGCTGCCGTCGATGCCAGTGGTCGTGACGTTGCCGGTAGTGACCGTGACATCGCCATCAAGACCGCCGATCGCGCGGACACCGCCCGCGAGCGAGCCCGACGTCGAAATATCGCCGATCGTCACCGAAACGGGGCCTACGGTGCTCGTGAGTTCGACCGCGTTCGCATTCGCGCCAGAAGTCGTGACGGTCGCGGAGCCTCCATCGAGAGCGATCGCTTCTGCGCCCGAGGCGTTGATGAACACACCGCGTGTTCCAGAAGCAGTAGTGGAGACCGAAACGTCGTCATCCAATTGGACAGTCAAACCATCGGTTTGTGCAGGATATGAAATACCCGACGCGTAGAGATTTCCCGCCGCGCAGACCACGGTCCCGCCACCTGCTGCAGGGACACCGCATTCGTTGTCGGCAAAAGCCGGGGATGAAAGACCCGCCAACCCCATGGCAATCGGCGCAAGAGCGCTGCCAAGCTTGAGGCGAGCGCCAACGGACGCTGACGCGCCGTTTCGTGAATTCGTCGATTTCATGACCTGCTCCCTGGGCGAAACCGTTTCGTCGCATCTCGTAACTGTTGCGCGGTTTCGCCTACGCTCAGCACCACTCGCCCGATTTTTCGGTCAAGCAATGGTGATACTACGAGGGCGCTCTTTCGATCCCGATCGACTTGATAATAAATAAAATTTTCGCCTGAAACTTAAAGTCTTTTACGACGTTCGAGAGTTGCCTTGGCGCCCTGAGCCATTCCTATTCGATTTCGGGCATTCAGCCGATTCTTCAGTTCCGGCCTAAGACCCGAAAGCGGCGACACGCCACCGATGATTGCGGCCAGCCCCTTGCAGACGATTAACCGCCATTAAAGGCCGTGGGGCAGCGAGTTGCTTACGGTTCGGGGGTGGGCGGTGTTCACGGCAGGAGTATAATTTGATGAGGCGGCGCCGAGATATAAGCGCGGTGCTCACGCCACGACGGTCCGCGGCATGAGCCCGCCAACGGCCCTTACCGCGGGCTGCGCCTGAGCAACACGCGGAAGGTGGTCGGCACGACGTCGAGACGCTCAGCCACGTCCTCGCCGATGTGGTGGAATGCGCCGCCGCAACAGGGGCAAGCCTTCTCATCTAAGTCTACGACCCGAACGAGCAGACCTGCGGCGCCATATCCTGCCGCCGCCCCATGCCGGTGAACACCTCAAAGCTCGTCGCCCGGCTAGCCAGCATCATCACATGGCATCGCCATAGCAACACCGACCTCCACCCGATCAGGGCGCAGAGATTCGGCGCTGCGCTTCAGCCCCGCAAGATGGACTATAGCACCGTTTACGCCGGGATCCGTGGCCTGCCGCTTGAGAGCCTTTCCGCCGACCCCACACCACGCCGGTTGTGAGCACGAACGTCAAGATTGCGGCGGCGGCGGCCGGCGCCTATTGCAGGACTTCCCCTGTGGCGTGCCGCCGGAGTGGTGCTGCGGTAACTATCGTTGCCGTCCGTATCCAATGTGCCGACTTTCCGGGCTAACATGCGCGGGCAATGTATGGCCTATTGAGCTTAAACATTCGAGGCGATGATGGCTATCCGAGATGTTAAGCCACCACCTCGTTGATCACGCTTGTGCCGAGCCGAAGGAAGAGATGCCGCCTATTCCTCGGTCGCACGCCACCATATCGCGAGGTTATCTTAAAATCCCCTTCGCTCGGAAGATACGAGCGAAGGGGCAAACCGCGTGGACAGGACGATGTCAGATTATCGTGGCCCTCAGCGAGATGTCAGCGGCGGGGTAGCCCGTGAATCTCGCGATCCCGTCCAATTTCCTCTGGCGTGTATGCGGCAGCGTTCTCATCGAAGCCATTCCAACCGGAACTGCGATAGCTCGCGCCGCGCTGTGTTATGTCGACCGAAGAAACTCGATCAAGCACCGCTTCCGCGCGTGCGACATCGGCATCGGCCACCTTCGCGCTGACCAGTTTTCCGCCGCGGCGTACGCCCTCGGAATACACGTGGGCATCCTCCTCGGAGTGCCCTGCATTCTTTAATGCTCCAACAATGCCTCCCGTAGCCGCGCCGCCGGCAGCTCCAATTCCAGCGCCCACGGCAGTTGCGGCGAGCCAACCCGCCGCCACTATCGGACCGAGGCCGGGAATAGCAAGCAGTCCTAGGCCGGCAAGGAGACCGCCTGCCCCGCCCAGAACGGCGCCAGTGGAGGTTCCACGCGTGACGTCGCCGTGGTCGTTTACGCCCTCGTGATCATTGGAATGTTCCCCATGGACATTGTTCGCGATGATGCTGATGTCATCATTGGGAACTCCGATATTTTCCAGTTCCCGGACCGCAGCAGCGGCATCTGAGTAGCTGTCAAAGAGGCGTGTGATGGTTTTGGACATGGTGAATCTCCGAAAGTTTCGAGGTTAATGGACGGTGACGTTGCCCTTATAATCCAAGGCAACGTTGATTTGCCGGGCTCCCTTGAAAGCCTTGCCTTGCCACATCCCGTTCCGGTTCTTCACCAGCTTGCCGATCTTGGTATATCCCGCTTTCGCGATTCGCCCCCGAGCCTGATCCTCCGTAAAGGAATTATGCCCCTTGGCTGCGTGCCGGGTGGTCGCCGCTCTGGGGTCCTTCACCGTCGGGTTATGAGAGTTAGCATAGGCGCTTGGGGCAAGCAGCATCGCCGCGACGGCTGTAAGGATAGCAAATTTCATAAAAGTCTCCTCTCCCCGCCGTCAACGTATCGGTGATGACATAGTTGCTCAGCGCTACGTCAGAGATTAGGCTGCGTCGGTTGCCTGAAAAACGTTAGCAGACGTATCGGTATTCCTCAGCCTCCCCAGTCATGAAATCAGATCTCGGGAGAAAAATGTCGAGGGCCGCGAACACACCGTCATTCAGATGCGGATGATGGATGGTGCGGGTGTGGTAATCGTTCGTGCGCTGCAAAGCATCGGCCGTGAAGAACGCGATTTGCGTTTGGGATTGGGATAGATTGGACCGCTGATCTGCCCTGGACCTTCATGTAAGGGCCCTTTCCAGGGAAGCTGCGGGAAGCCAGTCCATGAGCAGAGCGCGCAAAAGCGCGGTCAGCCATGCGGCGAGCGCCCTCGGATTATGTCCGGCGGCGACTAGGATGGCGTTTATGGCATCGCCGGTGGAACCGGCAAGGTGATTGCGTTTGATCGAACTCTCGGACTTGGTGTCGCCGATGATCGGCTCGATGGCATTCCGGCGTCTGAGTTCGCGCTTGATCGTAGGTGAGGCGATGCCGCGGGTGTGGGCGATGTTGGCCCTGGCCTTTCCGCCATGCTTGTGCCCTCGTAGCCGCAATCGACGTAAGTCCGCTCAACGGTGATGCCGGTCAGGCGCTCGATTTGCTCGATCTGCCCGGAGAGCGGGTGGCCGCCATAGGGGGGCCAGGCAACGCTTGCATTCCAGGGATAAACTGGTAGCGCCCCGGTGCGCGCGTTGGTGACCGCGATCGATGTCTCTACCCCCAACTCATAGCGCGTCCTCGCCTTGCCCTTGGCGATGCATGCCACCTCGGGCGCATGCAAGGCGTAGAGCTTGTCTATACTGTCCGCCTTCTGGATGAGGATTTTCGCCACCCGCTCACGCGCGATGGCGAAGGCGGCCTCGGGTTCCCCATTGCCGACGATCTTGCGGCCGATATCGCGATCCAACCAAGTCCGCAGCTTTCGCACTCAGCGCATGGCCTGCTTGTGTCGATGACCGTGGATCAGCCTCGAGACATCGCGCCGCGCCTAGCGTCCCACGCGCAGGAACGACTGCCGCAGCTTGAGCTCGTGCTTTCGGGCAAGCCGCTTCAACCATCCAGTGCCGCGCATCAGCAGGTGACTGCCGGTGGGATGGGCAATCGCCTTCGTCTGCACCGTCGTATTCACCGTCAAGCGCGGGAGGATCCGAAATTCCGGATCAACCAATGCTCTAGGTGAAATGCGAACGTTCGCACGTGCCCGTCAGGGCCGATCATACGCAGCCCACCGCACCCTTAGCGGGCGAGGAGAGGGCTTCATTCCGCCGGGTATTCGTCCGCTGCAATGGCTATGGAATAAAAGACAGCGGCTGCACCGATGTTTTCAAGGGCAGGACGTCGCCAGTGCCTTCGTCGATCAGGCGGCGCGCAGGCACCGGGTCAGCTGTATGCGGGCGTAGCGGCTCCTGGAGAAGCGAAACACTCAGCGAAGGTCGAGTGATTGGTCGCGGTTTTGCACCAGCTAACTTATGCGGATTCTTCGGTCGGTGGCACGAAACTGATCTGCGCAATGCGCCACGATCGTCCGATGTCTCCTGGCCAGTAATGGCGCGGGTGACGTGGTTCGGAGGGAGGGTGGCGGTCGTGCACCTCCACGTGGATCAAGCGTCCTGTCTCACGTAGACGGACTGTAGCGCCCGGGAACTCAGCACGTATCCGATCGCACAGTGCTTGCGCATCATCAGAGAGCTCTGGACCGGACAAAGCACGCGGAGCACCGTCGACAAGTTCGGCAGTCGCGGAGCGCAATGCTTTTATTCCATCGTCTATGATATCGACCGAAATGATCGCAGCCGCCAGTGAATCCGCCCACCACCAGCCCATCCCAAGGCCGATCACGCCGAACAGTCCAGCTGCGCCTGTCAGCCAGTTGGCCTTGTTCATCAGCGCATCGGTATGCAGCAACTTGTCATTGAGAGCCTGGGCAAGCGGCAGTTCCTTGCGACCGATGATCATCGGCGGCACCAGCGAATAGAGCTGGGCCGCGATCATAAGCCAGCCCAGCCAGATTTCGTGCCCGAAGATGACCATTGATGCGACGGTGGGGTGCTCTGCAGCAACGATTGCGCTGATTGCTTCGTAAAGTAGGATCGCGCCAACCGCCGCCAACGCCGCCGCGGCCACGAAGAAGCCAAGGCCATTGACGCGGTGAAAACCGAAGGGAAAGCGTTTCGACGGCAGCCCCTTGCGCTCGATGCGGGCTGCGAGGAGGAACATCAGCGGCGGCACGAGGCCGAGCGTATCCTCGACCCACGCGGTTTTCATCGTCTGGCTCTGGCCCAAGACCATCCCCATGACGATGATGATTGTGGCGCTCCAGAACAGGTTCCAGTATTCGAGGCGCACCGCTTTGCGCATCGTTTCTTCAAGTTCGGCGGGCAGGTGCGGGTTACTCATTCGTCTGCTCCCGGCCCGGCAACTGCGCGACTGGCTCGCTCGACGGTCATGATCCATCGGTTCTCGCCATTGCGCATCGCTGCCTTGAGTTCAAGTGCGTCCGATTTGCCGCGGGTCCGCAGAGGCGGGGCAAACGCGATTTCGGTCTGCCACGGGGTGTTCGCGGGGAAGTCGCCAAGGGCAACATCGACTTCGCCATCCGCGAGGTGCTTGAGCAAGACTTCGCCCGCAGCATCGACTATGATTGCTTTTGCGTGCGTAGCCGCTTCGAGCTTTTTTACGAGAGATGCGGACTGCGGATCGACTGCCGCATTTGCGTCGGCAAAGCCGATTTTGAACGAGTGGTCGCGTGCTATGCGACCCGATGTGTCCGCCGGATCGCGCGGCAGCGCATTGCACGCGGACACCAATGCGAAACCTGCGAGCAATAGTCTTTTCATGGCCGTCAAAACGCAAGGTTGATGGGCATGTTCCCTGGCGCGACGACGAACCGGGAGTCGCCGCGCCGATGCGATGATTGCGCTGCCAGATCAGTGGCGCAGACTGTCCGGTACCACGCCACCGCTTTCCGCGAGCTTGGCCATGACCGCGCGGTGCAGGGCTATGTTCTGTTCGGCCGAGCCGTCCGCACCGGCATGCACGTCAAGTTCCGTAGCCAGTTCCTTGCGGGCGGCGAGGCTGGAATCGAGGGCCAGCAGTTTGAGAAGGTCAATGATGGACGTCTTGTAGTTACCACCATGGTCCGGTGTCATCCCGGCCATCGCCTCGAGCACCGCGCCCACGTCAACGGCAGCTTGGCGGGCCGCAGGCGCTGTAGGTGCTACAGCGGGCACCGGTGTAGGCGTGGGCGAGGATTGCGTAGGCGTTGGAGCAGGGGTGGCGGGCGATGAAGGGGACGCTTTTGTCGCATCGCCGTGATGGAAAATCTTTTTCACAATATTGCCGAATATGCTCATCTCGTGCTCCTGCGGATCCATGGCGCCTCAGGCAGCCATCTGCACGCTCGAAACGCACGGCGGCAAGAAAAGTCTTCCGGAACGATTTCGCAGTGCGGTCCGTTCATCCGGTAGCTGGCCCTTTCCAACGCGGAGCCAAAACCATGAAGTACCCTTTGCTGTTGGCAGCATCGCTCACCGCCGTCAGTCTTGCCGGTTGCAGCAAGCAAGCCGACCCTGCAGCCGACAAGACTGCGACCGTTGCGCCTTCCGAGGTTGCCACGATCCCCACTGCCGAGCAGACGCCAGACCAAACTTTCGCCAATACGGCCGCAGCCAGCGATACGTTCGAGATTGAAGCGTCCAAACTCGCTATCGCCAAGAGTAATTCGTCAGCCGTCAAGACGTTCGCGAACCAGATGATTGACGCTCACAGCGAATCCACCGCGAAATTGAAAACCGCCGCTGCGGCAGCGAGCCCGGCGATTATGCCAGTTTCCACCGTGACTGCGGCGCAGCAAAGTACGCTCGATATGTTAGGGACAAAATCGGGGGCGGAGTTCGACCATGCTTACGCGCAGGCGCAAGTTACGGCTCATCAAAAGACGCTTGACGTTCTCAAAGCTTATTCCACAAGCGGCGAGGTATCATCGCTCAAGGCGTTCGCCACCGGGCTCGTGCCGACTGTGACCGCGCATCTCAATATGGCGAAGCGCCTCTAGCTGAATATGAGGCCGTGAGCATCCTGTCAGTTATATAAAACAACCTAAAAGGCCTCATTGAGTTCGCTTCTTATGCTGCGCTGCATACCGGGTGAATAAATTAGTGGCCGGTGACGGTACTAGCTTATGCCAATCGCTCATTAGGCAGTTATTTTCGGCACTTGCGCTGTGGGGGCCATGATTGCGCCTAGATAGGAGGCAAGCGCTCCCAACCCTAGTGGTCGCGCATCGTTTTCTGCGATTGAAAATCGAAGGTATCTCCTCGAGACAGCGACGGCAAAGCGCGTAGCCGGCTCGAGAGAGGGTGCCGCCGATCAGGCTATGCCGACGCCGCCGGTTACGCCATAGACTTCGCCAGTGATGTAGCTGCCCTCCTGCGACGCGAGGAGCACGTAGACAGGTGCGATCTCGACTGGCTGGCCGGGGCGGCCGAACTGGCTCTGTTCGCCGAACTTCGTGACCTTTTCCTGTGGCTGGCCGCCGCTCGACTGGAGCACGGTCCAAAACGGGCCCGGCGCCACGACGTTAGCGCGAATGCCCCTTTCGATCAACTGCTTGGCGAGCGCCTTGGTGTAGGCGGCGATACCGGCCTTGGTGGTGGCATAGTCGAGCAGGATATCGGACGGATCGTAAGCCTGGATCGAAGCAGTTGTGATGACCGCGCTCCCTGTGGGCAGGTGCGGCACCGCCGCCTGTGCGATCCAGTGCAGCGCGTAAAGGTTGGTCTTGAGCGTCCTGTCGAAATCTTCGGACGTCAGCTTGGAAATGTCCTCGCGATACTGCTGGCACCCGGCGTTGACGACGAGCACGTCAAGCCCGCCAAGCCCATCGATCGCCTGGGCGACGAGGGTTCGGCACCATTCCTCGTCGGTCACGTCGCCGGGCAAGGCGAGCGCCTTGCGGCCCTCGGCCTCGATCAGCGCGATCACTTGGGCGGCGTCGGCTTCTTCGCTGGGCAGATAGGCGATCGCGACGTCCGCGCCTTCGCGGGCATAGGCGATGGCCACGGCGCGGCCAATGCCGCTGTCGCCGCCGGTGATGAGCGCCTTGCGGCCGGAAAGCTTGCCCGAGCCCTGGTAGCTCGTCTCGCCATGATCGGGCGTCGGCTCCATCTTGGTAGCAAGGCCGGGAGCGGGCTGGGGCTGGCGGGGGAAGGGGGGCTTGGCATACTGGTCGCGCGGGTCCTGCATCGTCAGACGATCGGTCATACGGGGGGCTCCGTTGTGGAAGGTGGGAATGGGTTTGGAAGGCCCTCAGCCGACCGAAGTTCCTGATCCAGCGCCGAAAGCGCCGCGATGTGAGCCAAGTGGGTCAAGCCTTGGGGCAAGTTGCCAAGGAACGATCCCGTGTCGGGGTCGACCATCTCGGGATAGATGCCGACGCCGCGATCGAGCGCCGCGGTCAGGTCATCCAGCCGCGCCCGGGCATCGCGCTGGTCGCCCATCACCGCGCGGGCCTCAGTCATCCAGAACGAGCATGCGAGGAAGCAGCCTTCCTCCGCATCGGCGCCGCTGTAACGATAATGGAATGGCCCCGCGCCGAGTTCGCGGTCGATGGCGTCGAGTGTCTTCTCCAGCCGTTCGACGCCGTCGAATCCGAAACGGACCGCCAGCGTGAGCGAGGCATCGAGACGGTCGCTGCCGGGAAACATCACGAAGGCCTGCTTTTCCTCGCTCCAGCAATGCGCCTCAATCCAGCTGGCGATCCGGTCGCGCTCGCGCAGCCAGCGTTCGCGGCAGGTGGTCGGCAACTGTCCGCCGTCAGCAAGCTCCACCGCGCGGGCGAGCGCCTGCCAGCAGCTGATCTTGGACATGGTGTAATGCTCGGCCTGTTCGAGTTCCCAGATGCCGGAATCGGGCGTGCGCCACACGTCGGCGCAGCGATCGGCAAGATGCGACAGCAATTCCGCGCTCGCGCTGTCGAGGATGTTGCCGCTCTCGACGAAGCACGAGGCGGTTTCGAAGATGTCACCATAAACGCCATGCTGCACCTGATCGGTTGCAACATTGCCCGTGACCACCGGCTGCGATCTGCGGTATCCCGGCAGTTCCCAGTGTCGCAGTTCGGGCACCTTTTCGCCCCCGAGCGTGTAGCAAACGCGCGAGCCTACCTGTCGCAACTGTTCGAGCAGCCAGGTGAACGCGGCCTTGGCTTCGGCCTGTGCGCCGGCGGCGAGGAAGGCCTTGATGGTGTATCCCGCATCGCGCACCCAGGCGTAGCGGTAGTCGTAGTTCTTCGGTCCGCCGATCTTTTCGGGCAGCGAGGTGGTGGCCGCGGCGGCGATGGCCCCGGACGGCGAATAGAGCAGCAGCTTGAGCGCGAGGGCGGAGCGGATGAAGCCGGGGCGGTCCGCGCCCCGGTACGTTATGCCGTCCGCCCAGGTGCGCCACTCCTTGTCGGACACGTCAATCCGCGCATCGATCTCCTCGATGCCGGGCACAACCAGCGGCTCGTCGCGGCCGGCGACGATCGCCACGACCTGCCGCTCGCCCGCAGCGACGGTCACGTGCCCGGTCACGCCCTCGTCGGCCCAGGTATGGTCCACGCCTTCGGTGTGCAGGAACAGGCCGAGCACGCGCTCGACGTGGAACACCGTCTGCCGGCCGATTGTCGAATGATAGGGATTGACGGTGTCGCCCCGCCGTCCCGGCCTCATCGTCAGTTCGAAGCGCACCGTGCCTTCGAGCCCTTCGACCCGGCGCGCAAGTTCCGCCCAGGGCAGGCGGCCGGCGTGGCCGCTGTTGGTGGATTCGACGATGCGCGCGCGTCCCTGCGCGGTGGTGAAGGTCGTCTCCAGCACGTTGCTGTCGCGGCGATAGGCGCGCTCCACAGTGAATGGCGCATCAGGCGTCAGCGCGAAGCAGCCGCCTTGCTCGGCATCGAGCAGGCGATCGAACAGCGGCGGCGAATCCATATTCGGTACGCACCACCAATCGATCGACCCGTCCGCCCCGGACAGCGCGATTGAGCGCCCTTCACCGAGCGCGGCATAGTCTTCGAGCGGCAGGTGCCCATCGGTGCGCCTGCCCATGCGGGGCGGCTCTTCGGAGGATCGGGTCAACGGATACGGGTTCCGGCAAGTGCGTATCGCCTAGCTGAGATAGTCATGCAAGTCTCCGGCGGGCGTTGGGGGTGGCGGCGGCGAGCCGGCGGCGACGAGCAATCCAGGGCGCGACGCATGGCGCCTCAAGGTCGATAATGAGTTCGCTTACCTAATCGACGGGCCGCCAAAAGGTTCGCAGCAACCTGGGAAAACTGCCGGGGAATTGCTTCGCCCCTCGACCGTTGGCGGCGGCGAGCGGGCCGATGCGTGGAACCTTCCGCGTCGCAGCACGGTTACTTCAGGCAAACCCCACATCCCCCATCATGGAGATCGCGAATGAGCATCGCTTCGGCACTTGGCCTGGGCGGCCGCAAGGTGCGTTACGGCATCGTCGGCCTCGGAGACATCGCGCAGGAGGCGCTGATGCCCGGCGTGAAGCACACCGGCAACTCGCGGATCACCGCGCTCGTCTCCGGCGACCGCGAGAAGCTGGGCGCGCTGGGCGAGCGTTACGACGTCGAACATCGCTACGGCTACGAGGATTTTCCCAAGCTCATCGCCTCGGGCAAGGTCGACGCGATCTATCTCGCCACGCCGAACTGGCGACACGCGGAGTTTACGATCCCCGCGCTCGAGGCCGGCATCCACGTCCTTTGCGAAAAGCCCCTTGAGGTCAATTCGGAAAAATGCCGCGCGATGATCGCTGCGGCAGAGCGCGGCGGTGCGTTGCTAATGGCGGCCTATCGCCTGCATTTCGAGCCCGCCAATCTTGACGCGATCTCGCGCATTCGCGCGGGCGAACTTGGCGATCTGGTCGCCTTCACGTCGTGTTTCGGGCAGCGGCTCGATCCCGCCAACCACCGCGCTAAGCACGGGGTCGAGGCGGGGCCGCTTTACGACATGGGGCCCTATCCGATAAACGCCATCCGCTTCCTTTTCGGCGCGGAACCTGTCGAGGTCGTGTCCGCCATCGCGGTCCGCCAGCCCGGGGCGGCGCTGGGCGATCTCGACGACACGTTCGCCGTGACGCTGCGCATGCCGGGGGACCGGCTCGCCCAGTTCACCGTCAGCTATGTCACCGATGCGGTGGACAGCCTTATCATCGCGGGCACCAAGGGCTCGATCCAGATGAGCCCCGCCTATGGCTTTGGCCCCGGACTGGAACAGCATCGCACGTTCGACGGGGACCAGGAGCACCAGACGTTCAAGGCGACCGACCAGTTCGGCGGCGAGCTGCAGTATTTTTCAAAATGCATCCTCGAAGGTCGCAGCGTCGAGCCGGACGGGGAGGAGGGTCTTGCCGATGTTCTCGTGATCGAGGCTATCGTCGCGGCGCTGCGCACTGGCGGGCCGGTCAAGGTTGAGCGTCTCGCACGTACGCGGCGCATTGATCCGGAAGAACAGGAACAACGTCTCCGTGCAGTGCCCACACCCGAGCCGGTGAACAGTTCCGCCCCGGCCACACCTAGCTGAGCTTATCGCTTTCGGTCCTGTGGATGCTCTTCGACGGGCATCTGGGCTACGCTAGGGTGTCGCTCTGGAGCACCTTCGATATACCCATCGCTGCGCCACTCGGTCGAGGGCGATAAGCAAGTTGACGGGGAGGCGTTGTCGAGGTTTGCATCGCTGCTGCAGCTCCTGACCAAACGGGAGGGTTCCGTCCGGATAAGTGTATATGGTTGACCGAGATCAACGTGCCCCGACTGTCTCGATGATGTCGCCCACTAGTGCGCCGTTGAAGATCGTTCCGGCGATTTTGGCGGCAAGGCGGGCGGCGGTCGATCATCGAGTAGCCACTCAAGCTTCCGGCGCTGCTAATCGCCATGTGATGCATGAGTCCTATCTTAATGAAAATGACCATCAACAGCGTGCCCGTGCCTAGCGAGCTGTGAATGCCGAGTTTGTCCCGTGCGCCCATCTTGAGCAACGGTGCAGTTGCGCCTCTTCTCTACGGGCCAATACTCGCATAATTATGTGTTTGTGGCCGGTGACAATTTATCTCAGCCGAATTGTCCTTTCTGTAGGCGATAGATTTGAGCTTCGAGCACAATATCAGTTCGTGCTGCTTCGACCCCAAAAACTCTTGAAAGCTCGACGGGAAGGGTCGGCAACCTAGCCAAGCCGACACAAACGCGTGGGCATATTTAAACCCGCGAATGTGGCTTCAACGCCTGCACGAGAGCAGTTTCGAGCATCCCTTGCGTAAATGGTTTTCCTAGCTTCACAATGCGCTGTTGCGAACCAGATGGGACATCGCCGTATCCGCTGGCAAGAATGATCGGCAAGTCACCGCGCAGTTCCGTTGCAAGATCGGCGAGCTGAGTACCAGTCATCTGCGGCATTGCCTGGTCGGTGATAAGCACATCAACGTTCGTATTCTGGCGAAGAATTGCGATAGCCATCTCGCCGGAACTGGCCTCGAGCACCTCATGCCCCAGATCTTCAAGCAAAGCCGCCGTGTTCATCAGGATCAGGGCATCGTCATCGACTACGAGAATTTTGAGATTGTCTGGTCTCGGCTCAGCTTCAACTCGCGGCGACAAAGTGACGCCCTCGATTTCGGCGGAGTGGTCGATCGGCAGCCATAACGTCGCCTGCGTTCCTTGACCCAACGTGCTGCGCAAGGTGAAGCTGCCACCCAACTGCTTCGCCAGGCCATGGATCATCGAAAGCCCGAGGCCGGTTCCCTTGCCTATGCCCTTCGTGGTGAAGAAAGGCTCGGTGGCTTTGGATAAGGTATCCGCGTCCATGCCCTCTCCGGTGTCGACAACGGACAAGGCAATGTATGAGCCGGCAGTAAGCCCCTCCAGGCCCGCGTCGTCGGCCTCGCGTTGCTCGGCGGCTATATGAATGAGCCCGCCGCCGGGCATGGCATCGCGCGCGTTCACGGTCAGGTTCAAGATGGCCATCTCAAGCTGATTGGCATCCGCCAGCACCGGCGGCAGGTCATCCGGAAAGGCAAGCTCGAGTGACCATGCTGGGCCGAGCGTTCGCTCCACCAGCTCGCGCATTCCCTCGACTAGTTCAGGAACCATCAGACGCTCCGCGCTGAGATCCTGCCGGCGCGCGAACGCCAGCATGCGTTGCGTGAGGGCGGCACCCCGCTCGGCTCCCTGCATCGCGTTGTCGATCAGGCGGTCGACGGCTGGATCGGCGGCCAACCGCTTCTGCAAGAGGGTGAGGCTACTCATGATCGCCATGAGCAGGTTGTTGAAATCGTGTGCGATGCCGCCGGTCAGCTGCCCGATCGCTTCCATCTTCTGCGCTTGCCTAAGAGCTTCTTCGGCCTTCTGTCGAATTTCGACTTCCTGCTCGACCCGGCTTTCCAACGTGTCGTTCAGTTCACGCAGCGTGGCTTCCTGCTGTTTGGTAGCCGTCACATCGTAAATGACCCCGATCAGCCTATAGCCAGCGCCTTCCCGGATAATCTCTCCTCGACGCGCAACCCATCGCGACGTGCCGTCATCCTGGCGCGTGATGAGGAATTCTGCCTCGAGGCTTGTGGGAATGTCTCCGTCGCGCGGCTCCGGCACCAACAGGGCAGAGCTCTCCGCGAGGACACCATTAATGGTCTGGACCGGAAGCACTGTGGCGGGATGCAGTCCCAACACACGACAAAACTGTTCGGAAACGGACACGGTCGCAAAGCCGTCGATATATTCGAACGTACCGACACCGCCTGCGGTCTGCGCGATACGAAGCCGTTCTTCGGCGCGTTTGCGTTCGGTGACGTCCACTAACAGGCCGGTGAAGCGTACCGGCTGTTCGTTCGCGTTCAGGTGGCATTGCCCACGCCCGAGCATCCACAAAGTGACACCCGCTGAAGTGAGCACACGAAATTCCTTGGAGAACAATTCGGCACCGGCCAGGATACCGGCCACAGCGATGCGGATGCGGGGGCGATCAGCTGCATGAATGGCCTGAAAAAATTTTTCAGTAGGAAGACCGCATGCAGTCTCCTCTGGAGAAATGCCGTATAGGTCGGCAAAGTGTTCGTCAATATACAGGCGATCCGCGAGGATATCCCAGTCCCAAGTTCCGCTAGTGCCGAGAGCGGCCAGTATAGGTCCGGCGCTGTCGGCCTGCACGACCGTCCGGTCAGACATCGTCGCCGACAACGCGCTGGATGAATTCGCCAAGCAGTTCCTTCAGGGTCTCGAGCGAGGGAATGTCCATTATCATTGCAATATACCCGCGGATATCCCGGCTGCGTACGGCGAAGTCTATATAGAGGAAGAGCACCAGACCGCTGCTGGCGTTCCTGGAATCGACCTCGAAAAGGCTGGCGCTGCTTCCGCGGATGATTTCGGGAAGCGTCATCGTCAGCGAACGCTTAAGCATGTTCGCCATGGTAGCGAGGCAGGCGTTCAGAATGACGTTGCCCGTCTCGCACAGCGCTTCGCCTTCCATTTCGACGACTTCCTGAGCCGTGAGTTCGCCGCCAGTAACCGCCCGCACGAGTTCGAGGCTGTTCGTCTCGGGGAAGATCAGCAGGGCCCGCCCCGAGAATGGGCCCGCGAAGTCCTGTCGAACGGCAACGAGGTCACTCACTTCGCGTTCGCTGATGAGGCGGGCGGCGCGCTGCTGATTGACCACTTCGATTGAGGGTATCGAGAGCAAGACCTGATCGCCGATCATCTTGCGGAGGCTGGACGCAGCCCTACCCACCCCGATGTTGACGATTTCCGTCAGAGCATCGCGTTCAAGCTCGGCGAGAGTAATGTTCTCAAAGGTCACGAGCGCTGCGACCGAAGGCGGAGCGCCGCGCCCGACAGGAAAGGCTCAAGCGCATCCGCGGTGACTGGTTTGGCAACGAAGGCGGCACCAATCTCGCGGGCGCGGGCTATGATCTCGTCTTGGATATTCGCCGTGATAATGGCGATGGGCATTTCGGGCAGGGCAATCCGCAATTCGGCGGCCAGTTCAAGGCCGTCCTTGTCGGCCATGTTGAAGTCGATGAGCGCGATATCCGGCCTTTGTTCCGCAATCACTTCAAGAGCCTGGGCGCCGCCGCTGGCCTCCAGCTTGCGCCATTCGGGCTGCAATTCCGCGAGGGCCTTCCCCGCTACGATACGGGCAAGCTTGCTGTCATCGACGATCAGAACGGTAACGAACATTCAGATACTCCGGCCGTCGTGGATCGCGGCCCTCCTTGCAAATTTCTATTAGAAACTTTCAGCGTTGCTGTCGCTATCGGAAATGATGGGGCGGAAGATAACTTGGGACAGCACGCCCGTCGACGGACGGCCGTTGACCGTAGGGCGGATCGCCAGCAGGACCTGAAGCACTGCCATGTGCAGCTTTAACGCCCCGCCCATATCGACCGAGGCGCCGGGAAGATCGTTTAGGGCGGCAAGCAGGTCCTCGGCATCGCTTGCAGGGCAGCGCCCTTCCAACATTATATTGCCGTCTACAACGCGGACAGTCATCCCGCAAGTTCCGGCAGATCGAGCACTATCAGCACGCCGCCGTCGCCCAGCACTGCAGAGCCAATCACGCCCGGCGCCGACGCAAGGATGCCGCGAGGCGGGCGTACGACGGTGTCGAGACGTTCGCCAAACCCGTCCACGCGCATCGCGACGGGGGTTCCGTCGACTTGCGTTACCACCAGTTTGGCGTACGGGCCTTGCGTTGGCCGTCCGTTCAGCAGAGTCGCAAGGTCTAGCACGGGGATCGTCCTGTTGCGCAGCACACAAGCGAGGCCAAGCCCGACCGGAATGAGCGCGGTAGTGTCAATGCGGAAGGTTTCGGCGACCTGCTCGAGTGGGATGCCATAGCGCTCACCTGCCACTTCTATGATCAGCAGGCGTGTCGTCAGCGCGGTGACGGGCAAGCGAATGCGAAATCGCGTGCCGATGCCAGGCTCGCTGTCGATCTCGATCGAACCACGCAGCCGGGTAATAGCGACCTGCACAGCGTCCATGCCGACGCCACGTCCCGATATTTCGGTCACGCTAGAGGCTGTCGAAAATCCAGCGCGGAAGATGAGCCGCAACGCGGTGGCATCGTCGAGGGCATCGGCAGCGTCCTGAGAAAGCATTCCACGATCCACGGCAGCGGTGCGAACGCGTGCCGGGTCGATTCCGGCCCCATCGTCGCTTACCGTCGCGGTGATTACATCGCCGTCGCGCTGGAAGGCGAGAGCGACCACCGCTTGCCCGCTCTTTCCCGCCGCCCGCCGCGCGCCCTGCTGTTCAATTCCGTGGTCGATGGCGTTGCGCACGAGGTGCATGAGAGGTTCGAACAGCCCATCGGCGACCTGCTTGTCGACTTCGATCGTCTCGCCCGAGAACGTGAAGACGACGTCCTTGCCGAGATTTTGCGCGATCTCTCTCGCCACGCGAGGCAGGCGTCGAACCATGGGCTCAAGCGGTACGAGACGAACGCGCGCGAGGCTGCGGCCCAGCGTTCCGCTTGCCCGCTCGATGCTCGCCTGCGCCGCACGCAGCCTAGCCGACAGAGCGCGGTCCACGGGTTCCAGTTCGTTCACCAGCGGCTGGAGGTTGTTGATTGCCACGATCAGGTCGCCCAGGCCATCCGCCAATGCGTCGATACGCTTGGCCTCAACCCTCAGGATCGACTTGCCGCGCGCCGTTTCGCCGATATCCGGTGGCGTAGGCGGGGGCTGGATTGCAGCGATTTCGACCTCGCTGAGCTGGAAACGAAAGGCAGCTCGCACTTCTGCCTCGGGCGCTGTGCTTAATCCCTCGATGACAGAGATACAGGCAAACGGTTCGAGAGCGTCGATCGCTGGCCATTTACCGTCGACTGGAAGTATCGCCAGCGCGGCGAGTGCCGGGACATGTTCGACCACCGCAAGTGGGTCTTCGCCACGAAAGAAACAGTCGGAATCCGGCGTGTATCGAAACGCGACGAGTGGCCCGGCCGCCTGCGCGATCGCGGCGGCTTCGCGATCAGTCAGCAAGACAAGCCAGTCCGCCTGCCGCTGAACTGCAGCCACAGGCTCAGGCTTTTTCGAGCCCCCCGATCGTGCCAACAGGGCGATGATCCGGGCGGCCGCCTGCTCGGCATCGGGCGATAGCACGCCGCCGATCTCCATCTCGTCGATCCAGCGGTCTGTCTGGTCGAGGCAGGAGACAAGCGCTCCGACTGCAGCGATGTCCAATAGGTCCGCCTGCTGTCGAGCGCGATCGAGCACGTCTTCGGCTGCGTGGAGCAGCCGTTCGGCCGGTGCGAGCGCGAACACTGCGAAAGAGCCTTTCAACGTATGGATCGCACGGAACGCGCTGTCGATCGCGCCCGCTGCCCGCAAATCGCCCGCGAGTACCGACAGATCATTCGACGCTTCGGCCACCAGTTCGCGGCCTTCGATCAGAAATTGTTCGAGCAGCTCGTCCATCACGGTCGACGATATACGATTGCGTCGGCAAGGCGAGCCAGCTCGAAACGATCCGTTATCCGACCCATCGATTCGCTGTGCCCAAGGCATACGTAGCCTCCGGGGTTGAGGCTATCGTAGAGCGCGTTCGCAGCAGCCAATCGCGCCGGGTCGTCGAAGTAGATGAGCACGTTGCGGCACAAAATAACGTCAAATTTGCCGATACCCGTCATGCTGGCCGGATCGATTATGTTGGCGTGCGTGAAGCGCACGGATTCCCGCAGGTCCTGGATAATGCGTCGGTGGTGGCCATGCTCGGGCTCAAAATATGCGTCGCGCAGGGCTGGGGGCAGGCGAGCGAGCGAGCGCTGGGTGAACTGACCCTCTCGCGCGCGGCCGAGCGCGGCGGTATCGATGTCGGAGCCGACGATCTCGATGTTGTAGGCATCAACCAGCTGCCAATTCTCCAGCAGCCAGATCGCGATCGAATAAGCCTCTTCTCCGCTCGAGCAGGGCATCGACCAGATGCGCACGAGATCGCCGGGCCGACGGTTGCGGACGATGTCCGGCAGCAGGCTTTGAGAGAGCGCTGCAAGCTGATGTTCTTCGCGATAGAAATACGTTTCGTTAATCGTGAATGCGTTGATGAACGCCTCACGTTCGCCGACATGGCTGCGCACCAACCCGAGATAGGCGGGCACGGTGGCTATGCCAGTGCGCCGCATGCGCTCGGTGATGCGTCGCTCGATATAATAACGCTTGTTCTCGCCAAATATCATACCGGTGCAGCGATAAAGGAGTTCGCCGACGCCGAGAATCTCTTCGGTGGTGAGCGGAATGACGGTGAGCGTTGGCTGTTGGCTCACCGTACGAAAAAGTTCATGAGGGTTCCGGCGATCTGGGGAAGCGGGGTGGTGAGCGATGCACCGCCTCGTTCGACGAGCGCGCCGGGCATGCCCCATACCACGGCGGTACTCTCGGCCTCGGCGATGGTCAGACCACCGCGCTGCTTCAATGTGGTCATTGCCGTTGCTCCATCCGTACCCATTCCGGTCATCAACACGCCAATCAGCTTCGCGGGTGCAACCATGCGCATGGCGCTTTCGACCATCCGGTCAGCGCTGGGGTGCCAGAACAATTCGGGATCGCTTGGAGCGGGCAGTGCCATCAGGCTGCCGGATCGGCGGGAAAGGATGACATCGGCATCACCCCGAGCGATATAGACGTGTCCAGCCAGGAGCGGTGTGGCCCGCTCGACTTCTCGAACGGTCAATGCGCAAAGTCGATCAAGACGCCGCGCGAGCGGGCCGGTGAAGCTGGCCGGCATGTGTTGGGCGACGAGGATCGGCCAGGGAAAATCGGCGGGCAACTCCCCCAGCAACGCATCGAGGGCGGGGGGGCCGCCAGTCGAACAGCCGACAAGGACGAGGCCGTTGCCCTCGCTGTTGCCAGGTGAGACGGTTTGGTCGCGGAACGACGGAGCGGCCGATCCCGTCCGGCTCTTGCGCGATTGGGCCAGCCCGCCCGTGCTGGCCTCGCGAACGCGCTCTCGCAGACGGGCCGAACGCGGAATCCGAGCCTTGGAAGCTGCCCGGACTTTGTCCACGAGATGCTCGGCGATCTTGTCGATCTCCAACGAGACTGCGCCTTTGGGCTTTGGCACGAAGTCCACGGCACCGAGCGCCATGGCTTCAAGCGTCTCTTCTGCGCCGTCGGCGGTGAGCGAGGATACCATCACGACCGGACAGGGGCGGACCACCATGATCCGGTCGAGGCAGGCAAGCCCGTCCATCTCGGGCATGTGAATGTCCAGCGTGACGACGTCCGGCGCGAAACTGGCCAGCATGCCGAGCGCTTCGACACCGTTGCGCGCTACAGCAACCTCAAAATCGTCTGCCGCCTCGAAGATGTCTGTTAGCAGGCGCCGCATCAGCGCCGAATCGTCGACTATCAAAAGTTTCGTCACGGCTTGCCCTCGGCCGCCTTGTTCTTCGTGCCGAGCGCAACCAACACGTCCCTCTCGGCGCGGTCGAGCAACTCTTGCGGGCTGACGATCAAAACGAGTTTATCCTGACCGTCGAGGGTGAAGACGCGGTCGAACACACGTGCCCCGCCGCCACCCAAATCCGGTGCCGGACGTAGTGCGTCTGCTGGCGGTCGTACGACCTGCGAGACCGCGTCGACGATGAAACCGGCGGTCAATTCGCCGATACGCACGACAATCACGCGCGGCTTGGCGCCCGCGAATGAAATCCCGTTGAAACGCCGTGCCTGATCGATCACCGGAATGGCTTCGCCGCGCACGTTCATGACGCCCTGCACGAACGCGGGCGCCTTGGGCAGAGAAGTCAGGCGGGTTGGCAGGAGCGCCACTTCCTGAACGGCTTCGATTGGCATCCCGAAGCACTCGCCGGAGATGGTGAAGAGCAGGAACCGTTCATCCTGTCGGTCGATATCGCCAGTCATCTCTCCCTTGCCTCCTGTATCGCCCTGCAGCAGCCGCATGGTGATATCTTCGTCAACGAGGTAATCGGGCGACAGCACCGACAACAGGCGCGTGCCTTCGTCCAATCGGCAGATTGCTTGAATGCGCGCCTCGCCGCCGGTCCGGTTGAGGACCTGAGGTACGGCGTCGACATCCCGTTCGGGCACGCTCTCGATGGTGCGCATCGCGTCGACCACCAGCCCCACACGATGGGTGCCGATCCGGACGACGACCACCCGAGACCGCAGTGTAATCGGTGCGACCGGCAACCGCAGCAGCGCGCTAAGTGAAAGCAGAGGCAGAACCGCGCAGCGCCACGCCACACTCCCGATTGTGGCAACATCGGCAAGCGGGATACGCGCGATCTCGGAAGGGAGGCGCAGCACCTCTTCGATCGAGGCGAGTGGCAGGGCGAAATCCTGGCCAGAGGCGACTAAAGTGACAAGAGTAATCGTTTCCGCGTGAAGGTGGCCGGTCTGCCTCGACGCGGCGATGATCGGGCTCGAAACGCGCCGCGCCCGCCGCTCTGGAACTGCGGCAGCGACCAGACTGGCGATGTCGATTCGGGTCACCGAAGCGGAGTGGTCTTCGCTGACTATCTGCGATACGCCAGTCACGGCGAGCCCCACTGGCCCGTCCATTTCCGTTACGATCATGCGGTGGACGGGCGACTGTTCACGTCCCAGAAGGCTGGCCACTGACAGAACTGGAACGATAACACCGCTGACCTGCGCCACGCCCATCAGGGCTTCAGGCGCATGAGGCATGCGGGCGAGGCGGGGGAGGGGAGTGATCTCCTGCACCAGCGAGGCTTCCATGCCCAGCAATTCGGAGCCGACGCTGAAAGTCAGCGTTCGAGCATCGGCTTCAAGCGAGTTAACCAAGGTATCAGGCCGCGTTCGACGCGAGAACGGTGGCAATCGATGCGATATCCTCGATGGCGGCCGCCAGCGCTTCTGCACCCTGCGCCTGCTGGCGCGCGGCGGCGCCCGCCTCACGCGTGGCGGCGGCCGCCAAGTCCGCGGCCTCGGCGATCTGGTTAGTGCCGCTCTGAACTTCGCGGGCTGAGCGAAGCATGTCGTCGGCGCTGGAGACTATAACGGCGTTCAACGCCTGCGCCGCCTGGAGTTCCTTTGCGACAAATCCAAAGCGCTCTAGCATCGCACGGTTGCGTGCAATCTCCGCTTCGGCGGCCCCTACCACCTGATCGAGGTCGCGGCGGATTGATGCGATCTGGTCCTGGATCAACCGTACGCCATCCTTGGCTTGGGCGGCGCTTTCTGCGGATTCCCGCGAAAGCTTGCGGATGTCGGTTGTCACGATTGCAAAGCCTCGTCCCGAGGCCCCGGCGCGGGTCGCCTCCACGGCCCCGCTCACTGCAAGCATGTTGGTCTGCACAGAAATGAGGGTCAGGGTGTCCGCGATCTTCTCGATTTGTCGGCTGGTCTCGTTGAGCGCCGATAAATGTGCGAGCACCTCGTTGATCTCTGCAATAGCTGCAACGACTCCCGTCACGAGTTCTTCGATCTGAACTTGGCTCTCGCTAACGGACGTGACTATCGTGCCGATCTGCCCGCGGGCGGCTTCCGAGTGTGATTGTGCGAGCTGCGCCGACTTTTCGATCTGCACCATTGCGATATTGGCCTGCCCCGTGGCCGAAGCTTGAACGTGTGTGCCACGGCTTATCTGCTCAATCGCGACGAGAATCTGGCCCGAGGCTCCGGACAGTTCCTGCACAGTCGCCGAAAGCTGCTCGGCCGCCGCGGCCACTTGCTCGACGATCACGGCAGATACGTCAGCGTCCTGCAACTCCTCGGTAAGAGTACTGAGGGCCTCAGCGGTCTGCTGGCTTTCCTCGAGAGAGGCGCCTTGCTGTTCGATCGCTTGCTGGGCCTCGGCGGCGGCGGCTGACTGCTCCTCTGCGGCGCTGGCGACCTGTTCGGCACCCTTTTCCGCTTCTCGCATCGCGCTTTCGGCTTCCACAGCCGTTTGTAGAATTTCCTCGGCACTACGGCCAAGTCCGCTAAGTGCCTCGCGGTCCGCCACAAGTCGGGCGACGACGCCGTGCCCCGCTTGCGCTTCGCTGGTCGCCAAAGCGGACGCAGCGCGGATCTTTTCCGCGATCCGCTTGATCTCTTCTCCGATGCTGCCGGCCAGTCGCCGAATGACGCCCGCGCCAGCCTCTGAGCTTTCGGCCAGCAGGCGCACTTCATCGGCGACGATGGAGAAGCCTGCGCCACTTTCACCGGCTCGCGCGGCCTCGATTGTGGCGTTGAGCGCGAGCAAGCTGGTCTGGTCGGCGACGTCGGCCACGCTAGCACCGATTTCGTCGATGCGGCTGGCCGAATGTTCCAGGGAGGCGACCAGTTCGACTGTCGCCAGCTGACGCTGCGCGCTCAGCTCGATGGCAGCCACCGACACTTCGATCTGCGCACCGATCTCGGCGAAATTGCTCGCGGTCGCGTCGGTCTGGCGGCGTGAATCCTCGGCGCGGGCACGGGCTTCCCGAAAGCTCACGCCGAGCGCAGCGATGAGGCCGAGAGATTCCTGCGCGGCCCCTGCTGCTTCTTCGGCGCCGCTCGAAATCTGGTCCATCGTCCGCTGCAGTTCCGCCGCGGCAGCGGATGCCTCGCCCAAGCCGCTCGCCAGCTCCTGAGTCGCTGCATCGACACGCTGTGCGGCCGAAGTTTCGTTCGCCGGCGATGTCTTGCGACCAACGGTCTTGGGCGCTTGCGCCATAGGTGACGGGTTCGCTGGTGCCGCCGGCAGGTTGGTCCGGGATGCAAGTGTGGATTTCTTAACCAGCGCCATCTGCTTTCTCGCCTAATGTTATCGAGGACTTACGGCAGCCAGGGTTAGAGTGCTAGAGGCCAAACTTGAAGCGCCCATCGCACGCCGGTTGCGAAATCGCCAGCTCCACCGATATCGTGCGCGACGATTATCGCGCCACGGGCATCGATCCACGATGACGAAGAGGGGCCGCGTTGGCTGCATGGGTTAGCATCGCGCAACTTTATATGCCGCCATGTCGTTCCCCTCGGGGCGGTCGCGTGGATGCAGGCGGATCAGTCCCTCCAGCGCAGCCGGCAGCGGCGACGAAACGGGTTGATGCCCCTTCTGGGGCCCGGGCACCGCCGGCGCAGCGACAGGCTCCGCCTTTATGATCGCGATTCCGGCGCCGTTCGTTTGGCGCGATCATCTCCACGCGATCCTCGCTTGGCCTCTTTCTGGAGTCCAGAAAGAGACTCCAAAGGAGGTCCATCTGCGCTGCGGTTAAAGGCCGCAATAAGACCGAGGCCGTCCCCTTATGAAGACATAGGTGAATCGTCGAAGCGAAGAAGTTTGGATCCTGAGCTAGCTTTCGAGTACGCGCCGCACGATATTTCCGAGATTATCGACGCTGAATGGCTTGGAAAGGAAATTGGTTCCAGGATCGATCACACCGTTGTGAACCACTGCATTTCGGGTGTAGCCGGTCATGAACAGCACTTTCAAATCTGGCTGCAAACCAAGCGTGTGGTCGGCCAACTGTCGGCCCGTCATTCCCGGCATGACGATGTCCGTAAGCAGCAGGCTGACCGCCTGGCCCGCCTCCATGAGCGACAATGCATCGGTGCCGTTTTCGGCGTGCACAACGGTGTAACCGAGTTCGCGCAGGGCCTCCACCGTAAAGTCCCGCAGACGCTGCTCGTCTTCCACCACCAGGATAACCTCGGTCACATCGCCTCGGCGTAAAGGACCATTGCCCGACCTGATTACCGGAATGGTCGCTTCACCAAAAAATCGCGGAAGATAGATCTTGAAGGTGGTTCCGTGCTCAAGTTCCGAATAGACCTTCACATGTCCGCCGGATTGACGGACAAAACCGAATACCTGGCTAAGGCCCAGACCCGTACCCTTTCCACTCGGTTTAGTCGTATAGAACGGCTCAAAGGCTTTAGTAATAACCTCGGGAGCCATGCCGGTTCCGGTGTCGGTTACGCATATCAGTACGTACTGGCCGATTTCCAGTTCGTACTCGCGGGCATATGCGGCATCGACATAGGCGTTGTGCGTCTCGATTGTAACCTTGCCGCCACCTGGCATGGCGTCGCGGGCGTTGACCGCCATATTGACCAGGACGTTCTCAAGCTGGTTTGCGTCCGCGTTGATCTTCCACAAACCCGCGCTCAGCACCGTCTCCAGCGCAATAGTTTCGCCCAACGTTCGGGCCAACAACTCGGACAGGCCGGACACGAGTCTATTGGCATCGATGGGCTCAGGCGCCAGCGGCTGCTGACGGGAAAACGCCAGCAGGCGCTGGGTCAGGCTGGCAGCCCGGGTTGCGCCGTCCAGCGCCGCATCAAGATACTTTGAGATATCCGTTTCGCCCCGCGCCAGGCGCCGGGTTGCGAGATTGAGGCCGCCAATCACCACGCCGAGCATATTATTGAAGTCGTGCGCAATCCCACCGGTGAGTTGACCGATCGCTTCCATTTTCTGCAGCTGTCGCAACTGAGTTTCAGCCTCGGCGCGCAGGGCGGTCTCTTCCTGTAGCTCGGTAGCCACGCGGCCGAGGGCGGCGTCCTGATGTTCGATACGACCGGCCATACGGATCATCGCCTCAACCCGTTCGACGGCCAGCCAAGTCAGTTCCGCCACTTCGCGGGCAAGAGAAATCTCAGCCTGAGTCCAGACGCGAACGGCCCGGTGATGCAGGTAAAAGCCCCCCAGCCAGCGGCGGTCGCTAAAGATCGACAGGCAAATTCCGGAGAGCACACCTTGATCGGCAAAACGCTCCAGCCCGCCTACGGGGTCGTTGCGACTGTCAGTGAAAACCAGGGTTTCTCCCGAGCGCCGCTGTTGTTCGACGCGCTTTCCGAATTCGTCGGTTGCGCGCAGACCGGCGAGCGGGCGTAGAGTTCCATCCGTGACGCTGGGGCCATAATTGACCTGATGCCCTCCCGCCATGCGGTAGAAGCCTATTCGACTCGCTGGAAGACGCTTGGCAAGCTCGGCCGCCGAAAGACGCATCACCTCGTCAGGATCGGTCTGGGCCCTCTGAGCCACCAGGAGGTCGGTGATGAACCTGCGTTCGTCCGCGAAAGCGCGCGCTTGGCGCTCCTTCTCCTCCAACTTACGAATGGCGATCCTGTCCTGGGTTACATCTCGCACGGTGCCGGCAAAGCTAACAGGGTTCCCGTCGACATCGTATTCCACCTCGCCGGTTCGGGCGATCCAGCGCAACTCGCCGGTGTCGGCGCGGCAAATTCGATACGTCACGTTGCGGGCAGCGGTGCCATCGGCGCGGGTCTGCACCGTGGAGGCGATCTCCCGATCTTCCGGCAGCACCAATTGATCGATCTCGGATGTCGGTAGAATGTCGCTTTCAGGCACGCCAAACATACGACAAAAGGCCGCAGATGCGCGCAGCATCCCGTCATCCGTTATGGAGAACACGCCCAATCCGCCGACATCCTGCGCGCGAAGCAAGCTAGCTTCGGTCTGGCGTAGCTTATGACCGGCTCGATGCTCTGCGGTACGATCGCGCACAATCTTGATGAAACCGAGGTGGGCACCGGCCTCGTCGCGAAGGGGCATCATCTCACCGGATGCCCAGAATCTGCTTCCATCCTTTCGCAGGTGCCAACGCTCGTCGCTGGCGCGCCCGTCCTTCAGCGCCAATTTCATTTCGGTGTCGATGCGATCGACCGCGACATCCTCTGGCGTAAAAATGCGCTCTGCTGTCTGGCCCCACATTTCCTCCGCATGCCAGCCAAAGATATGTCTGGCACCGCTATTCCAGTCGGTTACAATGCCCGATCGATCTGTAGCGATGATAGCGAAATCGAGGCTGCTTTCCAGGATCGCCCTCTTGTGGGCGATCTCCGCTTCCAAGGCCGCGAGGCGCTCAGCATCATCGTTCATGGTGCATTTGTCCGAAGCGGTAAATTATGCTCTAGGCCAACTATGGGCCTTCGAGCGCTTGGCGCAAGCCATTCTCATATCCAGCGGATGTCGCCCCATGCCAGGTGACACATGCTCCAGACAGAGATTGCTGATCAATTCACGGCTTGTTCAATCTGACCACTGCGCTGCGATCGCAGTGGTCGGCGTTTATGAGTCCGGAAAAGAACGACAGCGGCGGGCCGCGACGATACGGGCGCGGGGGCTAAATGAAGCTGCGCACGCGCGGCTTGGTCGCGCGAGGCAAATCTAACAAGAATCCCGGAGCGAGGCTGTCGCTGCATGGACACGAGATCGAGAAGTGCGCCGCGCTGCGCGGCACGGACGATCCCGTCCAGTTCGTCGGCTGACACTACATAGAACGGCTTATCTTCGTCTCTGATCCGGATCATGTTGAAAGCCTCCCAAAAGCGAGGGGACGCCATAGAATCGCCCCCTTCCTTGTCATAGATTTGCGCTCATTGGCTTCAGCGACATTTCACTCCGCCGCGATCGACCTCGCGGCCGATCAGGGCGCCGCCCGCGCCGCCTGCAAGTGTTCCCAAGGTATTACCACCAACCAACTTGGCGAGGGCGGCACCGCCCAGAGCGCCCACGACAAGACCGGTCGTACCGTCTGAACGACGGCAATAGGCGCGTCCGTCGCGGCCTCGGTAGATGCGGTCGTTGCGACCGAGGCGCCGTTCCGTGTGGTTGCCGCTATGATAACTTTGGGCTGGATCCCAATTCTTGTCGCGATCACCGCGCCATTCGTGGCGGCTGTCGATGCGCTGGGAGTGGCTCGTCCCGCCACGCCCATGGTCGCGGTTGTTGTAATGTTGAGCCTCTACGGGCGTCGCGGCGAGCGACACACTCGCAGCAAGAATGCCAAGAGCGCCTGCCAAGTGCTTCATCTGTTCGTCCTTTTCTTTCTTGCCGGCTTAGCGGCGACCCGAATTTTGCAATGGCGGAGACTCCGCAACGTTTCGTCATACAAGGCGGGCCGTGCTTGATATCGGAAGAATTGCCGCCTCGCCGGTCAGGATGGAGGCGCAAGCTACCTTTTTCCTCCATATTCGGGTGCTTGGAAACGCCACAAGCGTTTCGGGAACAAGACCTCACATGGAGAATTGAAAATGCGTAAAACGTGAATGGGAGAAGAGGTCATGACCGACGACAAGACAAAGCGCGGAGGGTCAGACAGACGCACTGTTGCGGGGGAGGAAGGCTACGAACTCGATCATTTTGCCGGCAAGCACGGGATCACGCGGGATCAGGCACAGAACTTGATCGAGAGGGTCGGAAACAGTCGCCAGAAGCTGGATGCAGCAGCGGCCAAGCTGAAGGGCTGACCCATGCCGTGCAGGGCATCAATGCGTTTTCGCCCGGAGGAGGTCTGCCTGGGCTCAAGCGGATGTCGGTCTTTGCCCCATCCGTCTGATCATGGCGGCTGATCGCCCTCCCAAAGCCCCGGACGAGGATCAGGAGGGCGACCGCGCAGCGCTCCTGATCATCGACATGATCAATGGCTTCGACTTCGAGGGCGCGGATATCCTGCAGCCCAAGGCGCTGAAGGCAGCTACGGCCGTGCGACGTCTCAAGGACGCTTTCGAGCAAAAGGGCTGGCCCATCGTTTATGTGAACGACAATTTCGGGGAATGGCATTCCGAGCGCTCCCTGCTGATCGATCGCGCCCTGGAACATGATAATCCGGTCACGGCTCTTTTGAGGCCGGCCGCAGAGGACTTCTTCATAATCAAACCACAGTTTTCCGGGTTCTATGCCACAAACCTCCCGGTCCTTTTGCCAAAGCTCGGGGTTCGCCACCTTGTTATCACCGGCATCGCCACCGACATCTGCGTCCTGTTCACGGCTGCGGACGCCCATATGCGCGATTACACGTTGTGGATTCCCGAGGACGCGGTAGCGGCGCAGAGTGACGAAAAAGGGTGCTGGGCGCTCGATACGATGGCCCAAAGCATGGCTGCAGAGACGGCAGCGAGCACGCACCTTTCCCCGGACCAATGGTTCGCCCAACTCAACAATCGTGAGTGAAGCCCGAGCTTTCAGAACCTCTTTGTGTCTGGCGCGTTGATAGAATGGCAATCCAGAAGCAGAAAAAGAGGACCCTGATGCGCCGCTTACGGGACAATGGTCTCACGCTCGTACTCTTGGCCCTGTTCCTGGCCAGCATTACGGCACAGTGGCTTACCGGGTGGCATGTCGCTGTCGAAGACGCGCGGCGCCATGGACAGCCGGTATTGTCACTTTCTGCCTACGCACTCAGCCCCGAGTTCCTGTCCTCGGTGTTCGAGAATTGGGAAAGCGAGTTCCTCCAGATGTCGGCTTATGTCGTCCTCACGGCATTTCTGATTCAACGCGGCTCAGCCGAATCGAAAGATCCCGATGCGCCGCCCCGGGACGCCCATCTTGAGAGCGACGCGACAAAGGCCGGAGCTCCTTCTGTCCTGAGCTGGGGGCCCGTCTGGCGCGCCATCTATGCGCGTTCGTTGGGATTGGCTCTGGCCATTCTGTTCCTGGTATCGTTCGCGGTGCACTGGATACAAAGCGCGCGGGCTGCCGCCGAGGAAGCTGTCGAGCACGGCGAGGTACCCCTCGGTCCAATCGCCTATCTCGGCGACGCACAGCTTTGGTTTGAATCCTTCCAGAACTGGCAGAGCGAGTTCCTCTCCACAGCCGTTCTCGTGGTTCTGTCGATCTTTCTTCGACAGCGGGAATCACCTGAATCGAAGCCAGTGGCTGCGCCGCACTCCAAGACAGGCGATTGATCGGGCAACGGGGGCCGGGGGCGCAACCGCGGTCGGAGACGGATCAGATTTTCACCAAGATTGCCACCAAATGTGCCCAGCTTATGAGACAGGCGCTGGCCTGTATCATCTCGACACTGTTGATCCTCATTTGGGCGGTCAGCGGGCCCCCGTTGCACTATTCAGACACGGCAGCTTGTCGTGAATACCGCGACGACGGTGCTGACCTTCCTGGCGGTGTTCCTGATTCAGAACAGCCAGAACCGTGACGGAGCCGCGATGCAAGCCAAGCTCGACGAAATTATCCGCGCCCTCGACAAGGCGCGGGTAGAATTTGTGGGAATTGAGCATCTTACGGACGGTTAGACTGGTAAAATTCGCGAAGCTCTGGAGGAGACATCAAGAACGAAGACGGCAAACAGAATACGGCTGCTCCGACAGTGGAGCGTTTATTATCACGATATTGATTAAAAAAGAGAAATTATAATCTAGATTTCGGGTCACTGTAGTCCTAAAGTAATGTCTGTGGGCAGTCCCTCGCTGAAAAGGGGGAGTCATTACAAACTTTGACCGACAGGCACCCCGTTAGGGAAGAGAGGCGGCGCAGGCTGGGATTTCGATATCCTGCAATCCCCACCGGAATTCCGGGGCCCGTACCGTCTGGGAAGGTGGGGCAGACCGGGCTCTGTCTGGCGGTGTGCGGTTCATGCATCGACGCTTTTTCGGAAATCAGGAGCGATGAACGCGATTGCTTTGACACGTACATCAAAGGCGCAGAATCATCCATAGCGGCCATTCCATGGGCCGCTGAAGCTTTGAAGGGCGATGGAAGTTTGGCGGTCGACGTGCTCTGTATGGTCGGGCCGATACGCGCGCTCTGCGTGGACGTCTGTGGGATGTGCGAGACTTGTGTCATCAAAGGCGGCACAGCATCGGATGTACTCTGATATCTGCCGATCGGTTGGGTCCGACGGCCGGACGCCGAGGGCTACTTTTCAATGAACGACGCGGCCGGGGCAAGAACCTGGATCCATGTCCAGTTCCATTTGGGCCTCATCGACCCCGGAACCCAACTGTCTGGCTGGACCAAAGTGACGGCGTTGGAGGAAAGATGTGAGCATTCCCACTGATCCCTTTGAAAACTCCGGAACCAGAAAGGGGAAGTTCGCCACCCGGGTCACGATGGTGGTCATGGCGGTTCCCCTGGCGATCTATGTGGCTTGGAATTTGTGGCATTCACGGTCAGGGCATCCACGGTTACGAGCACCTGCTAATGGCGCGCCTTCGCGTACACGGTCCGCGCCCCATTAAGAGCCGGGCCATTTTTAGGCACTCCCCGCCCCGCTTAGCGAGTGTTTTTTGGAACCACGCTGACCTTTCCGCTCCCCTCGACGCTCGCCGCGGCAACATCTTCAGGGTTCTCCACCTGCTCGAGCCGAATGGCTTCCAGCATGTCCTCCCGGCTTAGTTCGGCGCGTCGCAAAGCCTCGTCGTCGACCTCACCGTCCTCGATGATTTTGATCGGCCTTGCCTTCACCAACCACGACAGAAGGCCCCAATGCAGGGTTGCATGCCCTAAAAGCCGATGCAGAATGACCAGGACGAGTGTCGCACTTAACGCCGGAAAGAAGGCTGCCTTCCCGGTCATGACCCGGCTGATGTTCGAACATGCGATCAGAGCGACGACAATATCAAGCGGAGCATATTGTGCGAAGGTTCTTCGGCCAGCGATGCGTATGCAAAGAACCCCAAAGGCAAACAGTATGACCGCGCGCGCACTCAGCTGCAACGCGGTTGCGTTGTCATCCGGCCCAATGATTAAGCGAAAGGGTTCCATGAAGGATTAACGCTCGCTTCTTAGGCTTGTTGCGCCTAGTCATCTGAATCTAAATCGCCCCATAAGGTGCGTTCTGGCGTCTAGCAGGCGAGGATTTAGTCAGCCGGTTTTCTCAATCGGTACGGCTTTGAGTTCTGGTTGTGGGGTTCGATGAAGGTTCGGATGTCCTTCTCCAGCTTGCTCGTGGACGTATGACCGCCCCGGCGTAATTGCTTGCGGGTAAGCTCCGCAAACCAGCGTTCGACCTGTTGATCCAGGATGCGGAGGTTGGCGTGAAATGAACATGGTAGTGCCGCCGGCGAGCCAACCATGCCCGGACCAGCACGGTTATGGGTCGCCTAATTGTCCATGATGATGTGACCTCCAGATTGGCGGCAGCTGCGCATGAAGCTGCTTGAGGAAGTCGAGAACCTCAGCGGCGCGATGCTGCTCGCAGCATTTGCCGATGACAAAGCCCGAGGCGATATCGATCGCCGCGAAGAGCGAGGTGGTGCCATGGCGGACATAGCTGCTCGTGAGATGCTTGGGCATGCCAGCATCATCGGCAGGATGGGCGGCTCGCGATCGAGCGGTTGGATCTGGCCCTTCTCGTCCACGCTGAGCACCAGCGCACGGTGGGCGGCGATAGATAAAGGCCGACGATATCGCGAACCTTGTCGACGAACGGCGGATCGTTCGACAGCTGAACGTCTCTGAACGATGTGGCTGAAGCCCGAAAGCCGTCCAGATGCGCGGGATCGTCGTATGTGAAAAGTCGGTTGGGCCCGGCATAGGGCGGATCGACCAGCGAACCGGGTCATCAGGCTTTGAACGCAATGTTCGCTCACCACGGCTGCGACCTGATCATCCTCCATCGTTCTAGGCCTTCCTTGTCGAGCCTCGTCCAGCAGCGCTTCGAGAGGATCCTGAAGAAAGCGCCGGCGGCATTTGCCCACTGTGTGCTCATGCAATCCCAACTTGCCCGCTACGACCTTGCTCTGGATGCCGTCCGCGCAGCGTAGGATGATCCGACACCGCTCCGATATCGAGCGGGATACCCGCCGCCGACGCACCTGCCGCCCTAAATACTCACGTCCTTCAGGACCCAAAACCACCGGTAGCGTCGGACGCCCGCTGTCATTTGCCATGCTTCGCCCTTTTGTCGGACAAACAACATACAATAAGGCTTACTTTAGTTCCGATTGACTTGGTCACCGACTCATGATGTTGCAGCCAAGTGCGTATGGCTTCGCTATTCCCGCCCTGCGTTCCGTCTCCCGGAGATCAGGTTCGCAGCGCCTTCAACGGCAGAGTGGTTTTCACAATCTTTGGACACAGACGCCTTGGAATCATTTTCCCTGGTCCCGGGCCGAGGGGCAAATGGCTTGGCTTCGGCACCTGCTAGGCCCCGGTCGATGTCGTGCTCGGTCTCGGCTTGCGCGCCTAGCCCTTCCCCCCGGATTGCTTTTTGCTCGAGCCCGTGCCTATCGAAACGTCGCTCATGAATATCGCTCCTGTCGCTTAATGGTTTGGGCAATGCCCCACTTTTATGCTGGAAGGTGCTCCTCCCGGCGGTCGGTGAGCCATCGGGCGCGGCTTTCGTTGCCCTGCATTCGCGCAAGGCTGACCGCATCGTTGCCTGCCGTATCTACTGCATCGATATCGGCGCCCGCGGTCAGGAGGAGTTCGATGACCTCGCGCCGGTCGAACAGGGCGCTCATCATAATCGCGGTCTGTCCTGCGGCGTTGCGCTGGTTTGGGTCCGCACCGGCGGCGAGCAGCCGCCTGGCGATGACCATATGTCCTTTGAAGGCGACCCCCATCAGCGGGCTGCCACTCGCCGTCGCGCCGTTCGGGTCGGCGCCGCGATCCAGCAGCAGCGCGGCGGTTTCCTCTAAACCATGATAAGTGGCAAGGACCAGAGCGGAGTGCCCCTTCGTATCAAAGCCCTCGATATCCGCCCCGGCATCCAGCAGGATAGGAATCATGTCGTCTCGCCCCGACCTGGCAGCTTCGAACAGCAGTTCCTGCACCCGCTCGTGCGAAGGGAGCGGCGGCAATTGGCGCGGGGTCGATGGCGCTCGGCTTTTGTTCAGCGGGCGCATGAGCCTCGTTCCTTGTATGGAGTTCCCAAAAACCGACAAGGGCACCTCCTAGCCGGCGGTAATTTCGTCGAATAAGCGGTTCACTATAGCGGCGCGGGCATCGTCGTTGACGTCCACCGAAACGGATATCGGATCGGAAAGCTGTGCGTCCATGCGCTCCGACTCCAGATGGGTCGCAGTGTCGCCGCCGCTGAGCGTTTCGCCTGCGCTGTTTTCATCGCCTGCCGATGTTACGAACACGTCGGTTCGCTCGAAGCCATATTCCTGGACCAGTCGCTCGACAGCCAGCTCGGCGTCGCGGCGACTTTCGAATGTGCGCTCTATCGTGGTGTTCATGTCTCTGTCCTTTGGTTCGCGATGCCTCAGATCGGCATCATTCTATCGAGGTCCGCCATCGTCACTGGGAGCCGAGCCGGGCTGCGCCATCTTGCGATGCTGCTCGGCTAGGATTCCCGCGGGGGTGACGTGCGCCACGGCTGCCTGGATCTTGTTTTTCCAGCCCGAAACGATGTGGGCATCGCCGTTCATCATCGCAGTCCACCCGTCGCGGGCGACGTCGGCGGGATCGCTCTTGCTCTTGGACGCGCCGACGCTGGTGTCGAGCATGTCGGCGCGTTCGAAGAACTCGGTCTCGACCGGGCCGGGCATGAGCGTGGTGACCGTCACGCCCTTCGCCTCCTTGATCTCGTTGCGCAGCGCATCCGCAAAGCTGTCCACGAAGGCCTTGGTGCCGTTGTAGACCGCCTGGAAGCTGCCCGGAATGAACCCGGCGATGGACCCGGTGATCAGCACCTTGCCATCGTCGCGCGCTACCATTCCCTTGAGCACCTGCTGCAGCAGATAGAGCGTGCCGGTGATGTTGGTATCGATCACCCGGCGCCAGTCGGCAAGACCCTGGTCGAGGAAACCGTGTCCCAGGCCACGGCCCGCATTGGCGCAGAGCACATCGATGCGGCGGCCGGAAGTGGCGGCCAGCAGGATATCGACGCCTTCCGTCGTAGACAGATCCGCCTGAAGCGCATCTACCTGAACGCCGTGCAGCCGAAAGTCCCGCGCGGCCGCCTCGATCAGTCCTTCGTCCGCGACGACCAGCAGGTCGTAACCGTTTTCGGCGGCGAGGCTCGCCAGTTCGAAGCCGATGCCGGTGGAGGCGCCGGTCACGATCGCAAATTTGTCCGCCATGATGCTTTTCCTATTCTGCCGCGACGGCGGTTTGGGTGAAGCCGGGCTTGAGCACGACCTTGGTGACTTTGTTTTGGTTGTCGTGGAACATCTTGTATCCCTTGGGCGCGTCCTCCAGACTCATGCGGTGCGAGATCAGGAAGGTCGTGTCGATCTTCCCCTCGACGATCGCGTTGAGCAGCCCCGGCATGTAGTGCTGCACGCTGGTCTGGCCGGTCTTGAGCGTCAGCCCTTTTTCCATGAAGGCGCCGAGCGGGAACTTGTCGACGATGCCGCCGTATACGGCAGGCATAGAGACGCGGCCGCCCTTACGGCAGGCGACAATCGCCTGGCGGATCGAGTGAATGCGATCGGTGCCCAGGAACATCGAAGCCTTGATCTGGTCCACCACGTTATCGACGAAGAAGCCGTGGGCTTCCAGGCCCACCGCGTCGATGACGGCGTCGGGCCCGATGCCACCGGTCATCTCCATCAGCGCTTCGTAGGTCTTCGTTTCCTCGAAGTTGATGGTCTCTGCCCCGAACTTGCGCGCCAGTTCCAGCCGGTGGGGGAAGTGATCGATGGCGATCACGCGAGCCGCGCCCATCAGGAAGGCGGACTGCACGGCGAACAGGCCGACCGGGCCGCAGCCCCACACCGCGACGGTGTCGCCTGGCTCGATGTCGGCGTTCTCGGCCGCCTGCCAGCCCGTGGGCAGGATGTCAGACAGGAACAGCACCTCGTCGTCGTCCAGCCCGTCAGGCACGACGATCGGGCCGACGTCGGAGAACGGCACGCGCACGTATTCCGCCTGGCCGCCGGCATAGCCGCCTGTTAGGTGGCTGTAGCCGAACAGACCCGACATCGGCTGGCCGTACAGCTCCATGCCGATGTCCTGGTTGTCGGCGGGATTACCGTTGTCGCAAGCGGAGTACTGGTGCTTGCCGCAGTGGTAGCAGCTGCCGCAGGCGATGGTGAAGGGAACGACGACGCGCTGGCCCTTGACCAGCGTCGATCCTGGGCCGGTCTCGACGACTTCACCCATGAACTCGTGGCCGAGGATGTCCCCCGCCTTCATCGTGGGGATATACCCGTCGTAGAGGTGAAGGTCCGATCCGCAGATCGCGGTCGAAGTAATCTTGATGATCGCGTCGCGTGGATTGAGGATCTCGGGATCGTCGACCGTGTCGACGCGGACGTCATGCTTGCCGTGCCAGGTGAGCGCGCGCATCAGGCTTTCTCCTCTTGAAGCTGTGCGCGGGTGCGCGACGAAGTGGCGACTTCGCCGGTTTCCATCAGCTGCTTGAACCGCCGCAAGTCGCGCCGCGCCTGGATGGCAGGTTCGCGCTGAAACATCTTGGCGATGAGCTTGCCCACCACGCCTGCGGGTGGGTCGTAGACGATCGTCGCGGTGACGATGGTGCCGCGATCGCCGGCGTCGCGGAATTCGATGCGGCCACTGTTGGGAACGTCTGCATCTTCGGTCGAGGCCCAAGCGATGAGTTCGCCTTCCGCTTCCTCGGTTACGGTCGCGTCCCATTCGACGGTCCTGTCGCCGGGGGCCTTGACCACCCAGTGCGAGCGTGTCGGCGACAGCACGTCGACCCGCTCGACGTTGTCCATGAACGTTGGCAACTGCGCGAAGTCGCGCCAGTAGGCGTAGAGTTCCGCGCGGGGCCGGTTGATCGTCACGGTCCGCCCGATCAGGGTGTCGCCCCGCGTTTCCGCAAGCGCCTGTACCGCAGCATCGTGGGTCTCGCGGGATTTCGACGTAGTGGATGGCGCGTCGTCGTTCACCGTTGCCATTCCTGCTCTCCATGTTTTCGGATGTGCTGCCGATCCGGTAGGATGTGGCCGCTTTTGCAAATGAAACGATCGCCGCGCGTATAAAGACCCAGCACGGCCGAAAGATAATCTCACCTCAGGCACGGCCGGACGCGGCCGCCCGTCAGCTTCCGAACCCGTCGAGCAGACTTTCGACGCGCGCGACACGCTCGGCCTCGCTCGATATTACCTCGGCAAGGATCCAACGACCCTTGCTTTCAGCTAGGCCTGTACCCGCGACTTCAAGCGCGCAATCGTGGCGCGGCGTGAATGCGATCGCAGCCGGGCCCGCGTCTATGCGCGCGATCCGCAAAGCCCGCGCGGCCAGGCGGATGTGGGCATGGGCCAGCAGCATGGCCATCTCGGCAGGCAGCGGTCCGAAGCGATCGAGCAGTTCTTCCTCGAAGGCATCGAGAGCATCGTCGGTCTCGATCCGTGCCAGTCGGACGTAGAGCGACAGCCGCAGGTCCGCCTCCGGGATCCAGCTTTCCGGCAGGGCGCCCGAAGTTGAGGTCGGGGCCCCATCGCTCGGCGTTCTCGCCACGCGCGGCCTGGAGCGCGATGCGAAGCAGATGCTGGTAGAGATCGACGCCGATCAGCTTCATGTGGCCGGCCTGGTCCTCGCCGACTAGGTCGCCCGCGCCGCGCATGTCCAGGTCCTGGCCGCTGATCGCAAAGCCCGCGCCCATCCGGTCGAAGGCGGCGAGCGTACGCAGCCGCTTGAGCGTGCGCGCGCCGATCGCGTTCTCGCTTTCGATCAGCAGGATGGCCTGCCCGCGCCGGTTGCCGCGCCCGACGCGACCGCGCAGCTGGTGCAGTTGTGCCAGGCCGAAGCGATCGGCGCGCCACACGATCATGGTGTTGGCGCGCGGCACGTCGAGACCGGCTTCGATGATGTTGGTCGCCAGCAGGATGTCCCCCCGGCCAGCGCCGAAGCCGACCATGACCTCGTCGATTTCGCCGGGCGACATCTTGCCGTGCGCCTGGATCAGGGTCAGGTCGGGAGCCGCGCGTCGGATCTTTTCGGCGACTTTCGCCATGTCCTCAATACGCGGCACGACCACGAAACTTTGCCCTCCCCGACCCTTTTCGCGGGCGAGCGCGGTGCGGACAAGCACGTCGTCGTACTGGGTGATGCTGGTGCGGATAGGCTGGCGCCGGGCGGGAGGCGTGGCGATGACCGACATCTTCTGAAGACCCACCAGAGCCGCCTGCAACGTGCGCGGGATCGGCGTCGCGCTGAGGCTGAGGATATGGACGGTGCCGAGGCCGCGGAGGCGAGCCTTGTCGGCGGCGCCGAAGCGTTGCTCCTCGTCGATCACCACCAGACCCAGCCGGGCGTAGTTAACACCCTTTGCCATTACCGCCCCCGTGCCGACGACAATACCGATCGCGCCATCTTCGAGCCCCGCCCTCGTAGCCTTCCGTTCTGCGGCGGTGCTTAGCCGCGACAGGCCGGCGACCTCGATCTTCGTCCCCTCGAAGCGGCGGCGGAACGTCTCAAGGTGCTGCCGCACCAGCACGGTGGTCGGCGCGGCGACCACGACCTGGAAGCCGGCCAGCGCAGCCAGCGCGGCGGCCCGCAGGGCAACCTCGGTCTTGCCATAGCCAACATCACCGATGACCAGCCTGTTCATCGGCCGCCCACTGGCCAGATCGTCGCGGACGGCTACGATGGCTCGCGCCTGGTCAGCCGTTTCGTTGAAGGGGAAGCCGCCCGCGAAGCGCTCGTAGGCGGCAGGGTCGGGCTTTAAGACCGGCGCGATAAGCGTCTCGCGTTCACGCGCCAAAAGCGTCAGAGCCTCCGCGCTCTCGTCGATCGCAGCATTGATCGCCGCCCGGCGCTCGTGCCAGGACGGGCCATCGAGCTTGTCCAGAGCCACGACGTCGCCGTCGCCGCCGTAACGCCAAATCCGGTCGGCCTCATCGACAGGGACAAGACGTCGGCCACCACTTGCGTACTCGAGCACGATCCGCTCGACCGCAGGCTGTTCGCCGCTCTCGCCGCCAACCGACGAAGACTCCAGGCCCAGCACACGCCCGACCCCATGGTCCTCGTGGATCACCACGTCGCCGCTGCGCACTGCGATGCCACCATGCCAGGAATTTACAGCCGTCGGACCGCCATCGCCGATCAGAGCGCGACTGCCCATCAGGTCCGCCGCCGCGACCAGGACGATTTGCTCGTCGACGTATCCGGCGTCGATCGGGGCCGTAAGGCTGCCGCCGCAGCCGGTGGGCAGTTCTTGCAGCGCCGACAATCCGTCGAGTTCCACGAATTCCAGCGACAGGCGCAGGGCCACCTTGGGGTGAAGGAAACGCAGGTCTCGGGTGCTGCCTGCCAGCACGAACGCGCGTCCCTCCGCTAGAAGCGGCTTCACGAAACGCACCATGGCGGAAAGCGGTGAGCGGCCACTAGCGAAGCGTGGTACCGGCTCGAATTCCGCGTCGAACGATTGCCGCGTCCAAGCTTTGCCAGCCATCTTCCACGCGGCATCGTCTATCGCATCCAGGCGATGGGGCGCGCTGCCGGCGGCGTCGCGGGCAAGTTGGATGAAACGCCTGCGGCGATGGTCGGCGTGGCCGGACAGAGCAAGTATGCCCGGAGTCAGGTGGGCGAGAATAGACGTAGGCTCGCCGATCGCCGGTTCGGCGGCACGGCCGATCTCCAGATGCTCCAAATCGCCGACTGTGCGCTGGGTCACCGGGTCATACGACCGGATCGCGGCAATCCTTCCTGCTACCACTTCGATACGTGCCGGGCCGCTGGCGTCTGCGGGAAAGATATCTATGACCTCGCCGCGCACCGCCATTTCGCCCGGCTCGTCGACGCGGTCGTCCGCGAAATACCCCAGCTCTTCGAGTTGTATCGCGAACGATCGGGTGTCCGCCTCGTCACCAGGGTGCAGCATGGGCGGGGCGCTGTCGAACGCGTCAGGCGCGGGATAGCGCCGCGCTGCGGCTTCTCCGCTCAGGATGCAGGCGATGGAGGTGCTTTGCGCCAGTCGAAGTGCCCGCAGAGCTGACACGCGCCGCCCCGCGTTCGCCGGCGTCGCGGGAGCCGCCTCCCCCGGAAGTGCGTCGCTTGAGGGCACGTGGACGACATGCCCTTGCGGCGCCAGCGCCCGGACGGCGTCGGCCAGCGCCTCGGCCTGCTGCTCGTCGTCTGCCAGGAATGCAATGGACGACTCGGCAAGGGTTTGCGCGATGCGGACTGCGGTGAACGCCAGATTCACGCCGCACCTGAGACGCGGGCGGGCCGATCGTCGGTTGCGGCGCGCATCGTCCAGTGACGGGGCCCAACTCGCTTGGTTATGTCAATCAAAGTGCGCTCCTTGCCTATCAAGTCCGCCGCCTGCGCAATTCGGCGGCTATGCTGACTTCACAACGCATGGAGAAAGCGAAAGAAAGGGGGGCGCCGGCTAAATTTGATTGATCTGTGTTGATGGTGGCATCGCGAAAGGCCGACGTCACCGGGCGGCTGGGCCGGGTGACGCCGCCTTCGTCAAGCTCCCTTGGCGCGCTGGTCCTCCGGGTAGTCTTCGGGCGTCACAGTGCTTTCCGACGGTCGGTCTTTCAGGTTCTCGGGCTTCTGGCCACTCTCGTTCTGCTCGTGCGGATCAAACGAGTCTGGGCGCGCGTCTCCCAGGGGGCCGCGAGGGGTTTCCGGATCGCTTCTGGACATGTTCGTTTCCTTTATCATGAAGAACATCGGGCGCGGATGGCCGGTTCCGTTATCGAGGAAACAAGCCTCCAGCAGCATGCGCGTTCCCGGAAGACCTATAGAAGTTATCCTTCGTACGGCCCCGCAGATCAGTCCCGGACCTTTCTAGCCCGCCGGCGCCCCTTCGTCATCAGGTCCGGTTTCTTCGGCGGTGTCTATCCCGCAGGAGGCTTTACGTGCTGCCGGCTCGTGCCCAGCCCCATCGCTCCCAGTTGTTACCGAACGAGACCGGAGGGATCGACGTCCTGTGCCGGCGTGCCGGCAGGCGTGCCGCGCACAGGCTGATCCGGCCGCGCAGCCGCGCGGCCTTCTCGAAATCGCCTTGAGACGCGGGCCGTCTAATCGCCCCTCCGCCAAGGCCTGCCCACAAATCGTTCAAACGTGATGCCATGCGTGTGCCGGGAACAGGGTCGTCTACGCGGTCGACACAATCTCGATCGCCGCAGGATGGGTTCCGTAGCCGAGATCTTCCTATGTTCGTGACGCAATCTGCTGCAATGCAGTTGCTTCCCGCTTCGCGGAATGATCTCAACTGCGTCCCGGCAGGGACGGCTCGACACGCCCGACAGGGCGCTAACGGATAAATGGGTAGCGGATGATGGCTTTGGTGTTCCGCTGATCAGGCGGTCACTGCGGCTCCTGCATTCGGATCAAACAACTCGCCGGTCTTCAGCATCGAGTGCATGATCACTGCCAGTTTACGGAAACGGCTGCTCGTTTGAATCCTAGCCGCTCTTTCAGCGCCAAGGCCCACGTTCGCAACGCATTGGTCTCGGACGACCTGTTCAAGATTACAGACGCTGCCTCGTACAGCAGCGTGCGTAGTCTGGCGGCGCCACGCCGCGAGATGTGACCTTCGTAATCAACCTCGCCAGATTGATATCGCTTCGGTGTTAGCCCGACCCAGGCGCCTACGGCGCGCGAGTTCTTGAAATTGATGGAATCCTCGACCGCAGCTGCAAAGGCCGTGGCTGTGACCGTGCCCACTCCAGGCACCGAGGTGAGCAAGCGGCAGCGCTGGTCTGCACCAGCCATGACGACCAATTGCTTCGTCAACTCCGTCACGCGAAGCCGAATGTCACCCCAGGCCTTAAGAAGCGGCAGGATGATACGCGCCAGATTGTCGTCGTCTTCCAGAAGCGAAATGACGTTTCGTTCAACGACGCTGCCGGCGCCTTTGGGAACCACAGGGCCGAAAGTCTTCAGCAGCCCGCGTATCTGGTTCGACATTTGCGCCCGCATCTTCATAAGTTGGCGCCGGGCGGAGATCAGCGTCCTCATGAGCATGCTGTCGAAGCCTTTGACGCGGACCTCCCGATAGAAACCCACCTCGGCCAAATGCGCTAAACCGTCGGCATCGTTCGCATCGGTCTTGTTCGCAGCCATGTCGAGAGCCGCCTTGGCATGGCGAGCGTCTATGCAAATCGCTGGCAAACCTTCCCCAGTCAGCGCATGAAAAAACCACACCGAAAGAGGCCCTGTCTCAAATACCACACGCTTTGCATTCGGGGCGCGTTTGCGGATCACTTCTGCAAGCAGTTTTGGATCGGACGGACACTTGCCGCGCCAAACGCGTTTGCCATCCTGACGAACCGAAATCGAAGTGTCTTTCAGTGAAACATCGAGTCCTATATGCTGATCCACGGTTGTCCTCCATTGATGCTGGGCCCGGTTCAAAGTCGTGAGCCCGTTCTTCATCTTATCGGGGGGCAACCAACCTTCGAGCAATCCCGTGCATCTGGCCCGTGGCCGGCGCTCCCGCGATTACGTCATGTTCGTGCATCGCGCAGTGAAGGTCGCGTAGCTGCTGCTCGTGACGTTCCATCACTTGAACGCCCAGCGCAGCGCCTGCGCGACCCCAGCGTGCCCGCCCGCACCAGCGGCGTCCGAAGCGGCGAGGGGGACAGGCCATGGAGCGCGCGTGCCCAGCGTGGCAGCAGATCGACGCCGGCCTGCCCGGCAAGCCTGCCGGGCATCGCGGCGAGCCGGTTCGTTGCGACCGGATGCAGGATCAGCCGGGCGACTTCGGCCGTTCGCGCATCCGCCCTCAGCGCCGGACGCATTCCGGCTATCAGGCGGTTTGCCTCGGTCCGCGTGCGCGGCAGGGGCTTTGCCCCCAGCGCCCCGCCGATCAACGCCATCTCGGCAAAATATCGGTCCTGGTCGGCGCGTGACACCAGGGCTCGCCGTAGCGAATCCAGGCGTTGAGGAAGCTATGGGTCTCTGTGACATGCACCCACGCCAGAAGCGTCGGGTCGTTCGCTTGATACGCGGTGCCGTCCGGCAGATGCCCCTTGACGCGATCATGGACGGAACGGACCCGCCGGATCATAGCCTCGGTCGCGGACCGGTCGGCATACGTCGTTGTGGCGATAAAGCGGGCGGTACGCCGCAGTCTGCCGTGCATGTCGGCACGAAAATTGGAATGGTCCCACACCCCTGCTAAAACGCCGGGATGCAGCATCTGCAGCAAAAGGCTGGCGATGCCGCCCGCCATCATCGAGGTGACGTCACCATGGACCCGCCAGGCGACAGATGTCGGCGCGAACAGCGCGTTTCGGCTCCTCACCACCGGTGTCTCGCCTTGCTCGCGGTCGTTGAACATGCCGACGACCTGTTGACGGATAGACCGCTTGACCGGGTTAGACGTGCTATTGCTTTCGCTCATACCCGGTCCAACGTGTCACCGTCGCAATCGCTCCTGGGACTGCGGGCACGTCAGCTTGCGCCAGGGGCGTTCAGGTCGTTCGTGGGTGTGCAACAAGCCGCACGGGTACGCCCTTCGAGGCAGGCGTTCGCGATTGCTCGTCATGATACCATAACGGGATAAGCGGGTTCATCTCGGGATAGTATGCGCCGATGCAGCCGCGCGGGAGCAGGAAGGGGGTGACGGTCAACCCGCCGACCTGCCGGTGGACCCCGTCGCCGGCATCGCTGACCAGCCCGATGACCTGACCTTGCACGAGTCCGGTCTCCGCGATGTCGTCCGGGTTCATGAGCACGACGTCTCGCGTGCCCTCGATACCGCGAAGACGGTCGGAATAGCCGTAGATCGTAGTGTTGAATTGATCGTTCGAGCGTAAGGTCATCAGGCGGAAACGACCGGGCGAGTCCTCAAAGCCGATCGAGCGCATGGCGGTGGGTACGCTGAACTGCGCCTTGCCGCTTTCAGTCTTCCATATCCGGTCACGCGCCGGATTGCCGCGATGAAACCCGCCCGGCGTGAAGACGCGCCGGTTAAAGGCGTGGAACTGCTCGGGATAGGTCCGCTCTATGCAATCGCGGATTTTGGCGTAGTCTCCTGTCCATTCGTCCCAGCGCACGTTGGAATTAGCTGGAAGGGTCGCCTTGGCGATGCCTGCGACGATCGCTGTTTCCGAGCGGAGATGTTCGGAGGCCGGTGTGTTCTTGCCGAGCGAGCCGTGGATGCACGAAAGCGAATCTTCCATCGTCACTGCCTGCGGACCGGTTGCCTGGACATCCTCCTCGGACCGGCCCAGGCAGGGCAGCAGGTATGCGACTTCGCCGTTCACCAGATGGCTGCGGTTGAGCTTGGTCGCAATCTGGACGGTGAGACGCAGTTCGGTCCAGGCCTCCTCCATCCGCTCGCGCTCGGGAATGGCGCGGATGAAGTTGCCGCCCAGGCCGATGAACGCCTTGAGTTCGCCGGACAGGATCTTATGGCAGGCCTTGATGGTGTTCAGGCCCTCGTCGCGCGGTGGATCGAAGCCGAACTGCTCCGCCAGCCTGTCGAGCGGTACAAGTTCGGGTTTTTCCGAGATACCTACGGTCCGCTGACCCTGCACGTTGGAATGGCCGCGCACGGGAGAGATGCCGGTACCCTCCCGGCCGACATTGCCTTTGAGCAACCACAGGTTGGTAAGCGCCGCGATGTTCTGTGACCCATGGACATGCTGGGTCAGCCCCATGCCGAACATGGCGATCGCACGGGGCGCCTCGATGTAGATTTGGGCCGCTTCGCCGAGATCTCCACGCGAAAGGCCGCTCTCGTGTTCGATGTCGTCCCAGCTAGTCGCCTCTGCGTGGGCCTTCATCTCGGCGAAGCCGTCCGTATGTTGCGTGATAAAATCGACATCGAGGACGTGTTGATTCTCGTCCCGCCAACGGATCTCTTCCGCCGCCAGGACGTGCTTGATCAATCCCGTTATGGCCGCGATGTCGCCGCCCGCCTTGACCTGCAGGTAGAGCGTGGAAATCTCGGTCTTTTTTGTCGTGAGCATTTCCAACGGGCTCTGGGGGTTCTTGAACTCCTCAAGGCCCTTCTCCCGGATCGGATTGAACGTGACGATCTTCGCGCCGCGCTTGACCGCCTTCTGCAGTGGGTGAAGGAGGCGCGGGCTGTTTGAGCCGGTGTTTTGCCCGAAGAAGAAGATCGCGTCGCACACGTCGAAATCGTCCAGGACGCAGGTGCCGACCGGAGATCCGATCACTTTCTTCAGCGCCACCGAGGTCGTCTCGTGGCACATGTTGGAACTGTCGGGCAGGTTGTTATGGCCATACAGCCTGGCGAACAGCGCATAGAGGTAGCTGGTCTCCAGGCTCGCGCGGCCCGAGGCGTAGAACACCGCCGAGCCGGGATCAATCGCTTTCAATTCGCGTCCGATCGCTGCGAATGCGTCGTCCCAGGAACACGCGACGTACTTATCGCTCGCCGCTTCGTAGCGCATGGGATGGGTCAGGCGGCCTTGCTGTTCGAGGTCGTGATCCTTCCATGTCCGCAGCTCGCAGACGGTATGCTGAGCGAAGAACTCGGGGGTGCAGCGACGGCTCGTCAATTCCCAGAGCGTGGCCTTAGCGCCGTTCTCACAGAACTCGAACGCATGTGGCTTGGCTGGTTTTCCCCATGCACACGAGACGCACATGAAGCCTTTGACCTTGTTTTGCCGCCTAAGTGTATCGAGGGTGCCCGGCGTCGGCCGTTCGCGCCAGGCGGTCTCGACGATGCCGCGTACAGAGCCCCACCCACCTTCGGCACCATCGTAATGGATTGTGCCGTCTTGTTCATCATTCATGGGAAATTCCAGCTATGGAGCGCGGAAAACGATGTGGCGCGGCTTGGACTTGGCCGAAAGCGCCAATCGCAACGGCCATATCGCGAGGAGGCCGGCGTTCCTGAAACACCGGCCGATCTACCACTTACTCTGCCGCAATGTCCTGTGGCGTGCGGGGATCGTGCATAGGACAGCCGTTGACCCGGCTGCGAACGGCGGTCGAGCGACGGTAGGTTTCGTTGCGAGCGCGGTTGATGTTGCCCAGCGGCTGGTGCGCAGTGACCCCCCGCCAGATGTTGAAGCTCAGCGCGTCGTCCTGCCGGTCGCTCGTCCCGTGCTGCCAGCTAATCTGCGGTTCGATCTCGAGCGTGGCCACCGTCACAAACGGGCTTTCGTCTTCGCTCCATTCGACGGTCGAATCCTCGACGGGCATCTTATCGAGATCGGTATTGAGCTGGACACGCAGTTCCCATTCGCCACCATGCTCGATCAGGGCGCGGCTGACGTCTTCGCGCAGTGCATCGGGCCGGTCGGTCACGTCGATCTTTACGCCCGTCAGCGAGGTCAGCGAAGGGGCCACCGGCACGAGGCTGAACTTTGCGATATAATCGCCGAACCGATACGGGGTCTGGGAATAATAGGTCTCTCCGAGCGGATGGACCTGGGGGGCGCCTCCCAACTGCTGGATAGTCGGCGATTCATGGCCCACGGCGGACAGCGCCGCATTGACGCCCTGCAGCACCGAGGAGAGCACTTTTTTGCCGCCTTCGGCAGCATCCGTGGTCTTGGCGAGCAGTTTCAGGTTCTTGAGGAAGGCAGCGGCATCGGGAGCGGTGAAGACCGGCCCGTTGACCATGATGAAATCCTGCGAGGTCTCGCCTTCCGATCCAGGCAAGCGATCGCCGGGGACATCCATGACCTTGAGCGCCAGCCCGCGCGGAAGGGCAATGGCATCATCCAGGACATCGCCTGCATTGGTGGAAATGCGGATGACGGCATCGAAGCTGGTAGGATGCGAAAAAATTCCCTGGGCGAGTTCCGGGGCAAGTCCGGCGCTGACCGTCAGACGGCCAATGGCGATGCCATGCGCCTTGGCATGCACGGCGCGTACACCCGATTTGTAGTCGTCGGCTGTCGTCTCCTGGATCAAATTGAATTGCTCTTCGAGGGCTCGAATGGTTTCTGCCTCATCCGGCTTTATTTGCTCGACCGAAGGGGCAAAACGGACGGGGTGGGTCATGGCAAGGCTTCCTGTGATAATTTAGGTATCCAACGCTGACAGAGGACAGCGAGTTTCCCGCACCACGTGGCCCAGCTAAATAGAAGTCGGCCAGCTATCCGGAGTTATCGGCACGATAGCCTCGAACGCATCACGAGGCATCAGCAGCACCAACTGGTCGCACTCGAACACGATGGCGTCGCGCGGAACCGGCCGCAGCTGTTCGGCGATCCCGGCAGCCACCGTGGTCGCCACGACGACATAGCTCACCGCTCCGGACCTGCATTCGATAAGCGCTTCGACGGTTTTCCCGAGGGGTTTGTTGTCGCCGTCGAGCACGGGCATGCCCGCAATCCCGGTGGCGGTGAACAATGTGGGAGAAGACGCCCTGCGACTGGCCACCTTGGCAGATCGTCCGCCGTCCTCATACGCGCGTTGTCTTCCCAGCCAGCGCCATATGCCGACCAGATTGACGAACGTCAGAAACCCGTTGGCCGCAATCAGACTTACCTGTCCCGAGCCGAGCCCGACGGTCGTCCAGGCAACTGAGCCGATGGTAAAGACCACGAAGCCCCACCCCGTCACACGAGCGCCCAAGTTGACTGCGGTCATCATGGCCGCAATCATCGTTGCAATCGGCGCGATCCATTCGGCTATGTTGGTCAATGTCCGGTCCTCGCGTACATTGCAGACTGCATCGGTTGAGGTGATCCTTGCTCCACTCGATGCATGGAAACATGGGGTGGGATGCTTACAGGGGTTGAAATCGCATTGATTCAGATTGGTTTTCCAATGGTAAAGTCATGCTGGAAAACACTGGGGAATCACCTTCAGCAGATCGCTGGCGAGGAAACCGAGTGGGCCAATCGTCTCGGCGCAGCGTCGACCCGCCTCCCCATGGAGCCATACCGACCATAATGTGGCGCTCAACGCAGAGCAGCCACGCGCGAGGAGCGCTGCCACGATCCCGGCAAGCACGTCTCCCGAACCTGCCGTCGCCAGCCCGATGTTCCCGCTGTCATAGGCATAAAGCGCGCCCGAAGGATCGGCGATAAAGCTCGTACCGCCCTTGAGTATCGCGACCGCGCCATACCTGCGCGCCGCTTCCCGGACGGCCCCGGGGCCGTCTTTTGCGATCGCGTCGACGTCCCATTCTATCAGTGCGGCCATCTCGCCGATGTGCGGCGTGAGTATCGCCGGGGACGTGCGAGTACGCAACGTGGCAGCGAGCGGAGAAAGAGCCATCAAAGCGGCGGCATCGATGACGAACCCCGCGTCCCAGCCGGGAGACGCCAGCATCGACGCCACCAGTCGAAAGGCCTGCTGGTGGCATGACATCGCTGGCCCCACGACCACAGCGTCGAAGGCCGGCAAGTGCTCGACCATTTCGCACGCGGCTGCGTCGATATCGCCGCGCGCATCCGTCGGTAGCGCCAGCACCGCGGCTTCCGGCAGCAGTGTGCCGATCGCGATGGCGGCAGCATGGATCGTCGCGACCCGTACCTTGCCCGCGCCTGCGCGCAAAGATGCCTCGGCCGTCAGCCGCACACCGCCGGGAACATCGAGGCAGCCGCCCACCACGAGGATCCGGCCGCGGGAATTCTTATCCACCTCACCATGGGGTTGGGGCAACGGATTGGCGGCAATCCACGCATCATCGAGCGGGGTGGCGGCAAGCGGCGACGCGAGCCGCCTATCCACGCGCCGCGACCATCTTGTCCGGCTCCCTCGTGGCGCGGGTTCCGTCCTGCTCCAGAGGGGCGACGGCATTGTAGCGGTCCAGAACCAGCTTGCCGCCGTCGCCCGCTTGGGGATCGAAGCGATAACGGGTCACGCCGCAGTTAGCCACGTCGCCTTCTGCATCGATCGCCAGGATCTGCGCTTCGGTCATCTGCTCGAGCACGTAACGCATGCACAAGACCACGACCTGGTGCGCCACGATCATCACCCGCCTACCGGCATAATGCAGCGAGATGGTGTCCATGACTGCCCTGAGGCGAAAGATCACATCGACCCAACTCTCCCCGCCAGGTGGACGATGATAGAACTTGCCCAGCAGCTTGCGAAATTCAGCTTGCTGAGGCTGAAGCTCGTGGATTCCGATAGTCGTCAGGCCGTCGAGAATCCCGAACTCCTTTTCCCGCAGACGCTCGTCAATGCAGATGCACAAGTTAGATCCGCCGCAAATGGACTCGCGTAACAGCTCGGCTGTCTGCACGGCACGTACATAAGGACTACACAGAATCACCTCGGGGCGGTCCCGCTCGTCCTCATGCTCGAACCAGCGTCCGAGCGCCTGTGCCTGGTCCATGCCCAGCGCCGAAAGCGGGACGTCGACATCTCGGTGGTCGAGCGCGATCCGATGTTCGCCGCTTTCATGCGCGGCGTCGCGTGCGACGTTTCCCGCACTTTGCCCGTGCCGGATCAACCAGAGGAGTTCAGGCCAGCGTGAATGCGGTTGCGGGGGTTCCATTTCGTCTTAACCGAATTGGTGGATGGGATGTTCCCGGTCGGCCAGGGGTTTCGTTTGCTATGGCGCCGCGAAGGCCGGTCGCGGGGGGCGCCGCCCGTCAAGAGGCCGGAATGCGCGGCTACCCATTTTCCTCACGATGCACGGGGTCACGCTGCGTCCCCGCCTGCACATGGTTTTCCCGAAAAAACGCATCGTCCTGCGCCGCCTTGTAGTGCTGCGTTCGAGCGCCGCCCGCGTCGTTGCCTGCGGTGGAATCCGCGCCTGGGTTCACGCGCTCGTCTTCGAGCGATCGTACGCCCGCAGCAGTCTCACCGGAAGCCTTCGGCGGGTCCGTTTCGGCCTTCTTCCACCGATCCGCCTGCTCGGCCGGCTGTCCGGTCACGTTACGCTGATCCTTAGGTTCGTATTCGCCACGGGCTGCCCGGGCTTCCTCTTGCTCGCGCCACGACTTGTTCGGGTTTCCTGCTGTCCCGGTCGCCTTGCGCGAATCCATAGGTTCATATTCACCGCCGCCTGACATCGTCGCTCTCCTTCTAACTGCCGCTGCAAAGCCAGCAACAAGCATCTCCGTTTCGCGGGAAACGCCCGTTCGGGCCGGGATGGTGGCAATTCGCGTCGAGCTGTTGCCGAATCCTCACCGCCGCCAGTCGAGGCTAACATGGATCAAGCCCTTTTTCGCGGGAGCCGAGCGGACCATTTGCGCATTTTGCATAAATGACTCGTTCCATTGCATTCGTCGGTGCCGGCCCGACCTCGATCTATACGCTGCACGCCTTGCTGCGACAGGAGCCACCGCCATTCGAACTCACCCTGTTTGAAAAGCAGGCGAGCGTTGGACGGGGCACCCCCTATCGGCCCGGCTGGAACGATCCGGCAATGCTGTCCAACATCGCCAGCGTGGAGATCCCGCTGCTGGAGGAAACACTGGTCGACTGGCTCGACCGGCAGAGCGACGATCGGCTTGCGGAATTGCACATCAGTCGCGAGCAGATCGATGATCGCGCATTCTACCCACGCGTGCTGCTCGGGGAGTACTTCTACGATCAGCTTCATGCGATGCTCGATCGGGCCACGCGCGCCGGTGTGATGGTGAACGTGCGTACGCGGTGCGAAGTCGTCGATGCGATAAGCGCGGACGATGGAATGACCCTGGTCGTCCGACCCGAGCAGGGAGATGTTTTCAAGACTCGCTTCGACCATGTCGTGCTCGCGACGGGTCATCAATGGCCTGATCAGCCGGAAGTACGGCCGGGCTACTTCGTCAGCCCCTGGCCTGCTTCCGAAATCGAGAAAATTCCTGCCTGCCGGATCGGCATTCGCGGTTCGTCGCTGACCGCGATCGATGCTGCGGTGGCGCTCGCGGTCAGCCACGGCGAGTTCGTCGACGATGGCGAGGATGGACTGGTCTACGCGCCTTGCGCGGATACCCACGACTTCCATATGACCATGCTGTCGCGCAAGGGGCTTCTCCCGGAAGCGGACTTCTATTTCCCTATCCCTTACGAACCGCTTGCCATCTGCAACGACGAAGCCATCGAAGGCCTGATCGCCGGGCAGAACGACGACCTTCTCGATCAGGCTTTCGCGCTGTTCAAGCAGGAACTGGCCGCAGCCGATGGCGCCTATGCGCAACAGGTAGGGCTCGATCGACTCAATATGGAGGAGTTCTGCGACGGCTATTTCGCCGAGCGCATGGCGGCTGCTCCGTTTGCATGGGCTGAACGGAACCTGGCGGAAGCGAAGGCAGATTACGAGGCACGCCGCACCGTGGCCTGGCGCTACGCGATTTTGCGAATGCACGAAGTCATCCAAAACCTCATACCGCATCTCGACGATGCGGATTTCCAGCGCTTCTCTCGCTTGTTCAAACCTGTGTTCGTTGACGATTACGCTACGGTTCCGCACGAATCGATCAAGCGGATGCTGGCGCTTCACAAAGCCGGAAAGCTCGACGTCATGAAGGTGGGCGAGAACTACAGGATCGACAGCCACCGGGCCGAGAGCGGCGCCGTCCTGCACCTCGACGGTGAGTTGGTCCATTTCCCGGTTTTCATCGAGGCTACCGGCCAGCGTGCCTTGGCCGCCAAGGACTTCCCTTTTGCGTCGCTGCGCGATCAGGGCATCGTGCGCGACGTGGCTGCCGACCAGGAGCGCGGTCCTGCGCGGGGCATCGTCTTGGATGACCAGTTCCATCCCATATCGCCAGACATCCCGGACGACCAGCTTTTCTGTCTGAGCCTGCCTTTCATCATGGGTCGGCATCCCTTCATCCAGGGCATCACCAGCTCCTGCGAGATGGGCCGGGTCGTCGGCGCGGAACTGGCCGCCGCGGTTGTCCGGGAAAGCGCGGCAGTGGGCGAACCGGCCATCCATGCAAGGGGCATGGCTTTGTCATGAAGTTGTTCGCAATCTACATCGGCGGCGAATTTCCGGGCGCCAACATCGAAGTCCACGACGTGCGGTTCGTCGTCGCCAATGCGATCGAAGAGACTTACGCAACATTGCGCCGCGACTGGTGGGGCGTGCCCCGAAGTCTGCACATCGATTGCTGGGCCCAGATCACCCATGCCGATGGCCATGACGTGTCGCTGCGCCCCGAGCCTTTCACCGGGCCGGAAAAACTCTATTTCGTCAATCTTGGTGGCTACGAGCCCGGAGAGTTTGCGGAACGTCACCGCAACGTTTTCGTCGTGGCTGAAAGCGAGGGCAAGGCCAAGTCCCGCGCGATGAAGTCGGTCAGGCACTGGGTCGATCCGCACAGGGACGACCTGTACGAAGCGGAGCAAGCTTTCTGCCTGACCGACCAGCCCGTCGGCGAGCGACTTTTCGTGCATTTGACACCGGCTTCTTCTGGTATCGAACCCAGCTTCACCTGCCAATACATACCCATCCGGAAACACAGTTGAGCTATCCGATCGTGCAGCGGAAACCCGATAAGTCACGCACGAGGCCCGTGACTGTGCTCCATGGCTGACAGGCCGCGAACCGCGCGGAACCATCCGGTCACGCCCGACGGCCGCTACTTCGTGGTCCGTGGAAGGCTGTGGCGGATGTCGGATCCCCGCCTTCCCGAAGACCGTAGAGCACAACTGGTGACAGAACTGATGACGGCCCGCCGCGCGATCGCGGCGGCGCGGCGATCAAAAGACAAGATCGCCGAAGACGAGGCGCACACCGCCGTCGATCGGGCCAAGCACGCTCTGGGAGAAAGGGGAGAGGTCTGGTGGGATGACGGAGCGCCGGACCTCAATCGCCATATGGCGAGGACTACACCTTATAGCCTGGTACGCTTCCCGAACTGGCAATTCGACTCGACAAAGCCAATCCTTGGAGCGGCCTTTCGCCAGGCGCCTTGTCACCTTCGAAAGCTTTTTTGCATAAAGGCGGGGTGAGCGTTGGTGCGTATGTCCACGATGCTAACCCAGGCAGCGAACTGGTGGTATTGGACGCAACCGACCGCTGTCCGAATCTGAGCGCTCTCGATTCTACAATAGCTTTGATCAGGGCCTTCCTTTCACGCCTCAGGACTGCCAGCCTTCATGACGCCGACAGCCGTACCAATCGATTTCGAAGCAGGGTGCGAGATCGCACGCTGCGGCTACCTTTCACTGACAAAGATGGGCGCGTTTCCAGCGTCAACAAAGCTCTTGCAAGCTGGATCGGCCGAGCAGGTGACGAACTTCTAGGTCTTCGCTTTTCAGACCTTGTCCCGATCGCTGAAAAGATGTTTTACGAGACCTAATAAGCGCCGTCCCTGCATTATGTATGGAAGTTTCACCGAGGCCAAGTGGTCCTGACGGGGTGGCAAGATCCCGATGATGGTGAACGCGATCGAACGCAGGGCTCAAGGCGGTACACCGCTCATCTGCTTCACGCTGTTTATGGCCGCTCAGGGCGCGCTTTCGAACTTGGTCTCCTCGAGGAACGAGATGAAGCGAATGCGACGATCGCGGCTGAGGGAAAGGAAGCGGAGTTGAGTGAAAGGTTTATCGCTATTGTGAGCCGCGATCTGCGTAATCCGCTGGCCCCACTCGCCAGCGGATTACGCAGATGCTGTCCAAAGAAAACCTGAACAAACGCGGTCGAAAAGTGCTCGGGCTCATGGACGGGAATATCGTGCGGGACCGGCCTCATCGAAAACGTCCCGGATTTTGCCATAGCGTGGGCGCATGGCGGCACCTTGGAAGTTGATTCCGACGAGGTTCAAACTGCTTTTACTTTCACCATGCAATTGGACAAAGCTCAGGAGCTACCAACCTGATTTTTGCGAGCATGTGAACCAGATCGCGCTTTCGGCAGTTCCATAGGTCAGGCATCGCCTGACAGGAGAGCTGGAAAATGCCGCAGGATGAAGTAAAAACCCGTATTTTGGTCGTCGAAGACGAAACGCTAATACGCATGGTAGGCGCGGAGATCCTGGAGGATGCTGGATTTAATGTGCTGGAGGCGGCGGACGCCGACGAAGCTCTGCGAATTCTGAAGGCACATGACGATGTTTTGCTGCTTTTTTCAGATGTCGACATGCCAGGGAGCATGGACGGATTAGATCTCGCTCGGGTCGTCCACGAGCGTTGGCCGGATATCCGGCTTTTGCTGACTTCAGGACGTCATGAACTCACAGACGCCGAGATTCCGGACGCCGGAAAATTTATTTCAAAGCCGTGGATGAGCGAAAAACTCCTCTCTGATATCCGGGATTTGTTCGCTCATCGTTAGAACTCGTTCGCGACTCTTGGGGGATTCTGGGAGCGGCAGGCGTTGTCGAAAATGAATTCGAATTCCCAGCTAAGCCCGGCCTCCGCTGACTTGCTCGCCGACGGGGGTAAAACAGGATCGTTTTTTGCTCGTTCGACTGAATGGCGACGCCATTGGGGACGCCTGCGCTTTGGCCGCAGAGACTGTATATTGAGATTGGTATGCCACGATCCTCTCCAGCAAGCCTCCGGCAGCCCCGGGACGCGACGTGTTGGACGTCTGGGGCGATCTTGAGCCAATCGTAGCCCAGGCTTATGCCGGTCTGCCGGTCGACATAGAACTCTTGATGCTACGCCACGGCTAGCCGGAAGAAACCCCATTCTCATTTTCGTATACGCCCGTGCGAGATGAAGCCAGACCTGTTGCGGGTTTCTTCGGGGCACCACTGACGCCTCTGGATTCGTCCAAAGGCGCCCGGTAATCGGCTCGTCTCTCGGCATTTTCCCTGGACCGCGTACGCCCTGAACATGCGCGATCTGGGCGCGAAGCGCAGCGAGCTGCTCGGCGGGCAGCCGCGAGGGAAGGGCGGGACGCAGGATCATTGGTCATGTGCTCAGTAGTGCGCTCACAGCGGCGAGAAACGCTCAGGATGTCCGCCGAAGCGCGGATTTCCTTAGGGTTTTGGCGTGCTTACGCGCCACAGGGCGCACTGACAGTTGATGCACATGGGCGCGTGATCGCTGGTCTTCTCCCACCCCCGCGGTCGCGTGTCGACGTCGGCGGCGACTAGGCGCTTTCCCGCGACCGGATTGAGCAAGGCATGGTCGATCCTGAGCCCTGCATTGCGCTCGAAGGCGCCACGCCGGTATTTCCAGAACGTGTAGATGGTCTCGTCCGGGTGCAGGACGCGCACCGCGTCGACCCAGCCCTGATCGAGCAGACGCGCATAGGCGGCGCGGACCTCGGGCGCGAATAGCGCATCATCGCGCCAGCGTTCGGGCGCATAGACGTCGAGATCGGTCGGCATCACATTGAAATCGCCCAGGCACACGACCGGCGCATCCAAACCGATCAAGGTGGCGATGTGATTGCGGAGCCGTTCGACCAGCGCAGCTTGTAATCGAACTGGGGGCCGGGGCGTGGATTGCCGTTGGGCAGATACAGCCCGCAGACCAGCACGCCATTCACCCCCGCTTCGATGTAGCGGCTCTGTTCGTCCGCTGGATCGCCGGGCAGGCCGCGGCGGGTTTCGTGGATTTCACCGACGCGGCTCAAGATGGCGACGCCGTTCCAGCGGCTCTGGCCATGGCAGACCGCCTCGTAACCGGCATCGCGGATCGCCTTTTGCGGAAAGCTTTCATCGGGCGCCTTCAACTCCTGGAGGCACACGATGTCCGGCGCGGCAAGCTCCAGCCAGCGCAGCAGCACCGGCAGGCTGCCGTTGATGCCGTTCACGTTGTACGTCGCGATCTTCATGACTTTCGCAAAGCGCACTGGTGCCGATGGGTTCCTCGTGCGTTGTGCGGGCATGGCCAAGCGTCCCCTCAAGGTCTTTCGGACATCGATCGGATTTCACGACGCCTATGTCGCGACCACCAGTCGCAAGGCGACGCTCGAGGCCTGGGGCGCGGGCAGCGACCTGTTCGCCAGCGGCGCGGCGGAACCGGTGAACGACGCCAGCCTTGTCAAAGCCCCGCTCGCGCAGCCCGGCGTCGTCATTCGCGTCGCGCGGGGCAGTACGGCGCAGCATCTTGCCGCGGCGGGAAGAGCGCACAAGCTCGCTCCCGCGCCCGGCAAGGCGCCAGCACCGCCGGTTCGGCTAGCGAAGAGGGCGCCCAAGCCAAGTCGCGCACGGCTCGACACGGCGGAGGCCGCCTGCAACGCGGGCAAAAGAAATATGCAGCGTCGGTGGCCGAGATCGATGCCAGGATCGAGGCCCTGCGCCGCGAGCGGGATGACCTGCACGTGCAGCGCGATCGCAGATAAGTAAACTGCAAGAGCGCCGTGCGCGCGAGGAAGAAGCGTATCGCGAGGCTCTGGACGACTGGCAAGGGTGAACGAACTCAAGCGATTGCGGCCTGGAGTTTATAGTCATTGCGCACTGCTCTCCTCCGAACGTCAAAACGCGGGCTATCGATCGCAACGCAAACTCAAGCGAATGACAACGTTGCGCAAAAGCGGCTTTTCGTTCTATATTTGTGCTTCTGACATACGTCTGGCTGGCCGTGCCGCGCGAAGGCAGAAATCGCAGAGACTCTTCCGGAGCATGTGTAAGATTCGCATTGCATTTCGTTGGAGCCCTACGCCTAGGCTGAGCCATGCGCACTGACATCAATCATCGTCCTCCACACAAGCAGCGTGAACTCGACCTGATCGTCGAGATGCTGCTCCAGTGCCTGCGCGAGGCTACCGGGAATGCGACGGGGCGGCGCAAGTCGGGCCGCGTCCGCAAGATTATCCTGTTTGGATCGTACGCCCGCGGCGGCTGGGTCCATGCGCCGCTCGATGCGAACCAGTAAAGTCGGACTACGACCTGGTTGTGATCGTGAACCAGAAGGAACGGGCCGATCGCGCGGCCTACTGGGACGAGACCGAACAGCGGATCGTCACGGCGTACAACTTCGAGAAGACGCTGCGCACGCCCACGAATTTCGTGGTCCACTCTCTGCAGGAGGTGAACGACGCGCTGGAACACGGCCGCCTCTTCTTCATGAACATCCTTTCAGACGAGATTTTCCTCTACGAATCCGATGACAAGCCGCTGAAGACGCCTGTGCCCAAGACGCCGGAACTTGCTTTTATTGCCGTGCGGACACTGACCGTCAGCGCCGACTGTTGGAGCAGGCGCCAAGCTTCATTGCCAGTTTCGACGGGGCTGAACGCACCTTTGAATTCGTCAATGCCTCGGCGACTGCTTCGGAGGGCTTAATCGGTCTGGGCAGGCTTGCTCGCCGCGCTTGCCACGTTTGCGGACCGTCTCGTCGCCAATGCCATACCGTTTTGCCACGACGGTCGTCGGCTCGATGGACCGCGCGTACCGTAGGGCTGGCTCGCGCCTGGGGGGATCTGCATCGTCACACCACCTCGTCACTCGCAGCGGTGAAACGCTACGCGTTCTCCGCGATGACCCGTACTACCCGATCCCAATGGCGTCCCCTAGGCGGCTAGGATCGGCCCACGCCCGCCACTGACATCGGGACCGGTCCACCTGCGTCGCCCCGCCGAGGAATTCTTGGCAATCATGCCCCGGCCATGCCCGGGCATGATTGCTAGGTCGAGAGCCTAATACGTCGATGGCGGATCGCTAGCTGGAAAGCTTTCGTCCAGCGCCTCATCGGTAGCACTCCACGACTTTGGCGGCGAGGTCATGCTTTCTGGCCCCGCGTCACGGACCTCAGGGCAGCCTCGATCAGCCGTCGGCTCTCCGGCTTTCTTCACTGCATACTTGTAGAACGCAAAACCGATGGCTCCTGCAGCAGCTAGTCTCATGATACCCATTTATTCCTCCTCGCAATACTCGCCACTGAAGGGCGGTTTTGGTGTGCTTTTTTCGCTGTCGATCTAGGCCTACCGTGAGTTCGCGCGCAAACGCTCGCCGGCAAAGCGCTGCGCCTCTCCGGCTTTGCGAATGACTGCATCCGCTCCGAAGAACTCATGCGTAACCCCCGTGTACGTCCGGCTTGTTACGGTTATACCGGCGGACCGCAGCCGGGTTGCAAGAGCCTGGCTCTCGGACGCCAGCGGGTCGATCGACGCCTGAATTAGCGTGACGGGCGGCAGGCCTTTGAGATTGGCCGCCAGCAGGTTGATACGCGGGTCCGCTGCATCGGCGGGGCCCCGCGTGGTGTGGTGAAGGAACCATGCCATGGCCGCCCGGTTCAACGGCATCGCATTGGCGTTGGCCTGGTAGGACGGCGTATTGAGATCGGAACCGGCGATCGGGTAGATCGCCAGTATCTGGGACGGTTTTTGCAGCTTGTTATCTCGTGCCCCTATTGCCGTCGCTATCGCGAGATTTCCACCCGCGCTCTCGCCTGCAAGAGCAACCTTGAGAACGTCGCCGCCGTATGCCCCAGCGTTGGCCAACGACCACTTATAGGCGGCGAGCGCATCGTCGTGCTGCGCCGGGAATTTGAATTCCGGTGCCTTGCGATACTCCACCGAGATGACCACCGCCTGAGCTTCTCGGGCTAGCGCCCGGGCAGAACCGTCATAGGTGTCGATGGTGGCAAGAACCCAGCCCCCGCCGTGATAGTAAACGATCGTGGGAAGCGGGCCTTTGACATTGTCGGGCCGATAGACCCGCGCCGGTATCATGCCGGCGGCACCCTGTATCTGGATGTCCTGCGTTGTTATCCCGGGCGGCGGGGCTGTCGGCCGGCCCTGCTTGCGCATGACTTCCTTTACACCGTCGGTAAAACTGGGCTGCAGCCTCGCCTCGGCTGGGCTGAGCGTGTGGTAGGGACGCTGACCCAAGGTTTTCAGCGCATCGAGGACCGCCTGATTGTCAGCATCCGCTTTCTCGCCGCTGGCAGGTATCCCAGCCTGCCCTTTGGGCGCCGCCGCAAAGCTGATCGCGGGCACGGCGAGCGGATATAGAACTGTGATCGCTACCACAGCCAGAGAATGTGCTACTGGTTTTCTCATCTTCATACCGGCGGTCCTTCAAATCCCATATTGAAGGCGCAACGGCCGTTTCTTGCTCCTGTTCCCCTTTGCGCAGGTGCAAGGAGAGAAATTGCAACCTCATCGCAGCTGGTTGGAACCCGGGCAATATTGTGAGGTTCATCAATTGCTAGCGCGGTAATAATAGAGGGTGCCTGAAGATGAAGACGCCAAGCTTTCTATTGGTCTCGGTTTTGACGTGGAGCGTCCCAGCTACCGCGTATGCCCAGAGTCCGTCTAATCCGCCTCCGCCGCCACCGGCTTCGACGGGTGCCGCAGTGCCTTATCTGCAGATCGCCGGGGAAAGCGACGTCTACGAGGTCACATCCAGTCAGATCGCACTCCAGCGCTCGCAGAATGCCAAGGTGCGCGCATTCGCCACAATGCTGATCGACCACCATACCAAAACGACCAATGCGGCGTTGACCCAGGCCAAAGCCGCAGGCTTACTGCCTCCACCGGCGGTCCTCGGCCAAGGCAGTCGCTCAAAGATCGATCAACTCTATGCAGCGGCGCCAGACGATTTTGACCGCGTCTATATCGCGCAGCAAATTCCAGCGCATGAACAGGCCTTGACAGTGCAGACCGCATATGCCGCGCAGGGCGACAAAGCTCCGCTACGGACGTCGGCCATGGCCGCGATTCCCATTATCACGCAGCACCTGGAGCACGCCCGCGCGCTTCAGGCTGCCCGATAACGCTTGACCTTAGGGAGATTCCATGAAGCCTATGTCCGTCCTGGCCGTATCGTGTACTGCCCTTGCATTTTCGACTGCCGCTTTTGCCCAGCAGGGCGATGGAACGGATGTGCCTGTGGCAATTCACGTCTTTAAGCCTGACAAGGCACCGGCAACGCCGGAACGGCTTGCCGGGCTCAAAGTGCCCGCTGGCTTTACAGTCTCCACCTTCGCGACGGGCTTGAAAAACCCGCGTATCATCGCCGTTTCTCAAAATGGAGCGATCTACGTCAGTCGGCGCGAACAGGGTGATATCGTCCTGCTCAAGGATGCAGACGGTAATGGGGTAGCGGACGCAGCGCCCCTGGTAGTCGCCAACCGCCCCAATGCCCATGGCCTCGCGATCAAGGGCGACAAGCTTTACATCGCGACGGTAAAAGAGATTTTCGTCGCGGCAATCCGGCCCGACGGCACTCTAGGCCCGCTCGAGATGATTGTCGGCGATCTGCCTGATGGCGGCCAACATCCTAATCGCACGATGGGCTTCGGTCCCGACGGTATGCTTTATGTGAGCGTGGGTTCGACCTGCAATGCCTGCAACGAAACCAATCCGGAGAACGCCAGCATTCTGCGGGTTTCACCCGACGGCAAAATGCGCACAATTTTCGCAAGGAATCTGCGCAATACGATTGGCTTTGGCTGGCAGCCTCAAACTGGCGAGCTTTGGGGCATGGATCATGGGATCGATGACCTAGGCGACGATTTACAGCCCGAAGAACTCAACCTCATCGAGCAGGGCAAGCAATATGGCTGGCCGCACGCCTATGGCGTGAATGGCATCCACCCGCAGACCACGCCTCCCGGGGAGATAACGAAGGCCCAATGGCTGGCGGCGAGTACGCCCATGGTCCTGGGGTATACTGCCCATGCAGCACCCATGAGCATGGTGTTCTACTCGGGGGGCAATTTCCCGGCGGACTATCAAGGCGATGCGTTCGTCGCGATGCGCGGATCATGGAACCGGAAGCCGGCATCGGGTTATGAAGTCGTTCGCATCAAGTTTCGAGACGGCAAACCTGACCGCTTTGAACCCTTCGTTACCGGGTTCCTGACAGACAGCGGTCTGAAGCATATAGCTCGCCCCGTCGGCCTCGCCATGCTGAAGGACGGCTCGCTGCTTTTAACCGACGATGGCAACGGTACGATCTATCGCATCGCTTATACCGGGGCTGCCGGGCAGGTCACCACGGCCATTGCCCCACCCGCAGGGCCCATGCTCGCCCAAGCGGCAAAGGGTATCGGCGTTCCTCTGACAATTGATCGACCGGAAACAGCCTCCTCGAAAAGTTCCGTGAAGGTGCGTTCCACGGCGGTCACGCCGCAAGGCATGATCGCTGAAAAATACAGCGAGTATGCCGACGCGGTTTCGCCGCCCCTGAGTTGGGATCCTGTTACCGGCGCACAATCCTACGCGCTGATCATGGAAGATCCGGATTCGCTTCCCATCACGCCGTTTGTTCACTGGGTCGCATGGAACATTCCCCCGTCGACAACCAGCCTCCCAGAAGGCCTGCAAGAGCAAGAACGGCTGACCCTGCCAGATGGCATGATGCAGGGCCGTAACAGCAAGAACACGCCGGGTTACTACGGTCCGCAGCCGCCGGTGGGTGATCCTGCGCATCGCTACAGCTTCCAGGTCCTGGCTCTCGACACGGTGCTTGATCTCCCGATCGGTGCCAACCGCGACCAGGTGCTGGGAGCCGCTCAGGGCCATGTGCTTGCCAAGGGCGCGCTGACCGGTCGCTACCGACAGGTCGCCAAACCGCCAAAAAGCGGAACTCTGCCGGCGGGGATGATAAAAACGCCTGGTACAAAGGCACGCTGACTCCGACGTCGGACGGTCCCGCGCCCGCATTAGCATATGTAGAATTTGCCTTGGCCGTCCCGTATATATCCGCATAACCACTGCGCATGAATAAAAAATGGCGCCGTACTGAGAAGTACGGCGCCATTCCGGACGCGATCAATTACCAGGCGATCAGGATTCTTCAGCCTGAATGTTTACGCTCGTTTCCGCCAGCTTGGTCATGTATTCGTCACCGCCATAGATTTCCTTGGTGGCCTCGCGAAGCTTTTTGTTGTCATCCTTAAGGCCAAGAGCCTTGGCATAGGCTGCTGCAGTACCGAACCCTGCGATGCCATAGTGGCTCATTCGCTGGTACTGAGCAATGATGACGACATCGAGCAGCGGGCCTTTCTTCGGCCCTTCCTCGATGATGTGCTTGGTCGCCTCGGTGACCAAGCCTTCCATACCTTTGCAATGCTCCTTGGAAACCTTCTCGTCCTGGCCGGCGATCAGCTCCTTGAGCACGTCAGTATGCACCGAGATTCCCGTCTGCGACTTCGTCAGCATTTCCTTGAGCTCCGGATCGCTTGCCTTCGGGGTGATCTTCTTCAGCAATCGGTTCATCTGGTCGTTTGCGGACCACAGATCCTTGAGCTCGTCGGTGTAGATTTCCTGAAAATTTTCCGGTGCGGACATGATGGTGTTCCTCTCTTCGCAGCTGCCGGGCTTAGCGCCGACCGCTCCGCTTGAGCGCGTGGAAAGGGACAATGTTCCGTATGGCTTCGCTTATGCTGGCCGGTTCACAAATAGGTATTCTGAACTTTTCTCAAGTCTACGTTCACTTATTTATCGGCGAGTCTCGGGAGACGCGGGCCCTTCTGCGCCACGTTCAGCCTTGGGTCTTACATGATCACCCTCCGCCGGTAGAGCCACACCATCCCCGGTCCAACTGGCCTGGAGGTTAGCAACCGATCGTGGCGCATCGCGCGGGGGGCCTCCATTCCACCGACTCACGACCATCACCCCGGGAGGGACTCGGCAACATACCTCCCGTGCGATCGGCAGACTTGCGAATGTGCTGGGATTCATGATCACAGCCTGCTCGGTTTCCATGCGAGCGGGTCCGATCGATCTTGTCTACCTGCTCCGTCTCGCAGAAATACAGCCACCTTACGGACATAATCGATGGCGCGACCGGCGGCATTGGGATCGCCTGAAAGGCAGGACGCCGCTCGGCAGTAGATACAGGAAAAGCGCCCCCACTTCCCCATGATGCATCAACCAAATTCTTCCTTGCGGTTCATCGCGATAACTTTAGGATTCGAACGATCATGTCTGATCGCTCCAAGGTCCTGCTCCAATACCTTCTGCCCAAAAAAGGGTTGACCGCGCTTGCCGGCAGGGTCGCCCGGGCGAAACGCGGCGCGATGACGGCTCGGCTCATCCGATGGTTTGCACGCAAGTACGAGGTCGATATGACCGGCGCGGTACAAACCAATTTTGATCACTACGAGAGCTTCAACGACTTTTTTACCCGGGCGCTTAAGCCCGACGCTCGTCCGTTGGCGAACACGGATTTTGTCAATCCGGTGGACGGCGCTATCAGCCAGTTCGGCGCCATCGATGACCATCGTATCCTGCAGGCCAAGGGCGACTACTTTAGCATCACCGACCTCCTCGCCGGCGACACCAGCCTGTCGAGCCAGTTCCAGCATGGCAGCTTCGCGAACGTTTATTTGTCCCCGAAGGACTATCATCGCGTGCACATGCCCTGCGCCGGCATACTCACACGGATGATCCATGTGCCGGGAAGACTGTTTTCTGTGAATCCCGTCACTGCGCGCGGAGTGCCGAACCTCTTCGCCCGAAACGAGCGGGTGGTCTGCGTATTCTCCTCGCCATGCCACGGGGCGTTCGTGATGGTGCTGGTCGGCGCCACGATTGTCGGGAGCATGGCCACAGTGTGGCACGGCCTGGTCAAGCCAAAAGCAGCCGGGAGAATCACCGAATGGACCTACTCCGATGGTGGCATCTCACTGGAAAAGGGCGCGGAGATGGGCCGATTCCTCCTTGGTTCGACTGTGGTGACGCTGTTCCAGCGGGACACTATCGCATTTCACAGTCAGTGGGCACCCGGTCGCCCCATTCGCCTTGGCGAACCGATGGGCGAGCGCCGAACTTTAGCGCAGACCGACGTTCTTGGCTAAGCGCTAGGAAGAGGGCGTCTTCGAACTTTCGGCGTCAGGTCGATGGTGTCGTTTGCAGCGATTTCGTAGGTACCCTATTGCGCACTGGCGGGCGCGGAGATCGGCAGGCCAAGCGCCGCGATCGGTAGCAGGGGGGCAGCGAGGTCATCGAAGAATCCTTATCCGAGTGATGGAAAAGGCATTTGGGTCTGGTGCAGATGCGCGAATTCTCGCTGGTTGCCGACACCTGATGCGCGCCTTGGTAAGGCTGCGCAAGGATTCGCTCTACCCACAAAACTTGCAAGAAATTCCTGGTTAACCACCGCCATAGCACGATCCCAGTCGGCGCAGGAGACCTCGACGTCATCGAAGTCCTGCCAGCGCTCAACTCCTTGCTCCATCAGGTCGCGGCCGAGCGCGCTCATGCGCGCACACATCCACCGCGAGACCCGTTAACGCTGGTGTGCCTGACGTTTCGGTATTGCCACCGGCAGCCAAAGGCTCACCGTGGTGCCTTGGCCCGCCCGACACGCGGGGCCGAGATCCCATGACTGCTCGAGGCGCTGTGCGCGAGCAGCGAATTGCTTTAAGGGCGTCACATGTCGGTTCGTCAGGAGGTTACTGTGCCATTGGTTTCAGATCTAAGCCAAAGCCACTTGGCTCCCCTCGATGATTTTTTTGAGAATGGCGCTATAGGCCTGCATATCGTTGGTCCAGACGGCGCGATTTTGCGCGCGAATAAGGCCGAACTGGCGTTGCTCGGCTACACGGCGGAAGAGTATGTTGGCCGCCATATCGGGGATTTCCACGCCGACCCGGACACGATAGCCGATATTCTCGCGCGCCTGGGCCGCGGGGAGGTGCTAGACAAGTATCCTGCCCGGCTGAAGACCAAATCCGGCGATATCAAGCACGTTCTTATCTCATCGAGTGTGTTTTTTGATGAGGCCGGACATTTTCGCAACACACGGTGCTTCACGGTCGATGTGACCGAGCGGATACAGGCAGAAGAAGAGAAGCAACTTCTCATGGACGAGCTGTCTCACAGAGTTAAGAACACCTTTGCGGCGGTTCAGGCTATAGCGGCTCAAACGTTGCGAAGCGCGGGTGCTGACCTGGAAACGTTTCAGAATCGGCTGATGGCTTTAAGCCGGGCCCACGATATGCTTCTGCAGAAGGATTGGACCGGCGCGACAATGCGTCCGTTGGTTGAAAAGGTGCTTCGGATCGAAGCGGAAGGGCAGCGGTTCGAGATCGATGGCCCAGATGTCTCGATAGGTCCCAAGGCCGCCCTGTCGCTATCGCTGCTGCTGCATGAGATGGCGACCAACGCGGTCAAGTACGGAGCATTGTCGGCCGATAATGGCCGAGTTGAGGTTAGCTGGAGACTTAGTGATGAGCTATTTGAAGTCGATTGGCGAGAAGTGGGCGGTCCGCCTGCCTGTGAGCCCCATGAAAAGGGTTTCGGATCACGCCTTATTGGGCTGGGGATAAATGGGAACCGTATGAACGAACTTGTTTACGGTCCAGACGGACTTCGCGCCCGGTTTATAGCGCCGCTTTCGTCTTTGGATCAAACGTAACATTTTTTCTTTTAATTAAGCAGCCTCACGTTCGTCTACTATAGGATCGGCGCGGCAGGGCTTCTCGGCGCATCATATCGATGCGGGTTCTAGTGATTCCGAAGTCGACAGCGATTTCAGCACCACCGGTTTGCGGGACGCCGATTTCGTAACTGAGGCGGATCAACCGCTCCAGACGCGGGGATAAGGTACGCAGTAAGGTGGCCACGAGCTGGCGCCGTTCGAGATCCTGGTGCGGGGAGGGGCCAGCCTCAAAGGTCGACTATGCACTGATCGAACGTCTTTACGCAGTCGGTGAGGGAGCGGCGCAGGATGAGCGCATATTCGATCATAGTATCGCGGGGGGCGAGTGGTGTGGGGGTTACATCCTCGCGCATGGAATCCTCCTGTAACAGCCATTGAGGCGGGGAGAGCGGGGCGGCGCGGCGATCTGCGGGCCGCTGCCGGTCAAGGAGATCTCGAGTGACCCGCAGAACTGCCGGGTCGATCATCGCCGTGCGCTTGCAGAGCGAGGCGCCTGTCATTTCGGTAGGTGGCCTCATGGTCGAGCAGCAGTGCTAGCCATTCTGCATGACTGAGACAGGCTGCGTCATCGTTGCTTTCCATCTCGGCGAAGGCCTTGGCCATGCCGGCGAGGCCGAGTTGGCCCAGAAGGTCCAGAGTGGGATGCTTCAGCATTCTTGCTCCTTCAGTTGTAGTAGCTCGAGCCGCGGATGTTGGAATGGATGATCGGCTCTTGCTCGGGGGATTCGGGAACGGGCACCTGGTCGAGGCCCTTCTCGAGGATCGATTTAACCGACGGGTAATTGCGCGCCTGGATTTCCAGCGCGCGCAGCGCCGCGGCTTCGAGCCGCTGGGCCCCGAAGCGTTTCTCGAGCCCGATAATGCCCAGACAGGACCGGTAGCCCTGTTCGGGATGGGGCTTTGCCTCGATGACCTTCTCGACCAGCAAGGATAGCATCGGCCCGATCCGGCTTGCCTCCTGCCGGATTTTCGCCAGCGTCCATTCGCCGTAGCGCCGGTGGCTGGATGGCATGTGCTCGGGGACGGTGGTGTGCCGGCCATTGCCGCTGCTGCGCAGGTGCACGGCAATGCGCTCGCCTCCCAGGAAGATCTCGACGGTACTGGCAGTGAACCGGGCTTCGACCTCGCGGCGCGCGAAGCGGTGCGGAACGGAGTAATGATGTCGCTCGATCGCGATATGGTAATCGAGCCCGACGCGGCAGCGACGCCATTCGGCATGAACCCACGGCTCTGTCGGCAGCGGCTTGAGGTTTGGAACATCCCTTCGTTGAACAACTGGCGGCGCGTCTTGCCAAACTGGCGCAGCACGCGCCGGTCATTGAGATCAGCAAGGCACTCGGCAATCGCTGCATTGACCTCGGCGAGGCTGTAGAAGATTCGGTTACGTAAGCGGCCTAATAGCCAGCGCTCGACGATACCGACGCAGGCTTCGACCTTGGCCTGGTCCCGCGGCTTGCGCGGCCGCGTCGGCAGGCTCGCCGTACCGTAATGCCGCGCCATGTCGGTGTAGCTGCGGTTCACCTGAGGATCGAAGTGACAGGCCTTGACCACCCCCACCTTGGCGTTGTCGGGCACCAGCAACTGGGGAACGCCGCGGAAGAAGGCGAAGGCGGCGTTGTTGCCCGCGATCCAATCGGGAAACTGCTCGGTCCATGTCGCCAGCGCAAACGACAGGCTCGATCCGCCCATTACGGCAACGAAGATGTGGGCACCGCGGACTTCCCCGGTCCGCCGGTTCACCACGACCGGCACCGTGTCGCCAGCATAGTCGAGGAATAGCTTTTCGCCCCCGGCATGGCTCTGGCGCATGACCAGCGGTAGACGGCCTTCCCAGCGTCGGAACAGATCGCAGAACCGGCTATAGCGATATCCATCCGGATGCTCGGTACGGTACTCCTCCCAGAGCACCTGCAGCGTCACGTGTTTGCGCTTCAGTTCGCGCGCTACCGCAGGCCAGTCCGGCTCCGGAAGCTTGCGCCGTCCAGGTTTGACGCCCGAGGCGCCATACAAGCGGCCCTCCAGAACTATGTCGCTGATCTCGGACGGCACCGGCCAAGCCAATCCCGAGCGATCGATCATGTCACGCACTGTAGAATGAGCTAGGCCAGTCAGCCGGGCAATCTCGCGCATCGGGACACAAGCTTCCCGATGCATTCTCATCACTTCGCGCACATGGCGCATCTTCGGCCTCCTCGTCGGCATCTCCATCCTTCCGGCTGCTGTGCCGATAGGATGGACCCAACGATCGGGCTTCTCACTCCCTCCCGGGTGGCCGGCAATTGCTCGGAATGGTGGCCGGGATCATCCCGGAATCCGCAACTCGGATGCCTCGCGCAAAATAGGTGGCTTGCCCAGCTTCGATCTGTTGGCACGAAAGGCTGCGCCCCTGCGCGTAGACCATTGCAAGCGTGCGCCCGTAAGGATCTGTGCCCACGCGCTCGATAGACAGAGGCCCGGTCATTATCCTTTGCAGCGAAGCCTTGCTCGCGGCGGCCCGTTGCCGATCGCAGACCGCACCGGGTTTGGGAACCGGCCGGCACCTGCTGTTGCCGGGACCGTCGGGGGCGTCCACGCCAAGCAAGCGGATGCGCTCGCCATTGCATCTGATTGTGTCGCCATCGGTCACGGTGCAGCCTGCCAGCGCAGCGGCGGTAATAATTATCAGAGACATAATATGAACCTTTCCAAACAATAATTGGCGCAACAACAATCGCAGTTGATATAGATGATGCTCGACCACATGCGGTTATCGATCCCTGTGGCGGCCGCCTTGCATAGTGTAGGGAATGGACGACATCATGAGCGATGCTACGGCTTGGCGCACATCTTTGACCCGTTGCACGGAGCGTCCAATTCTTATTGTTCGATAGCCGGCATGATCGGTCATGGCGTCTCGTGCACGATCTCGTGCTGCGATGTGGCTGTAATCATCGACTTCGATCAGAGCGAGGATTGCACCTGAGGCGCGGTCCTGGGCGACAAAATCAACGATCTTCTGCGAAAACGCGTTGCGGTCTGAATGCCGGGGTTTCCGCAGTGGGCTGGTGGGCGCGCGCAAAAGGGCGCCCATCGCCACCTGGGCATGAATACGGCAGTGGGGGAGGGCTCGCTCGAGCGCGACAAGCATGGCCGCTTCACGCCTGGTCAAAAAATCCTTCGCGACCGGCTTTGGCGGCTTGTTCGTCCCGTAGAGTGCCTTCAGAAGGATCGCGGCTATGCCAAGCAGGATGAGGAGGGCGGTTTGCTTTTCCATGGCTCAGAGGTCCAATCCAAGGTTCTTTTCGGGCAGGCCCGGGATCTGGTCAGGGTCACGGCCGGGCATCGGGGGGATGCCGGTGAGGTCATCAACTGTGGTATCGACAATGCCGAGGCCGTCGCCCTCCAGGTGATCGAGCAGCGCTTGCCTCAGGGGATCGACGTCTTCCCTGTCCTGCGTGGGGGCAGGGGGCTCACTCGTCCCGGGATCGTAGATCTGATCGGTGTCGGCATCGAAGGTGGAGTAGTCGGTGTCCGACGGTCCCATTGGAGGCAGTTCATCTAGATCCAATGAATCGGGACCGGACATGCCGATCTGGCTCGTCTCGGCTTCGTTGCGTCCTGTGGCCGCGCTTTCGTTTCCTGTGACAGCGCCAGTACTGCCGTCCGGGGCATCGCCAGGAGGCATTGGGGGTATGTCGTTCAAATCCGCCTTGGCATCGCTGCTAGGTCTGCTCGGCAAAGCGCCCCCGGCCATCTCGTTATCGAGTGCATCGAACGCGGCGGTAAGTGCTGCGTCTGCCGCCTCTTGCTTGGCGTCAGCTCCATCAATATCCAGCTTTCCGGTGCTTTCGAGCGCGGAGGTCTTGTCTCCGGGATTTGAATCAAGGCGCCATTCCAGCTTCTGACGATCGTCAACGATCATGGTCAGGGCATCTCGCACGCGGGTTATAAGGACGTTGAAAAGGCGCTGGTTGGACAGGTTGTGCTCGTAGGAGAGCATCACCCCGATCCCCTTGTCTGCAGTGACACCCTGCGCCATGTGCATATTGAGGGCATAGGCGAGGTCGATGCGGCTCAGCATGGGATCGCCACGCTCAAGCGTGACCTGCTCCTTGTTCGCCGTCTCGAAGGTGACGCCGCCATCCGCGATCGAGACGATTTTGGCGAGCGCGGAATTGTCGAGGCCACGGTCCTTGTCAGTCGCGGTCCAGCGGATTGTATCGCCTTCGTGGATCTTCAAGGTCTGAAGTGTGGTCAGTTCGAGGCGGTCGCGCCGTATTGCGGGATCAATGCGCTGAGGATCGAAGCGAATGTTGCACCCGTTAGGACCGGTGATCTGGACCTTGCCGTTGTCGAAGATGCGGCTGATCTGGTACTGGCCGCGGCCGAGACCAACCTCCCGGACCTGGCCGGTAACGGTGAGCGTCTGGCCGACGGTATAGTGATGGGCATAGCGCAGCTGCTCACGCTCCTTGCTGACCCGGTCGTGGACCGTGACATAGAGCCCGTCGCCCTTGAGCGTGCCCTCGCGCAGAAGCCCTTCCTGGATCGCGGTGTTGATCTCTGCGCGCGTCTCGCGGCCCGAGGCGAATACTGCGGTGGCGGTGCGGTCCTCTGCGGAAAGCGCCAGCCATGTATCGGCAGCCTCGGCCGCCGGTTCAGAATGCTCTGTGACATTGTCGCCAAGAACCTTCAGGGCAGCGCCGGCCCTGCCGGTGTTGGCGAGGGCGGCGACGGTGAGAAGCTGCTTGTTTTCCGGGTTGATGCGCACGTTCTGTTCCATGCGCTCCATGGTGATACCGCCCGCCTGCACCATGGCGAAGGACTTACCCCAATCGATCGAGGAGAGCTGTTGGCGGTCGCCAACGAAGGCCATCGTTTCGATGCCCAGTGCCTCGGAGATGCGCATCAACTTGAGCATATCCTCGCTCGACACCATTGAGGTTTCATCGACGACGACGATCGTGCCAGCCAGTTCATCGCGCCGTGCCTGGGCTCCCGGGCTGCTCGGATCGCTGAGATATTTCTCGTTCTGCCAAACGAAGGACGCGATCGTCTGCGCTGATACCCCGGCCTTTTCCATGTCTTCGGCCGAAAGGTGCTTGGGCACCATGCCTTCGCGCATGTCCCCGACCATCTTGTTCTGGAAGGCGAGGCCGAGAACTTGCTTACCTTCGTCGCGGGCAACGGCGGCGACAGTCTGGAGCATGGTGGATTTACCGGCGCCGGCGACACCCTGGACGACGACGTAACGATCGTCGCTCGAAACGATCATGGTTGCGGCCGCGAGCTGGCCCGAGTTCAGTTCTCGCGGTGAAGCGGCCTCCTGAAGCCGGGATGGCGCGCTGGCGGCGTCGACGATCGAGGTTCCCTTGCCCTTTCCGGCGTCAACGTGATCGAGAATTGATTGCTCGACCTTCAGCGCTTCAGGGGTAGTGACAGCCTCGACCAAACGGCCCTTGTGCCGGATCTCGCCGGATACGAGGTCGCCGTTCTTGATCAGGCGATCGATGCGCGCTTCGACATTATCGATCGTGACACCCTTCAGCCCGAGATCGAGGGCGGTCTTTGAAACCTGGTGGACCTGGAAGGCGGCTTCACGCTGGCTGAGGATGCGCACTGCCGATGCGACAGCGAGTTGGGCGCGGGCATCCCCCGGCGATTGGGCAAGGCGCGCAATACCGGCATCCACCAGTGGCTCGGGGGACCGCAGGAGGCCGGATACAAACTCGCGGGCCGTATTAACGACCTCGAGCATGGCCTTATAGCCGCGCACGGCAAGGTTATCCGGTTGCTCGCGCGACGCTCGGAGGGCCGACTCCAGAATCTCCTTGCCGTTGAATCCCTGACTTTCGGCCTTCTCGATCCATTCCTTGACGAGGTCTTGGTTGTTCTGGCCCGCGACCTTTGGGTCGCGTGAACGTGCGGTCACTTCGCGCATGCCCTGGGTGCTTTTGATGCCGAGGCTTTTGGAAAGGGCAACAATCTCTTCGCGGCGCTGGCTGAAGGCTTCGATGACCGCCTTGGGCACACCGACGATCTCGAAAGTGCCGTGCTTGCCCTCAAGCTGCACCTTGTAGCCGAGCTGTTCCATCTCGTTCCGGAGGAAGGAATGGTAGATCGTGCCGATCACCGAATTGCTCTGCCAGATCCGGTCGTTGTGCAGGGCCTGCCAGGTGCCGTCCGCCATACGGGTCATATTGGCGACTACGGCATGGATGTGCGCCTGCGGATCTCGTGCGCGGCTCGTGTCATGCTGGAAGAGTGCGTAGACGAGGTTCCCTGTCTGAACGGGCACTTTCTTGCCGTCGATGTCCTTGCGGGTTTCGGCGAGGTTTTTCTCCACCCAGGCCATGGTATTCTGGACCGCCTTGAGGTGCGCGCCCTCGGGTCCGAGGATGCGCTTGTCGCCGGCGATATAGGCCATAAGCGAAACCGACTTTGGCGCAGAAAAGGTCATGTCGACGCCAGGGCGACGGCCTTCGAACTGACGCAGCTGCTGACCGTTCGGCGTTTCACCGTTCAGAACTTTTTCGAAGGCTTCACGGGTGACAGGTGTGCCAGCGGCGATAGGGCTGTCCTTTATCCCTTCGCCGCCCCACTGGCTAACTTCGCCGGCCTGTTCGGTGGTGTAGTATTCACCGCTGACGAGATCGTCGTTAGTGAAGTATTTTGCGGCGCCGCCGGCGGAGCGGACAGAGGCGATGGAATGCATGGTCAGTCACCCATGCCAAGGCCGTCGTCATGACCATGATCATGATGGTGATCGATGCCATCCCCGGTCCCGAAATCATCACGCGCCTCCCGCACGCCAAGATCTTCCTCGTGGGGCAGGGGGGCGTGATTTCTGATTTCCGATTCCCGCGACTGTGTGGAGGCGTTGTCCTGGCCTGCGTCGAGGTCGCGCGCATCACGATCACGCTCGTCACGCCGATCGCTATCGTCTTTGCCATCGGCGGGGGTCTGGACGCCCAGATCCATGCGCTGAGCAGCCTCGTTCTCAACTGCCTCGCGCTGCTGTTCCTCGGTGGGCTGGGAGAGAATATCGGCGGCAAGCGCGATCGGCGTCAACCCCATTTCCATGTCCTCTGGCGCGGGGGTCAGGCTCTCACCACGCCCACCGTCATCTCCACCCTTCGGCTTTCCCCCACCTCCGCGAACCTTGCCGTCCGGATCGTCCGGCTTTGACGGTGGTCGGCGCATGAAGCCCTCGGCAACCTTGGCATAGTACTGCCACTCCAGCTGGATGCGCGCTGCCGGAAATCCGTCCGGGAATTTCACGAAGCCGTGCATCGAGGGCAGGTTCATGATGTCGTCGGGAATGACGAGCGGTTCGATCTGCTTGCGCGGCGTCAGCGTCGATGCGTCTCGGGTGGAATTGTAGCCGTAGGAATAGCCCTCATCCATTTGCCGGATTTCGCGATTGCCGATGTAGCGGGCGCACTGCTCGGCGGTGTCCAAATCAGCGGCGGCCAGCATCAGCTTTGTGCGCGCAAGCGAGGAGAGGTTGCGGGCGTTTTCTTCCCCGTAGACCTGCACCAGCTTGTCGAAGGAGTGGAGGCCAAGGATCATGGCTCCGCCAAAGTTACGAGCGGTCTGGAGGCCGTTCTCGATGGCGGGCAGGCGGTGGAGCGCGCCCAGCTCGTCGAACATGAACCAGGTGCGCAAAGAACGTGTGTGCGGCATGGTCATGAGCGAGTGAATGGCAAGGTTCGACCACAGGGTCAGGAGGGCCTTGTTCATCTCGAGGTCGGTGTAGGTGCAGGTGATGAAGAGGATCGATCCGGGCTCCTTCTCGCCGGTGATCCACTTCTTGATCGAGTATGGCTCGCCCTCGTCAGGAAGGAATCGCAGCGCCTGCGCATTGGTGTTGAAAACGGCGCGGATCGATTCCGCCATGCGGGCGGCTTCCGGGGCAGTGAGTGGATCGGCGATCGTCTTCTGAAGATGACGGTGGACCTGCTTGAGATCGGCCGTCATCAGGTTGTCGGCGAGCGCCTGATTGGAGGTCTGGCCCTTCTCGATGAGCTTCATGCACATCTCGATGAAGAGGGTGCGTGCGGCGAGGGCCCAGAACGGTTCCGACGATCCGCCGTCGGAAGGGATCAGAGCTGCAGCCGCGGCGGTAAACTCGCTGTATGTCGAGCAGTCATTGAAGATCGACCATGACGGGCAGCGCACGTCCATGGGATTGAGGATGGTGTCGCGTTCAGGGTCGTAGAATGCCTCCACGTAAGCACCGGTTAGATCGAAGACGACGGCGGTATCCTGACGTTCGCGCATCTGAGCCAGGTGTCGCCGAAGGACCGTGGTTTTGCCGGTGCCGGTAGTGCCCAGGAGCATGGTGTGGGATTGCTCGAGGCGGTGTGGGTAGGGGATGCCCGCAAGATAGTAGGGATGGTGGATGCCAGCAGCCTTACGGGCATCGAGCGGCATCTTGAGAACAGCTTTGGGCTTCTTGCCGGGGAAGAGGTCTTTGGCCTCCTCAACGAACTTCATCTGGTTGTGCTGGCTGATCTCCCTGTAGAGCAAATCCCGATCGACGAGCATGGCTCCGCGCTCATGACGTTCTTCCATGATCGAGCCGCCTCGCCGCCGCGAGAAATCGACATACCAGATCGAAGCCGGGATGGTCGCAAACGAGGCGATCAGGATCGAACCGATCACGCCGCGTACTGCCTTGTGCCAGGCGAGGGCGACCTCGGGAACATAGGGCACGTACCCCATGTAGGTATGGCGGACGGTATGGTCTGGCAGCTGCAGGTTGGCCTGCTTCATAGGATCGAGGGCACACCAGTCCCAGAGCCATGACAGGATGCGCATGCAGATGAGCTGGAAATTGTTCTCGTCGAGGGTGAACGAAAGCATCGTGAAGTACGAGAGGGCGAAGATGCCCAACCACATGAGGAAGGGCATCTTCGCGCCCTGCAGCCACATGATGACCTGGGTGTTGAGCAACTGGCTCCCGCGCACGAAATTGCCGTTGTTGCGAGGCGTGTCGCCGCGCGCGGAATGGTGCCTGAGAGGGACAGGCCGACCGTCGTTGCGGATATCAGCGCGAGCCATGATACCGCTCCATACGCCGGGTCGTTTCGTCGAGGACAAGCTGGCGATGATCGGGATGTTCTTCGCGTAGAATCGTATCGACGGCAGCCTGAGTGTACTCACAGACTCGCGCTAGCCGAAGGTGGCTCGCATTCTCGATTTTGCCGCCATTTAAGTGCTGCTTAATTATGGATCTCAATAGATCAGCGAACGATCTATTTTCGCCAGCTGCGATCGCATCGAGCCGGTCCATATCCGTCTTTTCGAACCTGACGGTCCGCTGGATAATCTTCATATTCATACCATCCTCTCAAATGAGGGGATGGTGGGCTTTTGCGGAAAGCGCCGATTACATACTCGCAGGTTCGTCGAATGGCAAGTCTATTCACGGCTATCTGGCCTCAATGATCCCATTTGATTCCACATAACCCATTGTTATTTCAGCCTATATGAGATGGGATCAAATGAGATCGAAATTAGGATCAAATGGGATCACGTTAAAATAGTCCATAACTGTTTGATTCATCAATATAATCCCGCACATCTCGTGCGTTCGGTGTGCCTATTGAGCTGTCGTATCGTCCGTGTAGCCTCGTTGTGTTTGGATTCTCGTCTGGTCCGGGCTTGCCTCCGGTTTCCGGGGGGCAAAGGTCCGCCGTGAGGCGGAAGCGACCGAAGGGGAAGGGCGCTTTGCGCGGGTCGAATGGGGTCGCAAGTGCATGGATCATCCGTGAGTGAAGGGTGCGACTTCGCAGTCGTATCGTAGGGGAGTACGACACGGGTTTTCCGGTGCGCCAGGTCCGGTTATGGTGGCGCTGTTCAGAGCCGATCAGCCTGACCAGAAGGTAATGAAAATGGCGAAGTCACTGGACGCAGAAATGGCCGCGATCGAGGCCGAGGAACGTAAGCTGTCGGAGCGTCGCAAGGCGCATCAACAGAAGGTGCGGGAGGCGGCGATCGGGACGGTCGAGAAGGCGGGGCTGTTCAAGCTCCCGCATGATCGACTGGAGCGGATCATGAAGGCGGTGAAGACGCTGGGCGTGGACGAGGTGGAGAAGCGGCTTCAGGCGTCAGCCTGAGCCGTTTCGGCATCGAACAAACGACCGATGGCCGCGCGGATGGGCTCGCCCATTCGTGCGGCCATTCTTTTAAGCGGCGCGCACCGGCGATGCGTCGCCCTGGCCGTTAGGCCAAGGCGAGCGAGCCGGGGGCAGACGCGGCAGCGATCGGGACAGCATCAGACAAAAAAAGGGAAGCGCGGCCCTGTGGATCGTCTCGCGATCGTCGATCGTCATGGAGGTCCAGTCGATCATTTCGATGAAGTCGTCGCGGCGGTCATGGATGCGACAGGCGCGGTGCATTTCGGCTTCGAGCGAGGCGATGCGACGCTCGATTCGGATCTCCTTATCCGACTTGGCGATGAACTCGATCTTGTCTTCGGGGAGGGTAACTGACGTGCTCATAACGCTCACTCCTTGGTCAAAACGACAGTTACGGTCGGACCTTCGGGGCGCGGTCGGGCCAGGGACGCGAAAGGCGAGCCTTTCGCGCCGCGAAGCGGCGGTGGGGGTCACGATTTTCTTTGGCGGCCGCTGCGCTGTAATTGGCGGGACGAGGTCGAGCCGCCGAAGAAAATGGTGGGGCCCCGCCGTCCTTGACGCGGCCGCGAGCCGGAGGTCACAATGGGAAGACTGTGTGGTGGCTTTACCTTTCGGCGTGGCGCGGGCGGCGATGCGTAGCCCTGGCCGTCAGGCCAAGGCGAGCGAGGCGGGACCGCGCGACGGGTGAGGGGCTTTGCCGGGTGCTATGATCAGACCATGTGAAGGGCGCAGTTGGGCGAGGTAATCGCGGCCATTCTGTCAAGCGCCGGCAGGTATCGGGCAAGGCCGGGCTCGGCATCGAGCCGGCTTGTCATGACGGGATCGGCAAGGCTTCTGCGCAGCTGCTCGATGCTGATGGTGCCGCAGCTTTCGACGTCGAGGCCGAGCATGGCGAGGATCGCGTAGGCGTTCGAGTTTGAGACGTTCATTTCGAGTGCGGCTTCGGCGCTCGTCGAAAGCGTCGCAACGATGTCGGGTTCGTTATCGCGGCGGGCGATGCGGAGGCGACGGCCAAGGTATTGGGCCGTCTCGATCAGGGCGATCGCGTCGACGTCGAAGGTGAAGTGACGGGCGATCATGGCGATCGGCATCATGGCGGTGCGGGCCTCCCATGCGAAGACCTGCTCGTCGAGCGAGCCATAGTCGTGGATGATGAGATCGTGGCCATAGCGCTCGCCGTATTCGGTGAGGGTTTCGCGCAGCGCACCCATCTGCAGGGGGGCGATCATAACGGGGCGCAGGTTGTCGGGTTCGGCGTCATCCTTGATGCGGAACGTGATCATCGGGAACCTCCTTCGTTAAACTCGCCTCGTCTCTCCCTCTCTCCTCCAGCGCCGATCCGGTGACGGATCGGGGGCGTCGAAGGCGCCATGGGAGACAGAGCGAAATGCCACCCGAAGGGGGGAGGGCAGGGAGGTCCCGATAGCCCTGATCGGGAGCCGCTTCGCTGGCAGACCGCCGCGGATCTGTGTCCATGGTTGCGGCAGCAGCGCGCGCCCTCGATTTCTCGGGGCCAGGTCGAGCGGCCCGGGGCCGATCGTCTGGCCTGCGGCAGCTCCTTACCGGAGGGGGGAAGGCCGCCGCGCGCGGCGTCGCCAGCGAGCCCCGGCGGGGGCGATGTTGGCGGCGGCGCGCGCGGCGGCCTGGCGTGGGGGGAACCGTAGGGTTTCCCCCACCTAGCGCGACGTGGACGACAAAGAGCCAGCGCCGGGGACGTGCCCCGATGCTGGCCCAATGCTCCTGCCAAGGAAAGGGTAGGGGCGGCGCTGGTCCGCCCCTGTTATCTCATCCCCAATTCTGCCGCTTGGCGTCGGCGGGCATAGGTGCCTGTGCGTCATAGCGGAAGGCGTGGGTGGGAACGCCTGCGTCCTTCAGTTCGTCCAGCAAGTGCGACTGAATGCCGGTGCCTTGGCAAATGATCGCTTCGACGGGCCGGATGCTGACAAGCTGGTCATTGCGCTTGAAACCGGCGCTCTTTCCGAAGCGCTGCGCGTTCGGGGCAAAGGTGACAATCGGCACGCCAGCTTGCGCGGCCCAAGCTGCGGCGATGGCGTCGCATCCCTTGCGCTGGCCGGTGGTGCAAAGGGTCATGCTCGGGATGCGGGCCTTGATCTGGTCGAGGCGGGCGTAAAGCTGTTGATAGTCGTGCCATTCCTGACCGCCGGAAAAGACGACAAGCGGGCCGGTGGGGTTGCGCTTTTCGCGCATGGCGGTTGCGCGGGCTTTCAGGAAATCGGCGGATGCGATCTGGCTTGCGGTGGTGACGCTGGAAACCCTCGATCCGCGCGCGGTGCTCCATGGGCGGCCGGTCTGCGAACGGTAGCAGTTGGCGGCATAGTCTCGCATGCATTCGACGGCTGCGCGCTGCTCCATCTTGGTACGGGCGCGAAGCTGCAAATCCTCCATCTCGGTTGCATAGATTTCGCTGCGGTCGTCCTGCTCGATCCGGTCTTTAAGGTCACGGCAAAGCGTGTCCTCTTCGCGGGCCAGCTTCTCCGCTTCGTAGTGAAACGAATTGACGATGCCCCATGCGATGGCCTGCGCGCTCGGCTCAATGCGGGTGTCGCGGAAAAGGTCGAAGATGGTGTTGATGATGGCATGGCATTCTGCCTGCGCCTCGGCGGGCTCGGGCATGTCCAGTTCCTGCCGCTCGCCCCCCATGTCGAGGATGGAAAGCGCCGTCACGTCGCCGAATGCCTCGGTGAAGCTGTCGAGCACGGAACCTTGCGCGATCATGTCGGCAATCTCTGCCTCACGGGCCAGCGCTGCCAGCTCGTCGGGCGTGGCTGCGGTTCCGGCTTCATCCTCGCCGCGCATGGTGTCGGCAATCGCCTTGTCGAGATACTGCTTGCGCAGTTCGGCGGGCGTGGTGCCGATGGCCTTTGCGAGGTCGGCAAAGCTGCTATAGCTGCGACTGTTCGTTTCCTTGGTCATGATAACTCATCCTTGGCAGGGGATAGCGAATAGGGTCGGGAGAGGGGGGCAACCCTCTCCCTTCCCGTCGGGGGGATCAGAACTCGGGGACGAAATCCTCGTCGGTCTGCGCGATCCGGCCATCTTCGGTGGCGTTGCCTTCACCGAAACTGTCGTCACGCTGGCGGCGGCGGGTTTGGCGAGTGCCGTCCATGTTCTGGCGCATGGGGGCCGGACGGTTCCAGACAACGCGATAGCCGTCCTCGTCGTCACCAAAGACCATGATTGCCATCTTCTCGGGCAGGCTGGGATCGTCGAGGCTGCCCTGATAGAAAACCTCGCCGGTCGAATTGCTGGTGGCTTCCCAAAGCGCGCCGACCTGCACCCACTTGCGAGCGACGTTCAACGCCATGATCTCGAACGCGGGGGCCTTCTCGTTCGTGCTTTCAACGGGGCGAAGGCCAAGGCGGGCAAGGTCGACGGTGAGGGTTGCGATCGAACCAATGAGCTGGCCGTTCTTGAGGGCGAAAGAACCGATGTTCATGAGCATTACTCCTATAGTGCGGGGCTTATCCCCTAGTCTTTGGTCCGAGGCCTCTCCCCTTCCCTTCCGACACACTAATCTTACTCGCTAAACTCAAAATACTGAAATGCATTGATTTCTTGACAGCTATTTACCGTACATGGTGAACCTGAGCCTAAATAGTTGGAGCGGTAGCGACATTACGAAGAAACGTCGGCCCGTCAGGGTCGTCTTTACTGACCAACAGAGCACACGGGGGCGGGTTGTCATTCACCGCACACGGAGCCACCTTCGCCTGGGTCCCAAGTGGCACGCCGGGGATCGCTCGATCAAAAGACGTCACGCTGCGGCCTAGTGGAGTTTGCCGATCCGCGCTGGCTGTCTGCGACAAGCAGACAAAAGCCAGCCAGCGCGGATCGGCTAGCGCAGCTTGGTCGGAGGCAGCTTTTGATTGAGCAACCCGGTGTGCGACGCCGGGACACTGGCGGGGGTGGCGCAGTGTGTGGTGAATGACCTGGCGCGAGGTTGGTGCTGGGGATCGGCGTCCTCGCCGGTCCCCAGCATGGACAAGAGAACCGGCCCCGAAGGGGACGACAACAGCCGAAGGCTACCGGCGCTGCGCGTGGCCAGGGGCGCCGTGGGAGGCTGGAGGAGAGGGAAGGGCGCCCGCGCGACGCAGGACCTCTCAGGCCCGTTGATGGCCCGCTGAGAGGAGGGCAGGGCGCCCGGGCAAGGGATCGTTGCCCGTCAGGGTGGAGACCCGCAGGGGCTCCATGAGCCGAAGGCGAGCAGAGCCCGGTCTCGCCGCAGGCGAGATGACCCCGAACTGCGGTCTAACCTATTGGCGACACGGTTGAAGGTGGTGTATGTTGCACTGCGGTACGTCGGCGCCGATGCCTACGGCGCGGGGCATGTCATCAGCCGAAAGGTGCGTGAACCGATGTTGGTTCAGAAGATCCTGTGCGTTTTCAATCGGCATGAGCCTGACCGCCATAAGGCTGTGTGGGACGGCTTGCATTATGTCGCACGTTGTACGGCATGCGGCCGCGAGATTTATCGTGTGAAATCAAAATCGTGGCGAGCGATCAGCAGCGGATAGGGGCGTATGAAACCGGCAGGGCAGAACGTGGGGACGTTGACACGCGCCGATATAGCGGAAGCGATGCATTGGCGGGTGGGCCTATCGAGAGCTGAGGGTCAGCATATGGTCGACCAGATCCTCGATCGCATGTCCGATGCGCTTGCGGCGGGTGAGAACGTGAAGATTTCGAGTTTCGGGACGTTTCTTTTGCTCGACAAGGCAGAGCGGCTCGGCCGTAATCCGAAGACCGGGAAAGAGGCGACTGTTTCGGCGCGGCGCGTAGTGACCTTCAGGCCGAGCCAGGGGCTTCGTGATCAGGTTTCGCGGCCAGCGGCCGAGTAGGTCGCGAGGCCGAGCCACGAACCGTTGCCGCCTCTAAACTGGCGCACGACGTCGCCGCGATCCCAATGGCCGCTGAAGATTCCGCGCCTGTTGATGCCGCCGACAGGCCGGGTGCGAGCGGCCAGCAGTCTGGCACGGCGGGTGTCGCGATCGAGGTGACGCAGAGGTTCCATGGTGATGATCCTTTCTGCAGGAGCGATCGCGCAGCAATCGGTCAGATCTTTATGAAGAGCCACGCATAGATGAGCGAAGCGGCGAGGGCGGCGAACAGAGTCCATGCCGCTCGAGGGGGGCCGTAGGCAGCGACGGGGATGCCGGCGATGCTGAGCGCGTAGATCAGCATCCCGGGAGCGCGCTCGGAGAAGTAGGCGCTGATGATGTAGGCGCCGAGACCAAGAAGGAGCGACCAGTGCCAGTTGAGCAAGGAGAAGCGGCGCCAGCGGTCATACCGGGTGAGTGGCGGGGCATCGGCGGGGCGAAGCTGGAAAATGCCCGATGCGCGGGTGGAGGCGACGAACAATGCCATGGGGACAACGCTGAACAGGATGGCAAGGGGGGAGGGCGGCTTTCATTTCAGGCTTCATCCTCGTCTTGACGATGGTGCTGGGTGTTGTCCCAGGCAAGGTTGATCGCGGCGCCTATGATTGCCGATGCGACCATCGCGACAACGGACCATGTTTGCCATGACCAAGGCGGTAGTTCGGTCAGATTCCCCAACAGTGTCGCGATTGTGAAGTTGGCGATGAGCAGACCCAGGACGCAAATCCATGGCGTCCACAGGGGGCGATCCAAGCGTTTTTGTCAGCATCGATGGTTCCTTTTAGTGCCATTGCCCACGGCGATGGGCAGAGCTGCATGGTTCGTCTCAGAGTCTTTGAAGCATTTGATCGACGAGCAAGGCAAGCGAAAGCGCGGCGACCTGCGGGTCGCCGGTCTGGCAAAGAGTTTGGAACAGGGGGTATCGGGATTGCCAGACCGGCGGGAACAAGACTGCATCTCGCTCGCAGGGAAAGTTTGCGTTTCAAATCCTAACGAAAGGTTAATTTCCTTCGAGGTTGAAGTTCTCGAAAATGAAAACTGACGTCATTTGAATGACAGCAGGGAGCCTTGACTAGCACGTTCGCTTAATGTTCTAAATGCGCCATAGGTCTCACCGAAGGAGGACAACCTATGAAGATGAAGGACGTATTGGAGGGGTACAATTACGATCTGCCCCTGATCGACGCGATGAACGACGCCGAACTTCGACCTTTTCGCCGGCTGCTGGCGGGAGCGCTTATGGGTGAGAGCCTGGATGCCGGGTATTTCGCGACCCGCGAAATGGCCGATGCCTATTTCGATCTGTGGAATGACGTCCGCAAGGGCGTGCGCTACGGCGAAGGGTACTTGGCTTTTGAGGAAATTCTCAAGGACAAGAACCCGCTGCAGATGAAGCTGTGGTATCTGACCTGCGAGCGCGATCTGAATGAGACCGTGAAGGACATGCGCTGGCTCGCCATCCTTGCCAACCGGCGCGGGTACATGGCGCGGGCCGTGCGTGAATCGGGGGCAGATGTGCTGCATGTAGCGGCACGCAATCTGGTCGTGGGCAAGACGCCCGCCGAACTGGTGGCGGACAAGACGGTCTGGAATTGAGCGCTCAGGCTACGAGCGCGAGGATGGTTTCCGGCTCGATCGGCTGATGCCGTGAGACGCGGAAGGGTTGCAAGGGGTTGTCGGTGCGCACGACGAACTGGTCGGCGCCGGTAGTGTCGCGAAGCTGACAGGCGACGGCATAGCACTTCTCGAACGAGGTGAGATGGCGGCGGCGGGCTGAGAGAGGCGAGATTGTCATAGGTTAGTCCTTCGGGTGATGTCCGTCGGGTGATGTGCGCAAATGCGCGGGAACGAGCCATACAGGTTCGTTCATGTTAAATTGACCCATTGCGATGTATCGTGCTTGCAGCCGGAATCGACGTTCAAGCGTTGCTACGGTCGATCCACGGTAATGCATGGGTCTCATTCAATCGACGGGGTCGAAGCCGCTGCTACGTTTTCGGCCCCGTTACACTGAACATCGGCGCTTGCATCCCCGCAAATTTCATGGCTTGATATCAATCCCTCAAACAAAGCCCGTCTACGCTCTTTTGCTCGCGATCTGCGCCGAATGCTGTTCAACCTTCGGGATAGATCACAGCGTTTTTTGCAATTTGATTTGGACATCAGGCGTTCTTCGGCGTGAAAAGATTTCATCCACAGAGGGGGCAATCAGTCGCTGGCTTTCACGGCCAGAATATCGAAACGTCGCCGAGAGCGACAGCGTCCGGTCCAGGCTATGAGTGTAGGACGCACTGAGATCGAACCAAGACGCCTTGCGGATTTGATACTCCCGCGAGCGGCTATTGTAAGACCACTGGAGTTGCGCCACATCGCCAGCCACGCTGCCGCGATCTTTGCCACTCCACTCCAACGTCCCGTTCGTCGAATAGCGAAATGTGCGCTGCATATCCTGGCCATCCGTAAGTTCAACCGGCGTATGCTCACTGAAAAGGTTGGCGCTTGCACTCGCTTTGATTTCGGGAAGAATAGGGAATGTGATGTCGAACTGTGCGCCGCTGTTCCAGCGATTCCCCGAATTCACGTAGCTGTAGGCGTTACTACCCTCCGCATTGACGACATAACTCTTGCTCCATAGCCGACGCGTTTCTCGCAAGTAGATCGTGGCCCCCAGTTCAACATTGCCGGGCCGAAACTGGGCGCTGATTTCGTACGCGTTGGTGCTCTGGTCTTTGAGGAGGGGATTTCCCTCAAAAACATTGTAGGTATCCTCGACAGTCGCAAAAGGCCGCAAATATTCCAGCGGCACCCTGTCGATCCGTTTGCTGAAGCTGGCAGCGAACTGCAGCTGCTTGCTACCCTGGTAACTGGCGTGAAAACTTGGGAAGATATCTGCGCGCCTAATGCGTACATCGTCCCCGCCAGGACTCGAAATCTGGCGCTCATTGGCTTCGCCGCGGAGACCCGGTGCCAACGTCAGTAGCCCGAACGTTTGCTGGAAAGAGACATATCCAGAAAACGTCCTGCTGCGTGCGTCGTAGGAATCTTCCATGTCAGAACCAAACGAACCGCTGCGGTCAGGGCTGCTGAACTTATAATCCTGGTTTGTATCATCGACGTGCCAAGCGCTGCCTAACGAAAGGATTTGGCCCACAGCCACCGGATGTTTCCAGTCGATCTGCGCGTCAATCGATGTCGCCGGTTTTCGTAGATCGATGCGATAGCGGCGGCCGTCACTGAAACGCGCATTAGTCACATCTCGGACGCCCGGGTTGGTGTAAAATTGAAGGGTTGCATTCAATGCTTCGCCTTCCCTCGCACCTGAATGGTCGACGTTTAACTCTCCAGTGATGAAACTCGCGACGCTACTGAGACGACGATGCTCTGAAAAGGGCATAAAATCAGGAGTAACGGCCAGATAGTCGACCCTGTCAGATATAATATCGTGACCGCCGCCGCCACCAATTTGCGCTGAGATGCTCGTTCTTGCGTCCAGCTTATATGTTGCCTTGCCACTCACACGACCGACGGTACCATCATATGCGTATAGTCCAACTTCACTATTGACCGTAGCCGCATCACTATCAGATCTTAGGATGCTCCTCTGCCGACGATAAGTCCGGCGGAGTATGGTGCCGATGTTGCCCCCCGCCTTCAATTGGTAGGTCCAATCTCCGTGTTTGTAATCTAGCGTCGTATCAACAAGGGCATAACCGTAGCTTGATTCCTCGAGGCTTGCATTGCCAGTGAGACCCTCACCCCGCGTCTTTCGCAGCACCAGATTGATAACACCGCCTGCGCCCTCCGATGAAAACTGCGCCGATGCGTTGGTAATTACCTCGATCCGCTCTATATCGCTGCCATGCACCGTGCGGAGGTATTGCGTCGGATCACCCAGATAAGGGCGACCGTCAACGTATATCCGGGTCATTCCGGCCCCCAGAACAAGGACCCGTCCGTCGGGCGTAACCGTCACCGCCGGCAGACCGCGGAGCAATTGCACGACGTTTTTTTGGGCTGAGTGGGGAGTGTCGCGGACTTGGTAGGTCCGTCGATCTATCTTGAGAGCTTCTGCAGTCCGCGCCCCTATGACCTCGATGACATCGTTAATATCTTCGGAAACCTCGGAAGGGACATCGATCGGCGGTTCAGCTGCAAGCAAAAGTTCTCACCCTGAAATAAAAAGGTTCATGTGATATAAATGGCATGTCATAAATAGCCCATTAGAGTGAAGTCAATGTTGTGACTAATCGGCCAAGAGGCAGACGCGGCTACTACGAGGCGCTGCTTATGATTCGGCATACGACAGCGCTCACGCGTTAGTCGGCCTAGCTGGTGGCCGCAAAAGATGCCCTCGAGGAATCATTTCCATTCAAACCCGGCAAAGCGTTTGACCACCTCCATCTCGGTGCGCCAAGTGAATGGGGTAGGGGTGACGTGACCCCCGGATTTTCCTCCAAGCTTGATTAGAGTCTGGCCTGATGGAAGGACGGACGAATGAAGCGAGCAAGGTTCACAGAAGAACAGATCATCGGCGTGCTGAAGGAGCAGGAGGCTGGCGCGAAGACTGCCGACCTGGCTCGTCGCCACGGGGTATCGGAAGCGACGATCTACAACTGGAAGGCCAAGTATGGCGGTCTGGAGGTCTCGGAGGCCAAGCGGCTACGGTCGCTCGAGGACGAGAACGCCAAGCTGAAGCGACTGCTGGCCGAGGCGATGCTGGATAACGCCGGTCTGAAGGATCTTCTCGCAAAAAATTGGTGACGCCCGCTGCCAAGCGAGAGGCGGTCGCTCGTCTCCAGGCGGTTCTGGGGATGAGCGAGCGGCGGGCGTGCCGTGTTATCGGCGCAGACCGGAAGAGCATGCGTTACCGGTCACAGCGGGAAGATGATGCCGATCTTCGGGCGAAGCTGCGGGAGCTTGCGCAGCAGCGCCGCCGGTTTGGCTATCGTCGGCTGCACATTCTGCTGCGACGTGAGGGCGTGGTGATCAACCGCAAGAAGACGCAGCGGCTCTATAGTGAGGAGAAACCGGCGGCGTGCCATCGGCGCACGGGCACCGGCTCCCGTGCTGGCGCTACCCAACCAACGGTGGAGCTTGGACTTCGTCCATGATCAGTTGGCGACGGGGCGTCGTTTCCGGGTGCTCAACATCGTCGACGATGTAACCCGCGAGTGCCTGCGCGCAGTGCCGGACACGTCGATCTCAGGGCGTCGGGTGGTGCGTGAACTCACCGAACTGATCGCCGAGCGCGGCAAGCCTGGGATGATTGTCAGCGACAACGTCCTGGGTAGGGAAGCAACGGCGAGATTTGGCCAGCAGGTCTCTATGCGCCGACAATGATCGGCACGGCATGCATTCTGAGCCAGATGGCTTCCACCGTCAACGGGATCGCTCTCTGCCATAGCAAACACAGGATCCAGCGGCGCCGAAGCAGCCGTGGTCCTCACCGTCCTTAGAATGAGATACGCACCCAGGTGGAAGGCCCGAACATTATCTACAGGGTCGCTTTCGCGCCCTCACGGCACTTGCAGAGAGGGGTCCTTCCACCTGGCACCCGGCCGTTCGACGAACGGCCGGTACTCTGTCCCCGTCTTGACGACGGCGTGAGCCACGCGCGCCATCTTGGCGGTGAGCGCCGTCATCGCCTTGCGGCGGCGATCGGCATCGTCCGCGTGCCCGGCAGTGTATCGTCCGAGCTTGTCGCGGAAGCTGTTGTCGCGCTGACGCGCGGCGACCTGAGCTGCCATCCAGAATGTACGACGCAATCGCGCATTGCCGTACTTGGATAGCTTCGTGCGACCGCGAAACGTGCCGGACTGGCAAGTTGCAAGATCGAGGCCGCAGAACTTGAGGAACTGGCGATGATGGTTGAAGCGGCGAAGGTCGCCTGCCTCAGCCAGGATCGTCAGGGCGTTGATCGGACCGATGCCAGGAATATTGCGCAGCAGCCGGTAATCCACATGCTCGGCAAGCCGGGCATGGGCGAGCCGTTCGATCTCGTCGCGCTGGTGTATGAGGCTGCGACCTTGCGCGATGACCATGCGAAACATGGTGATCGCGATCGAGTCCTCGGGCACCGGCAACGCCGCAGAACTGCGGGCGGTCTCATACACATCGTTGATCAAACGGGCTTTGGAGACCTTGCGCCCGATCAGAGGCCATACCGCGGCAGAGAATTCTTCCCGATCAAGCGAGGTGATGCTGGCCAGGTCGGGAACCGTTCGATCATCGCCAAGAACCAATCCGACCGACTGTTGCCGGCGAAGCGCGCGATCTCGGGAAAATACAGGGGGAGGTAATGGGTCAAGATGCGATGCCAGGTTTGCGTCTTCATTCTGGAGACGACCTCGTGGGTCTTGGACAGCTCTTGAAGGTCGTTGATCCCAGCGGCGAGCGGATCGACGTAGCGCTGTGTGGCGCCGATCCGCAGCATGTGGAGGATCACCTGCGCGTCCTTGGAATCGTTCTTGTCCCAGCCATTATGGAGCGCTTCGCGGGTTCGAGCGAGCGCGACTGATGAGATGAGGCGCAGTTCGAACCCCGCGGTCAGCAGTCTGTGCGCCAGCGTGCGATGGTAATTTCCAGTCGCTTCAAATCCAACGACGATAGGACGACCGATGGCGGCGAGCTGTTCGGCAAAGCCGTCGTAGTCCTCCTTGGTCGCCATAACGGTCATACGTCGGCGCCGCCCGCCTTCCGGTCGCTCGATGAGAACCTCCTGCCGGTTCTGGGACATATCGATGGCTACCAGCACGGCATCGGCAGGCGTAGGGATGAGCTTGGTCATGGTCGGTTGGCCTCCAAAGTGTTGTCTCGACAACTTCACTTTAGACACATGCTGGCCGGCCATGGCTTGCCCTGATGAAGCCGGCGGCCGCTTCGCGACCTTGTCTTCATCAGGGCCATAGCGGCTCCCGATCCGGCGTTTCCCAATGTGCTACGGCACCGAGCTGACGTCGAACGCCGTCCTTGCCTGGTGTGGCGAGATCGGCGTGGAGTGGCACTACATCGCCCCGGGCAAGCCGATGCAGAATGGCTACGTCGAGAGCTTCAACGGTGGCATGCGCGACGAACTGCTCAACGAGACCCTGTTCCTGAGTTTGGACCATGCCCGTGTGGTGATCTCCGCCTGGGCAGAGGATTACAACCAGCAGAGACCGCACTCATCCCTTGGATACGAGACCCCAGCGGCCTTCGCCGCCGAACTGCAAAAGCAATGGCCTGCTCCGCTGCGCCCTCCGGGCTCCGCTCCACAGGCCATTGCTTCATCCGCGCTCATGCGCAACAAAGCTGCCCGGCTCTAATCCCGACTGGAGTAAATCCGGGGGTCACGTCAGGCCTTCTGTACACGCCCGCTGGGAAGATCGTCGCGACATTTGATCCTGATTCCCTTTTGTAAGGCCACCGGACTCGTTTTTGACGCTCGTGTGTGGGATAGGTAACCCTGACAACAACTCACAGCTGTCCATCTTCTGTAAGCTACCCCCTCGGGTGTCACTCATCCGATAGGGCAACCTACCTTTGCTTTTGACAGCGATTTAGTTCACTATTTCTGAACATCTTATCGACAGAGTTTTCCACAATCACACGTTAGCAGCTAGACTCCTAATCACTGTCGATCTGCCCGTTCCGGCCCGAAAGTGGCAAGAGGATCGTCCGCGATGCGATCGAGCTTTGCTTCGATCGTTTCCATGGCCGGTGTCTCGACCTCGGCCGCAGGCCGGTGACGCCGGTAGTGGGTGATGCTTCGCCCGCTGAAAAGTCCGCCTGGCAGCCGAGGACGCGCTTGCTTTGCTGTTCGAGTTGATAGGCTCGGCGCCAGTGGTCATCAGGGGTGAGGGGGCGCGCTGGCGCAGGTTCGGAATAGACGATCGCCATAAGCTCGGCGAACTCTTCGGGCGAGACTGTGGCAAGTTTGCGATTGTATCGCATGCCCCCAGCCCGAAGCGCTTTACTAGCTTGGGTCATGGGTTGTGACCCCCGAAATGGCTGGCCACCGCCGTTAGATGTGCAGCGAGCGCCCGTTCAGCATCGGCCGGGTCGGGCAGCGAGGCGACCGGGAAAAGGCAGGGATACCGGAAATCCAAACGGGCATGGTAATCCGACAGATGACGGATCAGCCGTGACGCGTCGGCCGAGATCAGTTGGGAATCCGGGCACTGCCTGAGGTAGGACAGCTCCGCCCCATAAAGATCGTGACTCATGAAATGCATGAGGTCCATCTCGTCGAAGCCGTACTTTTTGAGCAGCGACTTCAACGACAGCTCCAGGGCGTGACCCACGCTCTGCCAGAACGGTGCTTCACACTGGTTCCCGTCCAGCAATGTGCGGGTGGCACGGCCATACTCGAGCGCCATTCGCAGATATCGGACGCCCAAATCTTCATCGCTGCGAGATTGCTTACGCATTGGTTTCTCCTCGAGGCTGATTGAAGTGCTCCTTTCGCGGCCAGGGTTGACCTACAGCGGGCGTGACCCTAGAACGGCAATCGCTCTAAGCTGTTGTAATTTAACATAAGTCTTATTATCGCGCCGCCGTTTTGTAAGCCCCAGATAGAAATGACACCCCTCCGCTAGATAGAAATGACACTGCCTGTGTGGTCTGCGGAATGTCGGTGGCATGGTTTTCCTGCTGGTCAGGAGAACGCAGCTATGACGGTGCTGGCGATGAGCCATGGTGAACTTTCGCGATTTGATACGTTGATGCGCGTGGAGCGCGGAGAGCTCCGGGTTGATGATGCAGCAACGGTACTTGGCCTGAAGCGCCGCCAGGTTTTCCGGTTGCTCGATCGGTTGAGATCCGATGGTGCTGCCGGTCTTGTTTCCCGCAAACGCGGCCGACCGAGCAATCGGAGGCACAGCGATACGTTTCGTGAGCGTGTTCTTGGCATCGTTCGTGATCATTATGCTGATTTCGGACCCACGCTGGCGCGCGAGTATCTGATCGAGCGCCATGGCATCAAGGTCTCTTGCGAGACATTGCGACGGTTGATGATCGAGGCGGGTCTGTGGAAGGATCGCGAAGCGCGGCGCCCGCGTCCTTACCAGCCTCGCTATCGCCGGGATTGTCGCGGCGAGCTGATCCAGATCGATGGCTCCAAGCATTGGTGGTTCGAGGATCGCGGACCACAATGCACCCTGCTCGTCTATATCGATGATGCGACCAGCGAACTGATGCACCTCAAGATGGTCGAGAGCGAGAGTACTTTCTCCTACATGGATGCAACGCGGGAATACATCGAGACCCACGGCAAGCCGGTGGCCTTCTATTCAGACAAGCATTCTGTGTTCCGCAACAATACAGCGTCGGCCAGAGGCGATGGCATGACGCATTTCGGGCGGGCGATGGAGGCACTCAACATCGAGATAATCTGCGCGCACTCGCCGCAGGCCAAGGGTCGCGTAGAGCGCGCCAATGCGACGCTGCAGGATCGACTGGTCAAGGCAATGAGGCTGGAAGGCATCTCGACCATCGCCGAAGCGAACGCGTTCCTACCCGTTTACATGGCCGCGCATAATGCCAAGTTCGCCAAGGCAGCTTTCGACGAACGTGATGTTCATCGCCCGCTGGCATTGCACGAGAATCTGCGCACCGAGATGGTGTGGCGGGAATGGCGTTCGGTCACGTCCTCGCTGACGCTGCATTACAACAAGGCGATGTTCATTCTTGAGCCGACCGAGATCAGCCGCCCGCTCGCCGGCAAGCGAGTGGAAGTTTGCGAGTTTCCTGACGGCGCGCTGGAGATCCGGCACGGGGATCACTCCCTGCCCTACCGCGTGTTCGACAAGATCCGTCAGGTCAATCAGGCTGCGATCGTCGATAACAAGCACCTGGACGCAGCGCTGGCTATGGCGAAGCTGCTGCAGGAGCAGTTGCCGGCGCGCAAACGCAACAACAACGAACCGTGCCGCAGTTCGCAAGGACCGCACCTTTTCCCGGCTCCCGCATCATCAGGAGCAGCAGAGCCGGTAAAGCGCCGCCGCGGGCGCCCTCCTCTTGCCCGGCGCAATCCCACCGTGGCTTACATGAAGGAACGGACGGGATAGGCGAGACAGCGCTTAAAACCGGCCTTTCCGGTTACGCCCCCTAGCGGACATAGCAGTTCGTCTGCCAACACCGTTTTTTAAATGGAGGTAACGTTGTGGACGATCAGTATCTGAGCCGAACAATAGCAATCGCAGTGGGCGGACTGGAGGAAGAAGGCGAACTGGTAGTCACGTCATCGAGTGTCGAACCGATTGCGAATAAGCTGGCCGAAGCAGTGCTCAGCGTGGTGCCACATACGTCTTTGTCACTCGAAGAATTGGTTGGCGTCAGATGCCTCATTCTGCATGCAATCTCGGATAAGAAATTTTTCGATTGGGAGGTTCCCACTCTCACGGGTTTCACCGCCGAGGAGTTCAAACTTATCGCGGAGAAATTGCCTATCGACTGATGCGCATGACCGCTTTCCACCCCTTATCGCCATACACGCGAGCAAACGTGAAGCGCGAAAGCGGCCATTGAGGGGGCCCACTGCAGAGCAGCGGGTCCGGGCGCCTCAACGATGGACCTGAGCACCAGCAGGGTCAGCGCTGCGCAAGGTCGCAGGGCTACGCGCTGCCCCTGCTGCATCCGGGGGTGACATCTCTATCTGGCGGAAATAGTGTCTTCTCTAAATAGCAGGAACACGTTTCGGGGTGTTGCCCGCAAGGCTGGTGCGTGAGATCACCACGCTTCCAGTGTCGAAGGAGCGCGGATGATGGAGCCCAAACATATGACCGACAAAGAGTTGGTCGACGCCTAGGACAAAGTCGAAGACGGTGAACACCTGAACGATTTTGAAAAGGCCATTCTCGATGAAATCGAGCGGCGCAATATCGATCTGTCGAAATCCGTTAGGGTTATGACGATTTGTTGCAGCAACAGCCAAGCGTCTTGAACGAGATCGTATTGGTGTTAGAGGCGCTGGCAGGTGCCGGGTAAACGCGACCGCCCGGCACCGCCACCATTATTATCGAGCCTTAAATATCCGCGCTGGCTCTTAGCGCCGGTTTACCGATCGCCCACTGCGGCTGAGAAATTCGGTCACGATCTTTTGAAAAAAGCCGGGCGTTACCATCCCATAGCGATAATCGCCGTTGGCATGCGCCCGGACATCGAAGCCCATCCAATCGAAACTGTTCGCCTCCGATACGACGACGGAGCTGGTTTCGGGATATGGCAGACCCATGGCCCTTCCAACGTCCCCGGGTATCGGAATCGCGTTGGAGGGGTTGATCTCGCCTTTGGTCGTGACGGCCAAAACGATATAGCCCTTGCCATCAGCGGCGATGACGATGACGGGGCGATCCTTGACGCCTTCGTCTCGGCCAGCGGCTTGCTCGGCAGCAAACAGGTAGACGTAGTTTATGACCTCGCCGCGCCGGGGCGGCAGATCATTACTGCTGCCAGTCGAAACGGCCTGCTGCGATTTCGGCTTCGCTTGGGAGGCTGGCTTCAACACGCGCCGCGTCGTCATCGGTCATAGTCTCACTGGTGAACACCCGGCGATTGGCGTGCATCGCTTCAAGCGCTGCTGCAGCGCGATCGAGGTAGTCGATGCTGACGACGGCTGCATAGCGCCGCCTGTTCTTCGTCAGCACGACTGGCCCGAGCTGGCTTTGATCGACAACGGTGCCGGGATGATTATGAAAATCGGTAAGAGCAACGGATGCGAAGCTCTCGGCATTGGTGGCCATGATAATCTCCGTCGAAGCCTTCCAGCCAATATAGCCAGAATGGCCAGAATAGCAATGCCGGCTGTAGGCGGCGGGCTAAGCGCGACCGGCCCGTCACCGGCAACTTATTTCAAGCGAGTAGCAGGCCTGTCCCGATCAGTATCAAGCCAGCCAGGCGCAAGGTCCACTTGCCTAAGGGCGTCAGGCCAAAGTCGCCGATTATCGTGGAGGCCACAACGATGACCCCGAAGACGCTGATCGTCAGGAATGAGGCCGTTTGCATAGATCTTATTCCGTCCTGGGCGTGATCTTCACCCGGCGCGCCAGAATATTGGCAGCGACCTGACGGTAGATTTTTTCGGGCATGACGCCGATAACCGGGCTGCCGCTAGCGCCCGATCGCACGTCAGGCCCGACCCATGTGAACTCGTTCACATCGTTCCAGACGATACGGCTTCGCACATCCAAGCGCAGATGCTCGATCACGCGCTGGGGCAATTCGACCGAGTGCTCGGGAAAATAGTCGCGCGTCGTCAGCGGCACTGTGATGACGCGCAAGCGTCCGTGCTTCAGGTACGTACCAACAACCTTACAGGGTCGGATTTTCCGGCCGTCTTCCTCGCCTCGGTCGTGCTCGTGCCGCCAGAGGTAGGGATAGTTGATGACCTCGCCCGGGCGCGGTTCAGTCCAGGAGCTTGTTGGCATCGTAGGACTCGGGCACTGGCTGGGCATTGGCGATCGCGTTGAACGCATCGTCGCTCAGTTCCTCGGGAGCGAGCGCGATGTGGTCGAGCCGCGCCAGGCGTTCGTACTCTGCTGCAGGGAGCATGACGACGCGCGCGGCGCCATTGCGCTCGACCGCGATCGGATGGGTCATGGCTTCATCGTAGTAAAAGCCGAAGCGCTTCGAGACTTCGCTCGAGCGGAAGGTTTCGATGGACAAGCTCATGGCCTGATCTCCTGCTATCGCGCAGATACCGCGCAATCCGTACAACTATCGACATTCCGTATAATACGGAATGCCCGGAATTGCAATTGCAGGTCAAAGATCCTCGCGGACCATGATGGTCATGACGCGGCGCGTGACGCTTACGTCAGTGGGGTCAGGAGAACCCCATTTCAGGTCGGCGTCGTAGGCGTCGATCTGGAAATAGACCGTCGTTCCCCCATATTCGATCTGGCCACGGTCGCGCTCGGTCCTGTCGCCCTCGGGATAGGTGAACTTGCGGACTTCGGCGAGGATCTGGGCCTGGGCGACAAGCTCGGCCATGGTATTGTCAGCGAAAGTGCCAAGGCAGGTGCGGGTAATGACGATCCGCCCGGTACGGTCGAGGCCGTGCCGGCAGCGATCGTTGAGACTGGCGATGATTTCCCGCTCGGACATGCCGGCGATGGCAGTTGCGAGAGACATGGCAATTCTCCTGTAGGTCAGGCGGCGAGACGGGGACGCTGTGATGCGGGCACCGCAGCGTTGAAGCGTTCGATCCAGCTGCGCATGGTCGGGCGCTCATCGACGGGGATCGAAGCGGCGACGTCCTGAAACCGGATCAGGTCGAGCGGGGCCTCGCTGATGATCCGGTCGATGTCCTCGGCGAGTAGTAGCCCCTCGTGGCGGATGAAATCCGTCATACGGCCCGGCCGCGCCTTGGTGGTCTTGCGCCAGAGGCCCTCGACCGTTCGCAGTCGCGGTGCCGCCCTCGCCTCCACCAGAACGATCAGTCGCAGACACCATGCAGGAAGGTCGCGGATCTCGTGGGCGCGGTTGGCTGTGCAGAGCCAGCAAGCGCTCTTATTCGGGACCGGCAGACCTTCGGCCTCGATGCGGCGGATGCAGGCATCGCGATCCCAGCCCCAATCCCGAAGGGGATACTGGCATTCGTAGAGTGGATCGTCGATCGACAGGGCATGGTTGGCGCGCAAGGTGTCTCTTGGACCGGCATCGTAGCCGATCAGGCGGATCACCCGCTGGCCGCGAGCCCATGCGTCCTGGGCGGGTTTCCATGTCTTCAGGAATGCGTCCTGTGGAGCCTTCTTATATTTCAACGAACAGCTTGATCCACCGACTTTTGCTCGGCAAAGTCGCGTTGGTGAGGCACATTTCCAGCAGCGAATAATAGGGTGGCCAGTGCTTGAAGCGCTTGGGCTGGTAGCGCACGATCTCGTGGCGGATGCCGCGCGCGGCCATCCATGGCCGGATCACGTCGAGGTACTCGTAAGTGGACGGTTTCTCGACGCCGGTATCAGCAGTCAATACCAGGTCAGGAACTTTGCCTTGCGCGACAAGCTCCACCAAAAGTGCGGTGGAATCGACACCGACGCCATAGGCGAGGACAGTCGGCGCCCGAGGCGGCAGGATGTAGTCCGGGACGCGGGAGCCCCCGTCCACGGCCTTGGCAGTGATCTTCGCGCCCGTCATGTCGAGGCCCTGGGGTGATGGTCCCAATCGAACTCGGGCAGTTCGTCGATCTGGGGCCCATCACAGTCCCACATGATCCATGCGCAGTTTTCGCGCTTGGCGATGTGGATGGCAGAGCGGATCTCGAGGGGAACGCCCTCGGCCTCGGTTATGCCGACGTCGTCGCAGACGTGCATGAACCAGCCATAGTCGTCCTTGTCGAAGCAGGTCCAGGGACAGTGCGGCATCCAGTTCGTGGCCGTGGCGGGGCTCATGTGGATGGTGCCGAGCACGAGTATCCTGGCGATCTCGAGAGGCGGCGGGACGTGGACGGCCTGGGCGAGCGCGACGGGAGGCATGAAGGCGTCCTCCCCGATTTCGTCGGTGACGACGATCGGGGGTACGGGAAATTCGGCCTCGTCGAGATAGACGTTCACCGCGGCGAGACTGCCGAGCGCCTCGATCTTGGCGCGATCGACATAGGCGGTGCCGTCTTCGCTGCAGGGATAGATGATCGGATCGCCGGTCCCGGTAAAGACCACCTTCTCCGGGCCCCATTGCCCGGTGAAGCCGTAGGAGGAGCGCACGAACGGTGCGCCGTGTACCTGGCAGATCGGTTCCAGTTCCTTGAAGGTGCCATTGGCGACTTCGTGGGCATAGAGGCGCAGGGGCTGGCCTTCGGCAAGGTCGGCGTCCGTGAAAGGTTCGCCGTCCCAATCTGTGGACAGGGCCTCGGCCGCAATAGCGGCCGAGAGGGTCTGCCAGAGGGAGAGGCTGATGGTGCCGCCGATCGTGATCGACGCGGAAACGCGGTCTACCATGGTCCCGCCCTCAGCGCAGTTCTTCGAGGACATCGGCGCAAAGTTGCGCATCCTCGCGGGCAAGCCGTTCGACGCGCGGCATGTCGCCCATGTCGATCACTTCGTAATTGTCGGACATGAAGGTCCAGTCTTCCTCGCGGAAGTCGTCATGCCAGCACCAGGTTCCGTCGGGCCAGAGGACGAGCTTGATGCCTTCGTTGGCGTGCGGGGCGGCAGCCGGCTGAGTTTTGGGGCACATGCTGCATCTCCTGCTGGCGCGGAAAATCCTTGCCTTCGCCTTCACCCCTCCCCCTTTCCTTTCGCGGCCTCGGGCAGATTCAGGATGTCAGCGAGTGTCGGAGGGGCTGGCCTGCGGGGGCGACGGCCGAAGGCGAGGCCCTGCTTTGCGGCATATTTGTGCAGAGCATCGACTTCACGGCCGAGCGCCGCGGCAAGATCCGTGAGGCTGATGCCATGCTCATGCGCGATCCGCAGCGCGGCCAGATGGTCGCTCGTCCAGCGCTGGCGCCCTGCATGCGCAAGGCCGAGGATATTCGCGCGTGTGAAGATGGCCGCGCGGGTACGCCCCATCTGGCGGGCCAGTTCAGGTGTCGGGATCTTGCCGTAGTCGCGGCGAAGCCGTGCTTCGTCGGCCTCGGACCAGTCAGGACCAAGGCGGAAGCCTTTGGACCGGGCATGGGGGCCGCGAAGGTTCAGATATTCCGCTCGCCAGCGGATCGAGAAGACCGATCGACCCAGACGATTGCGAAGATGCGTCAGGCTGGCCTTGTCGCGATAGGCTTTGATGAGCAGTTCATCTTCCTCGGGCATCCAGACGCGGCCCCAGCCCTTGCCCTGCCCGGTGCGTTTCATCAGTCCCTGAAGCGACGACTTGGTGCGGGTCGGGAATCCTTCCGTGCCAAGGATCGTGCCGATCTCAGCGTAGCTGTGTCCGGCTTCAACAAATTCGGTGGCGCGTTCGATCTCGGCGTTTGTCCAGCCCTTGGGGGTGCTGGCATGCTTGATGCCCAGCTTGCCGGCACGGCTATAGACACCGGAATGGGGTCTGCCGATTATCAGGGCGACCTGTGCTGTCGGAATGTCGGCGGCAAAGCCGGCGCGCAGCTGTGCATCTTCCCATGGCGTCCATGCCGGTGCTGCCGCTTCGCTGAGGCCAAGGATCGCGGCACGGGCATAGACCGCGCCACATGAGCGTCCGTACCGCGCCGCAATAGTGGCTGCAGGCTCCTTTCCATAAGTCTGGATCAGTTCGTGGTCTTCAAGCTCGTTCCAGGGACGTGTCGAATGACGGCGCAGGCCAAGGTTGCAGACCTTGTCCCTGACACCATGCAGGCCGCGCCCCAGGGCCTCGGCGATTTCGGGCATCGGGGTGTCACCGTTGAACAGCTGACGCAGGGTGCGAACCTCCTGCGGGGTCCAGCTGTCGGATCGGTACTGCATCTCGCCCAGCGGCGCTGATACCTTCGGTACCGGTTCCCCGAGTGAAACAAGCTCGACGATGATGGCTGCGGTGTCGTCGCTCATGACAGACCCACCACATGCACATCGCTGAGACGGGCGCGCAGCCGCGTATGGAGGCGCGCCATGCGGTCATCGGCCCGTGGCATCGTATCCACGGCCGAAAGCGCGGAGAGGACGTCCAGCGCCTGATCCACGGCCTCGCGCGAGATGCCAAGATGCTTGGCCAGTTCGTTGGCCGTCGTGGCGTTGGGGGAAATCCCTTTCAGCGCCAGGCAGATTGCCGTGGCCGTGGGTGCGATGGGATCGAGCAGGAAGGCATCGAGGGCGCGGCTGCCGCGAGACTTCAGGCTGTCGTCGCGCTGGCTCGGCGCTTCGCGAAGATGCTCGAGGTCGAGGAGCTTCTGAGCCTCGGAATGGTCGAGGTCGGCCGCTCCATGCAGCTGAGGGGTGGCGCCGAGATGTTCGGTGATGGTCTGGTCGATCTTGGCCATGATCGGGGTGCGGGTGAGCGCGGGGCCGAAGGCGTAGAACTCGCCGGCGCGCAAGGTACGCAGCTTTTCGGCTTCGCTGCGGCTGAATCCCAGAATGTCGGCGGCGCGGATGATGTCGCGGTCGAAGACATTGATGCCGATGAGGAAGTTCTGAAGCTCGGAGACGACGGAGCTGGACAGCTTGGCAAGGCGCTGTGTCGCGATGATGGGCGCGATGCCGCGTTTGCGGCCTCGGGCGCACAAGTCGGTGAGCGTGGCGACGCCGAGACGGCGGGTTTCCGCATCGCGGGCGGAACCGGCTTGATGGGGGGCAAGCAGGTGTCCTTCGTCGATCGCGACGAGAACCGTGTGCTTCCAGTCCTCGCGCGGAGCACCGACGAGACCGGCGAAGAAGGCCGATGCCTTGATGATCCGTTGTTCGGGGTCGAGGTCGGTGAGATCCAGATGAAGGGCGATGCGATGGTGACGCGCGCGGGTTGCGGCGGCGGTCAGGCCATCGGCAGCGATTTCAACGGCCTTGAGCGTCGTCGCGCCGATGTGCGCGGCGAGATTGCCGAACTCGCCTTCGGGATCGACGATCATGGTCTGAACGTAGTCGAAAGCCTCTTCGACGATGCGGCGCATGGTCTGGCTCTTGCCGGCACCGGACCCGCCCTGGACAAGCATGCGTCCCGCAAGGACGCCGTCGAGATCCAGTTCGAGGGGGCCGTAGGACGTTTGGCCGATGGGAACCGCGCAGCGTGGCGGCGCTGGCGGTCCCGGCAGTTTCACGACGTTGGACATGGGGCGGCTCCTTTCGGGTTGCTCGCCTGTCCCTTCCCCCTCTCCTCAATTCGGCACTGGCCCCCGAGGCGGCTTCGGCCTCGGACTCAGGGCATTACATGAAAGGGGCACTGATATACGCTTGCGCCCATCCAAGCCGCTCGACCGCAAAATTACTAAGCTTGGAACCGGACCGTCGGATTATGACGGGGCCTTGGACAGAGCCGCCATTCACGGAGCCGCTGCTGAACGGCAGAGTATGCCATGACCTGCCGTTGGCCTGTGGAGGCTGGATCGACCGGACGAACGTCCGGTTCCAGGCTAGCTATCGCGGCGCCGGGATAGCCGACTTGGGTGGTTAGCTTCCGTTAGATTGCTTTTCTGACTTCGCTCGTAGGGGCCACAGCAGAGAACCGATGACGACCCCAGCACTTACAGCCGCTAACCGCTCCCAAGTCGCGAACCACGGGAAAAACACTCTGAGGCCGAGCCAGAGCAGGGCATTGATTGCCAACATACCAAGCAGGCTGGGTAGAAATCGCTGAAATGGCATCTGCGTTGGCCTTATCAATCATCAACAGTTAGCAAGCCAAACGCAATCTGACGAAATGAGAAAGCGACGGCAATGGGGCGCGTCCGGTCGGGCTGCTTTTCTTTCCATGCGGCAGGAAACAGGCAGGCCGCTATGGAGCGCCGCCATCTCCCTCCTGACTAGCCGAAAGGGGTGGAAAGCCGACGGTTGACCTAGCGGTTCACATCCAGTTTTTTATCGCCGCCCCGCAGCCGCATTATCACTGCGATTTTGCCGTCCTTGATGTCGTATGCGACTGCGTCGTAAGACCAACAACAGTGGGACGGGATAACGCCTCCCCAACTCGCCATTGAATTAAAATACTCTGTAAAAAGAAGTCGTCCTGTCGAGGAATACCCAGACGAAATTGTAAATGAAACTCCTTCGGCGACCAACTTTTTCCCGAAAATATCCAGCCATTTGGCCTTGTTGGCAGCGATCAGCTTGCCGTCTTCAAAAACCTGCAAGTCGTCAGAAAGGAGTGAAGCGTAGGCCTTCGCGTCTTTGGCTTCGATGGCAGCGACCAACCGAGCACCAAGATCGTCTTGGCCAGGCAAAGACGGCGGCGGAGGAACCTGCGCTAAAGCGAGCGCGGGGGTCAAAAGCATCACGGCGGCGACACACAGTTTGATCCGCATTGTTATCTCTCCTCGCCGAATTGCGCCTGATGGGGACCATAGCGCACCAAAGCAGTGTCCGGAACGGGGCGTTTGCCGCTGGACCGCTCACCGGGTTAAATTAATTCAAGGCGGTCATTCCCCTTCCGAGCGCCGGCTTGCCGTCGCCTGATGACCGGGAAGGGGACAAAGGCGAGCTAGTCTTTCGTGTTTGTATAGCGGTACTCATGCTGGCCATCCCGGATTACAAGCGGCTGTGCCCCCGGCCCGGGGTTTGCCGTAAACTCATACCCACTGTTTGCAGGCGCGATCGTTACGTAGGACGTAGTCCCATCTGAATTGCGCTTGGATGCGACCTCGCTCTCCCACCCCGGGAACTGGAAAATGCGTCGTTCATCAACGGATCGCACGATTATGCGGCCCAGCTCGGGACTGATATACTCCCTTCCCAAATGGCCGTCATCTGGCGGGGTAGTTAAATCGGCTCTGAGTTGCCGCAACTGACCGAGCCGCATGGTGGCAGCGCTCGCCAGATCACCTTCCGCTTGAGGAATACAGTCATAAAGAACCTCGAGCAGCCTTCGCATAAACGGTGCTACCATACGGCTGCCACTGTTTGAATTGGTTAGAAGCACGGCCCCGATGCCCGCGTCGGGAATGAAGAGCAAATCTGTCTGGTAGCCAGGCATGCCACCGCCGTGGTGGTATACGGGTACCCCCCAGCTAGTGTCTTCGACCAAGCCTAATCCATACCGGCTATTCTTGCCGATCGGCACGCCCGGCTTTCGTCGTTCCAACATATTTGTTCGAGAAAACAGCGACGGCCCCTCTGGGGAGGCACCAGTGAGAAGCTCGTTCCTGACATACAGGGCCATATCATGCGCAGAGGACCAAGCGCCGCCCGCCGGCCGGTAAGGGGCGATAAGATACTCAAATGCCAGATCGGCCGGAACGGTCGAGCCCCTAAGGTTCTCTCCGTGCGGTGAAGCATGATCACCTGACAAAGCGATATCGGTCGAGAAGGTCGTGTCTGTCATACCCAAAGGCCTGAAGACCTTATCTTGCATTGCACGATCGTAGGCGGTTCCGATCTCCTTGTCGGGATACAGCACATGCCCCGCGACATAGCCTGCAGCCGCTGCCAGCGTGTTGCTGTACTGAAAGGTCGAGCCAAAGCCACTCGTGGGGTTGGTCGTCGCCAGTTCACTGAACACAATTGACGCTGGCGTTTCGCGAGATCGGCCGAAAGCCCATTCGAAGTCTCGCCTCGGAAGCCCAGTGCAAGCGCAAACCAGCTGCCTGACAAGCACTTTGGATGTGAGGTCAGGATCCCCCAACCTGAAGTCTGCATAAGCGCTGGCGACCGGCTGATCCCAAGACAGACGCCCCTCATCAACGAGCTTGGCGAGAAGCAAAGTCGTCATGCCCTTCGTGTTGGATGCGACAAGGAATCGGGTATGCATATTGATCTGATCTGATCGTCCGACCTCGCGGACGCCGAAACCACCTTCGTAAACGATCTTCTTATTCTGGATCAGAGCCAGGGCGACACCCGGGATCTCGAGCCGTTTCATGGCGTCAGACACAAACGCCTTAATGGTGTGCACGCGCTTCGCATCCAGCTTGTGAGCATTACGGCCTGCGAAGCTCTCCCTGACATAGCCAGCGGGCTGTAGCGTATCCCAGACTGAACCAAAGGCCGCACCGCGTCGCTCAGCGACGTCCTCCGCGGAGCTCTGTATCAGCACGGTCCACCGGCCCTTGCTCAGGTGGGGCGCAGCCACAACCACCGTATGCAGGGATGGGGGAACTTGATAGTCGACGATGGCACTCGCTTCCCACCCGTCTCGCCCGGCGCGATTTGATACAAGGCGAACGGGCCAAGGTTGTGTGGGACCAAGCACCTTCCACGCCGCTGCAGCGGCCACAGCTGCATCTGGCTGCGCGCCAACTTCGACGATGGCAATGAAGTTGGTCTGTTCGGCGGGCCGAAGGATGGTGGCTTCCTCGCGCCGCTCGACGCTCCATCCATCGGGCACGCTGAATTGGGCCGGTTGGGGGGACGAACCAGAAATATCGCCGGTCTTTAAGCCAGGATCGTCAGATTTAACAGCTTTCCCTTGCGCCAGTGCTCCGCAAGGGAATGAGAGTATGGCGCAGGCCACTATTCCAAATGTGAGTGCCGACTGAATTTGTCTCATTGCGCACAAACCTCATCCAAGGATCTGTAGTCCGACTAGGCTATGATGGGTGAATCAGACCCCAACAAGCGGTCAGGCAGTAACCGCCTGCAAGCGGACATTGATTCCCCCGTCAACCATGGCCAGGCGAAGGACCGCTGGCGGCGTAACCCGCCGTTCTTCTGGCAAATTGGGAACGACCGGGTCTGGTCGGCACCCGCCTCGCGCGAGCGTCGGCTATCCCCGCACCCCGGCTCCAAACCGGATGGTCGCCTACCGGCCCAGGCAGTCTGCCGCGAGTGCACGGAAAACAGGTGTTGCCGACGCCAGCGGTCGCTAGCGCATCTCCGTGCCCGTTTATGTAACGCCCCCGGGCCGGGCAGTGAACTCGGAAGACGCATAGGCGCGCCAGAGATGGCCTTCGGCCTCGATCTGGTGTTCGAAGGTGCGGATCGAATTTCCGACGGTGACGATCAGGCCCTTCTCTTCATCCAGTTAGATGTGGCCGGGTTCGTAGAGACGGCCAGGCCGGATGCAGGGTTCGTTGTCGCCCATCTCGCAACCGGCGGCTGCCAGGTCGGGTACGGTGATGCCGGTGCAGCGCCACAGGTCGAAGCGTTCGCCTTCGGCGCTGGCGGTCATGTAGCGCTCTCTGGCGATCGTCCATGCCGCGTTGACGTGATCTAGGTCATCACCGATGTCCGTGATCGCGCCGCGGGCGATCAGCTGATCGCCGCGATAGGTGAGCCACACGGCCAGCATGACCATGTTGACATCGAGGTGATCGTGCGACGCGCAGCACCCCGGCGTGATCGTCTGGTTGGTGAGGCGCATGGTCTGCCATTCTTCAGGCGTCAGTTGGTGGGCGAGAGCCTTGGCGAAGGCGCATGCAAGCGTTTCGCGGTTGGCGTGCTCCATAGCCTCGGCGTGATTCTCGCCGGTGTAGATCGCCTCAAGCTCGTCTTCGGCATTGCGGCGATAGAGGCCGAAGCGCGGCTCGCCTGCGATTTCGCGGAGCGCAGGCTCGGGATAGTCGATCCACATTTCGACCAGCTCACCCATCGGCCCGGTGCAGACTTCGAAGCTGGGCTTGGTGTCGTTGCGCCAGCTCTTGTCGGTCCAGTTCCCCGGAATGGGCGGCATGCTGGCAATGGGATAGTCAGGGAATTGCAAAGCCCACCGGGTTTCGACTTCGTGAGTGGTGTAGCCGAAGGCCAGCGAAACAAAGCCACCCTCAGCCTTCAGCGCCTTGACGGATGCGATCAACTCGCGGTCACCGTCGGCACTCGAAAGCAGTTCGGCGCGAACATGCGGCCAGGTATGTTCGGCCACGCTGATGTTGAGGAAGCCGTTCCATTCACGGTCATCGGTGTAGCCGGGGAAGATCGTGCCTTCGCCGAACGACCACGAGACTTCGCGGCGCCCGCCTGCGTCGCGCGCTTTTGCGCGGGGCGAGGACTTTGGCTCGGCCTTGTCGAGCATCAGCACCAGAATGGAGGGGCGATCCGCTTCATCCAGAGGGCGGGAATCGAGGATATGGCGGCCACCCCGCCCGATGCCGAATGCGTTGAAGGTGGGCGAATGTCCGCCATTGGCATTGGCGCACTTCGTCCCGGCATCATGGTACTGAATATCTACGAATCCTGCTGGGCTTCGTTCGCGATCGGGCATGAAGCAGAAGGTCACGCGGCGGCCGTCGCTTGTTTTTGCGGTGATCGTGAACTCACCATCGGGAACGTCGATGGGCTTGTGCGGGACGTCATTGAACCCGGCGAAACCAATCGCGACAGCGTCAGCTCGGGTCATGATGGGAAGGTCAGTGATAAGGGCCATGACAGTTTCCTTTCGTAAGGGAGGTCAGGCAGCGCGGCGCTGCTCCATGAGATCGGCAAAGCGGTCCCGCACGGCGCGGGCGGTCGGAAAGCGGTTGGCAAGCTGGTGGCGCGCGAGGATCGGCGCGCGGGCCTCGGTAATGGCCGCGGCCTCGGGCAATGTCGGCAGGCGCGGCGGCCACCCCCTGACGTATCGCAGACCCTTGGGCATCGCGCCCTCGGCCTCGCGGCGCCGCTGCGCGTCGATCTTGGCGGCCGCGATGCGGATCTGCAGGTCGGGCGGCAAGAGATCAGGTGCGGTGTCCGCAAGCCAGCGTGCCGGTTGAAACGAGAACGTCGACGTCGCCTCGAGGTCGCACAGGTGGATCAGTGCATCGCGGTTGGCGGGAGCGCTGGCCGATGCGCGGGCGTCGGCGATCGACTGCAGCACGCAGAAACGGCAAGAAAGCCGCGAACTGGAGTAGCAGGTATAGGCTTCGTGAAGCGGGATGCCGAGATGGCGGTGTGCGGCGAAGACTTCGGCCGTCGTCCATTCGACGATGGGATGCCAGAGCATCATGCGCGTGCCATGGGCATTGCCGACACCGGCATAGCGCGTGTCATCCTTCCATTCCGGGGCTTTGGACCGCGCGGTGCTTTCATCACGGCGGATGCCAAGGACGTTGATGATGGTCTCGCCGCGCAGTGTGCGCGCCAGGTGCGGGCCGATGACATGGGCCTTGGCCTCGGAGGTGCAGAAGCGCAGCGAAGCCGAGGACCATGGACCGATCAGGTTGTAGGTTTCGAGGGCCTCGTAGCGGCGCTTGCCGTTCTCGAAGCGCTGTGCCCAGCGGTCGAACAGGTCGCCGGCGTTACGGCGCACGACGCAGAGCGGTAGATCCGCAAGTGCTGCGAGCCGTTCGACCATGGCGGGCGTGCTCTCCCATTCGGCGCGGCCGAGGTCGGCATGGATAACCAGGCGACGGTTTCGGGGATGGCAGAGCTGATCCAGCACGATCGAGACGGCGAACATCGCGGCCGAGGAATCCTTGCCGCCCGAGACGTTGAAGACGATCCAGGCACCGGCCTCGATCGCGGCGCGGATCTCGGCAGGCAGGACGAGCGAAGACAGTCCTGCCGGCGCGGTGCCGGCAGGCTGCAGATGCTGATGCAGCATGGGATCAGTGGAACGTCAGATGGGTGGTGATCGCCGCTTCCTCGACGACGGGAAGCCTGCTGGCGAGGTCACGCGCGATCGCTTCGCGGTAGGCGACCGCCATCCACATTTCGCGCGGGTGTCCTCTGTATTCCTTGCCGACCAGCTCGATCTTGTCGCCGTACTGTTCGATGCGCTGCCCGTTGTAGCAGACCAGGATCTCCCATTGGGTGACGCTGAAGCGCTTCTGCTCGATGGTTACAAGGGCGGGGTCGAAGACCGGCTTGGGTGTCTCGGAAGGACCGGCGCCCGTTCCGAGAACGCGGCCGATGATGCCGGTGGTGCTGTGAAAATCGATCCCGGCTTCGGTGATGATGACGCAGCCGCCACCAAATTCGTCTGGCCGCAAGGCATCGCAGGTGTGCGCCCATGAGAATGCGCAAGGGAGTGCGGATTTGCAGGCGGTGAAGATCAGGTTTGCCACCTGATCGACGCCGAACTGGTTGCCGCTGAAGCTGACTTTGCAGTGTCCCTCGGCATCGACTTCGCTGATGACGATGCTGCAGTCGAACGACGGGAAATCGCGATCGTCGAAGAGGTCGAGAAAACTCCCGAAATCGTCCCCGTCCTTGGGCGGCAAGAGAGCGGCGAAGCGTGGGCCGAGCTTTTTGTACTCGATGTCTCGAGGGCTATCGCCAGCGTAAAACTCGAGAATGACACTGGCATCCTGCGCCAGCCTGACCATTTCGGCATCCTCGGCGGTCATCTCGAGGATGAAGGAACTGGAGAGGTAATTGTTTGCCATGATGGATCTCCTGAATGGTCAGGCAGCATCGCCGGGGAGACGCGCGCGGGCGGTCTCGGCGAGCTTGGGGAATGCGGCCGAAAGGTTGGTGTGGATCGTCTCGAATGCGGGGATCGCGAAACGACCGTTGGCGCCTGGGCGCGTGGTCAGCAGCGCGCCGATCGTCACTTCGTCGAGTTCGGGCCGGGGAATGGAGGCGACGTTGCCGTCATATTCGACAGGACAGGCAATCGCAGCCTCGATCCAGGAGCCGAGCCCGTCTTCTACGGCCTCGGCGTAGGCGGCGACGGCAGGATCGTCTTCATCGTCGATGTGCAGGACGAGAGTACGATAGGTGCCGAAATCATGCCGGTTAGGCTTGCTGGTGAGGCGGCATCCCTGCGGAGGAAGGCCATGGATGGCGATGATGCTGATCCGATAAGCGTCGATCTCGAAGCGATTGACCCGCTCGAAGTCGGGAGTCTGGCCAAGCTGGGCGCAGTCGGCGTTCGCGGGCGCTGCGCCAATGTCGATGGTGTAGGACAAGGGAACCTCCGTCGATCCTCAATGGATCGCCTGTTCCCTTCCCCCTCATCTCTATGGGTTACGGATCGCCTGGGGGGTCAGCGGTAAACGCCGCTTCGGTGGCCAACGGTCAGCACAAGCACGACAAGCCTGCCATCCTCGATCTCGCAGACAATCCGGTAGTCTCCAACGCGGTAGCGCCAACGTCCCGCCAATGGTCCGGTCAATGCCTTTCCAGATGCGCGGGGATCGTCACTGGATGCAACCCGCTCGCGCAGGAAGGTTATGATCCGCTTAGCGGTCTGGCGATCGAGCTTGGAGAGGGATTTTTCGGCGCTGGATGACAGTTCAATCTGCCAGGCCAAGGCGCTCCTCCACGTCCTCGAGGGAACTTGTGGTTTCGCGGCCAGCACGAATGTCCTCGAGCACCTTGTCGGAGAGGTAGATGTCTTCCATGTCCTCAAGGCCGCGTTCGATAATTTCGCGCAGGTAATATGCCTTGGTGCGCCCGGTGGCGCTCGCGAGATGATCGAGGCGCTGCTCTACTTCAGGGGCAAGGCGTACTGACGTCGCCATGGCACTGTCTCCGATTGAATACGTGTATTCACTCTATCACATGATTGTTGCCACGTCACTCCGGCTCGATGGTGAAGTTCCAGCCATGCACATGAAGCATCTCGTTCGCCCCGCGGTCGAAGGCCAGGAAAGTGTCATCGAGGTCGGCTTCAGGTTCGATCAGCAATTCGAGGGTATGGTGGGTACTGTCCGCGATGACGGCGCGCGTGTAACCGGCCTCGCGGGCTTCGGCCTCGGTGTGGATCGGCGGAGGCGATGCCTGGATGAAGGGCTTCGCAGCCTCCTGGGCAGGCCCATCGAATGTGCCGAGGGTCTTCAGGCGATCAGTCTCCAGCGTCGCGCCAAGATCCTTGGGCAGATTGGCATATTCGGCAGCGACCGTGATTGCGGCCGCTGCGGTGGGAAGTTCGCCGGGGGCAGCGCCCTTCCAGATGTATGTGGCTTCCTCGCCGTCGATGCGGGGATGGGGCTGCATGACCTGGACGAAGAAGGTGGCCAAAGGCCGGTCCCATCCGATGGCGACGCTGCTCGCCACGCCTTTTCCGGGAAAATCGTAACGGCTCATGAGGGAGGATCTCCGTTCAATTCGCCAGCGCGAGCCATTCCACATGCCAGGGGCGCGGGAATGGATTGTAGCGGATGAAGGCAGGGACAAGGGGCATGCCCATGGCGGCGAGGCTTTCCGCCATGGAAACCCGCTGGAGGGCTTCGGCAAGGTCATCTTCCAGCATGAAGTCCAGCATGGCAGCTTCATGGACCTGTTCACAAGTGAGCATTGTCCAGTCCAGCGCATCGAGGAAAACCTCGCGGCGCTGGGTGAAGCGTTCGATCCGGGCGGCATCGCTGCGAACGAGATCGAGAACCTGATGTGTGGTGAGCATGGGATGTCTCCCTAAGCGGCGATGGGCTCGCGCGGCGCCTGCGTGTGGGGTTCGATGGGTGCGGGCGAGGGCACGATGGTATCGAGGCGCAGATCACGGCGGATGCGCGCGGCAAAGCGGGTTCGGCGCACAAAGTCGCGCATAGGCGCAAAGCGCAGTTTCTGACCGGCTGCAGTACCGCGTTTGGCGAAGTATTGCACCTCGTTGCCCTCATGGAGCGGGCCGACGCTGAGCATGATCGAAATGTCATCGCTCGACAGCGCGACATATCCTGCGATCGCGGGATCGCTGGGCGTGGAGCTGATGGTGTAGCTGCCGGGGGCCGGGCCGATTTCCATCGCGAGCGCCTTCATGGCCTTGGCACCGTCCTTGTGGAATAGCTCTTTGGCAACGCGGTCATGGGCCACTCCGCGCACGGCCAGGGTGAGAAGTGCCGGAAAGCGTTCGAGTTCGATGACGCGGCAGCTGCAGGCGAAACGCAGGCTGTCATCATCGGCACGGTCCGACGTGACGGCCGCGAAATGGCGCGCGAGGAGCGCGATTGCCGGGTCATGGTCGGGATCGACACCGGCGATACGGCAGTCTTCCATCGCCCTGTTGAGGGCATGAAGGGTCGCGGTAACGGTCGTGAGGCTGCTGGGGTCGATCGCCTGCATGTGACGGAACGGGACGTCGTAGGTCATGGTAGGGCTCCGGGTCAGACCGAGCGCATTCCCGCGCTCGATCCTCCCTTCCCCCTCTCCTCTGCGGCCTCGGCCCCTGGGCTGTTTCAGGTCTCGGAGGGGAACCAGTCGACCTCGGTGGCCGTGCCGGTGGCCTCGAGCGCCTCGATGTCGGCGATTTGCCATCGCCTGCCGCCGGGTCCAAGATTGGCATAGCCCGCGTAGAAACGGCCGTTGTGCTCGATGAACTGCGTGTAGACGCGCTCAACGACGGCTTCACCGACAAACCAACCGGGGTTGAAGCGGCTGTAGATCGGGGGGAGGACGCCCAGCATGTGGGTGTAGAAACGCTCAGTGACGCGGGTCAGCGGGAATTTCGCGAGCGTGCGGGCGACTTCGGCCTTCCAGTATTCATCGCAGTCGAGAAGGTAGGCCGTCGGGTCAGTCCGCTGGTATGCGGCGAGCGCCTGCCTCTGGTCCGCAGCCTCGGCAATATAGGATTGAGGACGCGGGTTCTCGCTGGTCATGATGTAGCAGTCGGGCATGGAGTGACTCCTCTCGCGAAGAATTTCGCGCTGAGAACACTCCCTCTTTTCTCTTGGCCACGATCCGGATTTCAGGCCGTTGCGCGCTTACTGACGCCCCACAGGGTGATCAAATCGCTCATGGCATCGCGCTCCCCGAAAACATCCGCATACACCGCACCTGGATAGTTGGCGATGAAGCCAATGATTGTTGCGATATCGATTCCTATCTGGCGATCGAGGCCAAAGATATCAGAAATGCGGAAAGAATTGTCCTCATCAGCGGTCCACCATGCCAACAGGAAGTTCGCCACCTTGGCCGACTGCCCGGTGTCCGATTTGGCGACCTCGATCAGGCGAGTGAGAGCGGCGGCGGCGCTGGTGTGATCGATATTGATGGCAGTCATGACGATCTCCTTCGGGGTGAAGCGTATGCGAGGAAATGAATTGAAGCTATAGGCAAGCTATGCTGGGGCGAGCGCGGTAGATGTCGGCCGCCCACGTCTCGATCCAGCCAGTGGTTACTTCATCGTGGGCCAGATCGCCGGTTTCTATAAGCGCGCGGATCTCCGCCTGTGCTTGCTGGATGGCGGCTTCCCATGGATCAGATGGAATTTGTGAAGGTGCCGGTTCTATCGTGATCGTGAGCGGGCGATGGGGCTCGCGCAGTCGATCGAGCTGGGCGATGGTCCATCTCTCCATGTGGTCGGCCGCAAAGGCATCTGTCTTCGAGACCTGCCGGCGCCGGGCATCGCGCCGCGCGGCCGCGCCCCAAGCCTGGGAATCGAGAGAGGCTACGCGATGCGCGTAGGGCTGAAGGAAGGGGATGGCGGCTCCCTTCACGCCGAAGAGGTGGAGACGGGGGCCAGGGTTGGGCAGCACCGCGTCGAGGTGCGCAACAACGGCGATCAATCCGTCAGGGCCATGGATGTCGCGGCGACACATGGAGCCGACACCGACGATCGTGCCGGGATTCATCGACCACGCCAGCATTTCGGCGCAGCGCTCATAGTCCTCTGGATAGCGCCCCTGAAGGACGGGCATGAATCGGTCAATGATGCCGAGGTCATGCGCGCGTGATCGGCATTCGCGGTTCGTCGCCACGGTGCGGGCGATACGGTCGAGGACTTCGGCGCGATCGGCGGCGATCTCGGCCTCGCAGCAATAGTCAGCGGCCGCGAAGCGCCGGAACGGATAGGATGCGGCTAGAGCCATGTAGTCGGCGATCGACCATGGATAGCCGCCATATCTGGACATCAGGACATAGCCCGCGCTGTCGAGGTCGAGACTTCTGAGCCCGTGGGCGTTGCCGAGTTGGCCGGTGCGCCAGCCTCGCCATTCGCGCCAGCCCCCTGATGCGGTGCGCCAGCGCGACAGGCAGTTCGCGGAAATCAGCATGGGCTGCTGCATGATGCGCGCGCGCTGAAGGATTGGCCCTTCATTGAGATGGGGCAGGCCGACGATCACCTCGATCGTCATGGCAGGATCTCGGCGTCGAGTTCGTCGAAGCTGATGACGCTGGCGCGCTCATCGTAACGGGCTTTGTCCACGAGCGCCTTGAAAATGGGGTCGGCGTATGTCGGACGGGCCAGATGATCGACGCTGGCGAGCCGGTAGCCAAACACGCCGACCTTGCCGCTCGGCACCCAATCGGCCCAATCGCCATAGGCGGTGGTCACGACGACCTTGCCGATGCGTGCCTCGAACGCTTCGCGCTCGCGCCTGACATGGCTCTGACGCGGTTCTACGGCCTCGCCGGCATAGGCTTCCCATCGCTCGGGCCGCCAGCTTTTGACGGTGCTGGTGGCAAGCGAAAGTTCGATGTCGAAGAGCGGATCTCCGGCAGCGGCAAATTCGGTCTGGAAGGCCACGATCACGAGCGACCAGTCAACGTCATGCTCGTACTCGGGTTCATCCAGACGCAGCGCCTCGGGCATGGCGGCCTGGCGTGTCTCGGACAGGACAAAGCCGCCATGTGACGGGGTCACGACGCGCCAGATGCCGGGGAGGCGCTGCGTGGTAGTGACGGGCTTGCCCCAGCGGGTCATCTCCGGTGCGGGGGAGGAAGCGAATGCGGGCATGTGTGTTCTCCTTCATCGTTCGCTCCCTCCTTCCCGCTCCCCTCATTCAGCCTCAGAGAGCCAGGTCGCCATGTTCTGGACGACGGGGCGCCGCTCGCAGTGCCGCCGAGCGCCCTCGGCGCTGTTGATGGCACTGTGAAGGCGGCCAGCGGCCTTTGAGGCCCCGGCCTCGCGCAAGAGGCCGCGGGCACGGCGCATGAGTTTCAGGGCGTCGTCGATTTGTTGCTTGGAACGCGGTGTGGCGGGCTTCAGGCGGGGCATCTCAAGTCCTCCTGTTTCTTGAGGGCAATGCGCGCGGCGACCTCGTTTGCCGACAGGTCAGTGCGCTCGATCACGCGCCAGGGCTGCAGGTCATCGCCGGGGGCGATCATGACCGCGATTCCGGCCTGCATCATGCGCTGTGCGACGCGGATGGCATTCTCGCGGCTGCAGAGCCGTGCCCGCAGCGGCGAGAGGGTGGATGCCCCGCTCATGGCGGGGGCATCGCAGCGGATGGGCGGGGGGCGAAGACCGTTCGGTGGACCTTCGTTTCCGGGACGATCGACCATTCCAGGTCACGGAAATTGCGAATGCGATAGTGCCCGTATTTACCGACAGGCCGGAAGGTGATGGTCGCGCCCCGCTTGATGACGGTGAACTCGTCGCCGGCAAAGCCGTCCGTGAATGTGATCGCCTGCGGGAATTTGACGCGCATGCCGTCGACGATCTTTCGGGAACGCTTTTGCAGGCGTGCGAGGCATCGGCGGCGCCAGTCGAGAGCATTCTCGTTGGTGGTCGGCGTGAGCAGGCGAAGGATGTTCTCGGGTGCTTCTGCCTCGCAAGGGCCCATGCCTTCACTCATGTCCTTGTAGCCGAAGTGCATTGCCTCCTTGTCCCTCGGGTTCCACTTCACGAGGCAGACCATGGCGATGACCTCGGTCGGCACGCCGTTTTCGGAATATTGCACTGCTGCGTACCAGACCCGGTTGCCGGGGCAGGACGAGGCAAGGACGCGAGCGCCGCGCGCGATTCCGTTGTCGTCCGGCGCATTGATGAAGGTGAACTGGGCGTCGAGATAGGACTTGGGCGTAGCGTGCCCGCCCATGTGGTGCCTGTTCATGAAGAGCCAGCCCATGGTGATGTCTCCTTAATGGAAGTCATGCCGCGGCCTTCAGGGCATCGCCGGCAAGCGCGTTCGCCTCGGCAAGGCTGAAGGCGCGCAGATAGTTGAATGCTTGCTCGGCTTTGGCCGAGGCGGTGAAGATGGCGCTGTGGTCGGCGCGGAGCACCTTGATCCAGTGCGCAAGGTAACTGGCGTGGCTGTCGTGCAGCTCGGTCGGCAAGCCGAGGTCGGCGCAAACGTAACTTGCTGTCAGTTCGGCACAAAGTTCCTCGACGGCATATGCGTCGTCACCGAAACGCTTGCCGAAAGTGCGATTGAGCCGGTCCTTGGAGCCGCTCCAATGAGCACTTTCGTGTGCCCTCGTGGAAGCGAAGGCGTCACCCGATCTGAAGCTACCGGGGCGGGGAAGCTGGATGTAGTCGCCGAGCGGGCTGTAATACGCCTCGTCGCCGCCGTGGTGAACCCTGGCAGGGATCGCCGCGAAGAATGTATCGATCGCGTCCTGGCGCTGCGATAGCAGGCTCGGGGTTGGGGGCACGTCGCGGGCGTAGTAGTAATCGGGCAGGCCCTCGATCTCGTCTGCATTGTAGACGATGTAGTGGCGCAGGAAGCGGATCAGCTGGCCGGTGGCCTCGCCCAGCAATCCCGGCTGCCCTGCCTTGCGGAAGCTGGAGGCGTAGATCGACATGGATGGATCGGCCTTGCGGCGCACATGCGCGCCGAGTTCCTCGGCCTGGCGGGCCGTCATCCAGTAGCGGCTGCGGTAGCCACGCGCGTCAGCGATCGTCCAGAGCCAGAGGCAGTTGATGCCGTTGTACGGAGTGCCTTCATGGCGGAGCGGTCGGCCGCCCTCCCCGGTCAGCGACCAGGAGCGGGTCCACGGGGTTGTGCCGGCCTCGAGCCGGGAAACGATGGCATTGGTGACTTGGCGCGCGATGTCGCGCGAATTACGGGGCTTAGTGGACATGAAGCATTCCTCCAGATAGCAAAATGGTTCCACCGTCGGCGTCTCTGGGGGGAGGCGTCGGCGGTGGAACCTTTATGGATCGGGGTTATTCGGCCGCTTCTGCCCACTGGCTGACGGCGTCGTCGTCGCCGTAGACTGCCGGCGATCCGTCATCGATCTGCTGATCGTCGTCCCCCTCGCTGGTATGCTCGTCGTCGATCGAGACGTTCTCGCCGTCATCGCCGTCGTCGGGCCCCGCAAGGGCTTCGCCAATCAGGCTGGCCAGATCGTCTTCGGCTTCGTCAGGTGCGTTCGCCTCACCGGTCTCCCCGGCTTCGTCGCCCTCGTCCTGATCGGTCGTCTCGGCGGGGGTGAAGCGCATTGCGGCGGGCACCCAGGCCAGTGCCTTTTCCTTGACGTCGGCCTCGATCACCGCGTCGCCGGCGAACAGCTTCTCGCAAGACGTCGAGATTTCGCCCTTCTTCTGGCTCGCATGGCGGCCCGAGAGGGCGGGACCGCCCACTTCGTCGAGCAGCGTGAGCAGCGCGCCCTTGGGAACGCGGTCGAAGAAATTCTCCGAGGTCGGGCGCCACCACTTGGCAACATCGATCTCGAGCATACCGGCAAGGTGGTTTTGCAGGGCGTTCTGCCGAGTGGTGTAGGGCTCCTTCGCTTTGAAGGACTTCGCCACGATCCACGCGAGCCAGGCGGCCTTGGTGTCGTCGCTAAGCGCGCGGAAGGCATCGAAGCGCGCGATCTTGTCCTTGTGCTCCTTCCAGGAGGCGTCGAGCCCTTCGCGCACTTCGGCAAGGTAGTCGTGCGCGACCGACTTGGGGTAGGCATCGTAGCGTACCGGATCGTCAGGGTGCGAGGCGCGGATGCTGGTGCCGCTGACATCGCCGTCGCCGGTGCGTTCGTCGGCCATGACGAACAGCATGTAATCGAGCGCCAGCGAGGGATTGGCGATCATCGAAGCGCCCAGAACGTCGCGGCGCTGCACCGAGAGTTGATCGAGGAGAACCTGGCTGAGCGCCTTGCCGCCAGGGGCAGCCTCATCGGGTGCCACATCCTTAATATTGCCGGTGATGGTCCCGGTCTCGCCTTCCTCGATGCGGAAGGTTGGGGTGCGCGGCGCTGCATCGCCGACAGTTTCGTCCTCGGCATCGCCTTCGCCCGTTTCGTCCGCGTCGTCGTCGCCTTCGTCGGGTTCGACCATGGTGACACTAAGCGGCGCCTCGCTGTAATAGGTGTCGCCGAGTTGCATGGTCCCGTCTTGCGAGAGCGTCAGGAACAGGCCAACACGAGGCGCGAGTTCGGGGGGAAGGATTTTTTCGCGGCGACCGGCATCGCGGAGTTTGTCGTTGAGAGCATCTTGTTCGGCATCGAGGGCCTGCCAGGCTTCTTCCTCCAGTTCCTCGTTTTCCATCTCGAGGCTGACGATGCTGAGGCGCGCTTCGATCTCGCTGATGCGGGTGGTCTGTGCCTCGCTCAGCGGCAAGCTCGGCAGGTGGACGTGGAACAGGCCGCGCGCAACTTCCCAGGCGGAGTTCGAGGCGACCGGGCGAATCCAGGCGAGGCCGCGTTCTTCGCCGATGCGCTTGGCTTCGGCCTCCATGGCGGCCGCTGCGAGTGTCTGGGCGATCTCGGGGTTGGTCCAGCGATCGCCGTTGTCGCTGAAGAGGTCGCGATCAACTTTACCGCCTGCGGCCGTGTAGGCTTCCTCGCCGACGAGACGCGCAACGGGGTCGGTCGATTTCATGGATTCGTTGGCGATGACGCGGCGTATGGTGTCGGCGCTTACGTAGTCGCTGTTGGCGCCGTAGCTATTCCAGACCATCAGCTGGCGCTCATGGCTCTCGGTCGAAGCATAAGCCTTGGCCATGTCGAGCGTCATCTCGGACGATCTCAGGGCCTCGAAGATCGGCTCGGCGAGATTGGCGAGGCGCAGGCGGCCTTCGACGAAACGGCGGGTGATGCCAAAGCGCTTGGCGACGGCGTCGATGTCGCCGCCCTGGCCGAGGCAGTGCTGGAAGGCGCGGCATTCGTCGGCAGGCGACATATTGAGGTGATGGAAGTTTTCGGCGAGCGAGGCTTCGGAAAGCTCGTCGTTGCTGCCGGTGAGGATGAGGACCGGTACGTCGTATTCGGCTTCATTGATCTCGCCGCGCTCGGCGAGCAGCTTCAGGGCACGAAAGCGGCGGCTGCCGGCGATGACACCGTAGGAACCGCGGGGCTTCTTCACCGAGGCTACGACCAGATTCTGCAGAATGCCGCGCGCGGAAATGTCGGCGGCGAACTGTTCGATCAGGTCTTCGCCGCGGGTGCGCACGTTGATGTCGGACAGGACCAGCTTCGCGAGCTTGACGGTCTGGATCATGGTAAAACACCTTCTTCTCATCGTCCGGCCAATTCACGGACACCCTTCCCCTCCCCCTCCCCCTCTCCTGACCGACCCGGCTGCAATGGGGCTCGGGTCCGATCAGGATGAAGAGGCGCAGATGGTCAGGAGGGCTTGAGGATTTCGGTGATGATGACCACGGCCTGCGCGACGGGGATGAAGACGCGGGTTCGGTACTGGATGATCTCGGTGAAGGCCCCGAGAGACTTGAGCCATGCAAGCTGCGATGCCGGGGCGTCGACGATCTCGATACGCGTGTTGCCGTTCACATGTGAGCGCTTGAAGGCCATCGGGAACGGGCGCGTCACCTGGACGCTGCGCCCGGCGAGGACGGCATTGGTGATGGCTTCGACGGGCATTTCCTCACTGCTCGCAAGGCCCAGCTTGGTGAAGAGGTCGACGATGCTGTGCTCGAAGACGATACGGCCAAGCCAGCTGTTGCCATTCTTGTCGACGATCCGATTGACGGCGAGATGATCGGAAGGGAGCGCCGACCAGATCGGCAGGAGAAGGCCGGTTGCGAGGCGCACCGTCTCGGTGTCCAGCTGCTCGGCTGCTTCATCGACTTCGGCCTGCCACTTCGCCCGGAAGGTCTCTTCGTCGATCTCTTCCCACGCCGTCTCGAATAGATCCGCCTCGCGCATGGATTTGCGGCTGCAGGGCCGCTGCAGCTCGATGCGAAGGATCGGCTCACCCTCATCGTCCATCCAGGCGTTTGCCCGGCAGCGCAGCGCGACGCGGCCCGACTTGGCATTCAGCACGAAAGCGGGATTGTCCCGCCAGCGGACCATGTCGAGGATGCGCTCGAGCGAAATAGGGTTCTTGCGCCGCGCGATCTCGATCGTGAGAAGGTGCGTGGTGGCGCCGGTGCCGGCATCGGTCCGCAGGATCGTGTCGCTGATGACGCGGGCGCTGTCGGCCGTGATCGTCTCGACGCCGACATCAAGGGTGCCGGCCTCGCGCGCTGCGGCGACGCGAGTTTCAACGAGGGTGAGGTATTCCTCGAAGATCTTGTTCTGCAGCGCGATCGGCAGGGCCAGCAGGCGGTTGAGCCAGCGCTGGATTGGCGGCAGATCTTCCTTCAGGACGCCGTCGCCATCAGTGATCTCCAGCCCGCTCAAATCCACGAACTCGGTCATGTTGGTGCTCTTGAGCTTGCCGAGATACAGAAGGTGGAACCAGGACACGAGGGCGTCGCGGGCGTACTCGCTTTCGAGGTTATCGGCGGGATCGAACAGGCCCTGCCCGCCGGTCTGGCGCTGCCCGCGCGTGAGGGCGCCAAGGCTGTCGAGGCGCCGCGCGATCGTCGAGGTGAAGCGCAGTTCTCCCTTGCAGTCGGTGGTGACGGGACGGAACAGCGGCGTCGATGCCTGATGGGTACGGTGCGTTCGGCCGAGCCCCTGAATGGCCCGATCAGCGCGCCAGCCCGGTTCGAGCAGGAGATGGGCACGCCGGTCCTGGTTCACCGCCTCGAGGCTGGCATGGTAAGACCGGCCCGTGCCGCCGGCATCGGAGAAGACGAGCACTTTCTTCTGATCGTTCATGAAGGCGCTGGCCTCGGCCTGACTGGTGCGCGCAGTGCGGCTCTCGACCTTCTGCCGACCGTCCGGGCCGGTGATCAGGCGCTTGGAACGCCCGGTGACTTCAGCGATGCGATCGGGGCCGAAATGCTCGATGAGCGCATCGAGGCCGGACTTGATGGGTGGCAGCGCGCACAGATGCTCGATCAGGTTGTCGCGCGCGGCCATGGCTTCGGGATTGTGGACTGGGTTGCCGTCCTCGTCGCGCATGGGCCGGGAATGCAGGGCGCCGGTGTCGTCCTTGAAGACCTCCATCTGGTGGGTCGGGAAGGCGCGCTTGAGGTAATCGACGATCTGGTCGGTGGGCGACAACTCGATCTGGGGCTCGGCGCGTTCCTCGGCCGTCATCTCGGAGAGGCGCCTGTCGAGGATGGCCTCCGCCGTCGTCACCAGCTGGACGACCACCGAATGATCCTGCTTCAGGTGCCCCTCGATCGCCGCGATCACGGTGGGCAGCTTCATTGAGAGCAGCACCTGGCCGAAGAAACGCTGGCGCGTCCCTTCCAGACGCGAGCGGGCGGCAGCCTTCGCGCCGGAGTTGAGCGTCTTGCCCTCGAGGGCGTCGACCACGTTTGTCGCCTCGAGCGCGGCGGCAAGCTTGGTGTTGATGACTTGCCATGCCCGGCAATAGGTGTCGTAGATCTCGATCTGGGCAGGCGTCAGCTCGTGGCGCAGCACTTCGTATTCGACGCCCGCGAAACTGAGCGCGCGCGCCGTGTAGAGCCCGAGCGCCTTCAGGTCACGGGCCACCAGTTCCATCGCCGCGATGCCGCCCTGACGGATGTTGGAGATGAAGGATTCCCGGTCGGGGAAGGAGGTTTCCGGTCCCCAGAGGCCGAGGCGCACGGCATAGGCCAGGTTGTTGACGTCGGAAGCCCCGGTGGCGGACGCATAGAGCACGCGCGCATCGGGAAGGTGGTTCTGCAGGAGGACGCCGCAGATGCCCTGCTGGGAGCCTTCGGTCTTGCCAAGGGCGCCCTCGCCGCCCGCGACACCGCCCATTTCGTGGGCTTCGTCGAAAGCGATCACGCCGTCGAAGTCGGGTCCGGCCCAATCGAGGATCTGCTGTAGGCGCGTTGCGTCAGAGCGTCCTGATCGCAGCCCCGGATACGTGACGAACAAGGTGCCCTCTTCGAGCGTGATGGGCTGGCCGATCTTCCAGTTCGAAAGCGGCTGCACGTCGGCCGACAGACCGCCAAGCGCGGTGACGTCCCGGCGGATGTCCTCGAGCAGGGGCTCGTTCTTGGTGACGAAGATGTGGCGGCGGCGGCCCTGCAGCTTGTTGTCGAGGATACAGGCAGCGATCTGGCGCCCCTTACCCGCGCCGGTGCCATCGCCCAGGAAGAAGCCCTTGCGGTACTTGCGGCCTTCGGCATCGACAACGAGGCCGACCCCTTCCTTGGCGGGCTTGAAGGTGCCCGGCAGCGTCTGGTTCCAGGCGTGGCCGGCATAGACGACGGTTTCGAGCTGGGACGAGGAGAGGAGCCGCTCGCTGACGGTGCGCTCGGGCAGATGGGGGATGTGATCGGGAATCGGCGCCGGGATCGAGCCCATGGCGACCGACTCAACGAGCGCGGTGGGGTGCTCTCCTGCAGCGTCGAAGACGATGCGGCTTGGCCGGTACGGCAGGTAGACGCCGACCTGTTCGGCCAGCGGTGCCGGGGTGTCCAGCTTGCGATAGCCGACGGGCAGGACCGCATTGGCCTTGGGCGCGTGATAGGGGCGCGGCGCGGCCACCTTGGTCTTGCGCACGGCGCCGAACAGCGAAGTGGGCTTCGCGGGCGCGACGCGAGCGGCAAGATCGGCTGTGGGCTGCAGCTTGATGCGCGCGGGGATTTCGACGGCATCAAGGAAGTCGAGGACGGCTGCGCGCTCGATGACGGCGGGCATGAGGTCGCCGGCGATCTTGTCAATGACATAGAGGCGAACCGCAATGTTGGTGCCGTGCTTGCGATAGCAGTGCTCGAGGCGAAGCGAGGAGCGCACCGTGCAGCCGCTCAGGATCGCTTCGTAGGCAGTGCGCAGGCGCGCGCAGGGCGTGAACCAGTCGGGCATGATGGCGACGACGCGTCCGCCTGGGCTGACCCGCTTGATTGCCGCCTGCAGATGGCGCAGCGCCGCCAGGTCATCGGCGCCGCGGCCCATGCTGCGCGAGAACGGCGGGTTCATGAGCACGACGCTCGGGCGCGGGAGATCCGCGTGAAGGGCGACTAGCGCCGCGCCATCCTGGCCGGTAATCGTCGCATCGGGGAAGATGTGCGCGAGCCGTTCGCGGCGGCGCGGGTCGATTTCGTTGAGCTGAAGGACGCGGCCGCGCGGGGCCTGGGCGATCAGAAGGCCGTTTCCGGCGCTCGGCTCGAGGACGACGTCGTCGGCGCCGATCGACGCGAGCAGCACGGCCATCGCCGCGATGTCGGCGGGGGTCGAGAACTGCTGCAGCTCGATCTGTTCCTCGCTGCGCACGGTCTGGGTCGGCAGGCGCTGCATCAGCGCGGACGAAATGGCGATGTCTGCAGGGGCGTTGATGCGATGGCCGTCGCTTGCGAGATGAAGGGCCAGGCCATGCTCGAGCATCTCGAAGCTGTCGCGCTGGGTCCAACGCCCGTCCGCGTCGCTGCCGCCGAACGCCTGCACCATGGCGTCATTCAGCTGGCGGCGGGAGATGGCGGCATTGGTGGCGAGAAGGGCGGCGATCGTGCGCGCCGCCGGCGCATCATTGGCGTGCGTGAGATCGAGAAGGTCGCGCATGGGGGTCTCCTTGGGCTCTCTGCCGAACGGCAGATCACCCTTCCCCTCCCCCTCCACTCTTCTGCGTCTCGAGGGCTTCGAGCGCCTGGGCCCAATCCTTGAAGCCCTTTGGGAAATCGACCCGGATCACACGGTTGTCATGGGCGTAGCGGTGCGATGCCCGGTTTACGGCACGGCGCCCCGCCGTATCGTAATCGCCTGCCAGGATCAGTTCGTTCACGCTGTCGGGGATCGTCACCAGGCCGAACCTGCGCGAACCGAGGGTCGCCCAGCACGGAAGGTTGTTGATCCGGCTCCACGCGCGGGCTGTCTCGAAGCCTTCGGCAAGGCCGATGGTGGGGCCGATACCGCCCCCGCGCCATGCGCCCATGCCAAGCGAACCGATGGTCGCCTTGGCGGTGTAGCGCGTGGTTTCGGGATCGAGGAAAATCCGCTGCAGGGCGACAAGGCGCTGACCTTCGCGCACCGCGATCAGCAAGGCAGGCTTGAAAACGGTATTGGGCTTTGCGCCATGCGGGCAGCGCGGATGAAAGCGCACGTCACCGGGAACGGGAAGCAGGAATCGCGACCCTAGATAACGTTCGCCGAGCGTGCCCGGGACGGACTGCGCCTGCGACCAGAGCCGCTCGATATTCGCGGTGCCGGCGCGCACGTTGTCTGGCGGCGGCTCGTAGTTGCGCGTGATGGCGATGCGATCGAGTTCGCGCAGCACGTCGATGGAATCGCAACCGGCAAAGCAGGTCACGAGGATGCCGCGATCCCCCTGGCGGAGGGACAGGCTGGGCTCGTGGTCATCATGGGCCGGGCAGCGGCACATGGCCCGGGTGCCGTGCCAGGTGCCGCGCAGGGTGCCGACGATGTCGATGAGCTTCTGCGAGGGGCGACGGGCGACGATAGTCATTGATCGTTGCCCGGTTTGGCCAGCGGCATGACACGCGCGATCGCGTAAATGGCTTCGCTGTTCTGGAAATAGGAGGCCACCGCCCGATCGTCGTCAGGATGCGCAGGCAAGCCGATGGTGGCGGAGCGGGCGCGCACATAGTCGACAAGCGCGCTTTCGGCCGCCGGCTTGCTGGGGTGAATGTCTACGATGTCATCAGATCCCGGCTCGCTGATGAAGAGAACAAAGCGTTCCATGGGGAGTTACCTCCATGACGCAGATGCGCGATAAGGCAGCTGCTTATGGTTGAAGGGCGTTTGGCCGATCTGCTCGGTCCACTCCCTCTCTTCCCTCTCCACTCTTGCCGCATTTGTCTGTGAAAATACTTGATAGTCCAACGATATTATCGATTTACCTGTAAGAATGTAGGTTTCGGAATCGGATGCCCTGGTAGAAAATTACAGGTATAGCGGAAGGATAGATGTCACAGTTCACGCCTCTCGAGATCGCCAACTGGATGGCCATTTACCTCGCGACCAGCCTGTGCTGTGCGATTGCCATGGTCCTGTCGGTCTCGGTCGCGCTGCACGGCATCTGGAACGATCGGATCTGGCAGGACGCGCGCAGCGTCAAAGGTGCTGCGTTGCTGCTGCCCCGGATATGGTGGCGCTGGCAGAAACTCTATCTGCTCTCGACGCCAGTGACGCTTGGCATCATCGGATATTTTGCGGCCAGCCTTTCCTGGCGCTGACGGCCTCAAAGGCCGAGCCCTCGAAGAAGCGCGCGCCGTCCCGTGTGAGCGTCATCGTCCTGCCGGTCGATGGTCACGATTTGCCCAAGATGCGCCATGCGTGGATGCGTGATGGCCTTGCTCGCCTCGTACTCCTCGGTTTTGAAGCCCATGGCCTCGACGACAAGATTGCGGATCTCGCCGGTCTCGCGTGATCTTGCCTCGATCAGGAAATCCGGGCGACACGGCCCATCGGGTGTCAGCGTGTCGAAAACCGGTTTGTCGATCGCGAGGTCGATGCCGCGGCCGTGCAATTCCTGCTGGGTGCGCAGGATGGTTCGGAAAACGTCGCGCTCGAAATCGGAATCGACCGGCGCGAACAGGCGCCCATTGAGGATGGGCTGGGCATAGGCGCGCAGCGGCGCGTATCCTTTGGCCTCGGGATATTTGCCGACGACGATGATGACCAGGAACGGACCCGCAATCGGGTTGCCGCGCACCGATGGCGACTGGATGCGGTTAGCGATCGTCACGGTGTCGCCGTCCGGCAGCGTGATTTCCTGTCCATGAATGCCCTTGGCATAGAGAAGGACAAAGCCTTGCGGCGCATGGTCGCGGGGCCATCTGTCCTCCAGCGCGCGCAGCGTGGCGTAGACGGCGCGCGCCTGCAGGGGCTTCGGGTGGGTCCAGAAGGCTTTCTCCAGCTGGATTCCCGGCGCGATCTCGATCAGCCCCGCCGCTCTGGTGAGCGCCGCGAACTCATGCCGGATCGACCATTCCTCCCGATAGGCGAGCGGAGCAATGCGGTTGACGCCGGCAGCGGCCATGAGGCGCCAGAGCAATCGGGCCAGCCTCGGGATCGAGGCCTGTCGGGTGCGATCGTCGTTGGAATCGTCCTCGGGGCGCTGCGCCAATTTCTCCGGCGCGGGTTTAAGCACCTCGAAGAAGCCTGAGGGTGGCTCGAGCGGCGTCGATCGCGAGCGTACCTCGCTGATGCGGATCGTCACCTGGTCGCGGAAGAACGGGCAGTCGGGCAGATGCTCGGGCCGCTTCGAACTGGTGAGTCGGCGCAGATAGTATGTTTCTGCCTCGGAGAGAAAGGCCGGCGTCAGGATGGCGGGAGCCTTGTCGGCGCCCAGACAGTCGCAGGCGATCCACCTGTGCCCGATCCGGGCCTGCTGGACGAGCGTGATGCCGGCCTGTTCGTCGTGGACCGTGCCTTTGCCGACGTACCATCGGATCAGCGCCGCGCGCAGATCGGGGGGTAGAGGGATGCGATTTGAGCCTTTGCCGTTGGTGTCGCGGGGGACGAGCCACATGCTGGAAGCCTTCCAAAGCCTTTTTCTAAAAAAGTGTTCGTGAGCTTGGCGGCGTTGACAAGGGCAAAGGCGGTGAACTCCAATTCTCTTATCAAGGCTTTGGAGGGTTCATATGCGTGTACATCGAGCATCGGGACTGATCGCGTTACTTTGCATCGTTCCCAATAGTGTGAGCGCGGGCGAAGTAAAAACGACGCGCAAGGTGGAGCTTGTCGTCATGGGGCAGCCTGTGCCGGAGGCGGACGTCTCGCCGGTAATGCCGGCTGCTGGATCTGACGCGGGTATTCCCGAGGCGTTCCGCGTCCATGATCTGTCGCGCCGCTATGTTGAGTACCAGATGGGGCAGGAGTTTTCTGCGCCGGCAGTGGGCCAGGGCGAGCTTGCAGCCTGGTATGATCTGGCGGCGGCCGGGGTTGCACCGGTTTCCTCGATCGCGGTGCCAGGATGGATGAAAGGGCAATATCCCGCGCTTGCTGCAGTGCCTTACACGCCGGGATGCGCCGCCATTCCCTATCGTCCGGCGGGCTTTCTGAAGCCGGATGCAGAGGCGCGCCGCGCCGCCTATTATGGAATGATGAGTGCAATCGCCTGCGAACACGGCATTTCGACCGGGCTGTTTGACGCGATGATCATTCAGGAGAGCCGGTATAATCCGGCAGCGATCTCGAAGATGAAAGCCTACGGCCTGGCGCAACTGATGCCGGGGACTGCGGCCCAGCTTGGGGTTAACCCCTATGATCCCGTCCAGAACCTGCGCGGCGGCGCCCGTTATCTGCGGACCCAGCTCGACACGTTCGGGCAGGTGCATCTGGCACTGGCGGCCTATAACGCCGGGCCGGGCCGGGTTAAGGGCGGGGTTGTTCCGCGGATCAGGGAAACGCAGGGCTACGTGGCGACCATCCTCGATAATTGGTCGCGGCTTCGTGGATATGGTGCGGTACAGCAACGGGCCGGTTTCGTGCCTGAGCTCAAAGGCCGCACTGTCGCGGTATCGGCATTCTGATCCCTGTAAATTTCGCGCCTTTCCAACCCTTCGTTTAGCGCGAGGGCGCGAAAAGAGAGCGGAAGAAGTCGCATGCTCCCCCTGGGAGCACGTGGCGGCGTAGCCGACACTCCTGAGGGTGCGGCTTTGTGCGTGGGTTTCCTGAGTGAGCTGTTGATGCGGCCTTGGATCGTCAGATCGGTGCGTTGGCCGACTTAGGCCAACTCCATTTTCCCTTCTACAAAAAAATAGGGTAGCGGTTGAGCTCCATAATGAACCTCGCGCTATGAAGCACAGGGAAAGCCTGCCTTTGCCCTCCCGGATGCCTTGCGTTCTCGCTCTTCGTTGTTGTCCATCGCAGCCCCAAGCTGGGCGAGGACGCCACCAAGGACACCGCCTACGGACATCTTTGCGAACTCCTTGCATGAGAGGGACGCGACCATGGCGCTGACCTGCTCGGCTTCGTCGGAACGCCGCCAGTCATCGTCGACGGGGAGCGGCGCAGAGCGCATCCAGCGAGGCGTATAACGAGCGACGCTCTTGGGTGTGAGAACGCGATAGACGTTGGAAGTCTGCTTGAAACGAGGTCCAGGGCCTTCGGCTTCAACCCGTTTGAACCGTCGCTGCCGGATGATGAAGCCGATGGCTTCAAGGACAGCAAGAGCGCGTCTGACAGTCGAACGGCCAAGCCCTGTTGCTTCAACAAGATGGTCATAGCTGGGATAGATTTTCCCGGCACACAGGCGCGCGAGCTTGGTCAACTCTTCGTAGATGCGCACGGCCGAGGCCGTGAGGGTTGTGAGCAGCCTCTCTGAGGCAGTGAGGGTCCGTAGCCCGGCCTTGTGCTCGCGCAACATCTTCCTGCCGGCGTCGAGCGCATATTTGGCCTTGGCCAGCATGCGATCGGGCTCGCCCTTGCTCGGCACGTGGAAGAAGGTTTCTTCGAAGGTGTTCGCCTCGAGGCTGCCCGCCCTTACAGGCGCCCCGGTGCGATGCTTCGCGTCGGAACGGGATTTCTTCGTATTTACAGGGACACCGGACAGCACACTTTGTGCCGTATCACCGACTGCATAGATCCCCATCGTCATCCTCCTTGAAGGAGGCTGGACCAGGCAAAGACGTTCCTTGGCGCAGAACGCGCATCCTTGCATCGGGGACCGGGATCGGTTATGTCGGGTCTTGTACTGGTAGACCGTTAGCGGTTGGCGCCGCTGACATACCCGATCGAAATTCGATCGCTGAAATTGGGATGCCCGGCCTTAGCGCCGGGTTTTCCTCTATTTGGTCACAGCCAAAACTCCGATTTGTTGGATGCATTGGCGCTTTGTACGTTTAGAACGCGCGCCGCCCTTCAGCATTGTTCTCAACAATGCGTGAAAGTGGTTCTATGGATGCTGGGTTTGTAGCGTATTGCATGTTTTGAACATGCCGAGCCTATCAAAGTACTAGTGAGATAGGTGCTCTACTTCTCGCTGTGCTGCCCATCGTCTGGATTTCTTGTAGCGTCGCCCCCTATCGGACCCGTCGCGTTCTATCACGACATCGGGATTGCAATGTCCGATCTGCGCTGAATTTAGTCATTGATCCAGTCCGCGGAGGTGTCGCAGATCTTTTCGCTTGGCGACGCCGGCGTAGGCATCTTCGACGTCGGCCATCAGTCGCTTGATAAGCAGATCACCGTGTGAAGGCCTTATGTCCGCCCACTCAAGGGCGGTTATCCGCTCCATCATCAGCTTCATTTCCTCATGAAAACGGCTGAGGACGCCTGCATAGAACTTAATCTGGGACTCTATACCTTCGGTGGCATCGCCAGCACCGGCGAACAGGTCGCTAGCCAGCGCGGCTTCTAGCGGAGAAAGATCAAGCGCGGCCGCTACCGCGTGGAACTCGTGAATATAAAGTGGTCGGCGCTTGCTAGGATCCGGGTGGAAAACGTTGTGAGCGCGCGACTTCGAAAGGCCGGCCTTCAACGCCAGTTCGCGGTAACGTAATCCCTCAACGCCCATCTTGGACAAGACATAGTCAACGAACCCAAACGAATGGACCTCACCTTGCGCGGGTAGATCCCCTTCGAATGTTGGTGCCCCCATCGCCAATCCTCCGGTAATGCCCTCGAAGGGTAACCAAAGGATCGCCACTTGCAAACCCTTCGCAGTTGCGAAGTCGCAATAAGGAAGAAATAATTAAGCTGCGTCAGTTAATCTCTTTTACGCCCGGCGACATGGCCTTGAGTATTTTGCGATACTGAGATGCCTCAGCAGATGTAAGGCCGATCTTTGTAAGAATCTCGGTTCTATTAGCCTCAACCATAAAATCGAACATGATAACTGAAAGCGCATCGGAAAACTGAATAGAACTACCGATCGCAGCAGAGATACTTTCCGCCCCATTATTTATTTTGTCAGAACTCGACTGTAGAATTTCGATTTCGACGGGAATCTCCCCAGTAGAAGGAATAAGCCTTAGGTGCTCCCTGATGTATTCGGGCGGGTGAGCAGCGCTAACACTCAAGGCGCGCTCTGCTCGAAAATTTATTACGTCGCTCAACGCACTATATTTTTTACGCTCATTTGAATGAAGGCGAATACATTCCGTCGTAAGTCGGAAATAGTATTCAGAAACGTCAAATCGATAAATATTGCTACCATCAGCCATGATTACTAAATCCCCCCGGGTCGAATCATCGATTCTGCCGCTCCCTGACTTCACAAGATACGATAGATTGCCGGATTTCCAACAACTCAACGCGGCACCCGTCGCCTTCCTCTATGGAGGGTGAACCTTGGCATCATGCGCCTTGAAGTTTGACGTGTCCTCAACGCGGGACTGATGTCCCTGTCCAAGGACAGTTGTCCCCCTTGGCGGACCATGGTCCCTGATGAAGGACGGTCGTCCCTGACGGCGGACGGTTGTCCGTAGCCGGGGACAGCACTGGTGATTCGGAGCATCATATCCCTCTCCCTAGAAAATAATGTCGCAGGACCAACATCGTTCCGGTCGTTCCGCCTTGCTCGACCGTCAAACCGTTCCGCAGCCTTCCGTTGGGCGCGCTGAAATGCGCTCGATTGAAGGAGACTCTTATATGAAGACCCTGCTCAACCGCGGCGTGAGCCGTGAAGCCACCGCAGCTGCAGTGATCGGCCTCGCCGCCGCTGCCGTTGCTTTCGCCGGCCCGGCATTCGCCGGCGCCGACACCACCTTCGACACCGCGCTGACGCAGTTCACCGGCTTCCTCGAAGGTTCGGGTGGCAAGATCATCACGGTGCTCTCGCTCGCGGGCGGTATCGTCGGTCTCGCCTCGGGCCGTTTCAGCCTCGGCCAGGTCGCGATCCCGGTCGGCGTCGGCGTTGGCGCCGGCACCGGTATCCCGATCGTCACCTCGACCGTCACCGCCACGATCTGACCCGACTGCCGGCGAAGTAGCAGCTTCGCCGGCACCTTATGGAAGGTGGCGTGGCATGGCAGCCGACAAGTATGTGATCCCCTCTCATCTCGACGATCCCGAGTTGATCGGCTTCTGGACGCTTGATGAGTTCCTCGCGATGGTCCTCCCCTTCATCTGGGGAATCCTGTCCCAACACATCGTCATCGGGATCGGCTTTGCTTTCCTGGGCTGGTGGGCTTTGCGGAAAGCCAAGGCGGGGCGGGCAACATCGTGGCTGATCCATCTTGCGTACTGGCATCTGCCGGGCGGGTTCCCGTCGCTGCGGGCCACGCCGCCTTCCTACCTTAGACTAATGGTGGGCTGACATGGAATTTTCGTATCAGCACGCGCAGAGCCAACGCATCCTGCGCCAGCGCAACATGCTGGGGGTAACGGCCCTCGTTCTGGCGGGCGTCGTCGCCCTGCTTCTCCTCTTCTCTGTCACGCGCAGCCGCGAGATCGTGCTCCAGCCCGTCCTGCGTTCGCCGCTGACGCTGTCGAGCGCGGGCGTTTCGCGCGAGTATCTCGAGCTGATGACGCGGGACACCGCGATCCTGACCCTGGATCGCTCGCCCGGTAGCCTCGACTACTGGATGAAGTCGGTGCTCGAGATCGTCTCGCCGCGTGCGCAGGGCAAGATCAAGGCGGACCTGCTCGAGATCGTCAACGAGCAGCGCGGCTCGAGCATCTCGCAGTATTTCCAGATCCAATCGATGGAGATCGACACCCAGAACCTGCGGTCCACCGTCACCGGCAAGCTCAACACGGTGGCCGGCCAGAAGGTCGTCTCCAGCGACATTCGCACCTTCCAGTTCACCTGGGAATATTCGGGGCTCTCGCTGAAGCTGATTGGCTTCGGGATGGTCCAGCCAGAAAAGAAGAAAGGCGGGCTGTCATGACACCCACCCAATACCTGAGCGGCTCGGCCATCGCCGGCGCCGCGCTGTGCTCACGCATGTGCATTGTGAGCCGCACGACGGGAGCGTTGCTTATTGCAGCATCGGCAATGGGCATTTCGGCGCCCGCTATGGCGCTGGGCGACCAGACGCTGATGGCCTCGGACGGCAGCCAGGTCGAATGCAGCGCCTCGGCGCGCGACCTCACCCGGATCAGCCTTGTCGAAGACGAGTTCGCGTCAGTTTCGAAGATCAATACGGGCAACCCGGCTGACGACTTCAGCGTGGTCAACGAGCCGGTTCGCGGCGACATCTACCTGTCGGTGCCGGACGGGTTTGCCCGCCCTGTCCTGTCGTTCTTCGCGACCTCCAAACGCGGCTACGTCTACAAGTTCATCTGCCGCATCGCGGGGGACCAGGCGGTGCAGGTGTTCATTTCGAACACGGCGATCGCCAAGGCCGATGCCGCCGAGGCCGGGCCGCGAGGCGTGCAGCAAGCCAGTTCGCAGGATCGGGCGATCGAGCTGGTCCAGGCGATGTACGGCGGTCAGATCGTCGACGGCTACGAGATGCGCCAGCGCTCGCTGCGCCCGGTCTACGTCGGCGACCTTAAGGTCCAGATGATCGCGGAATATCGCGGTTCGGAAATGACCGGCCGCGTTCTGCGCATTGAGAACAAGGGGACGCAAGAAGCGACCCTGACAGAGGCCAGCGTTGCGCCGGCCTCCTCGCTTGCGGTTTCGATCGCCGAGCCGCGCCTCGCGCCCGGCAAGGTCACGACCGCCTACCTCGTCTCTCGTACCGGGAACTGAGCCATGGACTTGAAGGGTATCTTTTCGCGCTCGCGCAAATCCCTCGACGGCCCCGAGGGCGGTGAGGGCGTATCGCCGGTAGCCAATGAGCTGGACGGCAACACCGAAACTCGCCGCAAGCAGCGCATGCTTCTGAGCGGCGTAGCGGTGGTCGGTGTCGTGGCCGCCAGCATGTGGATCTTCTCAGACAACGGTAAGGTTGCGGGACAGTCGGACGACAAGATCGAGGACGTCGAGGTCTCGACCAAAGATCTGATCAACCGCAACCTCTCCGAGCAGGAGTGGATGGCGCAGTCGGAAAACCGCTTCCAGAGCCAGGAGAACCAGCTCAAGTCGGTGGGCGGCACCAATGCCAAGGTCGCCCAGCTGTCCGAGCAGATCGAGGCGCTGCGCGCGCAGAACCAGTCGATGACCGCTGATGGCCAGCGCGTGGTCAGCGCCTATCAGAACGAGAACGAGCAGCTGCGACGCCAGATCAATGAGCGGGCTACGCCAGTTGCGCCAGCACCGGGCCCTGCCGCCCTCTATGGCCCGGGCTCCCCGACCTATCAGCGTCCTGGCGCTGGTGGCGACGCTGGACCGGACGTGCCCCCCGTTCGGTCCAGCGAAGTCAAAATGGTCTCCTTCACCGGAGGCGAGACAGGCAACGCCAAGAAGGTCGAGAAGGGCAACACGGTCTATACCGACAGCCCGAACTATCTTCCGCCCAACAGCTTCGCGACTGCCAAGGTCATCGTCGGCGTCGATGCCGCTGCGGGCGTGCAGAGCCAGACCGATCCCCTGCCCGTCGTGCTGCGTGTCACCGGCCCCGCGCGATCGGTCCTTCAGAACGGCAAGCTGCTGACCACCAAAATCCAGGGCTGCCTCATCAACGGCGCCGCGCGCGGCGAGCTGTCGAGCGAGAAGGTCTACGTCAAGCTGCAGAAGATGACCTGCCCGCAGCCCGGTGGGCGCTATGCGGTGTCCGAGGTCAAGGGCTTCATCGCCTTCGGCGGCAAGACGGGCGTTCGCGGCCGCGTCGTGAGCCGTGAAGGCAGCCTCGTCAGCCAGGCCTTCATCGCCGGTCTCGTCGGCGGCTTCGGTCGCGGCTTCGCCGCCAATTCCAACAATGCGCTCACGCAGCCCAACGTCATCGTCGATGGCAAGCGGCAGGATCTGTCGATGGGCGACATTGCCAAAGGTGGCCTTGGCGAGGGCGTTTCGCAAACCGGTGACATGGTCAGCAAGTACCTGATCGAGCGCGCCGAGCAGTATCAGCCCGTCATCGAAATGCCCACCGGCGTCGATGTCGAAATCGTCTTCCTGGAGGGTGTCTATGTCCGCAACTGAACATCTTGAAGGCAGCGCCGAGAGCGCCGTTCCTGACCTGGAGACGGAGGTGAAGCGTCCGCTCATGCGTAACGCCTTCCTCTATTTCACCTGCGCGCTGGCCTTTGCCGGTGGCGGGATCGCAACGCTGGCCTATGCGCGCGATTTCATGGCGCCGCCGAGCAAGAGCGTCGCCGAGCTGCTGAAAGCGCGCCTGCCCAAGACCAAGGTCACGAGCGTCAATTGCGACAAGGTCGATGGCCTGTGCGAAGTGACTGCCGGCAGCAACCTGTTCTACATCGATCGCACTGCGCGCTATCTGGTGATCGGCCGCGTCTACGACATGGAGACGCGCCAGGATCTGACTGCGACGCGGCTCCTCGAGATGAACCCGGACATGCTGCTGGGCGGGTCGGCCAAGGCAAACGCGGCAGGCGCTGACGACAGTGAGCCTGGGCTGGCGGCGCGACCTGCCGCAGCGGCCAAGGCTGCGGCCGCGCCGGTCCAGAAGCTGCCGCTGGGTGAGCTGCCCAAGGAAGGCGCGATCGTCTGGGGCAATTCCTCGGGCAAGACCGTCACCGTGTTCAGCGATTTTCGCTGCAGCTACTGCCGTGCGCTGAGCAACACGCTTGCCTCCATGAACGTGCGCGTCGTCGAGCGGCCGATCTCGGTGCTGGGCAGCCGCGACATGGCGGACAAGGTCTACTGCGCGAAGGACAAGGCCAAGGCCCTTCACGCTGCCTATTCCGGGCAGGACATCAAGGCCACCGGGCCCTGCAACACGTCGGGCCTCGATGCCAACGAGGCGTTTGCTCGCAAGCATGGCCTTGGCGGTACGCCCGTCATCGTGCGCGATGATGGCAGCGTGCTCGAGGGCTATCGGCCCAAAGAGTTCCTCGAGAACTGGCTCAAGGGAGGACAATCGTGATGCGGGGGCGTCTTGCCCTTGCGGGCCTCTTGCTGGGTAGCGCCAGCCTCTCGGGTTGCATGTCGCTGAGTGGCAATGTGAAGGGCGATTTCGCCTGCCGCGCGCCTGACGGCATCTGCGCGCCGAGCGGCAACATCGACGATCGGGCGCTGGCCATGATCTCAGGCGATGAAGGCGATCACATGATCGCGCCTGCCGGTCCCTATGTGGAACCGCCAAGCGAAGGACGCGGCTACCAGAAGGCCAGCTCTCCGGTTCGCACGCGCGAACGGGTGCTGCGCATCGTCTTCCCCGCGCAGATCGACGCCTCCGGGCGGCTTCACGAGCAGACGGCGGTTCACGCTGTCGTCGAGCGTGGTGAATGGTCCGAGGCGCTTGCCGGCAATGCGGTTGCGGGCACGGCCGAGGAAGTCGCCGCTGCCGCTGGTCGCGATACGCTCCTCGCCGCTGTCGAGCGCGCCGAGCCGCCCATGATCGAGACGCTGGCAGTCGATCCCGATCTTCCCACTCCTGAGGCCGTCGCAATGGCGCGCGCGCAGGGCAATGGCGGGGAAGTCCAGTCGAGCGACCCGGTCGGGGACATCAAGGATCAGGTCGCCCGCAGCCTCACCACGCCGCGTCGCACGCGCGCGGCGCCCTCCACTCCCAAGCCCCAGCGCCAGGCTCAGCCCAAGCCTGTCGCGCAGGCGCCGGCCACCCAACCGGCGCCTGCCACCCCCCTCTCATCCGCGTCCCCTGCCCCGGCCCCAAAGGACGGTGTCGCAGCTCAGCCCGTAGTGGCTGGACCGATGATCTCGGTGCCACAGCACGCAACCGCGAAGGGCAAGGCGGCGATCGCGGCCGTTGAAGCCGATCCGGCCATTCGCGGTGCGCTTGGACGAGCGGAGCCCGAAGCCAGGGCCGCCGCGAAGGAAGCCAGTCCCCTGCCCGTGATGCGCGCCGGGTCGTTTCCGGGAGTGCAGCCATGAATATGTTCAGCAAGATCATGGGCGCAATCCTGGGCGACAACTCGAAGCCAGAGGCAGGGCGCCCTGACACCACGGTCCCTCGCCTCGTCCATTGGCTGCCCTACCGCAGCTACGATCCCAAGACGCACCTGTTCTACAATAGCGCGTCGCGGGGCTTCGTCCTCGAGGCGACGCCGATGATGGGCGCGAACGAGCGCACCTCGGAGATCATGACGCAGTTTCTCTCCGAAGGCGTGCCGACACCGGGAACGCTACAGTTCCATGGCTGGATGAGCCCGCGCGTGGGTGAGCGCCTGTCGCAGTGGTATCTGCCGCGCTTCATGGCCGGCAGCGTCTACGAGCGCATGGCCAAGCATCGCACCGAGTACCTGCTCGATGGGGTCTGGAACTCGCTGTCGAGCGCGGCACCCTTCCATCTGCGCAATCATCGCCTCGCGATTTCCTATGCCACCCCGGAAACGAGCCGGGTGACGAACGAGGAAATCGTTTCGGTCCTCGAAAGCCTGACCTCCTCGCTGGAATCGATCGGCATCCATGCGCGGCCGATGGACCCGCAGGCGCTGATCGCGTGGATCGATGACATCACGTCTCCGACGACAGCACCCGGTGACGACAACATCATCTACAACCCGTTCGATCCGATCGCGGACCAGGCAGTGCGGCACGATCTTGAGATGAAGATCGAGCCTGACCGCATCCTGCTGCGCACCGAACGGTTCCGCCCGACGGGCAAGATGGTCGACGAGGCTCCGGAGATCGGGGAGATTTATCCCGACGTCTTCGACGTGCGCTCGTTCTCGGTCCGCAACCTGCCGCAGCGCTGGGCGCCGTGGGACATGGCGAAGCTGATCGGCGATATGTTCGCCGACAAGCTGCGCATGCCCTGCCCGGTTTCGACGAACCTGTGCCTCGATTTCCCCGATGCCGAAAGCGAGAGCCTGCGGGCCTCGCGCAAATTCATGCGCACCACCAGTCTTGCCGATTCCAAGTCGGCTCGGATGCTGCCGCAGCTGAAAGACCAGTCGCGCGAGTGGGAGTTCGTCAAGGATGAGCTTCGGCAGGGTCGCAAGCTGATCCAGGCGTTCTACTCGGTGACGTCCTTCTCGCCCAAGGGCAAGGGCGATGCCAACGAGCGCGTCCTGAAGTCTGTGTACCGCGCTGCGGGATGGGATCTGCTCGACGATCGCTACCTGCAGATCCAGGGCCTGCTCGCGGCGATGCCGATGACGATGGCCAACGGCCTGTCGTTCGACCTCAGGAACATGAAGCGTTTCCGCTCGGTCCTGACGACGACGGCGTCAAGTCTCGCGCCGATCCAGGGCGAGTATCTGGGCGCTAACGTGCCGCACATGATGCTGATCGGGCGGCGCGGCCAGCCTTTCTTCTGGTCGCCGTTCGAGAACAACTCGGGCAATCACAATGTCGCGGTGTTCGGCAAGTCCGGTTCGGGCAAGTCCGTCGCGCTGCAGGAATTGTGCTCCGCCTTGTGCGGGGCCGGGGCCAAGGTCGTGGTGATCGACGATGGCCGCTCGTTCGAGCACTCGGCCAAGCTGCAGGGCGGTGCTTTCGTCGAGTTCACCATGTCGTCGGGCTTCTGCATCAACCCCTTCTCGATGATCGACATGGAGATGGCCGAGCGGGATGAGGATTACCTCATGGACTGCTTCGCGATGCTCAAGTCCATCGTCAACCAGATGGCGCGCCACGTCGACAAGCTCAACGACACCGAGCGCGGCCTGATCGACGGCGCCGTCAACGAGGTCTGGAGTGCCAAGGGCCGCCAGGGCTCAATCGACGATGTGATCGCAGCGCTGACCGACACCGGCAATCCGCTCGGTGTGGATCTCGGCATCGCCATGCGCCCCTTCTCATCGTCGGGCACTTACGGCCGCTTCTTCCAGGGCGAGGTTTCCTTCGAGCTGAAGGTGAACCTGACCGTCTTCGAGCTTTCGGACCTGTCCTCGCGCGAGGAACTGCGCTCGGTGGTGCTCACCGCGATCATGTTCATGGCATCGCAGATGATGCGCCGGGTGGATCGCTCGATCCCCAAGGCGCTGCTGCTCGATGAAGCCTGGCAGATGCTGAAGGGCGGATCGATGGCCGACTTCATTGAAGCCTATGCCCGTACCTGCCGCAAATACGGGGCCTCGCTGGTGACGGCGACGCAGAGCCTCAACGACTACTACAAGTCCGACGGATCGCGCGCGGCGCTGGAGAACAGCGACTGGTCGGTCATCCTCGCCCAGAAGGAGGAGACCATCAACGACTTCAAGCGGCTCGGCCGCTTCGACATGGATGACCATACCGATGCGCTGGTGCGGTCCCTGAAGCGCAGCGGCATCGAGTATTCCGACGTCTTCATCAAGGGGCCGGACATGCAGGCGACCGGCAGGCTCGTCCTCGATGCCTACTCGGCCACCGTCTTCTCTTCCTCGCCCAAGACCTTTGCCGCGATCCACGATCTGCTCGGCCAGGGCCTGTCGATGGATGAGGCGATCGAGCGGGTCGCCTTCCCCAACAATCCTGAAAAGTGGGGCGGTGACGACGCCGTCCCGATTGCAGCGGAGTAAGCGGGATGGCGAGCATCGGCGTGCAGCGTAAAGAGCGACAGGACCGGGGGACCGACCCAAGGTTCCTCCTCTACGTCCTCCTTCACACCATCGGTTTTCTGGCTGTGACCGTGCTGATGACGTGGGGGGCGTTCGTCCTCTTCTTCGTCGCGATCGGCGGCTTCAGCCTCGATGGAATGATGCACCAGCTGGCCAACCTATCGAGCCGCTACATCGCGGCCGAGGCTTCGCGCATCGCCGATTTCAAGGTTCTCGTCGCCGTGCTGCACCTCGTTGTGGCCGGTGTGATCATCTTCTTTCGCCGGCACGCCATCGTGCCGCGCGACACATTGAGCCTGGAGCAAGGCGCATGAGCGAACCGACCTGGAATAGTGAAGCTGGCCCCGAGGGCGAGGCTCTTGCCGCCACCGCACCTACATCCGCACCTGCGCCCGTTATCGCCGCTCCCGCAGCGCCGGCAACGGCTTGCGCGAAGCCGCGAAAGACGGTGTTTGCCGGATATACCGCGAGCCAGCTGATCCTTGGTGTCGCGGTGGTCGCGATGCTGATCTGGGGCATGTGGGTGACGCGCACGATCATCACGCCTCCGCAGAAGATCGTGAAGGCCAATCTCTCGAGCATCGTCGGCGACTATGTGCAGGCGCAGGCGCGCAGCGCCAGCCCTCCCCAGGAGGTCGAGGCCGAGATGCGCAAGTTCATGACTTCGCTCGATGGCGAGCTGCAGCGCCGCAGCGCTTCGGGACAGGTGATCCTTGTCGGCGAGGCGGTGCTCTCCAAGGGCGTCGAGGACATCACTCCTGACGTGATGAAGGCGGTCTATGCCTCGGGCGTGAAGCGGCCGGCGCCCGCCTCTGCAGAACAGTTGATGCAGAGCGGCAGCGAAGGACCGATCCCGCAGGTGCCGATCAACCCGCCCGCGCCTCAGGCTGCTGCAGGAGCAAGCGCGTTCGGGCCGATGCCGGAACAGGCCCCCGCAGCTGCGGCGCCGATGGCTGATCCCGCGAGCTTTGGAGGGCCTTATGGCGCAGGCGGTCAGTGAGCCCCTTCCGGTCGAGGCAAAGCCCCGCCGCTGGCGGCCCAACATGCGGCTATGGGGACCGATCGGTCTCCTGATCGCGGGCAGCGCCGTCTATTCCGCAATCTGCGAGTGGCGTGACAGTCACGGTCTTCTCATCAACACTTCGGAATCGCTGCCCAATTGGGCCTTCGTGATCCACAAGACCGCCAAGCCGGAGCGCGGCCAGTACGTTTTCTTCGTGCCGCCCGCTCATCCGCTGGTCGTGCGCCACTTCGGCGCGAAGAAGCAGATGTTCGGCAAGATCGTCTACGGCATGCCGGGGGACATCGTCAGCCATCGCGGCGCCGAAGTGCTGGTGAACGGCAAGGTCGTGGCGCGCATGAAGCCCCGCACCCGCTTTGGTGAGCCGCTTGCTGCCGGACCTGTGGGCGTAATCCCGCCGCAGTGCTACTTCGTTGGCACGCCGCACAAGGACGGCTTCGACAGCCGCTATGCCGCGATCGGTTACGCCTGCGCGAAGAAGATTGTCGGTGTCGGGGAGGCGATCCTGTGAAGCGTCTCCTCGACAACGGTGCCCTCGTCATCCTGTGCTCGCTGACCTTGTCGTCTGCAGGCCAGGCCAGCGATCACGGTGTCGTCGGTCAGACTTTTCCCGTCATCGAGACGGATCTTCTCTCGGTGATCGAGCAGCGCCTTCAGAACCTACAGGCGTCGGGCGGGATCGACCGGATGAATGCCGAGTTCGCGCGGCGCGCCGAGGCCAAGGTTCGTCGGCCGACCCCGGTTGCCGGGATCACGCCGGCAACGCAGGCGCGGATCTGGGCCTTCGATCCCACGATCGTCATCGAGAAGGACGTGAAGGACCAGAAGGGCAACTACGTCGCTCGCGCCGGCCAGACGGTGAACCCGCTGGACTTCGTGTCGATGCACCAGGCCCTCGTCTTCGTCGATGGCGACGACAAGGCGCAGATGGAATGGGCAACCAGCCAGTATTCTGACCTCAAGGCCAAGATCATCCTCGTGTCGGGCTCGCCGATCGAGGAGATGACCGCGCGCAAGCGGCGGTTCTATTTCGATCAGGAGGGCCGCCTGACCGGCAAGTTCGGGGTGCGCCATACGCCCGCCGTCGCCGAGCAGGACGGCAAGGTCATCAAGGTTTCCGAGATCAAGCTGAAGGGGGCAAGCTGATGCCGCTGTGGCTCGACCTGCTGAAGACGCCGATGGCCGCGCCCGAGACGCCTCGCCTCAAGGCCATGCGTCGCACCTTCCAGGGGCTGTGCATCCTTTGCGCGCTGGGTGTCACGTTCATCACGCCGCTGACAGCCCTGCTGGGCAGGCTCGCGCCTGTTGGCATCGCAGCGCTGCTGGTTTCGACGGCCGCCTACACCGCGCTCTACGTCGTTCGAAAGAACCGTGCAGACGAGGCTTGGCTTCTCATGGACCGAAATGATCAGGGGGGCGCACGATGATAACCGCAAAGCAGTATGCGGCCGCGTTTCGATCACCACTTGCATATGGTCTAGTAATTGGGGCCGAGCTTGGCAATCTGCCGTCCAGGGTTTCCTTTAATGGGGTTGCGGTCTGGGTGGGGAACGTTCTGTTCCTCTATGTGCTGGGCGCAACAATGGTTGCCATTGTCAAGGCGCTGCGCCCGTATTTCCCTGGCTTCATCATGGCGGGTTCGAGACTCGAGCGAGTGATTGAATGGTGGGTGGCGACCTTGCTTGTGACGGTTGCCATATTGCCACTCTCCACCGCTCAAGTGCGCGCTATTGGATGCTGGGCCGCTGGCCTCGGCATTATTGCTATCGCCGAGACAGTGAAAATGCGGCGCAGCGGAGGCGTCCAGTGAAGGCGCTGCGCTGCCTCGTCGCGGTCTTCGCGCTTCTCTTCGCCTCGGCTCTGATCGCCCCTTCCGCGCAGGCGCAATCGCGCTGCACCGGCAAGTTCGTGAACCCGATCACCGATGTCTGCTGGTCCTGCCTGTTCCCGCTGTCGATCGGTGGCCTGAGCATCTGGCCAAGCACTCGTCCGGACACCAATAACCCGAGCCTGCCGATCTGCGCTTGTGGCAGCCCGATCCCGCGCATCGGCATCGCCGCCGGCTTCTGGGAGCCGGTTCGCCTTGCGGACGTCTCGGTCAAGCCTTGGTGCTTCGTGAACCTTGGCGGGATGAAGATCGCGCCGGGTTTCGACATTGGCCAGGGCCAGTTCACGGGCCCCTCGCAGGTCGGCGGGCAGGCGCAGAATACGTCCAAGTGGCACGTCCACTGGTACGTCTATCCGCTCCTTTACTGGATGGAGATCCTGACCGACTTCCTCTGCTTCGAGCAGGCCTCCTTCGACATCGCCTACATGACCGAGGTCGATCCGCTCTGGCAGGACGATACGCTGACCACGATCATCAATCCCGAGGTCGTGATCTTCGCCAATCCAATCGCCAAGGCGGCCTGCGCCGGCGATTGCATCGCGGCTACGGCGCGCCTCCCCCTCGATGTGACCTTCTGGTGTGCGGGTTGCCAGGGCTCGATGTACCCGATGAATGGAAACATCTCTTCGTCGATCGGCCATGTTCAGGCTTCGCGCCTCGCCCTTTCGCGCTTCGCCTTCAAGATGCACCGTCAGGGCCTCGCATGGGGGACGATGGGTAGCAAGGGCCTGTGCGACAAGTATCTGATGCCGGTGCTCAAGAAGCAGCAATACCGGATTCAGATGACCAACCCGATCCCGACGGTCAGCGGCAAGATGGGTTGCTCGCCGATCGGCGCTTCGACGCTCCCGCCGCAGACCGGCCGTGCCTACCCCGTCCAGGGCGAGGACATGGGCTACCTCGTGTGGCGCAAGCGTAACTGTTGTGTGCTCTAGGAGACATATCCGATGCGACGCAGAACCATGGTCCTGAGCGCGATTGCGGGCCTAGCTGCCATCGGCGGTATCCAGGCCATCGCCCAGAACATTGACGGCCTCGACCTCGAGGCGGTGCGCAAGCGGGCCGCCGCGATGCAGGAGGATGCCCAGACCTTTGCCGATCACGTCAAGGGTCGCGGCGATGCCTTCCGGGAAGAAGCGCTTGCCGTCCAGCAGCAGGGCACCGACAGCCTGACCGACCTGGCCAAGGCGGATTTGCCGATGAACGGCGATGGCCCGTTCGACTTCGACAAGATCATCCAGGGCGCCTCGCAGAACGTGGCGGGGACCAAGGGTGATGCACCGCAGTTCATCGTCTTTGCGAGCCTCTCGATGCCGCCCAAGGCGCTGCGCCAGCTGATCGCTGACACGTCGAAGGCCGGAGGCATCATCGTCTTTCGCGGCTTCCCGAACAATTCCCTGAAGGCGTTCACCTCCGGGCTCGCCAAGGTGGTCACGGAAAAGGACCAGCTTTCCAATGTCGGGATCGATCCGCGCCTCTTCCGCGCTTTCGATGTGACGGCGGTGCCGACTTACGTTGCGGTTTCCTCCGAGTTCGACCTGTGCGCCGGCCTCAACTGCAAGACGGTGGTGCCCCCGCACGATCGCATGACCGGCAACGTCTCGGTCAATTACGTGCTCGAGTCCTTCGTCGATGGTCATGGCCCTGGTGCCGGCGTTGCCTCGGTAGCGCTACGCAACATGAGCAAGGCCAGCTGAGATGCGGCGGCTCGCCCTTTCCCTGATCCTCCCGATCGCTTTCGCCGGCGCCGGGGCGTTGCTCGCCCAGAGCACGGTTCAGGAGGCGAAGGAGGACGGCAAGAACTTCGCGACGGACATGCGCGCCAATGACGCATTGGTGCCCAGCGAAACCATGCGCGACCAGGTGCCGGGTTATCAGGGGACCGACCTGCCCCAAAGCGGCTACTTCGACGATCCCGACAAGCTGGTGGCCGATGCCGGCGCGCAGGCGAGCAGCAACGAGGCATTCGTCGTCTCGACCGATCGCAACAATACGCGGCCGCAGTTCGACGCTCAGGAGATCCTCGATACCACCCGGCGCGCGACCGAGATCGAGGCGAACCCGGACACCTACCTGCAGGGTGAGCAGATGGGCGGCCAGACCGGCAGCTGCACGCCCCTGCCCCCCGGTGGCGGCAACGTCAGCTACTACGAGGCGACCTGCAATTATGGGTCCAAGCTCGACGAGGTGCCGCGCACTTGCACGTCGAGCCTCAACGTCTCGGTCGAGAACCGGACCCTCTACTATTATCATATGTCGACGATCGGGCCTTACGTCGATCCGGACAGCATGGCCGATGAGATCGCTGCGGGAACGTGCAAGGCGGTAGGAACGGCATCGTACTGCGGCACAATGGCCGAGTATGGGTCTACGGCGGCGGGCAGCTGCAACAGGGATCATGGCAACCAACTCCTTCAGGTGATGGAGTGCTCGGTCCAGGCAACGATCGTCGGTAATCCGCTTCCTTTCAGCGGCAATTATGCCGTCATTTCCCGCACGACAGGACAGCACTGGTTCAGGGTCGATAATTCGGCGCCGGTGATCACAACCAACAAGGTCAACGGCTGCACTGCGCTCGAGAACAATTCGCAATGCGTGGCGCAGAGCGCTGAGGTTTGCACCGACAGCGATCCGCAAACCCGCATCATCAACGGCGTGTCGGTAACGCAGCCTTGCTGGGCGTGGCAGACGAATTATACCTGCAACGAGATCACGCAGGGCAACGACTGCGGCGAGCTCGATGACAAGCCCGAATGCAGTTACGTCCGCGACGAGTGCATCGATGACGAGGACGATCCCGATTACACCCCTGGCGCCTGCAAGGTCAGCCAGAAGGTGTATCGCTGCCCGGTGCCGACGACGCCGGGCAACGATCCTAAGCAATATGTCTGCGGCAACGACGTCTATTGCATCAACGGGGATTGCGAAACGATCGAGCGAGAGGCTTCGACCGAGTTCAAGGATGCGCTGGTTGCGCTGCATGCGCTGGGCCAGGCCGGGGAGGAGTTCGACGAAGAGAACTTCACCGTCTTCTCCGGGACACGCGAAACCTGCCACAAGCCGGTTTTCGGTCTGGTCAATTGCTGCGCCGGCAAGACGTCGGGCCTGCTGACCGCTGGCGCCGGTGCTGCTGCCCTGGCCGGTGGGCCGACGGCCATTGCTGCGCTCGCCACCCCGTTCCTCACCATGTTCCTGTGCTCGACCGAGGAGAAGATGCTCGACATCAAGGATCGCATGGGTTTCTGCCACAAGGTCGGCACCTATTGCTCCTCGAGCGTCCTCGGGATCTGCAAGACCAAGCGCACGGCCTATTGCTGCTTTGAAAGCAAGCTCTCGCGCATCCTTCAGGAGCAGGGCCGCCCCCAGCTGAACAAGCCTTGGGGCAAGCCCAAGAAGGAACAGTGCGAGGGTTTCACCATCGACGAGTTTTCGCGCCTCGATCTGTCCGTCATGGACTTCACCGAGGTTTATTCCGAGTTCGTGGACGCCGCCAAGCTGCCAGACGAAGTCAGCACGCTCAGCGAAATCCAGGACAAGATCCAGGACTACTATGACATCCACACCAGCCAATGACGCCGGCGGCGCTGGCACCTGCGTGCCATGCCTGATCGATATGAGCGTTCTCGACCTTGCGATCTTCATGCGGGTCCACCGCGTCAGCAAGGTCACGCCTGCAGGCGAGGTTTCCGCGACGATCGGACACTGGTTCGATTGCCATATCGACCCTTTCGAGATCGAGCAGCGGTTCCGCGCGATGATCGAGAAGGGCTGGCTCGTTCGCCGGACGGGCGGTGTTCGCCCGACGCTCGACGGGCGACGGCACGGCCGCACACACCTGCGCGGTCTGGTTCGGATGATGGATCAGGGCACGAGCATGCTCGACGTGGCCCGAATGATGTCCGTCCTGGGCATCGCAATGCAGGAACTGGATGGGGAGCACTCAGTCGATGATGACCAATGAGCGTGACGCACTGGAGATCCGCCCAAGTGGCAGCGCTGACAGGTTGCCCGGGCGCATTGCCCGCCTTGGTGCGATTCTGTTGGCTCTTGCCCCTGCCCTTCCCCTGCCGGTGCTCGCCGCCCCGCAGGATGCCGGGCTCGAGGCAGGCGAGGACAACGATGACTTCTATTGCCGCGAGCGCAAGTTGGGGCAGTGGTTCTATTGCGAGAAGCCCAAGCCGAAACCGAGCGAACAGATGGCGGCCGAACCGGCGCAGTCTGCCAGCGAGCGGATCGCCGCGATCGCAAGGCAACTGGACGAGTTGAAGGCCCGCGCCATCCTCGAGCCGAGCGAAGAGAACGTGATCGCCTATGTGCGCTTCCAGCGCGAGCAGCTCGATCGCGCCTCCACCTTCTCCGACACCTGGCAGCGCGCCCTGTGGCAGAACCCGGACATCGACTACACGCTGCAGCGGCCTGTCTCGACGGTCGCCAAGCGGGCGTGGACCGACAATCGCACCGCCGATCGCGGCCAAGTGCTTGCGCATCTCGGCCAGCGCTATGGTATGTTCTACTTCTTCGCGCAGAGCTGCGGCGCCTGTGAGATTTTCGCGCCGATCCTGCGCTCGGTTGCGGACAGCCATGGGCTGGCCGTCATGGCCGTCTCGATGGATGGCGGCCCGAGCAAGGACTTCCCGAATTACGTCGTCGATTCCGGTCAACGCGAACGAATGGGCGTGCCGGGTAACGCGACGCCGGCGCTGGTCCTCTTCGATACCGCCACCAAAAAGACCGTCCCGATCGGCTTCGGCATCCTCTCGGCCGACGAGATCATGGACCGGATCTTCATGCTCACCAACACCAAGGTCGGGAGTGACTACTGATGGCCGAGCTTCCCCCCTTCCCTCGCGCCAATCGCCTGGCCTCCCCCCGCTTCCGCGCCTTTCGCAGGCGGCTCGCCGTCGCTGCCCTCAGCCTCGGGGCCGGGAGCATGGTGCCGATCGGCATCGCGCGCGCGGACATCGCCAGCTCGATGAACTCGTTCTTCAACGACGCCGGCGGCGCTGCCAACGTGACCGGCCCGACCGCCTATCAAGGCCAGTCGGCGGGCTACTACTCGCTTGGCAATGCATGGACCCGTTTCCCGCAAAAGAGCGTGTCGCCGTTCAACCTCCAGCTGCCGAGCGCCCGCGCTGGTTGCGGCGGCATCGATCTGTTCACCGGTTCATTCTCGTTCATCAACGCCTCTGAGATGGTGGCGATGCTGAAAGCGACCGCCAACAATGCCCTCGGCTTCGCCTTCAAGCTGGCGATCGACAGCGTCTCGCCCGAAATCGGCAAGATCATGGGTGAGTTCCAGCAAGCCGCCCAGCAGATGAACCAGATGAACATCTCGTCGTGCGAGGCGGCGCAGGGCCTCGTCGGTGCAGTCTGGCCCAAGATGCAGGGTGCGCGCTCGACGATCTGTACCGCCGTGGGCAACAGCCAGGGCGTATTCTCGGATTGGGCGCGTTCGCGCCAGGGCTGCGGTGCCGACGGCCAGATCGACGATGTGCTCTCGGGTAACAACGACCCGAACATGAACGAGCATATCCCGGGCGAGCCGCGCAATTACACCTGGGAGGCCCTGAAGCGGTCCCAGAAGTTCGGTGCCTTCGACGCCGAGTTTTCCGAATACCTGATGACCGTCGTCGGCACGATCATCGTCAACAAGGCCGAGGGCAGCAATCCTGCCTCGATCCAGTATATCGGCCCCGCCGAGGATGCGGTTGTGACGGCGCTCCTCGATGGCACGCAGACCGGCAACACGGCCAAAATCCTGACCTGTACGGACGATGACAAGTGCCTGCAGGTGTCGGAGCAGAACCTCTCGATCCCGACGAATGTCGCGCTGCGCCCTCGCATCAAGACCATGATCATCTCGATGCGGGACAAGATCCGTAGCGATGCCGCGCTATCGGGGGCTGAACAGCAGCTTTTGGCGCTGACCACCGTGCCGCTCTACAAGTTGCTGGCCGTCGAGGCGATGGCCCATGGCGGCTACATCGATGGCGACCTCGACGCTCTCGCCGAGATTGTCGCCGTCAATCTTCTGAGTTCGATGATCGAAAACATGCTCGATCGCGTGACGCAGTCTCAGGTCCATTTTCAGCCAGCAGACCAGTCAACGGCGGAAACCTGGCGCAAGCAGCTGGGCGAGGCTCGCGCCAAGTATGCGGAGCGGGACGTGAAGGTGAAGAACACGCTCAACATCACAATCTCGCTCATCAACAAGTCGATAATGCTGGAATCGACATTGCAGAATGCCATGTCGCCGGGGATGGCGGCCGCGCTGAATTTCTCGCGTGGTCTCAACGTCCAGGGGCTCAACTAAGCGGGAGGTAGGGCCATGGTCGAGGTTTTCACGATCGGCGGCGGGGAATACATCGTCAACACGTTCAACGCCGTTGCTGCCTGGACGGGCGGTGGCGGCTATGGATCGCTGATCAAGGTGGTGATGGTCATCGGCCTGATCTACGCCCTTCTCTCCGTGGCATTCACCCTCAATTTCCGCGTGTGGCTCAACTGGTTCCTCGGTTCGACCCTGATCTATTCCTGTCTGATGGTCCCGACCGTCGACGTGAAGGTGACGGATCGGATCAACCCGTCGCTCGCGCCGGCTACGGTCGCGAATGTTCCGCTCGGGCTCGGTGTGATCGCCAGCTTCTCGAGCCAGGTGGGCGATTGGCTCACACGCACGGCCGAGACCGTGTTCACGATGCCGAGCCAGCTCAATTATTCCAACAACGGCATGATCTATGGATCACGGCTGTTCGATGCGACCCGCAATTTCCAGATCCGCGATGCCGAGTTCGCGACCAACCTGCAGAACCACTACAAGAACTGCGTGTTCGGCGACGTGCTGCTGAACTTCAAGTCGCTGACGGATCTTGCGAGCAGCACCGACCTTTGGGCATCGATCGGGCCCGGCTCGCCTGCGCGATCGCAAGTCTGGCTTCAGAAAGAGGCTGGCGGGTCCGTCAGTAACACCATCATCACTTGCCAGGCGGCCTATCAGGCGCTGACAGGGCAATGGAACACTATCATCGATGCTTCGACGCCGCTTTGGGGGCGTCAGACCTACACGAACCTCAGCGAGACGGCCGCGGCCGCGAAGCTACGGCAAGACGTCCCGATCGTGAACCAGACCTTCACCGGATCGTCGAGCGATTACACATCTGCGATGCGGCAGACCACGGCGATCAACGCCTTCATGCAGGCTCGCGATGCCATGGGAGGAAGTGCCGGCAGCGCGTCGATGGATGCCTTTGCTGCGACGCGCGCCGACATCCAGGCTCGCAACACCTACAACTCGATTGCCATGCAGGCGATGTCGTGGGTGCCGATCCTCAACATCGTGCTCACCGTCGTCTTCTACGCCATGTTCCCGGTGATCTTCCCCCTCTTCCTTATGCCGCAGACCGGGGTCCAGGCGCTCAAGGGGTATGTGACGGGGTTCTTCTACCTCGCCGCCTGGGGACCGCTCTACGTCATTTTGCATATGATCTGCATGACGCGGGGAGAGAGCGCATCGAACGCCGTCGCTGAAGGCGGGATAACCCTCTCGAGTTATGCTGGCATCGGGGCCGTGAACGCCGAGACGGCGACGATCGCCGGCTTCATGCTCATGAGCGTGCCGTTCATTGCGGCGGGTCTGGCGCGCGGTGCCATGAGCATTTCCGGGCAGGCGACATCGATCCTGGCGCCGGCGCAGAACGCCGCCGAGGCGGCGGCCGTCGAGCAGACTACCGGAAATTATTCCTACGGGAATACCAGCTTTGCAAACCTCACCTCGAACATGCGGCAGAGCAACCAGTGGTCCGATGCACCGACGTTTTCGACGGGGGCGTCCGCCTTCACAGTAAGAGGGTCTAACGGCTCGACAGACACATATATGGAGAATGGCGCGATCGTCACCGATACGACCGGAGCCATCTCGAAACTACCGATGTCAGTGAGCCTAGGCACTGGATTTGCAGCGGAAAATCGCCAAGCGGCATCCAGCTACATGAGGGCCGCAGAGTCTCTGGAAAATTCGGCAGCGCGAATCAGAACGGCTACGTCGACCGATCGAACCGCCCATGGCACATCTACCGAAACATCATCTGGATCGGACCACAGCAGTCGAACAACATCTGGGACCAATTCGGAGAAATTCGACCGCAATTCGTCGTCCGAGTTCGACGGGCTGGAAAATCGCGATAGTATCGGCTCTACCGATCGCATTCAGGCCGGTGTCGGCCATCAATCGACGTTGAATGATATATTCTCGACCAAAGTTGGCGCTGGGATGGGAGGCGGTGGCGGTGGCGGTGGCGGTGGCGGTGGCGGTGGCGGGTCAGTTGCTGCTGGAAAGCGGAAATTGCCAATTCCGAGCGCTACGATCGGCGCGGAAAAAACAAATAATATCCAGCAGTCTAATAACCTTCACTACAATACAGATCATTCCCGTTCTCGCGATAGCAGCATGGCGGCAACTGATGGTGTTCGAGATGAACACTCGAATGGTACCAACTTGTCGGCACGGGAGGGAACCGAAGACGGCAGCGGAACCTTTAGCCGAAGCTCGCGCTCAAGCACGTCCTCACAAAGTCACGAAGAAGCATTGTCTCTTGCAAACTCATTTGAGGCACGGGCTCGCGAGTTTAGAGAGAAAGCGCAGCAGCTCTCGCAGGACGCCAGCTATGCCGAAACTCATAATTTGCAGATGAGTGAGAACCTGTCTCAGGAACTCCAGCAATGGTATCGCCACCAAGAGTCGATAAACCCATCCCTGAATGCTCCAGGGTTGAACGAGGTCGTGCTGAACGCTACGCAGCGGCAAGCGCGGGATTCACTCATTGCAAAGTTCTTCGAGCAGCGCAGGGAGGCAATTTACGAGGAAATCGCTCCGTATTTGAAAGAGCCTGAACTTGCGCAAAACCTCACCGCACCGACTATTCAGGATGCTGCAGATGTTACCGCCAGTTATCACCCTTCAGGTCTCAAACCCACTGTTAACCTGGGGAGCCAAAGTGATGGATCGGCGGTAGCCGATCAGATCAGCGCCGGCAGGTCACAAATTGAAGCAACATCTGCAGCCAAGAGAGCTGGACGAACTCAAAGTGTGATTGCCGGGTCCGATCTGCAGCGTGAAGTTGATCAAGCATTGGATAAGGACTACTTCCGCGATCCCAAGCTTAGAAAATGATCGACAGCAGCCATCCGAGAAATGCGAGAAGCATGACTGCGTTGAGGAGAAGGGCAATCTTCACGGCAGGACTTGGCGGCCCGTAAAATTCCAACGCAGTCGCAGAATCATCATCGGACGATGGCGTCCAATCAGTCATCTCCGGTACGAAGATTGGACCGTTTGGATTGTTCAATGTCGCGGTATAGATATTCAGATCGAAACTCATTGGACCTTCCTCCAAGCGGAGGATAGCATAACGAGAACATCATGGCAACAAACCCAAGAAATCGGTCTGCCGGGATAGGTAGATACAGCGATGATCCGATTGGCTACTGCGCGCTCGGATTCTCGTGGCTGATTGTCTCGGCGCTAGGGCTTCTTCCGCTCGCGGAAGCTTCTTTACATCGTTCTCCCTCGATCGCTGCCCCCATTGTCGTCGCTTTCTTCATCGCGTTTGGCAGCGGTGCAATCCTACGGAGAAAGTATTCATGGGTGGGCGTCGCCCTGCACATCTACAGTCAGATAGCGATTTGGCTTTCGCTTTTTTGCGCATCACTGACGATGGTTCTGATCTGGCTGGCGCCTCAATGAGCCAAACGCTTTGGCAAACCACTTGAACCTAAAGTCCGGTCGTTCCTAGGATCACTCGTTTCAAGCCTACCGATTGCGCGTCGGAAAAACAGGCCCGCGCACGCTCATACTGCGGGCCTCGTAGGGTCGCTGAAGGGCAGCAATATCGTCGTAGGAGCCGCGCAACCAGGTATCGACATCCTTGGGATCGAGGATCGTGATCATCGCTTTGGGATGGATCGGCGCCACCAGGTCGTTGGCATCGCATGTCACCATGGCGAACCCGTTTCCCTTTTCGGTGGTTTGCCAAAGGCCCGCCACAGCGAACACGGGTTGATTGGTCACTGAGAACCACATCTCGCCCTTCAGCGGTGGCTTGCCATCGGCAAGGTCGTGCTTGTCTGGCGTGAACTCACAAAACTCGGTGAGTGGGACAATGCACCGGTTGCCGGGCTTCTCGGCAAGCACGCGCCACTGTGGCAGCGCCAGCTTGCGCACGTTGGTCATCGGCCAAGGTGCCTTACCGCCCAGCACATCCCACGTCATCACGTCCCAGGCACGCTGGCCTGCGTCCTCGCGAATTACGTAGCAGCGCCCCTTGGGCCGCAACTCCTGCGGATCGAACCGGTTGTCGCGCGGCCGAGCGCTGAATAGTTTCGCAGCCGAGCCAAATAGAGTCTCCGGCTCGTTCTTCAGGCGTGCACGGTTACACATGGCCGATTCCTTGGCTTGGCTTTAGCGCGCGACGGGCACTTGGTCGATGCGCGTGGTCCATGACGGGCTTTTGAAGGTCCGTTTGGTATCGTACGATTTGGCGCCCATACCTTCGGAGGCGAGGCGCAGCGTATTACGCCCGAACCTGTCGTTGATGCCGTCAAGCGCGGCTAGCAAGGCAGGCGAACGGGGATCAGGCGCAGCAAAGAGATCGTGCTGCGCTCCTGATTCCGCTTCAAGACCTTCCAGCATTACGCCGCATTTGGTGTAGACCGCGCCCTGCTCGAACATCGCTTCGGCCATGCGCGCTGCGGTTCCAGCAATAACGCGCGGATCGTTGGTGGAGGGCGAAAGCCGTGCCACCTTGGAGGCCGACGGTGCATTAGGCTTGAACCGGCTTCCGTGCGCGAATGCGAACAACCGGCAAGCCTGAAGTTTTTGAGCGCGGATTTTCTCGGCCGCGCGTACAGCCCTTCGCACCATCGCTTCACGCAGTACCTCGCGATCGTGGACCGGATCTCCGAACGTGCGCGTCACCGCCGTAGACTTCAGTGCTTCCGGCTCAGGTTGGAAGTCACTGCATTCGACGCCGTTCAACTCGCGCACTAAGCGCTCGAGCACGACAGTCCCGACGTCACGAGCGATGTCAGGGTGCATCGCTGCAAGATCGGCCGTCGTGCGGATGCCGAGCGGGTGCAGCCGTTTTGCCATAGCCTTGCCGATACCCCACACCTCCTCGATTGGCCATTTGGCGAACATGCGCCGGCGCAGCCCCTCGTCGTGCAGGTCGATGACGCCGTTCCAGACTTTCTCGGACGCCTTCGCCAAAGCGTTGGCGACCTTGCTTAGGGTCCGTGTCGGACCAAGCCCAATCCGAGTCGGCAGCCCAACATGTAGTTTGATAGTCGCGCGAATGCGCTGCGCCTGCTCGACATCACCAAGGCCACAAGGTAAAACTGGTAGATGGAAGAACGATTCGTCGATTGAATATATCTCGACGGTATCGCTGAACTCGGAGAGCACCATATTGAAGCGCCGATTCATATCCGAGTAAAGCTCGTACGAACTCGATCGATATTGCACGCCATGCCGCTTCACGATGTCGCGAATCTTGAACATGGGTGCCCCCATCGAAATATGAAGCGCCTTGGCTTCTGCCGATCTCGCGATGGCGCATCCGTCGCCATTCGATAATACTATCAGCGGCACATTGCGCAGCGTGGGATCGAAGACCCGCTCGGCCGAGCAGTAGAAGTTCTCGATATCGACAATGGCCCAGCTCATGACGGATCAGGCCTGAAGGTTGCGGACGCTGGCGCGGACCACGCCCCACACCTCGACGCTCTCATCCGCGACGACAGGGTCATAGTGCATGCGACTGTTGCGCGCCTCGAGCGTTGGCACGCCATTGCGGACGCAGAGCTGGCGGACGACGAAGCCGCCATCGACGACGGCGATGACGATGCGGCCGTTCACCGGCTTCGCATCACGATCGACCACCAACACGTCGGAATCGAACAGGCCCGCATCGAGCATGGATTGTCCGCTGACACGGAACACGAAGCTGGCGGCGCGATCGAGGCGCAGCAAGTCAACGAGGTTAATCGCGGATTCCTCCCAGTCCTGGGCGGGGCTGGGAAAGCCCGCGCCGGCCGCGCCGACAACCTTAAGTTGCACGGGCCGAGGGAGGTCGCTGAGGGGAATCGGCGTGGACGGGGGTATGGCAAGAGTGGTGGACATTGGTCGCTCATACCGCAAAAATGAACACGAAGGGAACATAGCAAAAACACAACACGTACATTGCGCTTCGATCACGCTCGCGGACAGTTTATGTGCGCGCGACCGATCCGCCAGGAAACCGCTGGCTGTATCCTATGAATCGGCAACGATTTTGGGATGCGATCCGATCGCGCCCGTGTCGCGAAAAACTGCTATTGGGCAAATGACGTTTTCTAAAGCCCTTCCGGCCAACTTTTCGCCTTTATATCAGCAGTCTTCCAAGGGCAGGCTTCGATAAGCGCTGCCCTCACTTCTAAATCGAAAACTTCGCGCTCTCTTTTCTCGTAATCAAGAAAATCGATAATTGATCGTTGTCTTTGATGCCGCTCGGAAGCGGATAAAATTGCCGAAGTTAAATCTGGGTATTTCGCGCCTTCAGCCACCCTATCTCGATACCAACTAATATATCGCTGCATCATGTCGGGTGACATTTCATTATTATGCGACTCGGCATACTCCGCATCTGCTAGAAGCATATGGCTATGAGCACGCAATTTAGCGGCCTGATCTTCTAAAACGGAGGCACACTTCATTTGCGCGTCTCGCCCACCTACCGGCGCAGTGGCAGCGAGTACCAAGAGAGCAAGGTATGCAATCATACCCTTATGATGACGGAAAAATTTCTGGCAGTCCAGACGGGGCCGCTAGGCGCAAATTCTTGGCACTAGAGGGGTGGCTCAATAGGGTTGCCTGATCCACCATATGCGCCATAGCTTTTGCGCCTGGCGCATATGGTATAGGTAGCGCGCCATGCCGATATATGCTCCCGGAGAGGCCCCCGGCATCTCCCTTCTCAGAGCTAAATCGAAAGGTGTTCCGGTCTTGCCGCAGGCGTGATGCCCTCGTCTAATAGGCCAGCCACCACCGAGACCAGCATGTTGGACGGCGACCGGTAGAAATCATCAGCCTTGACGGCGGTTCGGCCCGAAGACCCGGCAGAATTCCATTGCCATTGGGCCTTTATGCATTCGTTGCAGCGTAAACGGCTCGCGGCCGCCGAATTAGCGAAAATGGGGCGCCCTGACCGGGTGGCCAAAACCTAACCATGATGGGTATGCCTATCTGCAAAGTTTCGTCACAGGCTGCTGACCCGAACGAAGGGAGAATCCCTATCTTCCTTGAGGAACGCCAATGCATAGATAATTCTCACAGAGACCATTCGCGTACTAGATCCAAGGAATCCAATTGTTTCTGGCAGAGAATGCAAAACCAATTGCCATGCGGTCAAATGTTATATATCCGTTCGCCATCCTGACGGAATTGTTCTTCGTGGGATTAGGACCCGAAAGCCATGACAAATCATTCGCTGGAAGCCGTAACTCGAGACATGCTGATCGACGCCGCCCTGAAGGCCGTCACGGAGAAGGGCTACACCTACAAGCGCAGGCCCGGTCGCGGGCTGTCGAACACCTATGAGCTGACCAAGGACAAGGTGACGAAAATCGCCTGCGTGCGGACAACTAAAGATCGTGCCATCGCCTTCGTCCCCCAAGAGGGCGGCAAGCGCTGGAAAACGTTGAGCGACAGCGACCTAGTTCTGGTCAGCGCCATCGACAGCCGTGAACACCCCCGGTTTATCGCGGTACACCTGTTTGACGCGACGGAAGTGACGCAGCGGTTCGACACGAGCCATAAGGTACGCATCAAGAACGGTCACAAGGTCGAGGATGACTATGGGATGTGGGTGCCGCTCGACAAGGCCGACGACACTGTTCCCAGCCAGGCGGGCCACGGCCTTGCGGCCGATTTCCCGCCGATCGCCAATTACAATATCGACGATCTGCTTGAAGACGGGGATGCTGGCGAGGCGCTGGCCGAAGAGGTGGTGCATACCCCGGATGCGGCGCGCGCATTCGATTTAAAGACCGTGGCCGAGGTACTGACCTTTTCGCGTGAACAGATTGCGGTCCTAACGGGCATGCCGATCGAAGGAATCAAGCTGGATTTGAAGATGGGTATGTGATGTGCCCCATGCTGGGGCAGATAAGGCCCTCATCAGCCTGGCCGCCGAACTCGAAACAGAGGTCTTTTAGCGTATATCTTTGCCCGTTATATTTGGGGCCCCCACCTCGTAGCTTGGTGCCTTGGATGTACTATGCTGGGGCGAATGTTTTGGGAGGTACATTTGCCGAAATCCATTAAGAGCGGCAGTCTATGAGCGATCCTATCTACCTCGACGGCTTCTCGACCCTGCCGCTTGCCCCAGAGGCCCAGACCGCCATGGTATCCGCGTGGTCTAAGCCGGGTAATGCCGGTTCGCCCAATGCCGCGGGAGAACGAGCCGCGCGGATCGTGGCTGATGGCCGTGCGGCGGTGGCCGCACTGATCGGCGCCGCACCGGACGAGATCATCTTCACCTCGGGCGCGACAGAGGCGAATAATCTCGCTTTGCTCGGCGCCGCACGCGCCATCGCACGCGAAGCGCCGCATAGGCGGCGCATTCTACTTTCGGCCATCGAGCACAAGGCGGTGATTGAACCCGTGCGCCAGCTCGAAGCCGAGGGATTTGTCGCTACGATCGTGCCCGTGACGCCAAACGGCGTCATCGATCTTGCCGCCCTGCGCGCGCTTGCGGGCAACGACATCGCCCTCGGGTCGATAATGCTTGTGAATAACGAACTCGGGACAATCCAGCCCGTAGCCCAGGCAGCGGACATCGTTCACGAGGCCGGCGGCCTCGTCCACTGCGATGCCGCCCAGGCGGTGGGCAAGATCCCGGTCAACGTAATCGATCTCGACATCGACTATCTCAGTTTGTCAGCGCACAAATGCTACGGTCCCATGGGCATCGGCGCGCTCTACGTGTCCGCGGCCGCCATCAGACCTGACGCGCAATTGTTCGGCGGTCATCAGCAAGGCGGCTTGCGTTCCGGCACAGAGCCCGTGCCCCTGATCGCGGGGTTCGGGGCGGCGGCTCGCTTGGCCGAGGCGAGCCTTGCCATGGACGCAGAGCATGGGAACGGTCTGCTTGGTCTGCTTCTCGACGAAATGCGCCGAGCCCAGCTTCGCTTCTCGATCGTTAGCGGCGACGCCGAACGCATCGCCGGCGGCGCTGCAATCGCCATTTCTGACGCCGATGGGGACATTTTGAGCGCACTACTCGCTAGAACAGTGGCAATCTCGACCGGGTCGGCCTGTACATCAGGCCAAATTCGGACATCTCATGTGCTTGAAGCCATTGGCTTTTCAGAGAAAAAGGCTCGATCTGTCATTCGACTTTTCTGCAATCGCTACACAGGTGAACAGGAAATTCGAACTGCTGCCGAACAGATTGTAGAGGCCGTCCACCGATGCGGACTTGCTACTGGTGACATTCGCCAGTAGCACATTTCCATGGCGCGGGATGATTTGAAAATTGATTCGAAGGTGCAGTTCACGGGACATGAAACGTTCCCGCTCCGACTGCTGTGGCTGAAAAAAGCGTATGACGCCGTTGGTACTGAAGCTCCTATAAGAACATTCCAGGAACAAGAGGCCATAGCGCGCTTCGGCGTCGGCCGCAACATGGCCAATTCGATGCGTTATTGGGCCAATGCCTCAGGCCTGTTCGACGAGGCGGACCGGATAATCCGGCCCACCATGCTCGGCCACGCCATTCTAGCCGATGACGGCCTAGACCCCTTTCTTGAACAGGCCGCATCTATCTGGCTCGTCCATTGGCATATCGCGAGCATCCAGACTAAGGCCACGACGGCGTTTTATGCCTTCAATATCCTAAACGCGATTGACTTCGATCCGGCCAACCTCCTTGAGGAACTGATTGCCTCCGTCACCGCCAACGGTTGGCGCGCCACGCGCGGTACGCTGAAACGCGACATCGAAGTCTTTTTGCGCAGCTATGTGCGCAAAGGCGAGACATTCAGCGAAGACGCTGCCGAACCGCTACTCGCCGAGCTCTCCCTCATCCGCGAAGCGCGGCTAGGTGGCTGGTATGAATTCGTCCGGGGGCCAAAACCAACGCTGCACGACGCCATTTTCGCCTATGCCCTTGGTGCCTTCTGGGAACGCAGTGGCGGTGCAACGACCCTAACTGCCGAACAAATCTGCTATGCGCCAGGATCACCGGGGCGCGTCTTCAAGCTCGACGAAGACAGCGTGGTTACCCGCCTTATGCGAATTGATGACGTGACCGATGGTGCCTGGCAATGGGTCGATACCGCCGGCCTGCGACAGATCCAGAAGATCAGGGACATCGACGCGAGAAGACTGGTCCCCGCCGCCTACCGCTCGGGAACGGCTTGGAAAGCCGCAGCATGAAGGCACTTGCTACACAGGTCGCGATCGACCGGCGTTTCGCGCGGTCGGCCAGGCTGGATGCCGATCTCAACGGCACGCCGCCGCTCGTCGGTTATGTCCTGCAGGCGACGGTTGCCAAGGCGCTGACCTTGCTCGCCGAAAGCCAGATGGAGAGCCAGCAGGGCGCCTTCACCTGGACCGGCCCCTATGGCGGTGGCAAGTCGAGCGCGGCGCTTTTTCTGGCCAATCTGGTCGCAGGGCCTCATGCCAACCGGAAGATCGCCCGCGAAATTGCCGGTGAAGAGCTCAGCGAGCTCTATGCAAAAGCATTCCCCAAGCGCGGAGGCGACTGGAAAGTCGTCGCCGTGACCGGCGGGCGGGTTCGGCTCCGCGAAGCCATCACTGAGGCGGCAGCGCAAAGCCTGGGATGGGACGGCCAGACAAAGCTGCGCTGTGGCGAGAGCGACGACAACCTGATAGAATCCCTCCTGTCAGCACAGAAAAAGCGCGCGAGCGGAATACTCCTGATCCTCGACGAACTCGGCAAAATGCTCGAGCACGAGGCGCTCGAGGGCGGTGACGTGCATCTGCTTCAGGATCTCGCGGAGCGGGCATCACGCAGCGACGGCAGGCTTGTCGTCATCGGTATCCTTCACCAGTCCTTCGAGCAATATGCCGCTCGCGCAGCGCGCGATGCCCGGCAGGAATGGGCCAAGGTCCAGGGCCGATACCAGGATATCGCGTTCCTCAGCGGCGCGGACGAAACGGTCGCACTCCTCGGGCGAGCCATTGCCAGCACGCCGCCCGCTATCGCGTTCGAGAATGCGCGGCTCGTATCTGAGGCCGTGGCAAAGCGCCGGCCAACGGAAACGGAAAGCCTTGCCCGCGCCCTCGCCGACACTTGGCCGCTCAATCCCGTCACAGCACTGCTTCTGGGGCCGGTTTCGCGTGCGCGCTTCGCGCAGAATGAGCGAAGCGTCTTTGGCTTCCTCAGTTCCGCAGAACCCGCCGGATTCCAGCAGTTCCTCACGGCCACCAAGGTGGGAGCAGGAACCTATGACCCGTCCATGCTGTGGGATTATCTCTCCGCCAACTTCGGTATGGCGCTCGCGAGCGGACCCGATGGCAGCCGCTTCAGCCTTGCCTTCGAGGCGATAGAGCGGGCCGGAGCGAAAGGGGGACCGCTCCATGTTGCCCTCACCAAGTCCGCCGCGGTCATCGAATTCTTCCGTAATGGTTCGGGCCTGGCACTTGCGAACGATTTCCTCGCCGCCGCGCACCCGATGGTCCCGGAGCCCGAACGGGCCGCGGCGATCAAAGATCTCCTCGACTGGGCGGTGCTCATCCGCCAGCCCCGACTGGGCGGATACGCTCTTTTCGCCGGGAGCGACTTCGATCTGGAAGACGCAGTTAACCGTGCAACCACGCCCATAGACAACCGGCAACTCGAACATATTCCCCAGCGCGCAGGCTTCGGGTTCGCGACCGCAAAGCGGCATTATTTTATGTCCGGGGCACTCCGGACCTTCGAGGTCGCACTGCAGATCGTCGGTGCCGATGAAACCGCCGAAACTCTCGCCGCCGCCCTGCTCGCCCGAAGTAAGCGCGGAAGCGGGTTGCTCGCTCTGACCCTCAGCGACGGGGCGCTCCAGCCGTCCGACCTCGACGCTCTTGCCAAGGCGGCAGCGAAACTCCTCAAGCGCAATGGCTGCGTGATAGCGGTAGGAGCGGCGGCGGACAGTTTCGCGCTGCGTTCTTCGGCTGCGGAATTACTCGCTGTCGAACGCGTGATCCGGGACCATCCCCAGCTCGAGGGGGACAGGATCGCGCGCCGGGAAATTGCCGCGCGCCAGTCCCTGTGCATCGACGAACTCCACCGCACCCTCGAAGGGGCGCTCGAAACGGCGAGGTGGTTTCTCGCCCCCGCCCCCACGAAGGGATGGCGCGAGCCGCTTGCGGTTGTCGCGAGCGCGCTGGCCGACGCCGGTTATCCGTCCGCACCGATTCTCAAGAGCGAGTTGCTCCAGCGCGACAAACCCTCGTCCAACGCCATGGCGGCACTAAGGGATCTTGCCCACGCCATGGTCAGCCGTTTTGCAGAATCCGATCTCGGGATCACGGGTTACCCCGCCGAGCTTGGCCTCTATCTGACAGTCCTCAAGCCGTTCGGCCTGCATCGCAGCACTGGCAACGAGACTTTCGCCTTCGGTGAACCCGACGACAGCGCCGAAGGTAAATCCCTGCAACCAGCTTGGGATCTCATCGACAAGATGGGGGTGGATGGTCTCGACGTGGTCTTCAACCACTGGGCGCAGCCACCCTACGGGCTCAAAGCTGGTGTGATGCCCGTGCTGGCGCTCGCCTATATGCTGGCGAGGCGGGACACCGTCGCCATCTACATCGACGGCATCTACCAGACGGCGATCGACGACGTGGTCGTCGACAAATTGCTGCAAAACCCAGCCGAGTTCCGCCTGCGGCGGATAGACCGATCAGTTCGCGAAACGGCATTCCTGAGTGGCCTTGGGGAGCTTTTGGGCTGCACGTCGAGTGAGGGATCGCTGCCGGTCGCCGCTGCGCTCTTCCAGCGTTTTGAAGCGCTCCCCGACTATGCCACGCGCACGAGCCGGTTGGATGGGGATGCGCGCAAGGTTCGCTCGGTGGTCCTGAAGGCCGAGGATCCGGAAGCTCTTCTGTTCGACGCCCTGCCCGAAGCGTTCGGCGATCGGCTTTCACCAGACCTCGTCTTCCAAGGTCTTGTGTCCTGCGAGACGAGCTATTCGGATCTCCTTGGCGAACTGCGACAGGCCCTGGCACGAGCCCTCGGGATCGATGTCGACAGCTTTGGAGGCATTTCCGAGCGGGCCGCGACCATCAAGGGCCTGACGAACGACTATGCCTTCGATGCGTTCGCGGATCGCGCGGGCGCGATCGAGCAAGGTACCGGCGATCTGGAAAGCCTTGTGAGCGTGCTCCTCCATCGGCCCGCCCGCAACTGGTCCGACCGGGATCGTGAAGAGGCACTTACGGAAATCGCGCGCTTCGGCCGTCGTTTTCGTGAACTTGAGGCCCTCGCGGTGGTCCGGGACCGCAAGTCCCATACCGAAGCACTCGCGCTTGTCGTCGGCCTCGACCCCAAGACCCCGCCCCTGATGCGCAGCTTCGTGCTGAGCGAAAAGGAAAAAAAGGCTGCGGCGACGCTCGCGGACCGTGTCGTCGCAGAGCTGCGCTCTGATGACAAATCGGGGCGCCTGAGGCTGGCGGCGCTCGCACGAGCCGTGGCAATGCTGGCTGCCGAAGCCGACGATGAAGTGGAGGCGGCATGACCAGGGAACGTCATATTCTGGGCCTTTCGGGCGGCCGCGACAGCGCAGCCCTTGCGGTCTATATGCGGCAATATCATCCCGAATTGCCGCTCGAATATTTCTTTACCGACACCGGCAAGGAGCTGCCGGAGGTCTACAAGTTCCTCGACAAGCTCGAAGGCTTTCTCGGACGGTCGATCGCGCGCCTGAACCCTGACCGGGACTTCGACTTCTGGCTCAAGGAATATGGCAATTTTCTGCCATCCCCGCGAACCCGTTGGTGCACGCGCCAGCTCAAATTGCGGCCGCTGGAACACTGGCTGCGACAGGATCTCGACGATGGAACGATCGTCCATTCCTATGTGGCCATTCGTGCTGACGAGCCGAGCCGCGAAGGCTACCAGGCGACCCACGCCAATATGCGCGTACACCTGCCTCTGCGCGACGCCGGCATTGACCGCGCGGGCGTACTCGAAATTCTCCAGCATTCGGATGTTGGCGAGCCGGAATATTACCAGTGGCGCTCGCGCTCGGGCTGCACCTTTTGTTTCTTCCAGCAGAAGATCGAATGGGTGCGTCTTTCAGAGGAACATCCCGATCGGTTCAAGGAAGCCGTGGACTATGAGAAGACGGCGCTACGCGACGGCTCGCCCTTCACCTGGACGCAGGGCGAGAGCCTGACCGAACTGCTCGCGCCCAAGCGCGTCGAGCAGATCAAGGATGACTATCAAAAGCGGCGCGAACGGTTGCTTCGCAACCGCCGCGTCAACCCATTGTCGGCAAAGCCAGCTCCGACCCTCGACGACATTTATGGCGTCGATGAGGGATCGAGCAGCTGCGTCATCTGCCACAAATAGAAGCAGCGTAACAGGCGACGATCCGCCGTCAGAGCATCCCCGCTTTCCCTATCCTGAAGTTCCGTCGCTGGCGATGATGGCATCGACCGCCGCGTCGATATCGTCGTCGGACAAAAACGGTGCCTGCGCGTAGATAATCGCCGGCTCACCGCTGAGGCGCGCGGCCAGATGACCAAGCCCGAGGAGCTGTTCCGCGCCCTTCACACCGAGCGCGATTTCCGAGGTCCCGACGCTTGCCACCTTCAGGATCAGCCGATTGCCGAGGTTATCCCTCAATTGCATCGGCATCACGTTCGCGTCGGGTCGCTGCGCCGCAAAAATGAGGTGCATCCCAGCGGCACGCGCCTTTACGCCGAGGCGCGAGACATTAGATGTGACCGCCGCCTTATAGTCATCCGTCAGCATCCACTCGGCGAATTCGTCGTGGATCAGGAAGACATAGGGAAGCCGCTCGGCCACGCTCACCTTGGTGTTGTAGGCCCGGACGTCGCGCGCGCCCACTACACGGAATTGCTCATAACGCCGCTCCATTTCGGCCACGAGCGATTCCATGACCTCGACGGCCCGCGTCTGGTCGACGATTACGCCGCCCTGCAGATGAGGCAGCCGTTCGATCGCTGCATAGTCCACTCCCATCTTGGGATCGATGAGATGGATATGCGCGAGCGCGCTCGGGTTGGTAGCCGCTATGTCGAGCAGGAGCGCCTGGATCAGTACCGACTTGCCCGAGCCCGTTGCGCCCGCAACGAGCGTATGCGGCTCGTGCTGCTGACCGCCCGCGAAGGGCCCACCCAGATTGAGATAGAGAATGTCGCCGTCGAGCTCCTTCAGGCCGAGCACGAAGGAGGCATTGACCCCTGCCGCGTTGCGGTTGAGCTCGCGTCGCCCCCACACGTCCCACAAGGACACGATTTGTCGCTGCGGCCGCGCGACTCCGACAACGATCTCGCCAGGATGCGGCGAAACAGAAATCAGGCGCAGGCCATGGGTGGTCAGAAGCGCCGATTGCTTCGCCTCGATGTCCTCCACGCGAAGCCGGTCGCTTCCCATAAAGCGGATCAGCGCCGCGTTGGGCGTTAGCCGCGTGCCCAGGACCTTGGCTTGCAGATTATATCCCATGAGCGCGGAGCGCAGCTTTTGCGCCGTGGCCTCTAGCCAGGCCTGATCATCCGACGAATCCTCCTGCGCGCGCTGCGCGCGCGTCGCGACCAATGCACTGAACGATGATAAGCCGCCGGAAGGAAGCCTAGTGGGTTCTGAAGCTGGCGTGGCAGAACCTGCGGCGGATAGGCGCTCTACGGGGGACGACTCGGACGCAGCGGTATCCGCGATAGAGGGGGCTGGCGGTTCGCCCGGAGGCTCCGGCTGCGCGTCCGCTGCGAGGGCAGAAGGCTGTGAAGGCGGTGTTATTGGAACCTGCGCGTAGGCAACCGGGCCTGTTTCCTCCTCGAGATCATCGTCATCATAGTCGTGGCGTATCGCCTCCAGGGCAATGGCCGCCTTGGGCTCGACGTTCACATTCTTGGTCCAGTCCACCCGCGGCGCGGGATCCCGATAGGCCGGTTGGTCCCAGCTATCATTTTCACCGAGACCCGAGCGTACGGGTTTGAGCGGCTGTCCCGCCTCATAGGCCTTGAGCAGCTGGCGAAGACCCTCGCGCGAAAATGTCTCCTGAAGACCGCCACGGACATCCGCGATCCTCTCCTGCTCCCCGAGCGAACTCCCATCGGTTGCAGGACCGGTGATAAAGATATGGGAATAACCGCGCAGGTCGATTGGGACTGCGCCGCGGCGGATTCCGTCGCGCACCTGCTCGAGCAGATTGGCCTGCCCCAGCGCGGCCGTGCCGTCGAGCAGCAGGTCGGCAATGCGCGAGAGCCACAGATCGCGATCGAGACGGCCCGGGTCCCCAAACAGCGCGTCATCGATGCGCGCCACTGTCTGGCGCAATTGTTGTCTCGACTTGCGGGTCGCTTCGGCAGCGCCGCTCTGTTCGACATATTTGGCTTCTGTGACGATCGCGCGCAGGCGCGGCTCCATGCCCTCGCCCCCTACCAGGCACAAGGCGAGGATGTCGGCAATGCCCTCTTCGCGCTGGCCCAGCCACTCAGCATAATCGTCGAGCAGGAACCAGGCAACGGCCGGTTGCGCGCCGAGCTCCTCGGCTACAAGTGCCCGGCTAAGGACCAGCCCAATGAGCTCGCCCGCCGACACGCCGCGCTTAGCCGCACGCAGCACGATATCTCCCGATATCGAATTGGCGTCCTCGATCAGCCGCCTTGCGAGCTTCGAGAGGCGATCATCGTCAAGGCCGAGCGACAATTCGGTCAGCCGGCGGCGCACGAGGACGTTGAGGATCCGCAGTTCCGAAGTCGACGAGACCACCATGTTGCGGCCATGCGTGCGCTGGCGACGATACCGGATGACATTGATACCTTGCGCGGCGAGTTGGCGCTTGTCCAGCAGGTCGTCATAGGTCGCGACCCACTCGGCAAGCTCATGCACCTCGTCGAACATCGCCTTGAGACCGGAATCCTGGAACGAGATCTGCCGCGCCGGTAGATAATGCTCGTGGCTCCCATGGGCCTGCCGGCGGATGACATTCGCCACGGCATCGACATAGGCCCAGCCTGCTTCAGGCTGCCGTGGACAGGTCAGGTAGACGGTCGCCTTCAGCTCATCCTCGGCCGTCACGCGGCGATAGGACCACCGCGCCGGCACATGTTCGAGAAGCGTGGGATTGCTCTCTGTGGCCGGAACGGCGAACCACTGTTCGCGCGCCTGGCGTGACACGACATCGTGAAGGAAGGCAACGTCGATCTCGCGCGCCGGGCTGCCGGGACGGGTCGCGCCGCTGTCCAGCAAGACACCGATGCGCAGCTTGGACATGAAGTTGCGCGACGTCTCGCTCACCACGACCGCGTCGGGATCGCCCTCAGACCGGTCGAGGAGTTCGCCGTAGACTCGGGCGAGCCTCGAGCGGTCACGATGGCGCACCAGGACGTTACAATGGACCTCTTCCTGGTCCTGGACCGAGCTCAGGCTGTTGACGGTCGCAAGCGGCAGACCGGCCGCATCGCAGTTGAACAGCATGATACTCAGGTTCGAGCGCTCATGGGGCTGCAAATCGAGATACCGCTCGAGAAGCCCCCGGATTTGCCGCGAGGCTTCGGCCGGATCGACATCGGTGGTCCCTTCGGAAGGATCCCGGACCGGCCGCTCAAGCAGGCTATAATCATTGATCGTGCCAGTCTCCGCGAGGAGCACGGCTTCCGCTCCGTCATATCCGACCGCGATTTCCGGATAGAGCGGATGCGCCAGTTCATCGCGGAGATCCGAGAAAAAGAGGCGCGAGTCGCCGAAATTCACATCGACGTCCGAGAGGAGATAGTCGGCGAGCCCCGCTAGCGACCGCATCCGAACGGCGCCGGCAGCCATACGCAGAGGGTGCCAGGGGGCCACGATGGCCGAGGGCGCACTTCCCGTGACGGGAATGACGCCAAGACTGAGCACCGGCTCCCATAGGTCCCGGCGATTGAGGTCACCCGCAGCATGCCGCCCAAGTGTGTGGAGCAGCACGCCGAACGCTTCGGCTTGGGTCAGCAACGCCGGCGAGGCAAAGCCAGATGCCTGCAGGGCGGTGATCGCCTCGATATATTTTCCGGCAAAATCGGACCAAGCCGCCTCGATCGCGGAAAGTCCGGCCGTATCGATGCGCCCAACCTGCCCCGCCATCTTCAGCGCCTTGAGAAAAGCCTTGGCAAGATCTTCACCTGCGCTCGTTCGCGGAATGAGCGAACCCGCGTCCTGGCCGAAGGCGGGCTGGAGCGTCCCCACATCGGCAAGAGAGACCGACTGCAAGGCCCCCTTGCGACTGACGGGGAGCCGGGCGACGCTGCTACGGGTCATCGGCCGCTTGACAAGCCGGCCGAGATCCTTGGGCAGTTCAAGCCCGATCGCGCCGGGCCGCGCGATCCAGATCAGCTGAACGGTGGCGCGCTCCGATCCGCATTCGAGCACGATGTCGAACTTGATCTGAAGGGCCGCACGCGACGTCGACTCGTTGCGCCGATATTTCTTCCGCTTCTTCGCCCGGTCGAGCAGTTCCTCATATTCGAAGAGGAAGGGCACGTCCCATTCGACCGCAGCCCCGGTCAGCGCCGGCAGGCCGCGATACCGCAGACCGAAGGCAAGCCCCACATCCGCATTGATATCAAGGAGCTGCGTCGGCCTGCGCCGCGCCGCGCGAACCTTGAGCGTACGCTTGCCGGCCGCGAGGTTGACCTGACCGAACAGGCGCTCGAAAGCGCGCAGCAATCCCTCGAGGAAATCGGTGCACTCGATCGGGCGACCGAAAATGAAGCGCTCCCATTTGACGCGCAGCGTCTTGTCCTGCCCCAGATCGTCCCTGTGCGCCTCGAAGAAGTCGCGATCGTCGTCACGCGTCTCCTTGAGCGAACGACCTTTGAGTGCTTCGAGATATTCGACGTCAGAAGGGCTTAGCCGGTCCGGAAGCGTGAACTCGAAGAAGGCGAGCGTCTCCTGCGGCAGCGTTGTCTTCTTGAGCTTGATCCCCGAAAACAGCTGAAGAACGCTTTGCGCCTCCCACTCAAATTGAGACAGCGCATCGGCGGCATCGTTCCAGCCCGGCGTCGCGGCGATGAAGGCCTCTATCGCGCCGTGCACTTCGGTTGGTATATCCTCCTGCACAGCCTCGAACTGCGAGCGCAACTCGTCGCTCTCGATGATCTGCCTATTAGGCTTCTGCTTCGCGAGTAGCGGCTTTCGGTCCGATACGAGTTTCTCGATCAACCGCTTCCAGCGCCGCGATTGTTCAAGCTCCTTGTCCCGGATCCCCAGGAAATAGCCGCTGTCGCGTGGGAGATGCAGGGCGGGCAGCGCCCATCCCAACGCATCGGGCACCGTCGCCGATTCCGCGGCGATCCTCTCTCGTGTGAGAGCGACATAGTTCGAGATCTGGTGGAGCGTCCAATCGTCAGCGGCGTTGAGACCCTTGAGAGCCGCCTTCCAGGCGCCGATCTGGCTATCGGGCAAGCCTAGGCCAACGGCTGCAGCCTCGACCCACGGTTCAGGATCTTCGGTAAGCTGTTTCGCACCTATCAGCATGACGTCGCCGAGTGATGCACCCTGGTCGTCGTCAGTGTTGGCGATCAACAGCGCCGGACGGTCGCAGTCAGCGTGTCGGATCGCCACGGTCCGCTCGTCGGTCACGACATGATCGGGCAGACCCAACTCGCCTACCAGCGAGCGGGGAAGCGCGATTTTGAGAAGCGCATCCGTCGCTGGATCCTGCAGGAGCGCGCTCGTGATCGCCGCGACCTGCTCTCCGGTCAGGCGGTCGAGCAGATAGCGTGCGACCCCCTCGGTCTCAGAAGGGGCGGTCAGACGCTGGCGGATGGACGCGGCGCCGGCGGCGCCAATGAGATCAGATGGGGTCACGCGGCTTGGGCTCGCTGGAAGGGATTTTCAACATAGGCACAGGAGTCGGAGAGGCGCTTCAGCAGGCCGAGGCTCGCCAGGCGTTCCTCCAGGCGCCGGGCATTGTCGGAAAAATCCTCTTGGTCGGCGTCGCCACTATCGATGTAATTGCGCGCCTGCCCGTCGCCGATCACGATCCCGTATCGCTCGTGCAACAGGGTCAGGAAGTCCCTGAACTCGAGTCTCTTGCCGACACAGCAGGCGACGAGGGTCTTGAGCAGCCTGTCGGTCGGCGCATAGCGCACGCGCCGGCTCGATCGGCGCGACGACAAACCGATCGCTCGCGCCCAGGTCATGTGGATCTTGCCGATATGCTGCTTGTGGCGGCTGATCGCCTTGTCTGCGAGCCGGTCGATCAGAACTTGCGGGTCCGGCACCTGTTCGTCGTCCTCGCCGTCGGGCCAGCCGAAGGCCTTCTTCAGGATATCGGCGGCATGGAGAACCGGGGCGTCGGACGCGCAGGCAGCAGCCCATTCTTCCGTTCCGCCGACGCGGCGCACGAACCGCTCGACCGCCTGCTGCGGAAGACCATTGTTGCGCTGGTAGGAATCGGCCGAAAGATCGCGAACGACCGACTTCCTGGGGGAGACGATCTCACAGACGAGGCGGACCGGTTCGCTTGCGAGCACCTCACGCGCGCGTTCCAGTTGGTACAGGATGAGGTTGAGGCCGGTCATCGTAACCAAGTGCGGGATCGCGTCATAAGCCGGGATGGGGAGCTGCAAGACGGCAAGCCAGTCCTCGGCCAGACGATCGAAAAGGGGGTGGGCCGAGCAAGGGAGATAAGCGCCCCCCCGCTCGCCTTTCGAGAATTGGGCCTCTCCCTGCAATGCGGCGGCCATGCGATCGTAGGGCGCCGGATTTTCTAGGAAGCGAGATACCAAGAGCCCGCGCAGCGTGTCAGCCTCACGGCTACGGCAAAGCATCAAATAGAGGAGTTCGCCAGTGCGGGCGAAAAAGCGCCGGTCATTGGTCACCCCGCCACGGGGATTGACGTTGACATCCTCGTACAAGGCGTTCGGGCCGAAGGGAAAGACGAACTTGGAGCTCCAGCGCTTGTTGCTTGACCCCTCGATCGCCGAGCCCTGTAGGAATTCAATGACCGCCGCGAAATCCTTAAAGCTCTCGAACCTTTCACGAAGATAGGAAAAGTCGCGCTCCTCCAGCCCTCCGGCGGTATCCGCCATCTTGGCGAGCCAAATGGTCCAGGCTGCCTCGTCGGTACGGTCTTCGGCCATTACCGTCATGATGTGCGGATTATTGAAGACCAGGTTACGCAGCCGCAACTGGAGCTGCGGGCGATAAGAGAGGCTATTGAGCGCCTCTTCGCGCAAGGTGCGTCCCGCCCGGTGCTCTGCAAGGAGCACAGTCATGAATTCCAGGAAGCTCAGCCAGGGGGTCTGTTCGTCATAGAGGCGATGGCCCCAGATAGCCTCGTCGATCCAGAAGTCCGGACCGGTGCGATCGTCGAAGCTCGTTGGGCGTGCAAGAATTTCCATGATTAAACCCGCACGATCACACGGCGCGCAACCGCCCGGCCGTCATTTCCAAGGTCGATGAAACGGAGCATCAATTCTCCATCGGCGATCTCGTCGCCATCCAGTTTACGCCGGTTCTCGGTCTCTCGCAGGAGCCGGGCCTTGAACGCCAGCAGATCCTCATGGCATTCGAGCGAAAAGCTGCTCGGCAGCGCGCCTTCGGCCACACGCCCGAGAAACTCGAAGCGGGTCGGCGACAGGGCTAGGCTGACCAGCGGGATCTCGCTCCCTCGGACGAGCTTCACACAAACGGAAAAACCGCCCGCGCCATCGCCGATGACGGTCACCTCCTCGCCGCCCTGGCGGGGCACCGATATCAACTCGTCGAGCAAGGGGCTGCGCTTCGACTGCGAGTAGCTGCCCGATGTCGCGAGTACGAGTTCATCCTGGTTCTGGACCAGCATACCGGTGAAAATGCGGTTCAGACCGCGGACGATCATGGTGATCGCCTGGCGCGGCACCTGCTCGCCGGCCTCCAGCTTCTGCGCAACCTCGAGATAGAGCCCGGCATAACGGAACACCGTTAGATCCCACAGGTCGTAGTCCGCTGCAAGTTCATCGGGCATAGTGAAGAACAGCCGCTGTCGCTGGGATCGCAGATTTCCGAGGAACGCCGTGCGATCGGTCGTATCCGCCCCTTCGAGATAGGCGCGCTGGGCCGCTGAGTAGGCTGGTGTTGCACCATAGACCGGGTCGGACAGCACCAGACGTTCATAATCTCCGCGATAGGCGGGATCGTCGGCTCCGTAGACGAGGAGGTTGTCGACGCGATTACTCGTTTCGGCGCCGATGCCAAAAGTGTTGAGCTTGCGGAACAACTCTGTTTTTTCCGCTTTGCTGGGTCGCAAATTTTCGCCAAATATATTCCGGTAGATGCTTGCAAGGTCGGCCCTGCCCTCCTGCACGATGCGCGGCACCTCGGCGCAGCTCATCAAGCCGTCCCGCGCTTCGGGATGGCCCAGGATGCTGTTGGCGACCAGTGCGAGGAGTTGGCGAACCGGGAAATGACTCCCATTGCGTTCGCTGAGCTCGATAAGCGCAGCGATGCGGCCCTTGAACGCATCCCCTTCGTCCTCGCCCATCAACCGGCGCCTGTTCTCATATATCGGGCATACGGCATCGCCCATATTGGCCGCGCAGCTTCCGCAACCCTCCCAGCCATCATGGCTTGTTACCTCTTCGATGATGGTGGTCATCATCTGGGCAGCGGGTGATCGGCTCAGATCGTCAAGATCAACCGAAATGGCGGTGTCCGGGTTGGTTCCCGTCACCAGAAGCTCTTCGACGACGGTGGTGACGCGCTCGATTTCGGCCGTGTGGGGCGCCGACTTCAGCTTTTCGAGCAACTGCCCATGATTAGCGGCAAGGAGGTAGAAGGTCGAAGAATGCCGATTGGCGACATCTCGCGCAAAATCGGAGATTAGTTGCGCGCTTTCTTCGTCGCGCAGTTCGCTCATGTCCTTGACGATGACGAGCGTGCGGCTGCCGACGGCGAGGGTCTGTACCTTCGCACCTTTGTTCCAGGTTGCCGGATCGCCGCCTAAGGCGACCCATACCTCGCGGCAGTGATAAGTTTTTCCGTCGCCCGCCGTGCCCGTAATGATGTGCGACGCAGGAGCCTCGGCTTGGAAGTTCTCGACTAGCCGCGTTACGAGCGGAGCCGGGAGCGTGATCGGCGCAATTTTGTGCCGCTTCAAAGCCCTCTGAATCGACTCGTCGTACATATTGTCGTTGGTCGGGATCGGGCCGTAATTGCGCAGGAAGCGCACCCAAGCCGCAGCTGTCGTGTGAATTGACAAAAATTCCCCCCTTTGCGCGACTTACACCTTCTACTTAATCGGCCAATACGATCAACGAAAAGTGCTCATCTCCCGATCGATTCTCGCGAAGGCCGCTCCAGTATGTCGTCATAGGTTTACGGAATCAGGTGTTTTACGACGGGTTAAACTGGCGACGGCGTTTGGCGCATATGGGCTCCTTGCATCTCAAAATGCCGTTCAGATGGGTGCTCAGTAACGCCATGGATGTCCCGGCACCGGCCATAAGCAGAATGTCCGCTCATTGGCGGCTCGAATTCCCAGTTGAATGGCTTGGATGGCCTCAAACTAGCAGACAGGTCACGACCAACTCAGGCCGTTCCAGTGCAGCCGCTGGAACGGCCGGTGACACTGAAACCGGTCCTTCGCCCCTCGAACAGCTGCCGGTCGGCTACGCGCCCATCCAAGACGCTTGACCGCAGCTTTCCCGCGCCCGGAAGCTGACATCCAGTCTCCGGATATTGTGGCGATGGCGGAACTTGCAACAAATGGCCGCTGTCTCATGCGCGACAGCTACTCGAAACGGCATAAGGGCAAAGTGCGCTTGATGGCAGGACCGATCCGGCATTTTGGCAGGATTGAAGGATAATTTGCCGGGGCTTCGCAATCCGATTTCCCGCCGGTCCCCTAGTTGAGGAGCTGAACATGAACTGATTTGCCCACGAGGTCGCACCCGATGCTGCTTGAAGACGCCGCTTTTCCGATCGTTCGGATGCATTACAACCGGACCGGCGCGGAGGGCGACGAGTCCGGGTTCGTCCTGTTCGAGACGCTTCTGGCGCAACCGCGTCCCTTCGTGCTCGTCGGGCTTGGCGGTTCTGACGCCGGGCACGAGCACAGCCACGAAGACCGCAAATATCTCGCGCTGTGGATGAAGCGGCACCGCGAGCCGCTACACCGCCTCGTCAGGGCGATGGTCTATGTCGAGTCGCAGCTTGCAAAACGCTTCGTAGCCAAGGCGCAGGCGACAGTGTTCGCTAAAGCCTGGGGCTTCCCCATGATCGTCGCGGCTTCGGAGGAACGGGCCGTCGCCATCGCCGAACGCCTGCTGGCCGGTGAGGCTGCCGCCGTGATCGAGGCGGAGCAGGCCGATGCGTAAGACCCTGCTCATCACCGCCGGGGCGCTGGCATTGCTGATCGCGGCGCTGTTCGCCTGGCGCACCGCCCTCAATTCCGCGCCGCCGCCCGCCGCAGCGCCGCCGCTCCCCGTAGCGGCGCAGGTCATCACCGATCGCGCCGTGCCGGACGAACTTCAGGCCGTGGGGTCGCTGCGCGCCATGCGCGAGGTTACTCTGTCTGCCGAAACCGCCGGGCGCGTCACCGCGATACGATTTGAGGCGGGCGACCATGTCCGTCAGGGCACGCCCATCGTGACGCTGTTCGACGCGCCCGAGCGCGCCGACCTCGCCGCCGCCCAGGCAAAGGCCGCGTTCGCGCGTACCCAGCTCCAGCGCTCGAAGGCGCTTGCACCCTCGGGCGCCGAGCCGCGCGAACTGCTCCAGCAACGCCAGGCGGACTTTGACCAGGCCGTGGCCGCGGTCCGCCAGATCGAGGCGCGCCTGATCCAGAAGGCGGTGCGCGCGCCGTTCGCGGGCCAGATCGGCATCCGGCAGGTCAATCTCGGCCAGTATGTCAATCCGGGCGACGCGCTCGCGTCGCTGACCGCGCTCGACAGCCTGTTCGTCAACTTCACCCTGCCGCAGAGCGACCTGGGCAAGCTGCGCATCGGCGTCTCCGTCGCCGTGACCACCGACGCTTGGCCGGACCGCCGCTTTGCCGCCCGGATCACCGCGATCGAGCCGGTTGTTGGCGCCGACACCCGCAACGTCTCGGTCCAGGCGACGCTCGCCAATCCCGATCATGCGCTGCGGCCGGGCATGTATGTGACGGCGCACGTCCTGCTCCCCAGCCGCACCGCGATCATCGTCCCGGCGACGGCGATCCAGACCTCGGCGTCGGGCGATACGGCGGTGGTCGTTCGCGGCCCCCATGCGCGGCGCGAAGGCAAGGCGCAGTTCGTTCCCGTGCAGCTCGGCCGGCGGATCGGCAACGATGTCATCGTCGAACAAGGCCTGAAGCCGGGCGATGTCGTGGTGACGGCGGGGCAGCTCCGCATCCAGCCCGACGCGACCGTCCGGGTTTCGCCCGCGTCCGCTTCCACCCCGCGCTGAATCGGATCGCCAGATGCACTTCACCGACCTTTTCATCCGCCGCCCGATCCTGTCGCTCGTCGTCAGCATGCTCATCCTGCTGGTCGGCGTCAGCGCGACCTTCTCGCTGCCGGTCCGGCAATATCCTTATCTGGAGAACGCCACGATCACAGTGTCGACCAGCTTTCCCGGCGCGACCCAGGACGTGATGCAGGGCTTCGTCACGACGCCGATCGCGCAATCGATCGCGACCGCGAGCGGCATCGAATATCTGACCTCGACATCGAAGCAGGGCAGCAGCACGGTCAAGGCCCGGCTGGTGCTCAACGCCGACGCCGACCGGGCGATGACCGAGGTGCTCGCCAAGGTGCAGCAGGTCAAGTACCAGCTCCCGGCGGGCACGACCGACCCGGTCATCACCAAGGCGAGCGAGGGCGGCACCGCCGCCCAATATGTTGCCTTCTACAGCAAAACGCTGTCGATCCAGCAGATCACCGACTTCGTCACCCGCGTCGCCCAGCCGATGTTCACCAGCATCCCCGGCGTCGCCTTCGCGGAGGTCTCCGGCGGCCGGGCGCTGGCGATGCGCATCTGGATCGACCCGGTGAAGCTGGCCGCGCGCGGCCTGTCTGCCAGCGACATCTCCACCGCGCTCAAGGCGAACAATGTCCAGGCGGCGCCGGGCCAGCTCAAGGGGCAGCTCACCGTCACCAACATCACCGCCGACACCGATGTCCGCAGCCTCGACGATTTCCGCCAGATGGTCATCAAGACCGGCGCGGAAGGCGCCGGCCTAGTCCGGCTGGGCGACGTCGCGACGCTGGAACTGGGCGGCCAGAATTACGACAACGCTTCCTTCGCGGACGGCACCCCCGCCGTCTTCCTCGCCCTGGAGCAAAGCCCGGACGGCAACCCGCTGGAGATCGTCAAGGCCGCGCAGGGCATGGTGCCCAAGCTGCGCGAGATGGCCCCGCCCGGCCTCACCATTTCGCCCAACTATGATGTGGCGAAGTTCGTCAACGCCTCTATCGACGAGGTGATACACTCGCTGATCGAGGCGATCGTGATCGTCATCATCGTCATCTTCCTGTTCCTGGGATCGGTGCGCGCGGTGATCATCCCGGTCGTCACGATCCCGCTCTCGCTGGTCGGCACGGCGGCGCTGATGCTGGCCTGCGGCTTCTCGCTCAACCTCCTGACCCTGCTGGCGATGGTGCTTGCGATCGGCCTCGTGGTCGACGATGCGATCGTGGTGGTGGAGAATATCCACCGCCATATCGAGGAGGGACTGTCGCCCGTCAAAGCGGCGATGGTCGGTGCGCGCGAGATCATCGCGCCAGTGATCGCGATGACCATCACGCTGGCGGCCGTCTATGCGCCGATCGGGCTGATGGGCGGGCTGACCGGCGCGCTGTTCCGCGAGTTCGCCTTCACGCTGGCCGGATCGGTCCTGGTGTCCGGCGTGATCGCGCTGTCGCTGTCGCCGATGATGAGTTCGCTGCTGCTGCGTTCCAAGCAGAGCGAATCCCGCCTTGCCAAGGCTATCGAGCACCGGATGGAGCAGCTCACCGCCGCCTATGGCAGGCTGCTCGCAAAGACGCTCGCCGCGCGCGCGGCGGTGTTGCTGGTGGGCGTGGTGGTGCTGGCGGGCATCGTCATCCTGTTCAGCGGCACGCGGCACGAGCTGGCGCCGACCGAGGACCAGGGCGCCGTGATCATCGCGACCCGCGCGCCGCAATATGCCGGCGTCGGCTACACCGCCCATTATGCGGCGATGGTGCAGAAGCTGTTCAAGGCGCTGCCCGAATATGACAACAGCTTCATCCATGTGAACGATGGCGGCGGCGGCACCCATACCAGTTTCGGCGGCGTCATCCTCAAGGACTGGACGGAGCGGAAGCGCTCCGGCGACGACATCCAGCAGGTGTTGCAGGCCGCCGGCGGGGCGATCGACGGGGAGACCGTGACCGCCTTCCAGCTCCCGCCCCTGCCGGGCGGCGGCGGCGGCCTGCCCGTCCAGATGGTCGTGCGGTCGGCCGGCGACGTCCGCTCGCTCTATGACGCGACCGAGAAGCTCAAGGCGGCGGCCTGGGCGAGCGGGCTGTTCCTGTTCGTCGACAGCGACCTTGCCTTCGACAGCGAGGCCGCGCACATCACCGTCGACCGCAGCAAGGCCAACGACATGGGCGTGACGATGGAGGCGATCGCCGACACGCTCGCGGTCCTCGTCGGCGAGAATTACGTCAACCGCTTCAACTTCCACGACCGTTCCTATGACGTGATCCCGCAGGTCGCGGGCGTCGACCGCGTGACGCCCGACGATCTTGGCCGCTTCTACGTGAAGACCCGTTCCGGCGCGCTGGTCCCGCTTTCGACTGTCACGAAGATCGAGATGCGCCCCCAGGCGAACCAGTTGACGCAGTTCAACCAGATGAACTCGGTCACGCTCGAAGCCTTGCCCGCCCCCGGCGTCACCATGGGCCAGGCGGTCGCCTTCCTCGAATCCCAGCCGCTGCCGACGGGGATGAACATCGACTGGCTCAGCGACAGCCGCCAGTTCGTGCAGGAGGGCAACCGGCTCGTCGTCTCTTTCGGCTTCGCGCTCGTCGTGATCTTCCTCGTCCTCGCCGCGCAGTTCGAGAGCCTGCGCGACCCGTTGGTTATCCTCGTCACCGTGCCGCTGGCGGTGTGCGGCGCGCTGGTGCCGCTGTGGCTGGGCTACGGCACGCTCAACATCTACACCCAGATCGGGCTGGTGACGCTGATCGGCCTGATCTCCAAGCACGGCATCCTGATGGTGACGTTCGCCAACCAGATCCAGCAGGAGGAGGGCCTGGGCCGCATCGAGGCGATCGAGAAGGCCGCCGCCGTCCGCATGCGGCCGGTGCTGATGACCACCGCCGCGATGGTGGCGGGCCTCGTGCCGCTGCTGTTCGCGGGCGGCGCGGGCGCGGCCAGTCGGTCTGCGATCGGCCTCGTCGTAGTCACCGGCATGCTGGTCGGCACACTGTTCACCCTGTTCGTGCTGCCGACGGTCTACAGCTTCCTGGCCGTCAACCACCGTGCTGTGGCGCAGAGCGACCGGGCGCGCGACCTCGCCGCGATGGAGACGGCCGATGCGTAAGTTGACCCGCAAGCCCATCCGGTTCGCCCCGCTGCTTGTCGCCGGCCTGCTTGCCGGCTGCATGTCCGGCCCGGACTATCGGCAGCCCGCATCCGCGACCGTCCCGCCCGCCACAGGGCCGTTCGTCAGCCAGGCGCCCGGCGTCACCCCTGCGGCGGAACTGCCGGCGGACTGGTGGCGGCTCTATGACGATCCGGCGCTCGACACGATGATCGAAGCCGCGCTCGCCGCCAACACCGACCTGCGCGTCGCAGACGCCAACCTGCGCCGCGCCCGCGCGCTGCTCTCCGAGGCGCGCGCCGGCCGCTACCCCTCGACCACGTCAAGCGGCGGCGCGACCTGGGGCCGTGGACAGACCAGCCAGGGCGGCTCGTTCGGCAGCGGCGACGAGCAATGGACCGAGCAGGCGGGCTTTGCCGCCGCGTGGGAGGTCGATCTGTTCGGCCGTGTCGGCCGCGCGATCGAGGCAGCGCGCGCGGATACGGCGTCGGTCGCCGCCGCGCGGGACGCCGTTCGCGTGGCGGTCGTTGCGGAAACGACGCGGGCCTGGTCGCAAGCCTGCGCGCTCGGGGAATCGCTTGCGGTCGCCCGTTCGTCGCACTCATTGACGCAGGACAGCTACAGGATCGTCGAGGCCCAGCAGCACGCGGGGTCCGCGTCCACCCTCGACCTCGAACGCGCCGGCACGGCGGTCGCGCAGGCGCGCGCCGCGATCGCACCGATCGAGGGCCAGCGCCGCGCCGCGCTGTTCGAGCTGGCGGCCCTCATCGGCCGCACGCCGTCTGAAGTGCCTGCTGCGGCGTCCGGCTGCATGCATGCGCCCGAGCTACGCCGTCCGATCCCGATCGGCGACGGCGGCGCGCTGCTGCGCCGGCGGCCCGATGTCCGGCAGGCGGAACGCACGCTCGCGGCCGACACCGCGCGGATCGGCGTGGCGATCGCCGACCTCTATCCGCGCATCAGCCTGGGCGGCGCGGCGAATTACCTGCACAGCGACAAGGGGAATACCGGCCCGGCGCTGTCCTTCTCGCTCGGGCCGCTGATAAGCTGGAGCTTCCCCAACATCGCCGTCGCCCGCTCGCGGGTCCGGCAGGCGCGCGCCACCGCCGAGGCGGATCTCGCCGGGTTCGACGGGGTCGTGCTGACCGCGCTCAAGGAGACCGAACAGGCGCTGTCCACCTATGCCGCCGCGTTGGACGAGCGATCCGCGCTCGTTGAAGCACGGGACCGGGCGGAGCGCGCCTTTCGGCTTGCCGACCTCCGCTACCGTGCCGGGTCGATCAGCTATCTCGACCAGATCGTCGCGCAGACCAGCCTCACCGATGCAAGGGCGAAGCTCGCCGACGCCAACCTTCGGGTCGCATCCGATCGCGTCAGCCTGTTCAAGGCGCTGGGCGGGGGCTGGGAGGATGGCAAAGCGCTCGCGGCCGCTGATATAAAACAACCCAGGCCCTGACCAACCGCCGCCCGTCGATTTCATCGAGATCGGCAAAGCCGAGCAGTAGAAAAGAGGAGATCCATCATGAACCTTGGACTGAAGGGCAAGCGGACGCTCGTGACGGGCTCGACCGCCGGCATCGGCCTCGCAACCGCGCGTCTGCTCGCGAGCGAGGGCGCTTGCGTCACGGTAAACGGGCGGACCCAGGCACGGGTCGATGGCGCGGTGGCCGCGCTGAAACGCGAGGTTGCCGGCGCGGCCATCACCGGGATCGCCGCCGATCTGGGCACTGCAGAAGGTTGCGCGGCGCTGACTGCTCGGCTTCCGGACGTCGACATACTGGTCAACAATCTGGGCATCTTCGAGCCTAAATCCTTCGAGGATATCTCCGACGACGACTGGCTGCGCTTCTTCGAGACCAATGTGCTGAGCGGCGTCCGGCTCGCCCGGCATTATCTCGGTGGCATGCGCGCGCGCAACTGGGGGCGGATCGTCTTCGTCTCGAGCGAATCGGCGCTCCAGATTCCGACGGAGATGATCCACTACGGCGTCACCAAGACGGCCCAGCTCGCCGTGGCGCGCGGGCTGGCTGAAACGCTCGCCGGCACCGGCGTCACTGTCAACAGCGTGCTGCCTGGTCCCACCGCTTCGGAAGGAGTCGGGGGTTTTGTGGCGGAACTGGCCGCAGAGCGCGGCGTCGATGTCGCGACCGTGGAACGGGAGTTCTTCGCGACGGCGCGGCCGTCCTCGGTGATCCAGCGTTTTGCCAGGCCCGACGAGGTCGCGGCGATGATCGCCTATGTCTGCAGCGTCCCGGCATCGGCAACGACCGGGGCCGCGCTCCGGGTCGATGGCGGCGTGGTGCGCTCGATCGCATGAGCGTGATGGAGGGGCAGACAGCGTCGGTCCGCGGAGGCTCGGACAATGCGGCGGGAACTCGACCAACGATCGTCATTGTCGGTGCCGGTTTCGGCGGAATGGCGGCGGCGCGCGCGCTCAGGGGCGTCGAAGCCGATGTCACGCTTGTGGACCGGACCAACCATCATCTGTTCCAGCCGCTACTCTATCAGGTAGCGACAGCGGCGCTCTCGCCGGCCGACATCGCGACCGCGAGCCGCGTCCTGCTGCGCGGGCAGGACAATGCCACCGTGCTGATGGCGCAGGTCGAGGCCGTCGACGCGGATCGTCGCCGCGTCCGCCTGAGTGACGGCAGAGAGCTTCCCTATGACTATCTCGTTCTTGCGACCGGCGCGGGCTACAGCTTCTTCGGGCACGACGACTGGGCACGCCATGCACGGGTGCTCAAGTCGATCGACGACGCGCTCGACATCCGGGCGATGCTCCTCAGCGCCTTCGAGCAGGCGGAACAGTGCGACGACGCGGCTGTCGCGCGGCGCCTGCTGACCTTCGTGGTGGTGGGCGCAGGCCCGACCGGCGTGGAGCTGGCCGGAACGATCGCCGAACTCACCCGGACGACACTCGTCCGCGACTTCCGCCATATCGATCCGCGCTCGGCCCGGATCATCCTGTGCGAGGGCGGTCCCAGGGTTCTCGCCGCATTCCCCGAAAAGCTCTCCACTTATGCGGGAGAGGCGCTGACCTCGCTCGGCGTCGAGGTGAAACTCGGCATGCCGGTCGACAGCATCGATGCGAAGGGCATCACGGTTGGCGGCGAAAGGATCGATGCGGAAACCGTCCTGTGGTGCGCCGGCACCCAGGCGCGGCCCGCCGCCCGCTGGCTCGGCGCCGAGGCCGCGCGAAACGGCGCGGTCAGGGTGAATGGCGACTGCTCGGTGCCGGGGCGGCCCGAGATCTTCGTGATCGGCGACACTGCCAGCTTCGATCACGGCCAGGAGCGGGCCCTGCCGGGCCTCGCCCCCGTCGCCAAGCAGCAGGGCGGCTATGTCGGCCGGCTGCTCAAGGCACGGATCGGGAGGCGCCCCGATCTTCCGCCCTTCCGCTATCGCGACCTGGGAACCATGGCGGTGATCGGACGATCCCGCGCCGTGGCCCATCTGGGCCGGCTACAGCTCACAGGATTCGTCGCCTGGCTCGCCTGGTCGCTCGTGCACCTCATGCTGCTGGTCGATTTTCGCAGCCGCCTGATGGTCTATGCCAACTGGTCCTGGGCCTGGTTCACCTATGGTCGTGGCGCGCGCCTGCTGACCGGCGCATCTGCGCGGGCCGCCATTGTCCCAAACGGGCAGGACGATAGCGGCGATGAGTCGCCAGCGTGACGATGCGTGCGCTCCCGTTCGCCATCGCGGTCGCGATCGCCACCCCGGCACAGGCCACATCGCCGGTCGAGATCGTCATCGGCGATGCCGGACAGCGCGACCGGGATGGCATCGCCCTCGTCGAGCTGAGACTGCTCAATGGCGGTTCCGCCGCACAGACGATCCCCCTGCCGGACCGGATCGAGGCCAGGCTCGGCATCGGCAACGGCATCCGCACCGTCTGGCTCGAACGGGCGGCGGAGATACCGGCGGACGCGGTCGTGCCGGCCGGCGGCTTCCTGCGCGCGCGCTATCGCATATGTGCCCCTTCTGACCTCGCGCCGGACGGCGCGATCCTGTCGATCCCGGCGTGGAGTTCCCAGCAGGTCGCCGTCACGCTTCGATCCGCGAGTCCCGAGGCGCGGCTCGCGCAGGCCGCGACGGTTCCGCAAGCCCCCGCCGGCAAGCGGGAACCCGAGGCCGCATCCCCACCTTCCGATCGCGCCGCCGGCAATGCCTTCCTGGCCAATCTCTCCGCCTATGAGCCGATCTACGCTGTCTATGGGCCAGGAACGAACGGCGACGCGCGCATCCAGATCAGCTTCAAATACCAACTGTTCGGATCGAGGCAGGCGGATGGTCTTCCCGATAGCTGGCGCGACGGCGTCCATTTTGGGTTCACGCAGCGGATGTTCTGGGATCTCGGAGCGCATTCCTCCCCGTTCCGCAACATCGACTTCCAGCCGGAGCTGTTCTACCTCACGCCGTCCGCCACGCTGTCCAGTGGCATCTCGATCAGCGGGCAGGCCGGCGTCCGGCATGAATCGAACGGGCGCGATGGCCCTGCCTCGCGAAGCATCAACAGCATCTACGTTGCGCCGATGGCGGCGATCCCGCTGGGCGATGGCTATCGGCTGTCGGTCGCCCCGCGCTTGTCTCTCTATGTCGGTGACAGGTCGGACAATCCCGACATCCGGCGCTATCGCGGCAATGCCGGCCTGTTCATGGAGGTCGGGAAGGATGAAGGACTGCGTCTCTCCACCACCACCCGCTTCAACGTCTCCAGCGGCAAGGGCGCGCTCGGCGCCGACCTCTCCTATCCCCTCGCGCGGCTGCTGGGCGGCGGGCCGGACTTCTATCTCTTCGGGCAAAGCTTCGTCGGCTATGGCGAGAACCTGCTCGATTATGATCGACGCATGACCCGCCTGCGGATCGGCGTCGCGCTGGTCCGATAGGCGCAGCGGGTCGCCCGCTACCGATAGCGTGTGGACGCTTCACCGACCGGAACGCTCGACACGGTGGCGGCTGCGGGAAGAAAAGCGGCGAGGCCCCCAGATCCAGCCGCGCCCGCCTGTCCGTGGGCGCAGAAAGCCGGCGAGAAAGCCGAGCAGGCCGAATACCCATAGCGCGGCGGCGGCCCCGATCACGATGGCGAGGCAGAGCGACAGCAATGCCAGAAACGGAAACAGGGCGACCCAGCCGGTCATCGTCCGCAGAACGCGACGCGGTGCGGCGAGCCGCCAACCGCAGCACAGAAGACCGATCGCTATCGCGCAAGCCAGGAGTCGGATGGCATGGGCCGCCGGGTCGTTCAACGCTGGCGGGCCTGGCCGACCAGCCTGCGTAGCAAGTCAAGGTGCTGGATCGAGAAGCCGACGGCAAAAAAGGCTTCGATGTCATCGGCAGCGGCGGATGGCCGCACTTTCAGACAGATGGCGAGGCGCCGCAATGCTTCGAGCCGACTGCTCGCAAGCGCGTTTGGTTTTGACCGGCCGAAAGCGGCCGCGAAAAGACCGCGTTCCCTTCGAGACTCAATGCCGGGATAAGGATCGTGCCGGGAGAGCAGGATCACCTGATGCTCAAGCCGCGTAAAACCGACATCGGCCAATGAGCATGGCGCTGACAAGGCAGCCCCATCCTCAAGCCAGGACTGATCGACTGATGTTTTGAGCATCCCCGCTCTCCGTGATTTCAGGTCGGAGATAGCTCTGGCGCCCCGAATCCTGTAACGAGAGGCTGGCTCGACATTGTCCAATCCCGCCAATCTGCCAAAAAACCGCGCGACCAAGCCGATCAGGGCGTCGCAGGCTTACGGTTCTGCAACAGCAGCTTTTCCGCGACGTCCATCGCTTCTTCGCGGGATGAGGCGAGCATCAGCGGATAGCCCCAGAATTTGGCGAAGATCACGGCGAACGCCTTGTATCCGATCCGTTTGGCTGCGTTCGGCTCGATCAGGATCATCACCAGGACCAGTCTGCGCAGCGCCGCCTTGTGCCTCTTCATCCAGAGCGAGGTGCGCTTCTTTTCTTCCTGCGTATGCTCATGACCCTCGGCGGGCGCGGAATCGCTCAGGAGAACGAACGGCTCCTCGCGCTCCAGATTGGCTTCAAATTCATCGAAGTCGCGTTGGGGGTCATGGCCGGGCTCCTGCCCGAAGCCAATCCATACGAACGGGAAATTGGAGCTGTCCATCGACATGGGTGTGTCCTCCACATTTGCAGGGCGGCGTCAGCCGGCCCTGACGCGGCGCCAGGATGCAGCGGTTGCGCAGGCGCCAGGGAACGCGATGCACAGCAGCGCCAGAAAGATGATATGGCCGCCGTCGCGCACGCCGTCGAAAACGCCGCCCAGCGTGTTGAGGACCACAAGCAGCCCGCCAAGGATCAGCATCGCCCGATCGCTTCCCCGCGTTCCAGCGAGAGCCAGCAGCGGCGGAATGATCCAGGCGCCATAGAAGGCGAACACGATCCACAGCATGGCCGGATCGAACGTCACTGCCGGCATCGCGCCATGCGCCCTGATATAGTCGTTCACATAAGCAAAGGACTGGAGCGTGACGAACAGCACCGCGCCGACGGCCGTTATGAGCCACAGCAGGGCTGGCTTGTAATGCTGGTTGCCGGTCATGCAGCTTCTCCTGTTCATCAGCTTTGAAAAAGAGCGTCACGTCGCTCAGCGTCGCATGAATGTGAAACGCGACCTCCCACCTGTCATTCCGGCATCAGGTCAAATTATTGCGCAATGCCGCCAACTTTTCGGTGCACGATGGGCGGCTGGACGATTGCAAATGCAGGCAACGCCAGGTCAGCCGACGGTCGTCATTCCGATGGCCGCCGTCCCCTGACCACGGCGCGACGCGAGATATTTTCCCGGCGGCTGGCCCAGCGCCTTCTTGAACATCGTGATGAAGGCGCTGGCGCTTTCATAGCCGAGATCAAAGGCCACGGCCTGCACCGGCTCGCCCTCGGCGAGGCGCTCCAGCGCGAGCATGATGTGGAACTGCTGGCGCCAGCGGCCGAAGCTCATGCCCGTCTCCTTCAGGATCATACGGAACAGCGTCCGCTCGCTCATCGCCACATGGCGCGCCCACTCGCCGATTGTCGCCCGGTTGGACGGATCGGTCGTCAGCGCGTCCGCGATCCTGCGCAGTCTCGGATCGGCCGGAAGCGGCAGGTGCAACCGTTCGACCGGCGCGGTCGCCAACTGGTCGAGCATGGTGTGGACCAGGCGGCCGGGCGCGCCCTCTCCCTCATAGAGCGGCGGCAAGCGGGAGACGGCGATCACCAGTTCCCGCAACAATGGTGTGATCGAGACCGTGCAGCACTCGGTTGGAAGCGCGCCGGCGATTTCGGGATCGAGGAACAGGACATAGAGTTCGACTTCACCGACCGCACGCGCGCTGTGCTCCATCCCACCAGGAATCCAGAGTGCGCATTGCGGAGGAACCATCCAGAGGCCCTTGGCCACGTCGCATGTGACCAGGCCGCGCGCCGTCAGGATGAGCTGCGCTTTGCGATGGGCGTGCTTCTGGCTTTCAAAGCCTCCGGTCACAAGCTCCATGCCGATCGCGGACACCGCGCGAGGCACCTCGTGCGGATCGAACACCTCGTGCGGATCGAACGGCTCCTTGAAATCAATCACCCGCATCCCTGGTTCCATTCCGACTTCGGTTCATCCCAATGCCTGAACCCCTGCCGCGGCATCGGGAGTATTGCGAACGATTCTTACATGTGTGGCGGCTTTGGGCAATAATTTGGCTGGGATTGTCAATTCCGCCGCTCCGTGGAGAGTACAGCATCCTGCCTGTTGCGATCTAGCAGCGCCGGGCAACCCGCTTTTGGCGGGAATGCGAAGCTTTTTGACCGGCCCTCCTGATGGAGACATGCTGCTGGGCCGCTAGTCCATCCTTCTCGCGAACAAAGTGCAGTCGCGAGCGTCGCATGGCACCGTCGCCCCGCCGCGAGATCATGGAGCCAGTCTTGCCCGACCCTACCCAGCCCGAGAGCCGCTCCGCCCACCGATCAGGCCAAACACGATGTTGCCCAAGACTCTGGCGTTGACCGCACGGCACGCGGGCGAGCGGCTCCTCGTCAAGGCGGTGCGCCAGCTTGCCGCCGCGCCGCCGGCGCGCGTCGAGGGTCGCGCGATGCTCGAACGCGCCGGCATCAGCGAGCGCGGCGTCTCCACGCTCGCTGCCCTGGTCGCGCTGCTTCCCGACATGGCCCCGCACCTTCGTCTGCACGGTGTCGGTTCGCCGTTCGTCTCGACCGGGGAGATCGTCCTGCTCGGAGAACTGGGCCGCCGGCAACGTCTCAGTCCCCAGGTCTTCGGACCCGGCGTCCATTGGCCGCTGTCGGTCGATCCCTCGCTCGACGTCCTGTTGAGAGCAGCCGCGGCGGCCTTGCGCAACGCCGATTTGACCATTCCACACCGCACCATCTCCAGCGCAGCCGATCTCGCGCGTGGAATGACGACCAGACGAGGAGCCATCAGATGACCAGCACCAGGTCTCCCGAACCTATCGCTTCGCGTCAGCCCGGAGCATTCAGCAAGGCGCTGATCCGGCTGTTCATGAAACAGGCGACCGTCGCCGCTTCCGAGCCGGTCGGGGAGGGCTTCCACCTAATCACGCTCGAAAGCCCAGAATTCGTGGGGGCCGCCTGGGTGCCGGGCGAGAAGGTCCAGATCGCGCTCGGCTCGGCGTTCACCACGCGAACCTATACGCCGATCGAATGGGACGCGACCGCAGGCAGAACCCGTATCCTCGCCTATGTGCATGGGTCCTGCGGCCCGGGGAGCGATTGGGTCCGCACCGCCAGGCCCGGCGACGCCTGCGATGTCTTCGGCCCTCGCTCGTCGCTCGATCTGACGGCCCTGCCTGCTCCGATCGTCCTATTCGGCGACGAAACCGCGTTCGGACTTGCCCTGGCCGCGGGGCAGGGCGCCCAATGTCTCTTCGAGGTGAATTCGGCGGAGGCAGCGCAGCCCGTCCTGGAGCATCTCGGCCTCGGCACGTCCAAGCTGTTCGCGCGGCGGCCGGGTGACGATCATCTGCCTGAGATCGAGCGGCTGTTGGCGGCCCCCGCTGCGTCTGGAGCCTTCTTCGTGCTGACCGGCAAGGCGACCTCGATCCAGCGATTGCGCCAGACGCTCAAGGTGCTGGACGTTCCCGCCACCCGCATCAGGACCAAAGCCTATTGGGCGCCGGGCAAGGCGGGCCTGGACTGAAATCGCCCCGTCCTGCGACGCAGGCGCGGTTGGTCGACATCGCGGCCGGGTCGCGTCCTTTGCAGGTAGCGCAGACAAGGGGTTGGCAGCTTTTAGGGATATAACGGCGGTATCCCGCAATCGCCATGCCCGTCGCTTCGCTATGAAGGGCGTATTGCGAGGCATTATCAATTTGATTGGCGCCCCGCATCCAGGGGCCTGCCTATGCTGTTCGATACCGATACCCTCCGACCCGCGCCCGGGACCATCGATCGGACGGTGCAACCCACATGTGGCGGACGGGCTGGATGAGCGGCTGGAACCCTGCTCCCCCGCAGATAGCATTCAGGCGTCTGACATTGGATACCGACCGTTTACAGGCACGGCTTGCCCGCAATCCACGCGAAGCGGCGCAGGCGATCCGCGATGCCGCCCTGCGCGGTTCTGCCGCCGCCCAGCTCGTGCTGGGCCAACTCCTGCTGGACGGGCGCGGAATGGCACGCGATGCGCAAGCAGGGCTGTCCTGGTTCGAGCGCGCTACCGAAGGCGGCGATGCCGAAGCGTGGAACATGGTGGGACGCTGCCATGAGAAGGGCTGGGGCGTGCCCCAGGATTATGGACGGGCGGCCGGATATTTCGAAGAGGCAATCGCGCGCGGGCATGTCTGGGCCAAGGTCAACCTCGCCCAGATCCTGATGCGATTGGGCGATCCCGCCGACCGGCCGCGCGCCTTCGCGCTGTTTCGGCAGGCCGCTGGGGAAGGAAATCTCAAGGCGATCAATTCGCTCGCGCGCTTTCTGGAGGAAGGCTGGGTCGTGCCCGCCGATCCGGCCGAAGCCGCCCGCCTCTACGGGATCGCGGCCGACCGGGGCGATCATTGGGCGCAGTTCAACCTCGCCACCCTGCTGCTGCGCACGGGCGACCGTGAACAGGCCATCGCCCTGTTCACCCGCGCGATCGCCGCCAGTGACACGGGCTTCCGCCGCCGGATCGCGCCGATCCTGCTCGACCGGCCGGATGCCGACCTGCGCCGGCTCGGAATTGACGCGCTCGCCCGCTGCGCGGCCGCCGGCGATGCCAACGACCAGTACCGCTACGCGATCACGCTCGAAACCGGCGTCGCCGCCGCGCCCGATCCGCGCGAAGCCCGCGCCTGGTTCCGCCGGGCCGCGGCTCAGGGCCACGTCGAGGCCACCGCGCGCTGCTGCCGGGCGATGGTCATGCGCCACGCTGCGCGTCGCATATTCCGCCACTTCATGCGTCGCAGGACCGGGTTGGTCCCGGCGGCGTCCACCCTCCAGCATCTGAGGTAATCGACCGATGACAACGCACGTCCAATCCGGCTCCTCCACCCAAGGGCTGCGTCCCCCCATGTCGGCGACGACCCTGTCCGCCAGCCTCGCCACCGGCCTGATGCTGCTGGGTGCGGGCAAGGCCGAAGCGCAGGACGCGCCGCCGCTGGCGCCGGCCGACGAACCGATCCGGCTAGGCCCGGTGCGCGTCGGGGCGGACGACGAAGGGGAAGCCGGATCGAACGTGCTGCGCCACGGCACCCGACTTGACCGCCTGCCCGGCGATCTTCAGGGCACGCCGCAAACGGTCACGGTCATTCCCCAGGTCGTGATCGAGCAGCAGCAGGCAACCACGCTCGACCAGGTGCTCAAATATGTACCCGGCGTCACCGTGGCCACTGGCGAGGGCGGCGGCGGCATGAACGGCGATGCGTTTCGCATCCGCGGCTTCGACGCCAAGGGCGACATCTATATCGACGGCCTGCGTGATTTCGGCGCCTATGTCCGCGACGACTTCGCGACCGAGAATGTGCAGGTGTTCAAGGGATCATCCTCGGAGAGCTTCGGCAACGGCACCACCGGCGGCGCGATCAACCTCCAGAGCAAGACCGCTCATCTCGGCGACAGCTATGCGCTCCAGGGCACCATCGGCAACGGCGCGCAGGCGCGCGTCGTCGCCGACCTCAACAAGCAGCTCAATGCCACCACGGCGCTGCGCATCGTCGGCATGTGGCACGACCAGGACCTCGTCGACCGCGACCATGTCTATTCGAAGCGCTGGGGTGTGCTCGGCTCGCTCGGCCTGGGCCTCGGCACCGACCAGACGCTGACGATCAGCTATATGTATCAGCATGGCAACCGTCGCCCGGACATGGGCGTGCCGATCCCCATCCGGTCCGACGGCGAGGCGGCTTATCCCGTCACCGAATATGGCGCCCCGCGATCCAGTTTCTACGGCAAGGAAACCGACAGGGACATCACCAATGTCCACATCGCGACAGTGCGCTATCACAAGGAGATCGGCGACTGGCTGACCATCACCAACGATACGCGCTACGCGCATTACAGCCGGCGGATGGCCTTCACGCCGAACATCTGCGACGATGGCGGCTATTCCTTCTATTACAATCCCTACAACGTGCTGGGGGATCGCCAATATAGCTGCGCGACCGATGCGATCGCCGGCAATTTCGACACCTACTACGGCGTTTGGCCCGTCTATGGCGTCACGCAGACCAGCACCGGCGGCCAGAACATCACGACGGCCGTCGCCCGCTTCGACACCGCCGGCTTACGGCATGAGCTGGTCGCCGGCGTCGACGTCTATTATCAGCACAACCGCTTCGGTCGGCCGTCCGGCAATGTGCTCGCCCGCGACGGCGGCACCCTGCGCGATCCCGCCTTCGAGAATCCCGATGGCTTCGCGCTGACGACGGGGATCGGCAACCGGACGCGGGCGCGAAGCTGGGATGTCGGCCTGTTCGCCAGCGATCACATCTGGTTCACCGATACGGTTTCGCTGCTCGCCGGCCTGCGCTGGGACAGCTATCACGCCAAATCCGCAGCATCGGATGCAAACGGCGACTACGCCGCCTGGACCAGCAGCAAGACCAACTTCCTCAGCCCCAAGGCATCGCTGATGTGGGAGCCGACGCGTGGCCAGACCTACTATGTGAGCTACGCCCGTTCGTTCACGCCGCAGGGGGCCAATCCGACCTTCCAGGGCACGGTATCGGCAAGCGAGCCGAACCTCGACCCGGACAAGAACCGGACGTTCGAGATCGGCGGCAAATGGAGCTTCCTCGACGATCGGCTCGGCGCGTCGGCGGCGCTGTTCCGCGTCATCAAGAACCGGGGTAGCTACAATGACCCGACCACCGGCGAGTCGATCAATATCCGCGACAAGGAACGGGTGCAGGGCATCGAACTGAGCCTGACCGGCAAGGTCACGCCCGCCTGGGACGTGCAGGCTTCCTATACCTATATGGACAGCAAGATACTGGAGTTCACGCCGGACGGCGTGTTCAATGCTGGGGACGCGACCGGCAACCGCGTGCCCTATGTCTCGAAGCATGGCGTGGCGCTGTGGAGCACATATGACATCGCGACGCTGATCCCTTACCTGCCTGGTAGCCTTCTCGTCGGCGGCGGCGTCAATTACCGCAGCGATTATTTCGCCGACCCTTCGATGGTCTATCATATTCCCGGCGCCACCACCTTCGACGCGCTGCTGTCCTATGAGGTCGACCGTTACCGACTCGCGCTCAACGTCACCAATCTCACCAACAAGCTCAGCTACAGCTCGGCCTTCTACTTCCGCGCGGAAGTGGCCCCTGGCCGCACCGTCGCCCTCACCGGCAGCGTGAAGCTCTGAAGGGCCATGCTGGTCGAGATCCCCGATGTGCTCACGGCCGGAGAGCTGGCCGATGTCCGCCGCCTGATCGAGGCGGCGGACCTGGTCGATGGGCGAGTCACGGCCGGCGAGCTGGCAGCGCGGGCCAAGCACAATCTCCAGCTTCCGCAGGACGGGCCGGAAGCGCGGGCGGCGGGCGAGATCATCCTCAAAGCGCTGGGCCGCAACCCCCTGTTCAACAGCGTGGCCTTGCCGTTCCGCGTGCTCCCGCCGCTGTTCAACCGCTACGACAGGGGTATGCGCTTCGACGCCCATGTCGACGGCGCGGTGCGCGCCGTGCCGGGTGCCGGCATCCGCATGCGCGCCGATCTCTCCTCGACGCTTTTCCTGACCGATCCGCAGGATTATGATGGCGGCGAGCTGGTCATCGAGCACAGCTACGGAACAAGCTCCGTCAAGCTCGCGGCCGGCTCGATGATCCTTTATCCGGCCGGCAGCCTTCACCGGGTCCCGGAGATCACGCGCGGAGCGCGCTGGAGCGCCTTCTTCTGGACGCAGTCGATGCTCAAGGACGATGGCCTGCGGACCCTGCTTTATGATCTCGACATGGCGATCATCGAGGTCCGCCAGCAGATCGGGGCGGATACCCACGGGACGCTTGCCCTGACCGGCGTCTATCACAATCTGCTGCGCCGCGCGGCGGAACTGTGAGCGTCGCAATGACCTCGCGCGATCGTTACGCGCCCGGCACCCACGATCCGGCGGACGGCCCTGTCATGCCCATTGCCGGGCAAGCGGCGCCGTTCGCCGTGGCCGCCCCGAGAGAAACCTATGCGCCCGACGCGCGCGGCAGGCTGTTCGCCTTTGCCGTCACCGTGGCCCTGCATGGAGCGGCGCTGATCGCCTTCATGCTGTTTCGCTCGGTCGCGGCTGTCGTCGCGCCGCCGCCTATGCCGCTGGTCGTGACGCTCCTGCCGCTGGCCAGCCCACCGCCGCAGGTGCGCGAGAAGATGGCCAAACCCAGGCCCGCCCCCCGGATTCCGACCCCGATGCAGCCACCTTCGATCATAGCGGTCCCGCAGCCGATCACCCCCGCAGCAGTTTCCTCGGTCATCATCCGGTCCGATCCCGCGCCGTCCGCACCAGCGTCGCCGGCGTCCCCGCCAACCGTCGCCGCGACGGTCGAAACCTCTGCCCCCGTCTCGGATGCTTCCAGCAAGGCAAAGGATAGCTGGGAAGGCCGCGTGCTCGCCGCGCTGGAAAGGCAGAAACGCTATCCGGCGGCCTCGCGCAGCCGACGGGAGCAGGGCGTCGTTTCCATCCGGTTCCGCCTGAACCGCGACGGGCGCGTGCTGTCATCCTCGATCGCGCAGGGTTCGGGTTTCGCTGCTCTCGACCACGAGGCCCTCGCTACGCTCTCCCGCGCCGAACCGCTGCCTCAATTCCCGCACGATATGCCCGGCGATACGCGGGAACTGGTCGTGCCGATGCAGTTCTTCCTGCGATGATATTTAAGAATGATTGAGTTGCGCCAACTCCGTTACCTGATCGCAGCCGCTGAGGCAGCCTCCTGCACGGGCGCGACCTTCTCCTGCCCTATGGCGTGGCCGACAAATCTCGTGACGTTCGCAACGTTGTGCATAGATGATCTGCTCGAGCAGATGAGCTGAGAGCATAGGTTCAAGCACGACCAGTCCGATCGTATTGACCAAATAACGCTCCCATTTCTGAGTCATCTAGCGATCCTGATCCTGTGGCTGATCTTGCTCGCCTGCTATGCGCATCTCGTTCCGCCTCTCAATCGTATCGGGACGGCCGTGCTCGCGCGGGTCAGCCTCGTATCGGTCATCGTCGGCTTCGCGGCCCAGACCACCCTCGGCAATCTCGTCGCCGGCATCAGTCTTGTTCCTCTACAAGCCCTTTCGTCGTGGTGATCGCATTCAGATCGCCGCTCCCACCAAAGATGAATTCGAGGTCGGCACCGTCGAGGACATCTCGCTCGGCTACACAGTCCATCGGCCTGACGACGGACGGGAAATCATCATCGCCAATGGCGCCCTGGGCAGAAAGTCGTGGCTCTTCGCTGGTTCAGATCGCGGCGGCCAGCGCACCCCCTTCATGCTGAGCCTCATTCGCACGGCAAAGCTCAACGACATCGATCCGCAGGCGTGGCTCGCCGACGTGCTCAGCCGCATCGCCAACATCTCCCAGAACCGCTGTACGTCTACACGGCTACAGCGCGGTCACGCGGTTTCCCTATGCTGCTGAATAACTCTGGTCGGGAGGCACTGGGTAAGCATTTCGTTTTAGCATCCAGGGAAGTCCGCGCCAGGAAATGGCAGTGACGATCCATAGCGGATTGCCAATGAAGCCCTAGCCGCTCCGCACGCAATCAAGCAGTGTATGTCGTCCACCACGCCATGAGCGCATCAATCACCGGGGCGAGGCCACGCGCTTTGATGGTAATCGCATAGTCGACCCGCGGCGGGACTTCGGCATACACGGTCCGCGATACCAACCCATCCCGCTCCAGTTCGCGCAACTGCGCCGTCAGCATATGTTGCGTTATGCCAGGTATCGACCGGCGCAACTCACCGAACCGATGCACGCGCTCGTTTAGCAGCCACAGGATTTCCAGCTTCCACTTGCCCGATAGGATCGCGAGCGCACGCCGCATTTCCGTATGCATGTCGCCATCGGACCCAATGGAACAGCCATTACTCTGCTTTTCCATACTAACAGACAGCTTTCCATCCTACTTGCGACCTGTTGTCTTAGACGACATCTCCGCTGCGTTGTGATCGAATGCAAGGGATATCGCCATGTTCAACGACGAGACGACCATTCACCCGACGCTCCATCATGTTGGCCTCACCACTGGCGACATGGACCGGCTCGCCAGGTGGTACGCCAAAGTGCTTGGCATGCGGCTGGTGTATCAATCGGAAAATCCGATCGGCGCGCCTGAAGGGGAGTTTCGCCCACGAGCGGCATGGCTGAGCAACGACGCCGCCAATCACCGCATCGCACTAGTTGAAATTCCGGGGCTCGGCTTCGATGTCGACCGCGCCAGGCACCAGCGCCTGCAGCATGTCGCCTTCGCCTATCGGTCGCTCGACGAACTGCTCGGTACGTACAGGCGATTGAAGGGGCTGGGTATCGTGCCCATCCTGTCGGTCGATGAGGGCGCGCAGACAGCCTTCTATTATGAAGATCCGGACCGCAACAGCGTCGAGTTGAACGTCAGCAATTTCGCCGAGTTCGAGGACAATTGGGGTTCGATCGAACATATGCAGACCTCCCCTGATTTCGCCAGGCGTCCGCTGGGCGTGGACGTCGATCCCGACAAACTGGCGGCGGCGCGTGAAGCCGGTGCCAGCCCTTGGGACCTGCACAAGCGCGCGTGGCAGCATGAGTTCGCCCCCGCCGTGCCCTATGATCCCATGGCACTTCTTTGACCGATGAATGTCCTTTGCCTTTAACGGAGATTGTCATGGCCGAACGTTCGCTACGCGATAGTAATTTCGTTTTCTTCGGCGGGTCGGCCGGGATCGGGCGGGCCGCAGCCGTCGCGATCGGGCAACGAGGCGCCAATGTCCTGATTGTCGGCCGCGGGCGCGAGGCGGGGGAAGCGGCGGCGGCGGCGGTAAAGGCGGCGGGCGCCGCCTCGGCCGAATTTCTCAGCGGCGATCTGTCGACCGTGGGCGGCATCGCTACGGTCGCCGCCGAGGTCGGCAAATGGAAACCGGCCCTGCATGGCGTCATGCACACGGCGATGGCGGCATTTCAGGGTAAGCAGATGACATCGGACGGCCTCGAATTCGCGTTTGCCCTGCAGTATCTTGCGCGGGCTGCGCTCAATCGGCTGCTCATCGACCCGCTCGCCGCTTCAGGGGACGGACGCATCGTGCATATCGCCGGCAATGTCCCGACGCTGTTCATGCCCGATCTCGACGATCTTCAGTTCGAGCAGCGTAAATGGAGCTTCTTCAAGTCGGTGCTCGGCACGCATCTGCTTGGCTTCCTCCACATACAAGAGGCGACCAGACGCTGGGCCGAACGGCCGGTGACGCTGACGGCGGTCTGCGTCAATTCTACAAAGACCAAGGCGATGGCTGATCCGGGCATGCCGTTGATCATGCGACTGATGGGCAGGTTCGGCACCACCCCGGAATTGTCGGCGCGCAATGCCGTGCGGGTGCTGTCCGAGGCTTCCGCAAAGGATGCGGCAGGTGCCGTGCTTCGTAATCCAAAACGCTATGCGCCCGAGACATTGGCGCTGGACGGACAAAAGGCGGCGAGGCTGTGGGAGATCACAAACAGCATTGCCGCCAAGCACGGCGTCGTCCTGCCATGAGGGCCACGCGATGAAGATCGACTGGATTTTCTGGCTGCTCCTCATAATCGGGCTAAGCTTGGTCGGCGTTGGAGGGATTTATTGGTTCGATCCCGACATCATGTACGGACTTTATGGCGCAGACCCCGGCGGCAAAATGGAGCACCATCTCGAACGGACGGGTTTTGGCGGACTGCATGTCGCAATCGGCATGGGCTTGCTCGCAGGCGCGGCAACGCCGCGTTTACGGCCCGCAGCATTGAGCCTCCAAATGATCTATCTTGCCGGAATCGTCTTTGGGCGCGTCGGCAGCTTTATCTTCGATGGCGTACCTGCCTCGCCGGTCATAATGCCCGAGTTCGTTGTCGAGTCGTTGCTACTCTTGGTGACGATCAGGCTGCACAGGTCCGCTCAACTTTGAACGGTGGGGACATCCCGTCCGTCGCCGATCATCGACCGGCGATGTAGGCCCCTGTGCATTATTCGGACACGGATTCACGGTAGCGGCTTCGCAAGCAGCGGCATGAAGCCATCAGCATCGAGTTTCAGGTTTTCCGCCCAAACATAGTCGCCGGTCAGGTTGATGTGATCCCACCCCAAGGGTGAGAGCCGGGCCAACATGGTCGGATCGACCGGGGTCCCCCGACGCCGCAATTCGTCAACGGCGCGGCCGAGATAGCGGCAGTTGAACAGGATGATTGCGGCGGACGTAAGATTGAGCGCCGCCGCCCGGATTTGTTGGCTTTCGAGGCCTCGATCCCGGAAACGCCCGAGGCGGTGGAAGGCGATAGCTCGCGCCAAGCTATTGCGCGCCTCCCCCTTGTTCAGTTCGGCTGTCACTCTCCGGCGAAGTTCCAGTTCCTCAAACCAACGCAATGTGAACAGCGTCCGCTCGATTCTCCCGATCTCGCGTAAGGCCAAGGCAAGGCTGTTCTGCTGGAGCCGATCGGAAACATTCCACCAGTCGAAGCCGAACAACACTACTATGCCATGCTGGACGACTTCCCACTGGCTGCCTAATTTAACAAAAATGGCCTCCGGCAATCCCGGCGCGTGTGTGGATGCCTCCCAGATTGCAAGGTGATTTTCTGACTTTGCTCGGCAGAGCGCTTCATCGGTCGTGTGTCAGGCCTCTGGTGTGGCTTGCTGACGCCACGGGCCGTTATGCAGTTCGAACGATCCGGGCCACATCGGTTCAGCGAGCTTGGGTTGCTCTCGCCCCGGGACTGGTTAGCCGTATCGTGAACATTGAAGTCCTTGCCGCATAGTATCAGTCGATCTCCTTGTCGGGACCGAGGCCCCGAGCGCTATGGCAGTTACGCCATCACGCCAAACGGTAATCTTCTTCGCGGGTCATCATCGCCCAAATTGTCCGCGCCATTTTGTTCGCCAGTGCTACGGCGACCACCATCCTAGGCCGGCGAGCCATCATGCGGCCCAGCCAGTTGTCGGGGAGAACGCCTTTGCGCACGATCCATCGTATCCTGCTCATCGCACCGACGACGAGAAGTTTGCGAATGTCGCTTTGACCCATTTTGCTCATGGATCCGAGGCGGGATTTTCCGCCCGTTGATCGCTGCTTCGGCACCAGGCCGAGCCATGCCGCGAAGTTTCTTCCGCTGGCGAAAGTCCGCAGATCTGGTGCAAACGCCATGATCGCACCGGCGGTCACTGGGCCAACGCCCGGCACCGTGCACAGGCGGGGATCGTTATGCCCGCCGTTGCAGCGTGTTCTTCCCGCCAATTCCTGCTAATGACCGATATCGTCAGCAAGCGAACATGGGCGCGTACGATCGAACCTTTGTGACCGTAGTGGTCAACGGGAAAGGCGTCGGGGAGCATCTGATAGTCCGCTCACTGACGCGGCCTTAATATTGGACCATAACCCTTGGATGCTGGCATCCATCAAGGCAGAAGCTATTCAAACCATTGATGCGTTAGAGCGCGTCGCTGTCCGAGGTGCCCATGGGTCGGGCGGCATGGCAATCGGCGCTGTAGCATCGGAAAATCGCAAAAATAATAAGGAAAAGCCCCAGACCTGCACGTGGCAAATCCGGGGCGGTAGAGGGTCAGGCTCGGGTAGCGGTCCGGGCGCAATTACGTCTACCTCAACCGTTATTTTTTGCCTGTGCCTCATGGTCTCGCGCCAAAGCATTCGACAGGTAGTTTTTAGCGTCAATCAGGGCTGCGTCGATTTTGCTGTAGTGCTCTTGAAGCGGCTCAATAACGCTGGTGGGAAGGTTCGAATCTGACAGATTACGAAGTTCTTCGAGGTTATCAGCGATCTGTTTTTCAAGTTCAGCGAGGAGGGGATGGATTGACACGCGGACTCCGTATTTTTGATATATTAATCAACAAGTTGAAGGAGGATCTTTTAATCAGCGCGCCTGCAAATGCAACCCGCAATAGCGTGATAGATGCCGTCATCCGAAGTCGTAAAGACAGATGTGGACGAGCCTTGGCAACCGTGCCGATTACCCTAATACGCAATCAGCAAGCTTCTCAAAGGCAATACGCCCTTCATCGTTCACAGCAATCGTTTGAACCACCGCATTATCCGCATTCCTGATGGTCACGGTCAGGGCATTAGACAGCAGATGGGCGAGCCTCCGCCCCTCCTCATTGGGCATTATCCAAATGTATGTATGGCCACCACGTTCAGGGAAGGGAAAAGCCGTAACGCCAGAAGATAAATCGTTTGTCGTGTAATCTCGCATGAGTATGCGCATGCTCAAGGAATTTGTATGGTCAATTGGGGCGATGGGCGACGCAAACGATAGAGACGTCATCTGCATTGTACCCATGAACATCGTGATTATCGCAGGCTGATTTTTGATGCCAAGCATGGCGCTGTAAGAAGAACTCTTGGTGTATATGGAGCAACTTATTCCGCCGCCAACATCTTTTTCGTCAGAAATATGTTCACGCCCAACGGCCCAACTATTCCCGATCCAAAAGGGCTCGCCATCTTGGGCGTGTGCAGGCGTGGCAACCCCGAAAAAACAGGCAATGAATAAGCCCCAAAGTTTACGCACGAAATTTCTCTCAGCAATTACAATCAAATTATCTTACGATATCCTGAGGCATTATCGACCGCTTCGCTTGAAGCGAAGGTACGTCGACAGAACGGCAGTAGGAATATCCATTGACGGATTTCGAGCGCAATATAGTTTAATTTCTCCAAAAACCCCATTAGCACTGGTAGTCGCGCCAACATCTACGCCAGGCAATGAATTAAATGAGTTTGCAGCATTAAACCCACTCCAATATCCCAGGACGTACTGTCGTATTTGGTTGCTGTCATTGACATTGCCTTCAGTCAAATCAGCACACACGAACCTCTGGCCATTTTTCAAAGGGCTATAAACTATAGGGTCTTCAGCGATTACAGGCGAAGCTGCCAAAACCGCCAGAAGTGTTACATATTTCAACATACTTCCCCCACGATGAAATAAGATCGCTCAGTTACGGCTGCGCATTGCCAGCCCGCTACATGAGATTTCCTAAATATTTTATTGTCACGGCTTCATGGACCAAATTCATGGTATGTTAGCTGCCAACAAAAGAGCGAGAGGATCAATGCTGTGTGACATCCGGCAACACCGTGTCGGATTCCGCCTAGATAACCCGAGTCCATAACGCGGTCTTCGTAAACAGCTTCTCTGTTGGATAGGGCTTGCCGTGGCGGGTCTCGTTCAGAAGTCCAAGCCAGCACAAGGGGCGCAGGATGTGGATGTAGGCCATTGCATAAGCCCGATGGTCTTCCGGTCCAGCCCCGAACAGCACCTCTGCGAAGCGATCGTAGGTTAGGCCGGTATGAGCTTCGACGTTGATGATATTGAGGAACAGCAGCCAATCCTCGGCGAGGTCGTCACCGTACCTGGTGTATCGGGAGTGATCGAGGACGAACAGGACGTGATGGGCCAAGGCGATCCAGAGATTGCCCGGATGCTGTAACAGATCCTTGCCCGTCTTCGTGATGTGCAGGAAGCCCTTCCGATGCCGAGCCAACTTGGCGCTCACCAACAGGTCATGCAGCACCACCAGCGGTGGGAAGTCGTGCTCGTTCAGCACCTTGTTAACCGCATAAAGGTCTTCGGCGGTGTAATAGGGCCAGTTGAACGCTTCGGCAGCCCACGTCACGAAATGCCGCTTCAACGCCTTGCTCTGCGTCAGACCGATGGGACCATGTTCCACGAGATACCCGAGGGTCAGCAAGGCACCGCGCAGCAACGGTGATTGGGCAAGGGCCGGGTCTTCATGCGCTGGGGCGACGAATTCAATCATAAGCCATGCTTACTGCAATCCAAGGTCGCACCGGACAAGGTGTTAACGCGATGTAAGGTTGCCGGGCAGCATCATCGCGGTCATGCGCAGCAATGTCATCCACTTCCCCCGCCGCAAGCGTCGTGCATGAGCGTGACGTTATACAGGAAGCGCAAGGCCGACACGGTGCCGTTGATGGTGCTCGGCCTGACCCCGCTCTGATGCTGCATGAGCTGAAAGCGGCGAAGGTCCTCTTCCGTTGCCGTATCGGGAGGGCGCCCCAGGAAGGCTGCAAGGCGCTTCACATGGCGCACGTAATCCTGCTGGGTATGGGGACCGAGGCCTCGCATCATCATGTCGTGCTGCATCCACTGGCGCAGCGGGCTGATCGGGGCGGTATTGATCGAGACAGTCATGGCAAGTTCCTCTCCGTTGAAGGAACTGCCAGTCTCGCCCCGCTAAAGGCCTACATATAACACGTTACAGTGCACCATGCGGCCTCCCGCGAAGCGGGTCGTCTAATCGCCCCTCTGTCAAGCCAGCCAAATCATTCGTTCGTTCATTCATAACTGTTGCCAAGCGTATGCCGGGTACAGGGTCGTCTACGCGGTCGATGCAAGTTGATCGCCGCAGGATGGGTTCCGTAGGCAAGATCTTCCTATGTTCGTGACGCAATCTGCTCCCAAAGGCCAGTTGCTTCCCGCTTCGCAGAATGATCTCAGCCGCGTCCCCGGCAGGGACGGCTCGGCGCGGCCTTAAAGGACGCTATCGGTGAACTTTAGATGCGCTGGTGACGATGTGTCGTCGTTCATCAAGTTGGCGCGGCGGCTCCAGCATTTGGATCAAACAGCTCGCCTGTCTTCAGCATCGCGTGCATGATTACCGCCAGTTTGCGCGCGAGCGCAACTGCAGCTCGTTTGAAACCAAGCCGCTCCTTCAGCGCCAGGGCCCAGGTACGCAATGCGTTCGTCTCTGTCGACCTGTTCAAAATGACCGAGGCTGCCTCGTACAAGAGGGTGCGTAACTTAGCGTCGCCGCGACGGGAGATATGGCCTTCATAATCCACCTCTCCCGATTGATACCGCTTTGGGGTCAGACCGACCCAGGCGCCTACAGCGCGCGAGTTTTTAAAGTTGATCGAATCCTCCACTGCTGCTGCGAAGGCCGTGGCAGTGACCGTACCCACACCAGGCACGGACGTGAGCAGGCGGCAACGTTGATCCGCGCCGGCCATCGCAACCAGTTGCTTGGTCAATTCCGCAACGCGAAGCCGGATATCGCCCCAGGCTTTAAGCAGAGGTAGGATGATGCGTGCCAAATTGTCCTCGCCTTCCAAAAGCGAAATTACATTGCGGTCGAAGACGCTGCCGGCGCCTTTGGGCACTACCAGCCCAAACGTCTTCATCAGCCCACGTATCTGGTTCGACATCTGCACCCTCATCTTCATGAGTTGACGGCGGGCGGTGATCAGCGTCCTCATCAACATGCTGTCGAAGCCTTTGACGCGGACCTCCCTATAGAAACCAACTTCAGCCAGATGGGCCAGGCCGTCAGCGTCGTTCGCATCGGTCTTGTTGGCAGCCATATCGAGAGCGGCCTTGGCATGGCGCGCATCTATACAGATCGCCGGCAGACCTTCCGCAGTGAGGGCATGAAAAAACCATACCGACAAAGGTCCGGTCTCAAATACCACGCGCTTTGCATTCGGTGCGCGCTTTCGGATCACTTCTGCGAGAAGCTTCGGGTCGGATGCACACTTGCCACGCCAAATGCGCTTGCCGTCCTGACGAACCGATACTGAAGTGTCTTTCAGGGAGACGTCGAGTCCTATATGCTGATCCACGGTTGTCCTCCATATGATGCTGGGCCCGGTCCAAAATCGTGAGCCCGTTCTTCATCTTATCGGGGGGCAACCAACCTTCCAGTAATCCCGTGCATCTGGCCAACGGCTGGCGCTCCCGCGATTACGTCATGTTCGTGCATGGGTGGGTAGCAGACAGTCCGTAAGGTCAACTCTACCGGACCACTCTTTGCCAAAATATGCACGTCAACAGCGCGAACCCGACCAGTGTGGATACAGCCGTGGCAAAGCGCAGGTTCGGGATTTGGATCAAGAACAGTTCAAGTAAGAAGAGCAAGGGCGTCAATGACAAACTGGCCAACGCTGCCATTCTGCGGGAAACGAAGAGCTTGCCCAGCTTGTAGGCCGGTGCAGCAATGGCGACCATCGCCACAGGCCGCACCGCCAAGGCGATCAAATCTGCTAACTGGTTCACCCCTCACGGGTAGTGCGGTAACCAGCCCGCGGATGAAAGCATGATCAATCGTCGTCGATCAGGAGCCCGCGGCACACCCGCCAAGGTCAATGCAACCGCTGGTCTTGCGGCCAGCGAAGAGGTAAACTCGGCCAGCGTCTCAGAAGGCAGTCATGAGAGGGTGTCATTTCGCCATCAGCCGGAACCGACCCCTCACAGGCCAAGCATGACGGCCGCCGATCTATTCGCTACACACCGGACAGGCTAGGGCCATCACCGATGATGGGATTTGGGGGGGATATAGATGCAGCGCTTGAGAACGATTCTTTTTTCCGTCCTGCTCGCGCTACCTGCTGCATCATTCGCCGGAGAGCAAGATCAACCCTTACGAGCGCAGTGGACTGCGCTGGCCGAACAGCCCGGTTCCCAGGACTGGGAATTGACGTTGGGGTATCCCCATTATCAGCGCCAAATCGCCCTGATCGTGCCGCGCACGCTTTATCGGCTTGATGTCGAGGCGACCGGCATCGACGGAAAGAAGGTTGGTTCGGAAGGTCTGCTGTTGCTTGGTATTGAGAACCGACCCGGCACCCGCTGCGAGCCTGTATTACGGGAAAAGTGGAATAATTTCGTGTGCTTGGTGGACGCCAACGCGGACGGAAATTTCGATCATTATTTCCTGTCCGCTGGCCGCAGCACAATCTACCAGACCGGCAAGGCCAGTCGTCTTGTCGCCCTCAAATCGTCTGTAACACTGACCCCCGTTGATCCTCGCACGATGGACACGGTGAAGCTGAATCTCAATTTCATCGGCACCCCCGGGGGCTTTCTCGGATCAGCGGTTAACCGCTTTAAAATCTGCATGAGCGTATGGCGGCCTGCCTTGCTCGCTAGTGGCACATGGGTGGTTTCGTGTATGCCTGAATTTCGGGTCGCAGACAGCGATTTTCCGGCAACATACAATATCATGGGCCGCCAGATCACTTTTGTTACTCGCGAGAACAAGACAGCGAAACTGACGGTCATCTTCCCCGCTGCCGATGTGGTCTTTTGAGGCTTGCCGCGCCTGATCTTGTTTAGGGGATCTGCCCTTTAAACGCGCCGCACCGGGGCGAACTTCCCCGCGAACTCGCGATCGGCATGATAGGCGAGCTTGGTGGCGACGATCGGACGCTGGCCGGCGAGGAACAGGAGCTGCAAATCGGGCCGCAGGGTGCGGATTTCATCGGGGGTAAGCAGGGCGCGACCGAGGGGATAGGCAACAGGCTCACATATTTGGCAAGCAGGGCTTTACCTCGATCGTTGGTCAGCCGGCTTGCCGCCCTCCCATACAGGCGCCCGCAATAACGACACATGTTCGCGGACAGGTTGAACACGTCCTTCAGCGCTTACCGAAAGCCTGTATCCGTCCGGCGAGACGCGCCTTGTCGTGAGGTAGGGGCCTGCTCTTAAGAACGCTCTCGAGAGCACGCTTAGGAGCAGTGGATGCGGCAGATCACGGTGATGACCGGGCCGGAACGGCGGCGGCGTTGGAGCGACGAGGAGCGGCTCCAGATTTTGGCAGAAGCCTTTGCGCCTGGGGCCAGCGTTTTGGCTGTGGCGCGGCGGCACGATATTTCCACGGCGCGTATTTACACGTGGCGCAACAAGCTGCGGCACCCGCCCGCCCTGACGGAGTTCGCCGCGGCGGTGGTTGATGAGGGCGAACAGCAGAAGGTGCATCAGGCCGCAATGCCGGTGATCATCGTGGATGTGGGTAGCAAAGGGCGGGTGACCGAGCAAATAGGAAGCGCCGATTGGGGAAGTGCGGCAGCGGATCAACTGAGGAAATTGGAATGCTCGCCGTGACATCGGATCGACGATCCAAATCGGCCGGGCGTAACGGTTGACAGGCCATTAATGTGAGCAGGACACCACCGTTTGCGAGCTGACGCGGATGATCGCGAGTACATTGTCAGATAGTGTGAGCACCGTAGCGTACCGACTGTCAGTCAATGCGAGCAGGAAATGACCCTGTTTGCGAGCAAGCGACGCTACGTTTGCAAGCCGCTACACCTAGCGATCGAGTTCGGAGGCGTCCTGCAGGGGCAATGGTTTTGAGCGCGCGCGATCGGCCCGTGCCGATGGTCATTGAAAAATAGCGCGAATCGACTAAATGGGTCCATGGAGGCTTTGTTGGCGGAAACGCTTACATTGCCTTCTCTCGTTTTAGGCCAGCGGTTTTGGCCTCAGATCGTCGATCAGCTTCATTCCGTAGATCCGATCGCCCCCTCCGTTTCGCGTTTGAACTGAAGGCGGCGGACCAATTCGGCCAACGGGCGCAGTTCCACGCGAGCGGGCGCTGTCATGCGCCGGAGGCGCAGGCCCCAGCTAATGACATAGGCAACGATGTCGGCCGTCTGGATGAGGGTCGTGAGGTCGCTATGCACGAAGAAGGGCTCAGGAATGATGAGCCGCGATCGGCTTCGACCGTTGCGCGCGTTCACGAAATAGCTCGATACCTGCCCGAGCAGGATATGCGCTGCGCTCCGATCCAGTTCGTCGAACACCAAATATCCCATCGGATCGCCAGGCAGACCATTGAGGAAATAGTAGAAGCGCTCGAACAGGAACGCATAATCCTTGCGCAGTGCGTCCCCGCGTTCGGGTCGCGGCGCCTCGCGCGGCACGATGGTCGCGAAGACTTTCGCGCCATGCCGGCGCGCCAGATCAAGGCTGAACCGGCAATATTCGATCTTGGCCTGACCCAATGCGGTCAGCCGGTCTCGCGTAACCGATGTCCCGTCGATCAGCAACTCGCGAGCGAGTTGCGCGCGCTGGGTATGCTCGAACGGATCTAGCTGCGCGGCGTGCTTGAACGTCTTGCGGTCCAGCAGCTTTTGCGCCTTCGCTTCCCGGCCATAGGCCTCGAACAGGCGCATGCCGAAGATATGCTGCTGCGCGTCGGACAGGTCTCGGATGAGCGGCCAGACGCGGCGATCTTCAACCGCTATGCCGGCAAGCACTTCATAGGGGGAATGACGTTGATCCTGCCCCGATTCATCAATGAACAACGTCCAGCTCACGGTTGCGCGCGTCCTTATTCTTCAAGCCCGCGTGCCGTCGATCAGCCCCGGTCGAAACGATGCCGGGTATTTGCCAGATTTGTCGCATAGGTAAAACCCGCATCACCGTCGGCAGCGATCGCCGGCCCTCTGTGTCGAAGGCGGGCACAGGCCAGCTTCAACCCCTGAGCGCCGGTGATCCTCGGGGAGAACAGCGCCGGAAAAACGAACCGCGAACGCGCCGTCGCCTTGCGGAACGACGGTGACGACGAGGTCTCCCGCGGTTGCCGTCCCGGCCTCCGGATCGACGATCCACCCACCCAGATGCTTCTGCGTCATCACCACCTCCTGAACGTCCTCTATAAAAATCCCGCGCCGGCGTGATCGTCGAAACGCTCGGCCGAACGCACGTAGCCGAGCAACACCTTGAGTGACTTGTGCCGCGAGACCTCCTGCATCTTGGCGAGCGAGGCGCGGGTGCGCGCCGCCTCGGTCAGAAACCCTGCTCGCAGCGAATGCCCCGCCATCACCTCAGGATCGAGCCCCTGGAGCCTGGCGTAGCGCTTGACCAGACGCGCCACCGAGCGATCGGACATCGCCTCCAGGGTGAACTCGCCCTTGGTCCCGATCCGCGTGAACAGCGGCCCCGGCGCCCCGCCCCTCACCTGCAACCAGGCATTGAGGTGGGCGACGGGTCTCAGGGTCTTCCCCGCCGGCACCGCGATGGTAGCCCCCTCGCCTTCCTGATCGGTCTTGGAATAGCCCACGCGCACCGTCATCCCGGCGTCAACCAGTTCGACGTCCGCCAGCTGCAGCGCCACCAGTTCGGAGCGGCGTAGCGCCGCGGCGAGGCCGAGCGCGAGGATCGCCCGGTCGCGCACGGCACGCGTGCTCAGCCCGTCCGCCTTGGCGATCATGCCCGCCAGATCCTTCGCGCCGATCGCGGCTTTCTTGCGGGTGGGCCGCGCCCGCTGTTCGCGCCGGATTCCGGACAGCGTATCGGCGATCAGCTGGTGGGTGTCGTGCGCGGTCGGCGGCGGCAGGCCCGCGTGACGATGCTGCCAGACGATCGCGGCGACGTGGCGGGTGACGGTGCTGTCCGCGCGGCCCGCGCGGGCGAGCGAGGCGAGGTAGGTGGCGACGACCTCGGGACCTGCGGGCAGCGGCTCGAGCCCCCTGCCCCAGCACCAGTCCTGGAACTGGCGCCAGTCGCTCGCATAGGCGCGCAGGGTGTTGGTGCTGCGCGCGCGCAGGCGATAGGTCCGGGCGGCGTCGACTTCGGCGACGAGTTCAGGAGTGGAAGCTGGCAACAGCTCGCTGGCCGCGACAAGCGCGTTCGCCGGGCCCGCGATTTCCGCCCGCCCTGCCCCGTCTCCGATCTGCTGGTCCACCCACATGCTCCCTCCCGTCCGTTCGTGCTTTCACACGGAAAACCCCTCACCTCATAGCCTGATTTCTACTGTCCGTGAAGGACACTTATCGGACAGACTATCGGGCCTCAAAGGGGAGTTACCTTTCTAAATTTCCTATTTTCTTCCAATTAGCCGCCCCGCCAGCCTCGTGGCGTCTCGTCTTCGCGCGCAACGATGGCGCCTCACCGCTGCTGCTCAGAACTGAAGCACCCGCCGCTTGCCAAGCCGCCGTCAGCATCTTGCGGGGATCCGTCCCCTCACCCGCGCCGAAATGGCGCAAGTCATGGGTGTGACTAAGCGCAGGGCCACACAAACCCCCTTCAACGCTTTAAGCGGCCGGGCTCATTGCAGGGGCCGCTCGCATGCGGTCTTCCCGTCGTCGCGCTACTCGAACCATAATCGCGGCTTTTCACTCTGACTCGAAATTCGCCCGTGTCAAACCCGCGATTCCCCACGAGGGAATAGGGTTGAAGCGCCCATCCTATACGCGTAGCGCGTAGGGTATAGTTGGCCGGCTTGGCATTATCCCGCCCGCAGCCTGATCGGGTGGCGTAGGCTACCGGACAGGGTTGCCCTTCTCGTTTTCGAGCCGGACAACTTCGCGCTCAAGGACATCGCGGATAAACGCCGCGCGTCGCTGCCGCCCAACCAGAGCATCAATGCGTTCGCCGAGCCCTTCCGGCAAGCGAATGTTGGTCGATTTAACGTTGAGTGGCGGCCTTCCCATAGAGGCGTCGTAGCCGGCCACGCGGCCTGTTCAATCAGAAGCTCATTAAGCGGTGCCGCTTATTGCATAATTATCGCTCAGGGTGTAATAAGCGGCACCGCTTATCGTTTGGCGGCGCCCTGCCAAGCCTTGAGAATTGCATGATGGAGGCAAACCCCATGACGGCAATCACCACCTTTCGGAACGATTCGATTTCCGGCGCAGCTTCGCGTCGTAGCCTACTGCAGGTCCTGGCTTTCGGGGCGATCTCCCTCCCCACCGCTGCCTCCCGACCGGAGACGACACTGCAACCCGTTTTCAGCCTCCACGAGGACGATCGCACATCGCTCATCAGGACGAAGGCAGGACGGGCTCTCAGCCGACACCGCTACAAGAGCGCCGAAATCGCGTTTGCGCCCCTCGAGGCCGGTGCATTTGGTTCGAACACCCGCGTGACCCTGCACCAGTCAGGAGCGGTCCTTATCCTGGCGACCTCCGCCTATCTCCTGGACGTTGGTTTTCCTGATGAATGGAACGCCTCATTCCTGAAGCAGGACATTACCAAAGCGCTCGCCTACGCCAATGCCACGGGCCTGGGACACGATTGCCCGAATATGGCAGCACTCTCCATCATTCTTTCCCCGTACTGGAAGTGGGGCTATCCGCATCTTATCGGAGACCCGCCAATGGATGCCGGTGGCTTCACACCCGACCGGGTACGTCCGTTGGTACGGGCCATGCTTGACCGCGTCGCCGATGTAACCGGTCATCGCCGCCCGAAGGGCTGCCGATATCCTCACGACGGAGCGCAGGCATGATACTGCGCAACGACACGGATCATCTGCCGGCGCAAATCCAGCGGGAGCTTCATCAAGTCACAAGGATGGTGTTCGAGACATTCGAGGAAGCGACGAAAGGTCGGCTTTCCGACCACCATCGCACCGGCCACATCCTCGCGGTGATTTTGCACTGTAATCACGCCGAAAGGGAATGGGCTGAAGTCGCACCAGGAGAAGCGTTTCAGATCCTGCTGATCGTAAACTACCCCCGGCTCGCTCGGAGCAAGCACATCTGGCGGGATGTCCGCGATCGGCTGGAGCGCGAATGGCAGTGCGGCGACATTGCCCGGCCTGTACGCCTCACTGTCGAAAGTCTTCAGAGGATCAATAGCGCCCTCATCCAGGGTGTACCGCATTTCATCGCCATCGCGGAAAAAGGGATCGCCGTCTATCAGACGCAAAGCCTTCGACTGGAAGCGCCGCGTCAACTCCCCATTCTCGATCGCGCGGCACGCGGGGTCGCCGAGTACGTCCGCTGGCATAATCGCGCGAGAGATTTCCTGGCTGGTGCCGCGTTCTATCGGCGCAGTAACAACGCGCCGATGACGGCACTGCTGCTGCATCAGGCGTGCGAGCATTTGTACCAATGCGTGCTCTGGTCGTTGAGGTTGCACGGCCCCCGGACCCATGCGCTGGAGGAACTGAGAGAAAAGGCAGAGGCAATTGCCCCTCGTCTGCAGGTTGCCTGGCCACGGGATAGCGAATTTCAGCGCCGCGCCTTTCGACGCATCCGCCGCGCGTACGTCGAGGCGCGCTATGGTAAATCTTACATGATTTCACCCGAAGAACTCATCTGGGCTTTCGTGCGGATCGAGATCCTCGCCGAGCAAGTGACCCAAGTTTGCGCTGACCATCAAGCATCACTGCTCGCGGAACAGGAGGGATCGGCACCGCCGCCGTCGTCGGTGCCGGCAACAACCGCCCCTAGCTTTTCGCAAAGCCGCCATCTCAGATTACTTGACGGGTCGACGGACATCATACCGCGGCAAAGCGATACCCCGGCCAAATGGCGCAGGCGGCTCTTGACCTTCCGACGCGGGAGTTCGTACCGGTTTTGGGCACCCGGAGGCCAGGTGCTTGTCGCTGGTATTGCGCTGTGCCTGTTCCTGACGGGGATCGAGGGTGCTGCTCAGTTGCTGTTACCCTCTCGCCACGAACCTCGAGATCGGTCTCGACCCGCGGACATGTCCGCAGTTCTGGATTTTGATATTCACGCTGATACCGTGCTGGGTGCGGTCATGGAGGTTGCCGAGCGCGCCGGCTACGCAGTCAAGGCGAATGACGACATTTGGGCCGTTCGTTGGACGGGGGCTTACCGCGCCAAGGCGACGACGTTCGACGCTTTGGCAGATATCCTCTATGGTTCCGGCCTGTGCCCAGTGGTCAGCAGGGACGCCATAACCATTCGGTATTGCGACAAAAGCAGGCCCCCCATTGTCGCCACCGTCCATTATCAAATGCAACCAGGCGAGACCGTGCGTCTGGACATGCCTCCCTGACCGAGCGTGGGCCGTGAACTCAACTCAACTCAACTCAACTCAACTCAACTCAGCGCTGCTCGGACCTCGGGCAGCAGAGTATAAACGGCCTCCCTCTGGGCACCCCTGTTGAGATGATCGACCCGGTAGCCCTGATAATGTCGCTGTACCAATCCCGCCTTCACCAAATCCGAGACTGCTCGACTGACGCTGCAGCGTGCGGATTGACGCAAGCGGTCTTGCATCAATTCATCCAATGCCTCGTTGACCGCTGGAGCCGACAGTCCTCCCCTCGCCTGCAAATCTACCAGCAGACGCTCACGGATCGCCTGCCGGCGGTGGTGCCGCTGGGCCATCGGGATCATGGCTTGTCCCAACCAGTCTCGCACCGGGACCGCTACACCCTCGTCGAAGATGTACGGGCCCGCTACGCCCTTTTCATTGGCAGCCTTGGCGAGCAAGTTGAGTACGATAAGGGTATAGCGTGGACGCCGGGAGGCCTTCACGATCCTCTCGGTGATCGCCGGCATTTCCAATCGTCGCGGTTCGCGAGGGCGGGGCTCGAAGAGATCAGGCTGGTGGAACATACCACGAATCTAGCCTGATTTCATCGCACCGTGAATCCCCTGACTGACGGGGCTCAACGATTTGGCACGTATGGCACTTTACCCTGAGCCTCGGGTAAAGTGCCATAGCTGACACCAGCGTCAAACGATGGCGGCCCCGCAAACGGTTGGGCGCGTTCCGGCACTTTATCGGCAACTGTCCACGGCTGCACATCGAGATGACCGAGAGGATCACCAGTTCCCTCGGAATCTCGCTCGACTGTCTGGCCAAAATTGGTTTGAGAGGCCGTCGCCGGTCCGTTCAACGGCCAGGGATGGGACTTTCGCGACTGTCGGCTTCGGAGCGCAAAATCAGGAAACCGGCCATTCAGATCGCAACTAAGGTCAGGCCGCTGGCGCGCTACAAACTGTGAAGGACCAATCTATATCTGGGCTTGCCGCATCTGGGCGGAGATGTTCCGGTGCTCGTGCACTGCCCGAACGGTCGGATGAGCTGCCCCCAAGCATGACTGCCCCTCCATCACACTCGATAATGCCCGCGCGGCGCATTACCAAGAGGCGCCAGAATCCCGCCGTCACTAGCGGCTGGGCGAATTGCTCTTAGAGGCTGCGAAGGTAGGTCCGCCATAGACACCTACCGGCGATCGCGGTGATGAAGACAGCGACGGGCCACGGGTGATCTTGGTCGCGTTTATGCAAGATAATGTTGTGCTGGATGCCAAACCAATCAGGTATTCAGAAGCCAATCGTGCGGCACCAGTTTGACGCCATCGCGCCAGCGCTCCACTGTCGCGTTCTGGAACCAGTCGCTCAGAAGCTCTACATGGTCGGCAACGATAATTTGCATTCGACCATCCAAATTTTGGCAATAATCATAGAGCAGTTTATATAGACGCGCGACTGCCATCTGGTCCTCATCTTCTGTGCCGCTGATCTTTCCAATGTCGCGCTCCGGCGGATAATGGGCCTGGGACGGCTGGTCAATAAGAAGGAGGGCTGGCAGCGGGCGCCCACGGACTCGGAACAATCGATGAAGTGCGAGATGAGCGGCCACATGATACCCAACCCAATTTTCCGCACTTCCCATATGGAAAAGTGGCAAAGGGCCTTTGTCGGTGTCTGCTGTTACTGTCAGATTTCGTCGATCTAGGCGTAGCGGGTGATCGCTGTGCTCGAGACGCAGGGTGCGGGCATATTCGGTAATGTCGCGCCCGACGAGACTGAGTGCCGTTGAAATGTTTTCAGTGATTGTCTCCGGATCGAGGGCCTGCTCGAGTTCCGCCACCTCCGCGCGCGCCCGGGCAAGGTCAAGCTTTATGCCGGCATTGTCGGTAGTTGTCTTCGTATTCTCCAGATAATAGCTGATACGTCCTGCAACGTGAGCCTGCTCGGTAAAGATATCCTGCTCGATGCGCAGCCTCTCATTGGTGGCGATACGATCGGCGATCTCTTGCTGTACGGCCTTGAGCGCTAGATCCAACTCAGCGCGATTGCCCTCAAGATGAAGAATATGGGCCTGTAGTCGTGGAGCGTCTCGCCTTGCCGAGGAGAGCTGGTTCCCAAGCGCCTGTAGGGAAGCCCTGATGGCTTCCACCTTCGGTATCTCCACTTCGAGATCGTGTGCACAAAGTGGGCAATGTTGGGTGTCGGCCTCGGAGGAGCGCAACAGGCCGATGGACGCAAGGCGGGCAGATTGTTCGTTCGCTTCGATCAGGAAGTCATCAGCCTCACGCTCGAGCCGATTATAGTTGTTGATCTCTTCGCGAACGTCCTGAAGCCGAGCCCTCAGATCTCGACGCTTCTGCTCAAGGTCAGCCAGATCTGCGGAGCTGTCACTCGTATCTACATAATCGCGCGGTCTTGGCTCAGCTGCGGCAGCCAATAACTGACGAAGATGTGCGGTATTTTGACTGGTGGCATCGGATGGAATGAGATTTGCGCGCTTCGCATCGCGGAACAGTCGCTCTGCGCTTGTCGTGGCCTCCGTACTCAATGCCTTGAGTTCTGCGAACTCGCGCTCGAGCCGGCGTAACTTGACCTTTGCGGCGTCATAGCGGCGTTGCTTGAGGTAATAATCCTCTTCCATTGCGCCGAGGAAATAGGGCAGGGTGTCCTTGATCGCGCGCGGTATGCCCTCCTCGCCTTGACGGTGAAAGAGAAGGCGCCGGTTGGCAATTTCATCCTGCGCCTGAAGGGAGAAGAAGATGGCTTGGCTTGCGCTGGCTGGCGTTCCAGAACGCACAAGTCCGGGCTCGGCAGAGTACACGTTCTCGGAAATTTTCAGAATGCGTGAGAGTTCGACGCGCAGGCCTTCTGCAGTGATGTTCTTTTGAAATCCGGAGGGGTTCGGCGGTAGCTGCTCGACATTTCGCTCAAGGTACAATTCGTCGCTCGCGGTACGAGACATACCCGGGTTGCGTCTGGCAACGAGAATGCCCTCGCCTTCGTTGTCCCAGAGAACTGCAAACCAAGACACGGCTTTTCGGATTTCGCCATGCGGGACGGTGCATTCGGAGCGCCCCCAGCAATAGTCGACGATTTCCAGAAGTGCCGACTTACCCGACTTCGAAGCGCCGGTCACAATGTTGAGCTTGCCGAGTTCGAAATGCACATCCCGTCTTTTGCCGGAATGGGAATAGATGGCAATCGCGCTTAGTTGCAACATTAAGGTTTCAGTCCAAGAGCTTGAAGGATAAGGAGAGGGCTACTCTGGGCGGCAAACCATCGCCCGAGCAAGCGGGCCGAGCGCTTTATGTCGCTGGTCTCTATGGTTTCGGTTTCCAGTTTTCGGGTCAGTACTATCGGCGTCTCACCTGGAGTGAGCCCTTCCTGCGTGATGTCGAGGGCCCGAAGCTGGATCATGAAAAGCAGCGCTTCGCGCGTCACTCCGCGCAAATGCGCAATGCGATCTGCCAGCGGGGTGAGCAGCGCATCATTGTTGACAGCCCACGTACGAAAAGTGGTGGATGCCTGAACGGGTAAACCTGCGCGCGATGCGGGGTGGAGTGCGAGCGGCAGAATGGTGAAGGCCAGTGGAAAGCTCAGTGGTCGTCTGGCCGCCTTGTGATGGCTGGAGACCGATAGCGCGATGATCTCACCGCAAAACGCGGGATTGAACAGCGCGGCCTCTTCGCGGGGACGTTCATCCCACCCAAGCTCCAATGTTTCACCAACCATCTACTTACCCTCTTTCGGGAAGATTGTTTTATAATCCCTGTGCCAGCCAAGTCTGATGTCGTTCGCGAGGATATGGTAGGAACCTACGCTCAGCGAGCGTGTGAGGAGCGAACGAAACGGAATGCGTGCCTCTGTTTCTACCCAGTGGAACAGATCCTGCCCCGCCGTCTGGAGTTGACTGTCGCCGTTTTCCTCACGCCGGCTACTGTCGCACATCCGCTCGAACCGCGGCTCCCATTCCTCTATCAACCGTTTTTCGAACGATGCGAGTTCACCATCGTGTACTGCATGCTCTCGGGTCCACTTCGACCGCTGGGAAAAGGCGCGGTAGTAATCCCTTTTCGCCCACTGGATACGAATTCCGCTAACTCCGATGGCGCGCAATTGTCCGATGAAGCGAAACGCGTCGAACTCGGCCGCTTGTTGATCCGTCGGCTCTGCCTCTTCGAAATCCAGGTTGAGTTTCTCGCGCTTCAGCATTTCGCGAACGTCATCCAATTTGGCTTCGAGTTCGCCAACGCCGATGGGAGTGGGAGGTTTATCTATCAGCGCTTTGCATGCGCGAGGCCACCACCACCCTTCGATCATTTCGCGCGCTTTTTGGGTTTGTCCTCTGGGGGCGAATAGGCGAAGGCACTCCTCAATCTCGACTTCCACGTCGACTAGGTCTGGCTGCTGGTCGAGGATCTCGACAGAGCTCAGCAGAGATGCTCTCATCGGTTGGCTCAGGGCCAGGAATGCAGCGAAGGCTGGTTTGAGCGCCTCGTTGGTGGAACTCTCCGCGATCGAAGTGAGCCTGTCTGCTGCAGTCTTGGGATCCCGTTTGCTTCCCACAGCGTATGTTGGCGCCGGCCGCAAGAGCGCGGCGACCGAATCATCGGCGGCCTGTCCGGTAGTGACGAGAGCAAAACGCATCCTGCCGGGAAGGGACGGATCCACGGCGCTAGCTTGAGCCCAGATACGGATCGTCTTCCAAAGGTCAGCGCCCGAGTCCGTAAGCGATGCAGTCCTGTTTAGCTTGTGCTTGGTTTGCAGCAAATCAAAGGCTTCGCCGTCTCGCTCGAAGCTGATGTCGTCGAGTGCTTCTATCGAGACCTCGACGTTACTGTCGCGATTTACGTATGAAAGAGCGAAAAGAAGGGCCAAGCGCACCTGATAAAGGTAGCCTGCCGCAGATGGCCCGGCCAAGAAATCCGGACTAAACCCTTGTTTCCCCATGCCTTCAACTTGCCAAAGTTATCCTAAAAGGCAACAGGCATATGTTAGAATAGAACAGCTCACTTGCGATAACCCGATCAAGCTGACCTGATCAAGTGGGCCTAAAGCGCACACTTGGCCAGGCAGGAACTGGCAAAGAACCTACGGACGAACTAATCTGCGTCACTGTAGTGCCATATGAGCATGAGCGAACAGCCTATCGACAGAGCCCCTCTCGAGGCTTGGTCAATAATCAAATCTCGGAAGGTCGCGACCTTGGATTCAAGCGTGAGCTTCCGGGCGGCGGCGACGGCACGGCTCTCGAGTTTCCGGCCGATGTTACCGCCTTCGGTAACGCCCTAGGCGACGACATCGTGTTCTCCGTCGATGATCCCGATCCTTCGGCCTTTCGGCCAACGACTGATCTAAGTGCTATTTTGGCAACTAACTCTTTGACTTGGCCTTAGCGCCCACCTGTTTTGTTTTTGAGTCATTGACGCGCTTTTTCGTCGCTTTTGCCATTGTAGGTTTACCTCTCGCCTCGAGGGGGGCGTCCGCTTTGAGCGCGAGAGCAATTGCATTACGGATCACATCACCCTTAGAAACCTTAGCTCTAAACGCGCTCACCCGGAGCTTTTCATCCAGTTCCGGAGGAAGATAGACAGTCCGAAGGACCATCTTCTCCGAGGACTCTGAGTTTTTTCCGATGTCGGTCATTTGAAGGTCCATAGCCTGTACATATGTATATATGTAGCGACCTAATCACGCAGGGTCAACGTACGAACTCAATATCCGCTCACTCATTGCCCCCAAGACCATCAGCGAAGCGAAGCCCGGACCTTGTGCAAGAGAGAGCATGGGAGCGTGAAAGCCCTCGACTCCAATGTCCAGCGAAAGGTCATAGTCCATGGATGCCGCCAAGTCGTCCCGCCGCCCTTTCTGTGTTTTTGCACCCGCGCCTTGGGTTGTGCGTCGGTGCCGGGCGGGCAAAAGATCCGCGAACCACCAAGAGTCGAATCCTGCAGCATCGATCACGAGGCTCGCAGCGTCACTGCGGGTCCCAGTGGCGTCTTGAACTTCCACGCGTAGTTCTGCAGGCGCACCTTCTACCGCGCCTTCCAGATAAGTTCGCGACACCCTTCCGGGACGAAATCGGACATTTCGTGCCTGTGAGAGAGCGTCGGACACCGATGACCAAACAACTCCGCGATTCAACCGTTGGCTTACGCCGATGCGGTGTTCAGGCTCCAGCGCAGCCCATGCATCTTCGTCGGAAAACAGGGAATTCTCAAAGAAACTCTCAGTGCGCGTAAAGAGAGCGGCTTGGTGGCCTACAATGATGATCGGCCGGTTGTCATAGGCTTGGCGGGTGATCCAAGCCGCAATCGCGGCTGCTGTCCCTCCTGACCCCGCTATGATAATAGGTTCCTCACTCTCGGACCCTTGGGCGATGAACTCTTCAGGATTCTGCCAGAAAGCAACGCCGTCCGTGATGCGTGGGTCATCAGACCTGTCAAAGCCGCGGATTGCAGGACCTGGTCCGGTCACGACAACCCCATCGAACCCTTTGATTGTCTTTGCCCCCGACTCGCGTTTCGGCTGATAGGTAACCGCCCATTTGTCCCCTTCGCGGTCGAGCCGTGTGACCTCGCCAGCGTGCTTTAAGGCGCGAGACTGGCGGACCACCCAGCGCAGGTAGATGGAATAAAGGCTATGAGATGGCGGCTTGCGACCGCGATCGACCCAGTCGCGATAGCCTTGTGTGCTGCGCGTGCGATTGATTAGGAATGCCTGCCAGGAAAACCGTGCGAAAAGGTCTGCAACCCCAGCATCGTTGAGTAGGCCGCGTTCATAAGGGAAGCCTACATCGCGTTCCGCAGGCGTGCAAAGGCGTTGCACGCCATCAGAGTAGCCGTGACGACCAGACCAAGCAGCTCCGACTTGGTCGCGTTCGAATACGCGCACGACCACTTGTCGTCTGACGGCGTTAATTGCACTCGCCTTTGCACACAAAGCTGCAGCCTTAGGACCGCCGCCGATAACTGCTATTCTCTTCACCAAGTCACCACCCCCAGAGGACTGCCGTGTGCAATGTAAGCGGACCAACGTAATGTCCAGAGATGAGTGGGCAGTGCTGATCACAAAGCGCTGCTCGCTCAACCGCGCGAGCTGGCGCGTCGCCAGTTATCTTGTTTGATTACCGCGAATAACACCTTCAGTTGAGCACGGACGATGAGCGTTGCCAGAGTATATGACTTACCTGACCGGCGCATGCCGAGATGAGGCACCGTCTGCCTGTGCGAGCCCAATATTCACTGGGGAATGACCGGAAAGGGTCGGTTTCGCTGGGCGCGCAACGCCTTGGTCTGGGACCTTTACGACGGTCCGCTTCGGAGCGCTGGTATAGCTATGGCTGCCTTTGCCCCGCCGGATTCCTTTTTTCTCGTACGCGTACATCTCGGCCAGCCCATTGACGGCTTCATGGCCTACGCATTCGCACTATCGGCGTCTGCTCCCTTTTGCCTGTCGCCCCTCGGGAATGACAAGGACGGCAACGAGAATTGGAATCAGAAACACAATCGTGTCGGTTCACGCGGCCTTCTGGATTGGGGAAATGCCACGGCTGTAGCGGAACTTGGCGGAGGCAAAGAACCCGCCGCATTCGGCTTGGGCATCGCACCCCTCACACTCCGGCATGTATTCCTGCTTCCAGTCGCTGATCGAGCGACGAGAGAAGCGGTGCAGGGACGGTTTGAGGATGCAATGCTGGCTGTTGTAGATCGACACTTTCATGCCGGCGCGATCGAGAATGCCGACCGCGTCGGATAGCTCGGTCTGATAATCGACTGGGTCGATCCAGATCTTTTCAAGGTTGGCGCGCGCAAAACCGGTGAGTTCGAGGCCCATCAGCGCAACATGATCTACAAAAAGCAGGTTGCGGGCGAGAAATCGGGCAAGCGGTACCAATCTCGGAACAGTCTGCTCCTGCAGTACGACCCGGACCTCCACGCGGACACCCTGGGCCTTCAGGGCCAGGATGCCGCGGATCGTCTCGTCGAAGGCGCCATCGGCCTGCACGACGTGATCGTGAACGTGCGCCAAGTCTGCATAGACAGGTATCCCCAGCATGAGGTCAGGGTGCCGCACGGCGCCGAGGTCTCTAGCAAGGGTGCCTGTGGCAAAGCTGCGACCATTCGACAGGACATGCAGGGCCGTGTTCGGGAGATGGGAGCCGGCCGCCTGGACCAGTTCGATGAAGCGTGTTCCTAGCAGCGTAGGCTCACCGCCGGTGAACCCGATTTCTCTCGCTCCGCGATCCATAAGGGACAAGGCTTCGAGAACCTCGTCGACGATCCAGCCGTCATCGACGGCGCGTGGGGGCTGTGAACACATCAAGCAATAATTGTTGCAGCGCTCGGTGAGGAGAAAGTGATTGTAGGCAACTGCCTTGCGGAAGAGCGTGCGGATCGCCCCCTTTGCGGGTTCGAGCCGCACGACGTCCCCATCGCCCAAGTGATGGAAATCCTCGGGCAAAACGGCAGCGGCTGCCCCCTCGGGGAGAAGCGCGAGGGTCCCGGCATCCTTGACCAAGTACCAGCCAAATCCATCGGGAACAGGCCCACCACAGTGAATGAACGCCTCGACGCTACGCAGCGGCGCAGGACGGTCTGTGCGATCTGAGAGCCTTAGGATCGCAGGTCCACGATCAATGGCTGGTGGGTTGAATTGGGTCAAGCGGCCGCGCAAAGCGATCATATGATATTGGCCCAGCGTTCGAAAATGTGGCGTACTTCGGGGTTGGCCTCCATCCTAGAGATCAGCCCGCGGAAGAGCGCCATGTTGCGTGTGCAGAAGGAGGATAGAGGCTTCTTGCCTACGAAGTCCCCTTGGGTTGCATGATGAAACACTGGTTCGGCTCCGCACCACGGTTCGAAGGCGCACCACGAGCACCCCGGCACGCTTGCGGCGAACGACTTTTCGAGGGGGTCAAGCAAGGCATCGCCCAGAAAGATGTCAGCGAAATCGTCGTCATGGACGTTGCCGAGAGCAAAGGTAGTGTCGCCCATCTCGGCCAGCATCCGGCTTTCATCAGAGGCGTAGACGACGCCGTCGTAATTGTAGACGACCGCGCCGATGCCGATCCCTGCCGGGCTCATAAGATCAACGTAGCTGGTCTGGAGGGGCGTAAGCATCTTTTTGAGCACCATCGCGGAATAGTGCTCGATGAACTCGAACCCGCTGAGATTGAGCTCGATGATATAGTCCAGGCCCTCGAAGAAGAATTCGAGCCACCTTTTCTGGTCGTACGACGCGTAGGATTTGGTCTTGATGGCGAAGCCATAGGGGGAAAGCGGCCGCAGGAAGATCCCGCCAAAGTCCATGCGGATATATTCGTCGATGATCGCCCTGACCTGCGGCAGGCTTGCCGCGGTCGTCGTCATCAGCGCCCCCACATTGTAATGGCCCAGCGCCGTGCGAGCGCGGGCGATACCTTCCACCGCCTTTTCGTACGAATTCTTGCCGGGCCTTGGCCGGTTGCGATTGTGGAGGTCTGCCGGGCCATCGAGCGACGTCGAAATCAGGATATTGTGCTCGCGTGCAAACTGCAGGATTTCGTCATCCAGCACCGCCAAGTTGGTGGCGATCACGAAGGCAAGATTGCGGCGTGCCGTCTCGTTTCGCCGCAGGGCTTCGGCAACGATGAACCGAATGATCGGCATGTTCAGGGTGGATTCGCCGCCCTGGAACTCGATCTTGATCGCGGTTGAGGGTGAGCGAAAAGTGAGGTCAAGCGAGCGCAATGCCGTCTCCTCGCTCATGTCGAATTCGCGCTTGTCGTCGTTGGCCCGCGACACTTGGCAATATGGGCAGCTGTGCTCACATCGTAGGGTGGTCACGAAGATGTGCAGCCCGGTGAAATTGGCGAGCGGCGCCAACTTCGTGCGGATCTTGAGGCCCAGCAGGTCGATTGCGACCTGGGTGTCGTCATCGATCAGGAAGTGCCGCGACTTCAGCTCATCGTAAATTGGCTGGTCAGGCCGCAATGCGCCGCCCGCGAAATCCGAGACTTCGCTTGCCGACAGCGTGACGTACTCGCCCGCCATATTGGTCGCGACATAACCCTCCTCTTCGAGGAGGGTGAAACGCCATGGCAGCATCGTGTAGGCTGATTGGGCGGACGCATCGAAATGAGCCTGCTCGCGGAACTTAGCCATCCTGGAGGCCTGTGCGCGAAAAGGCGAGGCCGAGTATGGCATCGCGGTAGGGCGCGGTGCGCTCCTCAATGGAGATGCGCAAATCCTGATCAATCACTTCGCGGCGGAAGTCGCGCTCCGCAGTTTCCATCGACACTGTTGAATTTGCCGGAAGCAGCTTGCACACGATGTCGTCACCGATGACAGCCACATCGACATCATAGCGTGCCATCAGGACATAGGCGGCCCGCTTTGCAGCGTCCACGGAAAGGGCGGCCCGGGACAGGGTCACCGTCCGGGCATCGCCAGTGGCAATGGTCATGGTTTTATCGTTCTTTTGAGGCTGGCTCAGTACGCGCTGGAAGAGTGCGAACTGTGGCTCGAGTGCGAGCTGTGGCTAGAATGACTCGAATGGCTACCATGTGCAGCAAGCTGCACGGCCTCATCGGCCTTGGTCAGAACAAGATCTTTCGTATCGTCAGCTTGGTTGGCGAACTGTGCCACGGCAGCCGGAATGGTCATGGGAACGGTCGCGTGCACCTGAGTGCCAGCGACAAGCGTCGCGAGCGATGCTGCGAACGGCTTTAAAAATGAACGACGTGCCATCATAAACCCCTGTTGAGATATTGCTTTTGCCAACCCCTGAACCGTGGTTGGTCGGTTTTTTGGCGACACCGAATTGGTATTTCAGTTAAGTCTTAAAATTCTGTCGCGCAACGACTTTCGCATGCCGTTGGCTGATCTTGGTTTCCCGCGGTGAGTGCCGCCAATCCGACCCTTTTTGATGGATGGCGGCTTTGTCACGATTCGACGATTGTCACCAGGCTGGAAGATCTGCTCGGCAATGGCGTTCGAGCGGTCGACTGAAAGTGCTTCGTCGTAGTCACACGCCCCCCGCGCATCGGCATGTTCTGTGCCGAAGAGAGCTACAGCTGGCGCGACCTTGCGCAAGTTTTCCGGCTATCATGGCAACGAGCACCCGAGCTATAAATCGGCCTCGAAGCGGGCCGCGGCCAGTGGCCAGTCTTGGGCATCCGGTGGGGAAAGCAGACCGGCCGGATCTGGGGATTGAATATTCGCAGCTGAACGCCCAGAAAGGGT